>CAMVKW010000043.1:0-22479 GCA_947168155.1 uncultured Lachnospiraceae bacterium | reverse complement strand
CGCAGGGAACTGGAGAAGGCGGCAGATATGCTGTTTGGATAGGAGGCAGAGGGTTTGGACAATACAATGAAGTATGACTCTCAAAAAATTTTTCGGTGACAATAAAATGACAATATAATTCTTGAAAACTAGGTGCAAAATCTATGATTTTATGAAATTGACAAATATAATAGAAATAAAATACAATGTTTTGCACCACGTAACAAGTTGGAACTATGTAACTCCTGTAGTGCCGAGAGGTTTACCTGTGTATGATGAGACCTAAATTACATTTTACTCCACCAAAGGGCTGGATGAATGATCCTAATGGATTAGTTTTTTATAAAGGAAAATATCATTTGTTTTATCAATATAATCCATATTCATGTGAATGGGATTCAATGCACTGGGGACATGCTGTTTCTGATAATCTGGTTCATTGGGAACATCTCCCTATAGCTTTAGCTCCGGATGAAAATGGTGACATTTTTTCTGGAAGCTGTATTGTTGATAAGAGAAATGTGAGCGGCTTTGGTTCCGAGGAGGGGCCTGCTTTGCTTGCCTTTTATACCTCCCATCATCCTGTGACAAAGAGAGAAGAGCAGTGCGTTGCGGTGAGTAATGATGGTATTCATTTTACGAAGTATGAAAAGAATCCAATAATTCCTGGAAAGGAAAATACACCTGCACGGGATCCTTTTGTTTTTGAGAATAAGGTTATTGGTGGCTATTCACTTTGTATTACAACGGAAGATGCAGTTCAGTTTTATCATTCCTTTGATTTGCTACATTGGGAAAAAACGGGGCAGTATACATTACCATCAGGTGCTTTTCAGGGAATGATAGAATGTCCGGTTATTTTTAAATCTAATGAGAAATATGTACTGATGATGAGCATGGATATTCCAGAAACGGAATTTGGAAAGTTTCCTAAGGATGTTGAACCTCATAATAGATTAATACAGTATCTTGTTGGTGAGTTTGATGGAAAAACATTTGTGGAAACTGAGGCTGATTCGCTACCGCTTCTAGTGGATGAAGGAAGCGACTTCTATGCTGGAACTATTTTTAATAACGTTGAAGATATTATACTAATGGCCTGGCTGGGTAACTCGGAAAAAATAATGAGCATTCCGACAGAAAAAGAAGGCTTTAGGGGCGTGCTTAGTTTTCCAAGGAAATTGTTATTGGCTAAGACGGAAGATGGTTATAGATTAAAATATGAATTCTATCCAGATTTAAGTGATTCTTTTTCTGAGGCGGAAAAGCTAGAGGATAGTTTTGTTTTGGAAGAAATTTCCAAAGGGGGATTTAAGTCAATGACTAATTGTATTAATATAGACGAGATTGGTTGAAAGGTTGTATAATACGGTTTGTTATACTTAGTTATCTATAATAATCAAAGTCAATGACTAAATAAACTAAGGAGCGAAAAATAATGAAAACAAAAGTGTTTATAGACGGAAGCGAAGGAACAACAGGACTTCGAATTCATGAGAGATTTTCTAAGAGGGATGATATAGAAATCCTTACTATTGATCCTGAGCTTAGAAAAGATCCGCAAGAACGAAAGAAATTAATAAACTCTTCTGATATTACATTCCTATGTCTTCCAGATGTTGCAGCAATAGAATCTGCTTCATTGGTTGAGAATGAAGATGTTGTTATCATAGATGCATCTACTGCTCATAGAACACTTCCTGACTGGGCTTATGGTTTTCCTGAATTATCAAAGGAACATAGAGAAAAAATAAAGAATGGAAAAAGAATTGCCGTTCCTGGATGCTACGCCAGTGGCTTTATCGGACTTGGTTATCCACTTGTTAAAGGTGGCATTCTTCCTTCTGATTATCCTGTTTCTATTTTTGCAGTTTCGGGTTATAGCGGAGGCGGAAAGAAGCTTATAAATAGCTATGAGGAAGAAGGCCGTGATGCTAAGTTTGATTCTGCACGTATGTATGCGTGGGGCCAGGCTCATAAGCATTTAAAAGAGATGAAGATTATAACAGGTCTTACAAGAGAACCTCTTTTCTGCCCAATGACTACGAACTATAACAGCGGTATGATCGTTCAGCTTCCATTATATACGGAAATGCTCAGTGATAAGAAAACACCTGAAGAGATCAGAGATTATCTTGCTGATTATTATGAGGGAGAAAAGTTTATAAAGGTAATGCCATTTGGAGCAGAGGCTGAGGAAGGTGGAGTGCTTTATTCTGATGCCTGCGCTGGTTGGGATGGTATGGAGATTTTCGTAACAGGAAATGAGGAGCGAATTGTTGTAGCCAGTCGTTTTGATAATCTTGGTAAGGGCGCTTCTGGAGCAGCAATGCAGTGTATGAATATTGTTCTTGGCTGTGATGAGGCCAAGGGACTTAATCTGTAGAAATAATATTGAAAATGAGAAAGGACAGTTCGTTTTGAACTGTCCTTATTTTTATTCGAGGTTTTTATAGTAGAATATTGCCAGGTTTGTTCTATCTCTTAATTCCAGTTTTGATAGGATGTTACTTATGTAATTTCTGACTGTTCCTTCAGATAAGAAAAGTTTATCGGCAATCTCTTTATTAGAGAGTCCTTCAGCAACGCATTTAACTATTTCGGCCTCCTGATCAGTAAGATCAAAAGTAGTATATTTAAATGTTTCATTCGGAATATTGTTGGTGAGGATGTTAGGTAGTTTTTCGGTTATCTCATTTCCGAAAACTGACTGTCCACTATTAACCGCTTTAAGGGATGGGATGATAGAATCAAAATCCTGTTTGATAATATATCCCTTTGCACCAATCGAAAGGGCTTTGACTATATATTCATCATCATTAAAGGTCGTGAGATAAAGAAGCTTTGCATCCTTATGTTTTTCGAGAATTGTCTCCCCAGCTTCCAGCCCACTCATCCCTTCCATACGTATATCTGTTAGGAGTACATCTGGCTTAAATTCTTCATATAATTCTATGGCTTCCTGTCCTGAAGATCCTGTTGCCAGAACCTCAATTCCTGGATCGGATTCGACTATTGTTTTAAGAGATGCAGCTACAAGTTTATCATCATCAATTATTACTACCTTCATTTTATTCTCGCTTTCTTATTTAGGAATAGTTACAAATATTCTGAAACCATTATCAGTTGATATGGTAAGTTTTCCGTTTACAGATTCAACTCTGCTACGAATGTTTTCAAGGCCCATTCCGATTTCGTGTTCAGGACTCGAATTAGAGGAACTATTACCCTTTGAATCCTGTTTCTCCTTTGAACTATCATAATCATGAATCACAAGCTGATACATAGAAGGATGCTCATTCAGAGAAATAGTAACATCCTTATTCTTACTGTGCTTATTAATATTGGAAATGCCCTCTTTAGTAATTCCAATAACGGCATATTTAATTGGCCGAGCCATATCATCTCCAATATCTATATCCATATTTAGGTTATGATTAGGCTTCAGAAGTTCTGCCATCTGACCTATATTTGCTTTTACATCTATGGAATCATCATGAAGGTCATGTACACTGGATCTTATATTATTCATGGCACTGTCAAGAGTTTGTCTAACTTCTTCAAGCTGTCCGTGTACAGGTTCTTCCTTGTGAATGGCAAGTAGTGCACCCATTTGAAGAATGGCACGTGATAAGGTGTGCCCCACATTATCATGAATTTCTCTGGCGATTCGGTTACGTTCAGAGAGCTGCGCGTTATAGATTTCGGTATCTCTTGCATTTATCAGTTCCATGTTCTGAAGGCGTAGCTTGTTATTCTTTTCGACGCTGTCATCTCTGACTCTTTTATAATCCTTCGAGAGAATACTAAGCTTCTCTGACTTTATACTTAGAACTATTGCAAGCACAAAAATAAGTATTATAAAAAAGGTTTTGTAAGGACCATATTCAAGAAATGAATTAATGAAGGCTATAACAGATAGAACTCCTGCTATGTAGTTCCTGCTTCTCGTACTGTCATAACTCACAAGAGGGAGTAGTGATACAGCTGGTGAAAAGAAAATAGCAATTCCTGCCACAATTATCTCAAGGAAAAAAGCGCACCATTCACCACCTGACTCCGGTTTCATCGAGTAGTTCGATTTATCTCCGCAAATCAGATAATAATTAAGTGCGCTAAAAATAATTGCCGCATATATACATATCATAAATGCATTCCCACCGAACATGGAGTTCATAGCATAAAGTGATATGGCAAGTATTATTATTTTATCAATTATCCTGTTCATGCCAACAGTATATCAGTTTTCCTTTTTGCCGACAATGTTTACAGTGGATTAAGGCAAGTGCTAAGCACTTGCCTTGTTACCATAGTATCTTGTGACTGCAAGTCCAACAGCCAGACAAACTAGTCCGAAAAGCAGTTGAAGGCCATAGCATCCAAAGAGGTCGGTAAGTCCTGCTCCGTCATACCATATCTTCTTGCATGCAATACTGTACCAATAGTTCGGAATGAATCTTCCTACTTTGGCAACGCCTTCACCAAGAATATCAAGATCTACAAATGTTCCGCCGAGGAATGCAAATGATAGACCAATTATTACTGTAAGGAAGGATGCTGCATTTGTTGTACCCTTTGAAATAAGGATAGGGAAGCTGGTAAGCATTGATAGTAGGAGAGTGGCTGTAATAGTATAAATAAATGTATTAAGTACAGATAGCCACCATGCATTTGTAAAGGCAAAGTCTCCGCCATTTTTAAGTGTGATCACAATTATGAATATTGTAGCTACTGCAAATGCTACTGTTGCTGCTCCCAGAATAAGAGATATATTTCTGGTTGTAAGTTTTATTGAAGAAACGGCTGTTCTGTTTTTCTTTTCCTTTTCGTTAAATGCAATGATTACAGGTATTACTCCGGAAAAGATAATCGATAGAATACCGTATGGAAGTACAAGGAAAGATGTGTACTTCACTGCATTATCATCTGTTTCTTCCTCCTGGAATGTCGTGAATTCAGATATATCCAGCGCTTCGTCAGCTCTCTTAGAGGCATCGGTTAGGTTTTCGCCAGAAGCCATATAGTCAGTTACGGCATTAAGATATTGGTTTATCTGCATGTTGATAAAGATTCCTCTTGGCATACCATCATCATAGGTTGCCTGAAGTAAGTCTTCAAAATCATCTTCATTTACTGTCTTGCCGTTTTTCTTTGATTCAACAACAGAATCTATTGTCTCGCCAAAGCCCTTTGGGATTACAATGTATTCGCTTATATTTTCGTAAAAGAGCATATCTTTTATTTGATCATCGGTATATTCGCCATCGTCAAGGGTGTGCTTCTTTCCAAGGTAGCTCACAAACTCTTTGGATATTTCAGAATTATCCTCATCAGCAACGAGAAGTGAGTACTTCTTCTGGACTATATCATTTGATCCGGAGCTGCTTTCGGAAGCAAATATCCAGATCATGAATATCATGATGGAGCTGTACATGATCAGGCTCATTTTATATTTTCTAAGTACTTTGAAAAAGGTCTTATAAACTTGCATATTGCCTCCTATAAGCTCTTGTAACTATTCTTTCTAGAGAGGAATAGTCCAATGATTATCATCACGAAACTGAGTCCAAATATATACCCCAGAGTTCTATAGTATCTTGGTCCAGGTCCAAACATGTTTAATGCATAGAATGCATCTGTTATTACTGCTGAAGGATTGATTCGGTTGAAGAGTGGAAATGATTTTTCAATCCAGATCTTTATATCTCCCAGCATAAGACCTGCCAGGAAGCCTCCTCCGAGAAGTATAGTCATAAGCAGAGCTTCCTTTTTGTCAAGGGCAAACTTACCAATATGTGAAACTAAATATCCCAGAGATATTCCGACCAGATTCGATACTACAGAGGTGAAGTAAACCAGGGCTATGTCTCCGCCGTACTTTACCCCTAAAACAAATATGTAATATGAAAGCGCAATTACAGTTATAACACTTTGAATTATCATTATGGCTGCTAGCTGCGCAAGTTCGAGAAGCATTTTGTTAATTGGTGAACCATCCAGCCGCATACCTGTCGTAGATTGATTAGCCTGGTTACTTACGACTGAATAAAGTGTTCCGATTGAACTCATCATAACAAGCATCGCTATAAGATTATAGAAGTAGGTTACAAATGGGTCTCTGTTTTCTCCGCCCATGCTTTTTTCTTCCACAAAGTCCATACTTGCTATGGATTCATCCATAACTTCGTCAGATCTCTCTAAATCGTCAGGATTCTCATTTATAGTATTTATGGCTTTATCAACCTGAACTCTATATTCTGAAATAATACTTGAAAGGATGCTGTGTTTAACACCCATCCCGTTTACTTCCAGATAGATATCTTTCATTCCGGATATAGTAATGATTCCGGCTATATCACCATCTTCAAGAAGCTTCTCAGCTTCCTCGTGGCTTGAAACCTTCACTTCTTCAATCATTTTTGTGCCGTCTTCATATTCAAGGTTTTGCAGTGTCTCAGCAAAAGGAAGGTCATCAACGGAAATGTTATCTATTACAGACTTATCCTCGGTCATATAATCATATGGGAATAAACTAAGATCATATCCCTTCATATCATCGAAGCTTTCTACGGATTCCAGCTCATCCAAAGCTTCTTCGCTAATCGGTGATTCTTTTTCGAAGTCTTCACCCATAGCCTCAGCTGTGGCTTTTTCTGTCGCATATTCTTCCAGGTCACCACGCATTTTATCTTTATCAAGATAAGAAAATGCCTGCATAACCTTATATTCATCGATTGCATTTTGCTCAGCTTCAATTACAACTGGAATAGGCTCGCTCTTATTATCCTTATAGATAGATGAGAATGCGAAGTAGAATAGGGTCCCCAAAATAATAGGGAAAGCCAAAGTCCAGAAGACATATATCTTTGATCTGAGCGAAAGCTTAAGTTGTGTGATTATAACTCTTCCAAACATTTCTTACTCCTTATCTCTAAGTTCTTTACCTGTAATTTCGAGGAATACATCATTAAGTGTTGGCAGCTCTGAATAGATTCTTTCGTACTTGATCTCATTTTCTGATAAGTATTCGATAACATGTGTGATATTATGCTTTCCGCCGCTGCATTTGATTGTAAGCTTGTCGCTCATGTACTTAACGTCATATACATGATTGATTTTCTTGATAGCTTCGATGTGGTCATCAGAAAGCTTTTTGATATCTACGATTACATTTTCTGTATTCTTGATCCTGCCTTTAAGCTCCTCACTTGTGCCTGATGCAACTTCTTTTCCTTTATCCATGATGAGGATTCGTGAACAAATCTGCTCGATCTCTTCCATGTAGTGTGAGGTGTAGATGATTGTTGCGCCAGCTTTGTTCAGCTCCACAACACCTTCGAGAATCTTATTTCTGGATTGTGGGTCGACCGCAACTGTTGGCTCATCAAGTATTATGAGGTCAGGCTTATGAGCAATACCGCAGGCGATGTTAAGTCGTCTTAGAAGACCGCCAGAAAGCTTTTTAGGATAGAACTTTCGGAAGTCATTTAGGTCAACAAATTCAATGGCCTCCTCAACATACTGCTTTCTGGTTTTCTTATCCTTTATATAAAGTCCACAGAAGTAATCTATGTTTTCGTAAACAGTAAGCTCATCGAAAACTGCTACGTTCTGGCAAACTATTCCGATTCTCTTCTTTAGGTCGCGTCTCTTAGGAGTCATTTTTTCTCCGAAGAGTTCAACCTCACCTTTATCATATTCTAGGAGGGATAGGAGACAGTTGATGGTGGTAGTCTTACCTGAACCATTAGGCCCCAGAAGACCGAATACTTCACCTTCCTTAATCTCCAGACTGAAATTATCCAGAGCTATCAGCTCCTTATACCTCTTTACAAGGTTGTTTATCTTTACAACTGTGTTACCCATTTTTTCTCCTTTCGAAATTCTTTATTCTGATAATATGATAGCAGAATGGGGGGATTGTGGTAGTGAGGTGTGTCATAATGTGAATGTGACAAATGTCATTTTCTAGTGGAAGAGTAAAAAAAATACCAGGCCGCTATTACACGACCTGGCACCTACGTAGGTTCCACTATTTATATAAAAGAGGAGTTTAACCTCCTGTGTCTTATCTAAAGGAAACTTCTACGTCTCCTGCGTCAGTATTAATTTTAAGAGTTTTATCTGTATTAGAATTTGAAGAGTAGTGGCTCTTTACATCCTTATCATTTATCTCAACATCACCTGCTGAAACATCGATATCTATATTATAATCTGCCTCTTCTCCGGCAATTTCGAGGTCGATGTCACCATAGTCTGCATCTATATCAAAGTTGTCCCCCTTGATATTCTTTAGTTTCATATCGCCAGCTGAAAGCTCGGCTTTGACATTTTTGATCTCAGAATCAAGAATATTAACATCGCCCGCATCCATATCTATCTTTGCTGTATCGACTGTAAGTCCTGTTGCTTTAATGTCGCCGGCATTTGATTCGAGCTGGAAATCTTCTGTTGTGATATCTTTGAGATCTATATCGCCTGCATCTACATTCATTTTGATTGAAGTAGTTGTGAGGTTTTTGAAATCAAAATCACCTGCATTTGATGTGAGGTTCAGTGTATCGATAGTATAACCATCAAGTTTAATATCACCAGAATTTGTAACGATAGATACATCTGAAAACTTTGTTCCTGCAGGAACTGTTATTTCGATTTTAGGTGAATTTTCAGTGTTAGTTCCAAAGAATGTGAAAACAGGTATTTTTTCGTTTTTGGTTACGATTTTAAGTGTATCATTTTCAACACCAATTGTTGGCTCGCTTTTTTCGTAAAGAGCGTATTTAACTTTATAGCTATCACCTTCAACAATGGTAATGTCTGCTGCGCTTGCGTTGATGTCGATATTTGAAAAAGCACTAACTTCCTGTTCGCCTGTATTCAGCTTGTAATCCTTTGCTGTTGAGACTTCATGGTTCTTATAATCAACATTAAATCCAATTGATCCGCCTGCATTAAGACCGACAAAGAAAAGTATCAGGCCAAGTATAAATAAAACTACGCATCCTATTAATGTTATTGCTAGTCCTTTTTTCATTATACTTCACCTCCCTGCTGATATGGTGCTTCCTTCTTATTAGAAGACTTTGGACTTTTGCTGATATTTCTTACCAGCTTTATAATACCCTTCACTATTACTTCGCCGAGCTTATAGAATGCGATGCAAAGCAGAATACCAATTGCAATTCCCATGAGAGAGAACCCTGCGATTACCATACCCTGAGCTGGGGTAGTAGCCCAAAAGATGGCTGGGATTGCAACTAATCCTGCAAATGCTACTGCGGCAGATGCAATCACAAGTGAAAATACTACTGCAAAGATTGTTACTAATATTGTGAAGATCAGTGCCACAGCCACGATAGCAAGTGGAAGAGCGACAGGTGCTGCGAATATTCCAAGTATTACAAGCCAAACTGCCTTTGTGCTATTCTTAACTCCGCCCTCTGTTTTAACTTTTTCAAACTGCTTCTCTGTGCAGTCATCAAGAATAGTCTTAGCAACTTCATCAACTGTACCTACAAGAGGAGTTACATCTTCTGAATCATCTATTCCGGCGTCAAGGAAGTACTCATTATAGTAGTTTATAGCATCATCATAATCTTCTCTAGGAAGTCTTCTTAGCTTTCTAGATAATTCACTGAGGAATGCATTTTTATTCACTATCCTGTACCTCCTTTTCTTTATTAGTAGTATCTAGTAACTTATCAACGTCATCTTTGTATTTAATCCATTCAACCTGGTAGAAGCTTAGCTTGTTTTTGCCTTCTTCTGTAATTGCATAATATCTTCTGTTTCTTCCTTGGAATGGTTTGTCATAAGTTGTTAAACAATTATCTTTTGTTAATCGTCTAAGCACCGGGTAGAGTGTCGATTCAGAAATATCTACCAGCTGTCTGACCTTCTGTGTCAATGTGTATCCGTAGGAATCTTCCTGAGCTACGATACCTAGTACACATGCATCCAGCAGCGGTGCAACTAATTGATACGTCATATGCGTCTCCTTTCACTATATTATTTTGCTGACAGTATTTTTTGATAAATAATATTGTTTTGTTTTTAATACTATATGACGTATAATATTATACCCTTGTGCAATTGTCAATAACTTTTTTAAAAAAATTTCCAAAATCATTTGGATTTGCTATAATACCTACGGTTATGAGAAAAACAATCTATTTTTATTAGTACTTCTTTAGATTGAAAACTATGGATAGAGGTTTACTCTTGATGGATGAGAAGAACAGTTTAAAAACAACGAAGACATCTAAAGGAAGAAATTCCAGCATAGAGCTTCTTCGCATAATACTAATGATGCAGATAATCTTTCTGCATGTATCTGATTATGGGGACTATGCGTCAAATGCTATTTGGATAGAAGGTAGAACGGAGCTGGCATTTTGGTTCATCTGGCTTTTGTGCCGTTGCCCGGTTTATCTATTTATAGTAATAACTGGATACTTCATGTCGGGTTCAACTAAAGACTTCAACGGCAAGAGATTTCTCAAATGCTATCTGCCAATGCTGTTTTATTCTATTTCGATCCCTGTTTTGTACGGTGCCGCGAGACCGGGCTCACTGACGAACATTGATTATATAAGAGGATTCTTCCCAGTCCTTTCGAGGACATGGTACTTCATGACCCTTTATGTTCTGATACTTGTTCTGTCGCCTTATCTTAACAGGATGGTGAAAGGACTTAGTAAGAAAGAGTTCCTTATATTAATAGGAATATGCTTCTTTGTATTTTCTATCTGGCAGCCGTTTAGTCAGCTGGAGCCATTTAAACAGGTGGTGGGAATAAGCAAGATAATCTCCACACAGAAGGGTAAGAGTCTTTACGATTTCATTTACATGTACCTGCTTGGTGCATTTATGAGAAAGTACCATTTCTTAAATGATAGTAAAAATAAGAATCTAAGACTCAATAATCCGATACTTTATTTAGGATTGTTTTTGGCATTAGGCATTATAGATGTTATACTTGTATATAATTATCCCGATAATAACATTGTGAAAACAATTGGATACAATGATAACCCACTGGTCGTACTTCAGTGCATAACGCTGTTCAGGTTCTTTGAAAAGCTGGACCTCAGTAAATTTAATAAGCTGGGAACAGTGATCAATTATATCAGTGCGGGAAATCTTGGAATCTATATGATTCACGAGCATCCACTTATTCGTAGTCTTATCTGGAATGAACTGGTGGATATGGATAATCTGGAGTTCTATGCAAAGGGACATTATTTTCTCAAAATATTTTTAATTATAATCATTATTTACGCTGCTTGTTGGACGCTTGACTGGATAAGAAGAATGATTTGGAAAGGAATTGTAATTGTATATCGTAAATCAGCTAATATCGAATAAAATACTTATTTCAGGTCTTGTGGGATGGGCAACTGCGCAGATTCTGAAAACCATCATTTTTCTTATAGTTAATAGGAAGCTAAATTTGGAGAGACTCTTCGGTGACGGAGGAATGCCAAGCGGACATTCGGCAACTGTTTCTGCGGTGGCTCTTTCTGTTGGATTGGAATGCGGCTTTAACAGTGCGCTCTTCGCAGTTGCTACTATTATAGCTATCGTTGTAATGCACGACGCAATGGGCGTTAGACTTGAAACTGGTAAACAGGCTAAGTATATAAATGAAATGACAGAGCTTATTGAAAAGCTTAGCGGAACGGAACTTTCTAACGAGGAGAAGCTTAAGGAATTCGTTGGTCACACTCCGTTCCAGGTAGTTATGGGTGGAATCCTTGGTATTGTGGTGGCGATTTTGCTTCATTTGTAAAATGCTATCCTAAACGAAGTTTAGCTTTTGCGGGAGGATGCGTCTCGATATGAAAATAGGAAATAAAGAATTTGATATGACAAATAATCATGTCTACGTTATGGGAATCCTGAATGTTACTCCGGATTCCTTTTCGGATGGTGGAAAATACAGTGACCCGGATAAAGCGCTGAGACATGCTCAGCAGATGATAGAAGAAGGAGCGGATATCATAGATATCGGTGGGGAGAGCACCCGTCCTTACTTTATTCCAGTTTCAATTCAGGAAGAGATTGCCAGAGTTACCGCAGTCGTTGAGATGGTAAAAGAAAGATTTGATGTGCCTGTATCTGTGGATACATATAAACCTGAAGTTATGGCGGCCTGCCTTGAAGCAGGTGCTGACCTGGCAAATGACATCTGGGGACTGAGACATGAGGTATTTAATGATAAAACAAATACTGAGGGCAGAATCTCCAGGATGGCAGAGGTTGTGGCCAGGTTCGATGTTCCTGTAGTTATCATGCATAACGATAGTTTGGGAAGAAGTGCAGAAGATAGAGATGAAGAGCTGATCAGAAGCTACGCTGAATCAACAGGCGTTAGTTTTGAAAGAGCTAAGGAACAGGCACAGGAAGATAATATAATAATGAGAGTTTTCAGTGGACTTGAGGATAGCATTTCAATTGCAAAAGCCCATGGCATAGCTGAAGACAAGCTAATCCTGGATCCAGGAATTGGATTTGCAAAGACTCAGAAAGAAAACCTGAAGGTACTTAAATGGATGAAAGAGATTGGGGATTTCTTTGAGTATCCGATGTTCCTCGGCGCCTCAAGAAAGTCCGTAATCGGAAATGCCCTTGACCTTCCAGCTGAAGAACGCGAGGAAGGCACCATCGTAACTTCAATCCTCGCTGCAGAGGCCGGCTATAAATTCGTCCGCGTCCACGACGTAAAGAAAAACGTCCGCGCCCTCCGCATGATCGAAACAATCTCCCAAGTATAAAATAAGTCAGTGGAACCCGGTCTCATTGACTTATTCGAAAATCATTTTCAAATTGGTTGACAAATAGAGAGTGGAAGTATAAAATGAAAATCGTTTTCAAATTGAAATTGAAAATGATTTTCATTTTTTTTGTTTTGAGAAAATATAAGATGAAATGATTTAGAGGTGATGAAAATGACGATGAAATCACAATATAAAACAAGGCAGCGTGCGGACCTGACGGCTTATCTGATGAGCAAGGCGGGGGAGCATGTAACTGCTGCAGATATTTGTAAGCATTTTGAGGAACAGGGAAAGTCTATCGGTGTTACTACTGTTTATCGTCAGCTGGACAAGATGGTAGAGGAAGGCCTTGTTAATAAATACAATGTGGACGGAACAACTTCTGCCTGCTATGAGTACATTGATGCGGAGCATCATATGGATGGACAGGTCACATGTTATCACTGCAAATGCGAGAAATGTGGAAAGCTGATTCATCTTCATTGTGAAGAGATAGAGCACCTACTAGAGCATATACATAATAATCATAGCTTTGTAATTGATCCAAGAAGAACAGTTTTTTATGGACTATGCGAAGACTGTGGCAAGAAATGATTTAGGAGAATGAAAACGTGCGAAAGATATTTGGTCTGATTTTGGCATTAATAATATTGGTGGCTATATTTTTCTCTGCTCTTTTTATCTCTATGGAAATGGGACATCACGACTGCTCGGGTGAAGATTGTCCTATCTGTGCCACAATGGAAGAGTGTGTGAATAATATCAGAATCTGTGGTATGGCTGCAGTAATTGTCTTTGTTATAAGTAGCTTTGTGGCGGAGACTAGAAAACAAAAGTCATCATATATAGTAGAGATACTTTTAAAAAGCTTGATTGTAAAAAGAGTAAGGCTTAATTATTGAATCTCATATCTTTATTTATAGTAAAAAAAGATAGAAGAGGTAGATAGAAAATGAAAATGATAAAACAAAAAAATTTAAGAAGAATAGTAACTATGGTGCTTGTGGCTGCTATGGCTATGAGTATGACTGCATGTGGCGGTAATTCAGGAACCGGCTCTAAAGATGGAAAGATTACTGTAGTAACAACCATTTTCCCAGAGTATGACTGGGTCAGAGAGATTGTTGGTCAGGGTGCGAACAGTACTGATACAAGTGCTGCAGATAGCGTTGATGTGACAATGCTTCTCGATAACGGTGTTGACCTTCACAGCTACCAGCCATCAGCGGCTGATATTGCAAAGGTTTCTTCCTGCGACATGTTCATCTATGTTGGCGGTGAATCTGATTCCTGGGTTGATGATGTACTTAAGGAAGCAGTTAATAAGGATATGGTAGTGATCAATCTTATGGACGTTCTCGGCGACCAGGTTAAGGAAGAAGAAGTTGTCGAAGGCATGGAAGGCGAAGAAGAAGAGGAAGAGGACGTTGACAATCATGATGGCGATGCAGATTCCGAGGGAGATGAAGACGAGGAACACCACGATGAAGATGAGGACCATGAGGAAGGTGAGGGTCATCATCATGAGGAAGGTGAAATAGAATATGACGAGCATGTTTGGCTTTCACTTAAGGATTCTCAGATTCTTACTCAGACAATAGCAGATAAGCTCTCAGAGATTGATGCAGATCACGCAGATGCATTCAAGGCAAATGTTTCTGCTTACAATGAAAAGCTTGCAGCCCTTGATGCTGATTATCAGACAGCAGTAGATAATGGAAAGGTAGATACAATCCTTTTCGGAGACAGATTCCCATTCAGATACATGGTTGATGATTATGGTCTAAATTATTATGCGGCTTTTGTTGGCTGCTCAGCTGAAACAGAGGCAAGTTTTGAGACAATCATTTTCCTTGCTGGTAAGGTGGATGACCTTGGTCTCCCAGCAATCCTTACTATTGAAAACAGTGATCAGAAGATTGCATCTACAGTAAAGGATAATACAAAAACAAAAGATCAGGAGATCCTGGTTATGAATTCTCTTCAGTCAATCACATCATCAGATGTTGAGGCGGGAGAAAGCTACTATAAAATAATGGGAGAAAATCTCGAGGTATTAAAGAAGGCTTTAGGAGAATAAGCCAAGAGGAGCAATCATGAATTATATTGAGGTCAAGGATATTACAACAGGATATGACGGAATAGCGCTTACGAAGCATATCAACTTCACCGTTGAGAAGGGAGATTACCTTTGCATCGTTGGAGAGAACGGCGCGGGCAAGAGTACACTTATGAAGACTCTGCTCCGTCTTATTCCTACAATAAAAGGTGAGATTATTTATAATGATGAGCTGAAGGCGGGTAACATAGGTTACCTGCCTCAGCAGACTGTCATTCAGAAGGACTTTCCTGCCAGCGTCTGGGAGATAGTTCTATCTGGTAATCTTGCCAAGACTGGCCTCAGACCATTCTATAATAAAGAAGAAAAGAAAAATGCAATCGAGAGCCTTAAAAGACTTGATGCATGGGACCTGCGTAAGAAGACATTCAGAAATCTTTCTGGAGGACAGAAGCAGCGCGTGCTTCTGGCAAGAGCTCTTACAGCAACCAGCAAGATAATTCTGCTGGACGAGCCGGTAGCTGGTCTTGATCCAAAGGTTACAGAAGAGCTTTACCGTGTGGTTAAGTCCCTTAATGAAGACGGAGTTACCATCATCATGATCTCGCATGATATCAGTACTGCGGTTAAATACTCCAGTCATATTTTGCATTTGGGACATAAACAGCTTTTCTTTGGAAAGACATCTGATTATCTTCAGAGTGAAGCGTATAAATTCTTCTCTTCCGTTGAAGTTGACGAAGAAGAACAGGAGGCGTAGATATGGATCAGTTATTATATTATCTTCAATTCAATTTTGTTATCTATGCTCTTATTGTTGGCGTGCTTATTGCACTCTGCGCATCACTCCTGGGTGTGACTCTCGTGCTTAAGAGATATTCATTTATCGGTGACGGACTTTCCCACGTGGCATTTGGTGCCATGTCAGTTGCGGCGGTTTTACATCTTGTTAGCAATACTATTTTAGTTATGCCGGTGACCATCATCGTAGCAGTTCTTCTATTAAAGAGTGGTCGTAATTCAATGCTCAAAGGAGATGCGGCGATTGCAATGCTATCAGTTACATCTCTTGCTTTCGGATATATGATCATGAATGTATTTTCAGGATCAGCAAATGTTTCAGGAGATGTTTGTAGTACACTTTTTGGTTCTACATCAATCCTGACTCTGGATATAAAAGAAGTTATTATCTGTATAGTTTTATCAGTGATAGTAATCGCCCTTTATATTATCTTTTATAATAAAATCTTCGCGGTTACATTTGATGAAACATTCTGCGATGCAACTGGTGTGCCAGCCGGAAGATACAATTTCCTTATTGCAGTTATCATAGCAATCATTATTGTTTTGGGAATGAACCTTGTGGGTAGTCTTCTTATCTCAGCCCTCATAGTATTCCCAGCTCTTGCTGCTATGCGTGTTTCTGGTACATTTAAGGGGGTTGTGATCCTGTCAGTTATATTCTCAGTAATATGTTCTCTTGTGGGAATGATAGTTTCTATACTTGCATCTACACCAGTTGGAGCTACCATTGTTGCAATGGATCTTGTGTGCTTTATCATTATGTGGATAGTAGGAAGATTTGTTGTAAAAGTAGATTAAAAAGTATACAATGATAGAAGTGAAAAAGTGAAAGAAATAAAGATGAAAAATAGAGTTAGAAATATTTTAACGCTGAGTTTGGTGGCTGCTCTGGCATTTAGCCTGACTGCTTGTGGAGATACAAAGGGTCAGAGCAAAATGGAATCCACGAATAGTGTTGAGGATACCATCAATCAGCAAATACAGAATGAGCAGGCTCCGGCAGATGCTACTACTGAAGCTACTACAGAAGCGACTACTCAGGCAACAACTCAGGCTACTGCACAGGCGCCAACTGTTGATGCGGATATGTCGGACATATTAAGTTCATCGCATGACGGAATTGATATTGATCTTACAACCATGAACAGTGACATGGTATATTCAACTGTATATCAAATGATGGCTAATACTCCTGAATTTGAAGGCAAGGTTGTTCGAATGGAAGGTAGCTATTATGCCAGCTACGACGAAGGTACAAAGCAGACATATTTCTTTGTAATCATCAAAGATGCAACGGCCTGCTGTCAGCAGGGACTGGAATTCGTCTGGGGAGACGGAAGTCATGTTTATCCTGATGAGTATCCATCTGATGGATCGGAAGTAATAGTGACCGGTACATTTGAAAGCTACAAGGATAATCCAGATGATGTTTACAGTTATGTGCATCTGAAGGATTCAACACTTGAGGTTGTAAGTGAAGGAGAAAGTGTGCAATAAAAATATATAAGGGGGATGTGTATGTTAAATATTGTTCTTCATGAACCGGAGATACCTTTTAATACCGGTAATATCGGCAGAACCTGTGTAATAACAGGCACGAAGCTGCATCTTATCAGACCTTTTGGATTTATGTTGAATGATAAAATGCTCAAAAGAGCAGGACTGGATTATTGGCATAAGCTGAATGTCCAGGAGCATGATAATGTAGATGAGTTCTATGAATATGTGAAGGCTAATTCAGAAAAACAGACGAAGCTTGAACAGGGTGAGCTGAGAAAGCCTAGAATTTATTATGCTACTACAAAGGGTAAGCATAGATATTCAGATGTAGAATTTCGTGATGGTGATTACATTATGTTTGGTCGCGAGAGCGCTGGCATTCCTGAGGAGATTCTAGCTGATCATCCTGATGATTGCATTAGAATTCCAATGCTTCCTGAGGAGAGGTCACTGAACCTTTCAAGCAGCGTTGCAATAATCCTTTATGAGGCTCTTAGACAATTGGATTATCCTGGACTGGAAGATACTGGTGAGCTTCATAGACTTGAATACAACTATACACAAAACGAATTATAGAAAAGAGATAAGAATGAAAATTGTTGGAGTACATTTTTGGGACAAGAAGGTACATTTATGCTGGAGCGATGGAGGTTCTGTAAGTACAGCTTCATTTAACCTGCCAGCGGATTTAAGAAGAGATGACATCTTAGAGCAGGAATTTGCGCTTGCAGGTGTGTTCAAAGCTATAACTCAGTACCTTGGTGAAAAGGCAGGAATTACTGAATTCGGAATGGTTGTTTGTGTGCCAGATGAATTCGGTGTGAATGATATTAAGAGAGTATATGAGGTCGGAAAGCAGAGTAATATCGTTATCGTAAGAACAGTGAATGAAACTCTGGCACTGGCGCTTGCTCTTTATGCTGAGTATGATTTCGATGGAAGACTTCTTGCGGCTGTTGTTAATGAAAACAGAGTTGGAATTTCAGAGTACGATTTCAGTGATGAAGGCGTTGAAAAAATTGCAACTTACATGGCTGGACCATGGGCTGGTTCATCCTTTGCAAGAGCGCCTTTTATCTACAATTATAGCAGTAAGCTGTTTGAGGCTACTGAGGCGGAGATTATATTTAGTGCAGGTGGAATGAATTCCAGTATTTCGCTTGAGCAGGGTCTGAAGTCTTATATAAAGACATCTGCGTTTGTTAATCAGAATATTGAATTCAAGATGGTAGGCGCTGAAGGGATAGTTGATGGACTGGGGCTTCTTTGCGGAAAGATAGAGGGCCAGGAAGCGGTTGCAGGACTTGGAGTTAAGGACACATTTTCGCCTTATGAAATGTGCGTTTCAATAAATGGTGAGCTTTATACTGTAATGAATCCAGAAGCTTCACTTACACAGAATGCAGGAACAGAAGTTAAAAAGCTTCCTGAATCTGGAAGAGATTTTGAAGAATTCACAGTTTACGAGAAGAGAAAAACTTCTTATATCAATCTCGGAACTGCAAAGGTTTCCAGAGAAAGCCTGGATTCATATTATAGAAAGCCTGTTTTTGTTGGGCTGAATATTAATGATAAGAGAGAAATTTCACTGCTGATACAGGATATGGCAACTGATAAATATATAGAAATGCCTATCGGGGCTGCAGGTGGGGCTGCAGGTAGTGGTGATGATGAGGGAGATGTTTCAGGCTTCATTGAAAAGATTCTTCCAATCATTGATAACCTGGAATATGCATCTAAGTTCGCACAGGATCCTGATAATCCTTATACAAAGGGGATTCTTCAGTCCTATGAAAATGCAGTGAAGATTCTTGAGGAAAATGGAATTAAAATAATTTCTGGCGAAGGTGAACCATTCGATTTCAATTTGCAGAATGCGGTTGCACATGTAACTGACGTAGACCTTCCAGAGAATACCGTAAAACAGGTAATGCAGACCGGATATGTTTACAAGGGCAAAGTCCTGAGAACGGCGTCTGTAATTGTAGCAAATTAAATTGGATGATAACTTAATAATTTATATACAGCGATACGGCGTCTATGAGTAGAAGTACTTATGGGCGCTTTTTATCTATTCTGATGCTAAAGTAAAAGTAGACACGGAAGGGTAGAAAAAAACTGTATTTATCTGTATGATGAAGATAGTTGATCTGCCAGGAAGGAGTCTACTTTTATTATGGCAAAGCATAAGAATCCATTGGAAAAAGAGTTGTTGATTAGAATGTATCTTAGTGATACAAGTGTTAAACTGTCTGATTTTTGCAGGAAACAGGATATTTCAGATTCGGCATTTAGAAACTGGCTAAAACAGTATGAACAAGGTGGGTTAGAAGCACTGGCAAGAGCTGATGCAGAGATAAAGGAAATACTCCCAGATGGTCTTGATCGTACTGAGGAGAACTACAGAAGAGAAATACTGAAGCTTCGTATAGAGAACGAAAGACTTAAAAAAAACTATACTGTGAAGACGAACGAGGCTGGGGAACAGGAATATATTCACTTAAGACCGAAGAATACTCAATAATAGAGATGCTTTCCAGAGATTATGATGTAACTCTCCTATGTGAATTAATGGGAGTGAGTCGTTCCGGTTACTATAAGTGGAAGAAAAGAGATAAGTCAAAGCGTGATATAAAACGTGAGGAAATGATTTCTCTTGTTGAGAAAATACATACTGAACATACAACCCATGGTTACAGGTGGACAGCAGCATTTATACGGATTAATTATGGATATGAGTGTAGTGATAATTACATTTATAAATGTTTCAGATATCTGGGAATCAAAGCAGAAACAAAACATAAGGAACGTAGCCGACCACGTAAGATAAAGGATAAATATCCTAACCTGATATTTACTACATGGGATACAGTAGACAGGCCGAGGCAGGTTATTGTGTCGGATATGACGGCGTTTAAGTTCTGGTATTATTACTTTGAAGTTACATTTTACTTTGATGTGTTCACAAAAGAAATCCTGACATATAAGGTTGCAGACCGAAGAGGATCCAGAGATCAATATATAGATGGACTGGTTGATGTAGTTGAACTTCTGAAGGGGCAGAAGGAACCTACAGTACTTCATACAGATCAGGGGAGTGTCTATGCCTCTATGGCTTATAACGAGCTTATAAAGGATTCAAATATAGTAAGATCTATGTCCAGAGCCGGAAAACCTACAGATAATCCGGTAAATGAATCATTGAATGGCTGGATGAAGGAAGAAATATATATAGACTTTAAGATAAATGAATGTAGAAATAGAGATGAATTCAAAGAAGTATTAGATAGATATGTTAGCTATTATAATAATCAACGGCCCTGTTATGCACTGGGATATGATACTCCGGTTAATTATCGAAAAAGATTTTTTAAAGGGGAGTTGGAGAGAAAAAATACATTCGAGAACAGAGTGTTGAGTGAAGAACCTAAGTTTGTTCAGAAACGGCGTAAACAGAAGGCTCTGGAGGGAGTGTCTACTTTTGAAAATGAAAATGAATAAAAAATGCTCTGTGTGTCTACTTTTGAAAAAATATACTCATAAAAAATGTGGTGTGTGTCTACTTTTGAAAAAATAAATGATAAAAAAATATTTTTCGTGTCTACTTTTCTTGACTGGTACATTCAGCTTTGAGAAATGGTGAATAAATGACATTTTTTTGCGGAAATCATAGTGAATAAATGACATTTTCTGTCAAAAATTATGTTGAATAAATGACGTTTTTATAATAGAATTATGGTGAACAGATGAGAAATTCTATAATAGATATAAAGAGGTCATTATATGTTTAAAAGAAAAGTATTTGAAGAACTTACGGATTGGAAAAACAACTACGCGCCAAAATATGCTGCGTTACTCGAGGGCGCAAGGCGAGTGGGGAAATCCACAGTGGCGGAAGAATTTGCCAAGGCAAACTACAAATCCTACATAAAGGTTGACTTTGCTAACATTACGCAGGAACTTCTGGATGTATTCAAAGATGTAGCTAATCATAAAATGTTTTTCTTAAGATTACAGACAGTGACGGGGGTTACGCTATATCCAAGGGAGTCTGTGATCATTTTTGATGAGATTCAGCGTCAACCGCTGGTAAGACAGGCAATTAAATACCTAGTTGCTGATGGAACATATGACTATATTGAAACAGGGTCACTAATCAGTATAAAGAAAAATGTTAAAGATATTGTTATTCCTTCAGAAGAACATAAGATTCCTGTATATCCCATGGATTATGAAGAATTTATGTGGGCAATCGAAAATGATACATACCCAATGCTTCGTGAACTTTATGAGATGGGTTCAGAAGTTGGTAATGGAACAAACAGAAAACTTATGAGGGATTTTAGAATATATATGGCTGTGGGTGGAATGCCTCAGGCTGTAGAAGCTTTTGTAGAGGGAAAGAACTTTTCTGAAATAGACAGGGTAAAGAGAGAGATAATAGATCTTTATATTGATGATTTTAAAAAGATAGACAGTTCCGGGCTTATTGGCAAGATGTATGAGTCAATTCCTAGTCAGCTGGCCACAAACAAGAAGAGATACATGATTTCAAGAGCGACTGGAAAGCGGAAGACAAAAAAGGATGTAGAAAGAATGGCTGATCTGCTTGATTCAAAGACGGTTATTGCATGCTACAACACTTATAATCCCAGCATAACATTGGCTCAGACGAAGGATGATGATACTTTTAAGCTATATCTGTCAGATATTGGGTTATTCACAACAATGATCTTTAAAGCATCGCCGAAGACTGATGAAAGCATATATAGTAAGTTACTGGGGGATAAGCTGTCAGCTGATCTGGGGTATCTTTATGAAAATGCTGTAGCACAAATGATTACCGCTACAGGCAGGTCTGCATATTTTCACACATGGGAAAAAGAAAACAGCACACATTATTATGAAGTTGATTTCCTGCTTCAGGACAAGGCTAAGCTCCTTCCTTTGGAAGTGAAATCATCGGCTACAAAAAAACATGAGTCTATAGATGTATTCTGTAAGAAATATTCACAATATGTTTCGCGGGCAATACTTCTATCTCAAAAGGATGTCGGAAAGGACAATAATCTGAATCTAAAGCCGATATATATGCTTCCATTCATTATGGAAGAATTATAACAAATATAGTTGTACATGAATTGAAAATTCAGTAGTAAGGGAAATCTGAAGTTAACTGGGAAAAGGAAAGTGTTATGAATATAAAGATAGCGGAAGAAAAAGATTTTGATGATGTAAAAAAAATCACCCGGGAAACGATAATGGAAATCTATCCAATGTACTATCCGCATGGTGCTGTACTCTTCTTTGCGGAGCACCATTCAGATGAAAATATTATGAGGGATATCAGAACCGGAA
>CAMVKW010000042.1:0-24148 GCA_947168155.1 uncultured Lachnospiraceae bacterium | reverse complement strand
TACAAATGTATTCAAAAATGTGTTAATTCATACTTGACATATCACCGCTGGACTTTTTTCAAATCTATCAGCACAAAACATTTAAGAATCCTATGATAAAAGACCAAATCAACTTTATATGTTCTACCCCCTATAACCATTTTCTGTTGCCTACCCACATAGGTGAACCCTTTACCAAGTTCTAGGAAGAATTGACTTAAGTTATTAGTTAATGCCTCTTCTATATCGCCCTCTTTATACACTGGAAGTTCTGGCAAACCTGTAAATTCAAAAACATATGGCTCTTTTAATATATCTTCAGGTTTTTCAATTATCTGTCCTTCTTTAGCAAGCTTTAAAACTTCTTTTTTATCAGTGCTCAATGCAATCCTATGAAATAACATACTTTTCATCTGTCGCTGAAGTTCTCTTACGCCCCAGTTTTCATTTACACATTCCTTTTCATAAAACGATCTTTCTAGAGGATCTTCTATTTTCAGTAATTCAATATAGTGACTGAAACTCAATTGGTCAGACAGTGTCTGACTATTTGGATAGACAAGATATAATTTTCGAATATAAACAACATTAGTTCTGCTAAAGCCCTTTCCATACCTTTCAGTCAAGTCTTTTGAAAGACGATTAAGTGTATCTGAACCATATTCTGCCTTTGCATTTCCACATTGTTCAAACTCAACTATATCTCTGCCAATTTCCCAATAGGTTTCAACCATTATACCCTTTAAGGCAGAAGCTAATTTGTTCCGTCCTCTCTGGAGTGTCTCTCCCACCTTTTCGATCAATTTATCATATTCATTAGTATTTTCAACTTTTGTAATCTGTTCATTGTTTATATCCATACTAGAATCCTCTCTCTAACAATTTCTATATTTATGCTATTATACAGACCTTATTAGTTTCTTTTCCTTCTTATTATTCTCAAGCTTTGTATATGACCAATAACCAGTCTGTACACCTGCAAACAGAGACGCCTCTTCAATCAAACGGCCATCCGCCGTAGCAATCACCTAGACCACCATACTTCTGTCGTTATAAGAGCTATCATCATAACAGCCTTTACTACCATCTCTCCTATGATTACTGTTTCATTCTTTGTATTCTTCATTTGTAATATTCCCATCTTCCTTTCTGTGAGCTGTTTGCTCTCATTTATTTGATGGTTGAATAATACAGCGACTTCAGAAAACATATACTGAATCTATTGCGAAGGGGTAAAACGCTGTCGTAATTAACAACACTATAACAATCCTTTTATTTTTCCTATGATAGTAATATCTGCCGGAAGCCAATCAACTGAATCAATTGTTTCCTTAGTCAGCCACTTTGCAGCTTCATGTTCCTTTAGAACTAAATCACCTTCCACTATGCTACACAAAAAGCAATCCATAGAAAGATGGAATGTTGGATAATCGTATTCGATAGTATCAACATACTTTTCAACTTTAATTAATGTATCTAGTTCTTCTTTTATCTCCCTGACTATTGCCTCTTCAGGAGTCTCGCCTTCCTCAATCTTTCCGCCTGGAAACTCCCATCCATCTTTTAAGTCTCCGTATCCACGCTGAGTTGCAAATATCAACTTTTGTGATTCATTAGTTTCCTCGTCATTCACTTCAGCCATTATGATAGCACCAACAACACGAACTGCTTTGAGATAGCTTCCATCTTCTCGAATCCAAATGTATTTGCCTTCTTTTATATCTTGCTCAGCAATCCATTTTTCCGTAACCTCAAGCTTGTCACCATCATCAAAAATGAGAACAGCATAAGGCCCATCGCTATGTTCCTCACAACCAAAATCAGCTTCTGTTATATCTATTATCTTGTGTAAACTCATATTCCGTCTCCATATTATCCATTAACTATATACTGATATATATCCTCTCTCACTGGAGTGTCCAACTTCCACTCTATTTCCACTGCAGTCTTATCAGTATTTGCCATAATGAATTCATTCGTATTTCCTGTTGCAGTCATTCTGCCGAGATAATAAAACTCCTTAGATATCTTATCATCTTTATTCTTCCTTACAAAGAGTTCAACGTCTATACCACGCTCCTTTGCATGAAGGAAGTTCTGTACATCTTCAGATTCAACAGTTCTACTCTGCTTTGATATCGCGATGAGTGAGCTACGGGATGTGAAATGATCCTCATACTTAATAGTATCCTGAATATCTTCCGCTTTATCATAATTGATAAATACAGGAAATGTCTTAGTAGCTTTATCGTACTTATAACCACCTATATTTAGCGGAACCTCATTGTGTTCCCAATTCAGAAGTCTACACGCATCTTCATAAGTATATTTCTGATACAACACCAGCTCCGTATTTTGATATGTTTTAGCATAGTCCCTTTCATAACGATACTCGGCAAAATCTAAAAGTTCTTTTATAATCTTATAGAAATCTTGATTCTGCATCATCTTCTTTAGAGGACTACTTATTACATAATCATCCCCCTTGTTTTCAATGAAAATACATTTTTCATATGTCTTCTTTCCGGAACCAGACGGGAATTCATTTGTAAGAACATTTACAACACTCTTTACTACCTTGTCTGAACAATCTTTATTATATTTTTCTTTAAGAGCAGTTTTCATTCCTTTCACAAGTGCATCTTGATAAACAAGCGATTGAGATAGCATTTCAATTTCATGTATACGCTTACCACTTGCTAATTTTTTAGAAATAAACTCTACAATCTTTTCTTCATTTTCCGAAAGTCTTACCTTATATTCATCTTCGTATTTAACAAGGAATTTATAATAGGAGCCTAGTGAAGTGTTGTCAAATATGCGGAGAACATCCATCTCTCCATACTTATCAAAATCCATAAGGTTTGGAATTCTTCCAAGTTTGTATTTCAGATTTTTGTAGTTCTCCCGAATCAATTTAATATCACTAAAGTTTGCAGTATCAATTGACGCATAAATCTTCTTCTTCGATATCTCGTCAAAGTGAATTGTTGATATACCCGGAATAACTTTCTCACCTTCTGTTACATAGCGACGGATGTTATCCTTGTTATAGGTTCTGTCGCCCGAAAGAGCAATTGGAATCATGAAGTTATTTTTATAATTTGCAATAAAATCCAATATAACAACGAAGTCCTTGTCTTCAGCTTTTCTAAGACCACGGCCAAGCTGCTGAACAAATACAATCGGAGATTTTGTAGGACGAAGCATCACTACCTGGTTCACTTCAGGAATGTCAACACCTTCATTGAATATATCCACAGTGAAAATGTAATCGAGATAATCCCCATGCTTTGTTCCATCTATATCAACAGTTATATCCTTAGTTAGTAGCTCAATTGCCTCTTCTCTTTCTTCTTGAGAATCATTACCAGATAAATTCTTGGTCTTATAGCCTCTTTCATTAAATTTTTCACTTAACTCTTTTGCTTCATCTGTGGAACTGCAAAATACCAGTCCCCTCACTCTGTCGCCAGAATATCCATAGAAGTTAATCTGTTTGATAATGAAGTCTACTCGTCTTTCAGACACAAGGAATCTGAAATTTTTCATTTTGTTTTGGTCATCAAATACAAGTCCATCGAGCTCAATATCCGTAATTCCAAAATAGTGGAAAGGACAAAGAAGATTTTCTTCCATAGCCTGTTGAAGTCTAATTTCCAGTGCAATATTGTGATTGAAGTTTGCAAAAACATCGAAGTCATCTGTACGTTCAGGAGATGCAGTCATTCCAAGCCAAAACTCTGGCTCAAAATAATCCATAATCTTTTGATAGCTTGCTGCACCTGTTCTATGAGCTTCGTCAACTATAATTGTTTGGAAGCTATTCTTTGGAAACTGTTTCATAACCTCCTCTTTAGACATCATTTGCATAGTTGCAAAAAGGAAGTCGGCATCCATATCTTTTTGATTGCCAGAAAGAAGCCCGAAATGTCTAGTATTTCCAAATACATTTTTATATGATTTCATTGCCTGTTTTGCAATCTGTTCACGGTGTACAAGGAATAAAACGCGATTGTTATAATCGATTGCATCACGAATACCAAATGCAGAAGCATAGGTCTTACCTGTACCAGTTGCTGAGACCAAGAGTGCTTTAGTCTCACCACGCTCTATCAGAGCCCTTAAATTATTGATAAAACCCACCTGCATTGAGTTTGGAGCCAATTTATACTGTTCAAAAGATACAACTTGACCGTTTTTCTCGCCACCGTTATACGTCATATCAGGGACAAGGTTTTGAAGAGCTATCTTCTTCTGCTTCTTGATAGTTTCATATCTTATACGATATTCATCTATAAATTCTTCATAAGACCTTGTATGATTCGCATCACTCCAAAGCTTGTTAAACTCTGCAGTGATATTCTTATACATTTCACCCTCTTCGGTAGAAACAAGTTTTGTATTCCATTCTTTGTTAACAGCCAGAGCTCTATCGGTCATATTTGCACTGCCGATAATAAATGTATAAGTCTCGTCCTTTTTGAAAATATATCCCTTTGTATGGAATCCTATATTTTCTCCGCTCTGCACCTGATACATACGGATTTCTATATTTTTAAAACTATCAAGTTTATCTAGTGCCTTCGGATCTGTGAAATTATTGTAGTCTGTTGTCAGGATTCGTCCCGGAATCCCATTCTTCTCCATATCCTGAAGAGTTTGAAGAAGTGGAGTAATTCCTCCAAGTGTAATAAAGGCAACACTAAAAGTAAAGGAGTCACATCTACGAAGCTCATCCTCGATAGATGTAAGCACCTTTACTCCATTTGTATGATCATTTGATATGAATTCCGGTTTGTATGCAACACTGGATTTATTTGTAGAATCAATAAATGCAGTCGTTGCACCGGATTTGATTTTGTCGATATTATTCCCCATAAAACGATTACCTCGTCCGTTTTTTCATATGTTTACAATATACCACATATTCAATCATCACAAAAGAAAAGAACAGCCATATTTCAGGCTGTTCCATTTCAAAAGAACGGAATTGATGCAGGCATCGCTTCCGCTGAAAACAAAAAATGTTTTTGTTCCTTCATCTAAAGTACATTATAAATCTATGAATGTCAATAAACTATAACCAATTATATTTCTTAGAAATATATCTCATTATACAGATTGTAACCGAGTTAATAAATCTGTCACTATTCCCTGATCCTGAATCATTGAGATACCAAAACACTTTTTACCTGCATCTTTAATAGATGCACCTATGTGATATACTGTAGAACTGTCCAAAATAATAAACCTGTCATGAAATACCTGAGATCTCTTAACTATAAGGTTTGGGTACTGAGCATTGAAATTTGTTATATCTGTATTTGATAATCTTGCATTAGAATATGTTATTATTTTTACATCCACTCCAGTATTTTTCTTGGATAATATATTTAAAGTATCAATATCCACATAGCTATCAATTAACACTATTTCACGCTGCGCTTTTTGAATTATCGAAACAATTAAACTAAAAGCATCATATATTTGACCGTCAAAAAATATCTTCTGTTCAGATTCGGCATGGTCTTCAATATACTGAAATACCTTATCAAATTTTTCATCAGTAAATTTTTGATATTCGAGTTGTTTTAATTCAATATTACTAACTTTTTCAAATAGCAATGCATTATTAGCTATAAAACGTCTCATTTCAACAAATGAATTCATGATACGTATCGATACTTGAATTGCTATATCACTTCTAAGAATTCCAGAAAGCATTGCTATGCCTTGTTCGGTAAACATATACGGTCTATATCTTCTGCCACCACTTCCATTTGAGGTCACAATTTGTGACCTCAAATCATCGTACTCTTCTTTTGTCAATTGAAAACGAAAGTTATCGGGAAATCGATCAATATTTCTTCTAACTGCCTGATTAAACACTTTTGTTTCAACTTGGTAGAGCATAGCAAGATCACTATCTAACATTACTTGTTGTCCGCGTATAACATATATTAAATTTTTTATAT
The DNA here is from genome assembly GCA_947168155.1 of uncultured Lachnospiraceae bacterium. GTDB lineage: Bacteria > Bacillota > Clostridia > Lachnospirales > Lachnospiraceae > Eubacterium_Q. The sequence goes on along the minus strand of CAMVKW010000042.1, from coordinate 18,191 downwards.
CTTTAAAATCTAAGCTCACCGTAATCATACTATTCTTTTTTACATTTTTACTATCAGCCATAATCCATCCTTTCTCGTGAAGTCGCAAAATGCGACTTCACGAAACAACAAATCATTTTATGTGTCCAAACTTGATGTATTATCATCAATGGATAATCTTGATTCACCTTTAATAGCATGCTCGATTTCCGCTCTATAAATAATTAATCTAAGTAGATAATCTGGTAATTCTCTCTTCCCCGCTTCCCAATCTTGAACCGTTCTGTATGGAATACCATAATAATCACAAAACTCTCTTCGATTCATTCCCATTTTTTCTCTTAATTCTTTTATCTGACTTCCTCTATTCATTATTATCTCCCATCAAATCATATGACGCATTGCGTTATGAATATAATATCAGTATTTAAACAATTGGTCAATTATAATAACACTATTATTTTAATTATTGTTGTAGCAAAAAAGCGCTGTGTTTTCACACAGCGCTTCCAAACCTTCACTATTATATCGACTATTAGGCAACGATTTCGTTCTTCTTAGCTTCTTTTTCTTTTTTTCTCTCTTCGAGTACTGTAGCTGACCAGTAACCTGTTTCAACACATGCAAACAGTGATACTTCACCCATCAAGCGTGCATCTGCTGTAACGATTCCGTAGATCATCATTCCTACTGTTGCGATAAGAGCTATAATCATTGCTGCCTTAACTACCATCTTTCCTGTGATTACTGTTTCTTTCTTTGAATTCTTCATTGTTGTATCCTCCACTTTTCTTATTTGCGATTGTTTCGCGTTTCTTTTGATGATTGGATGATACAACATACGAACTACATATAAAGCAAATCTGTTGTAAATGGATATAAAGATGTTGCGATTGGTAAACTAAAATGTTTTCTGATATTATTTTGCACCATTTTTCTGAACAATTCTCTCACTATCTCAAAACCAAAGCTGGTTGTTGTAATAAATCCGATATCATTGGATAGGTCAATTATAATAGCACTATTTATTCACTTATATTAAAAGAACCAGACCTACTCTACTCGTAGATCTGGCTGCATTTCTCCTATTGTATTTTCATAGTAGATTTTCAATTCTGGAAGATTAATAATATCTCTCTCCGGAGGCTCCACTCCTTCAGGAATGAAGATTGCTTCATAAAGAAAATCTTTAATTATTTATTAGCTTTCCTACCAGATAATTTCCAACTCTTAGGAGGACTGCCATTCCCCAGTTCATCAGGATTACGAATGCGAAGATGGCAAATCCTATTGGATAGCCCCAGTTGAGAAAGCCGTACCAGTCATTGGTATTTGGCCATTCACCTACTCCGTTGATCAGGATGTTTATCAGATATCCTAAACCGTATAATACTGATGGGATTGTGGCGATAAACGTATACCTAAATGGGATTTTGCCCTTTGAATTATCATCATCTTTTTTGGATGTATCCATAAGAATAAATTCTACCATGGCTGTCAGTGGCAGAATAAGATGGAACCACAAATTTCCACCCTTGTATAGATTAAGCTTTGGATATATTGGTTGCAGGAATGCCGCCACTATAATAAATGTAAGGGCTACTGCTGAAGCGGCCATTAGTTTTACTAATATAGGAAAGTCTTTCTTCAGCGCGAAGAAAACAATCCATAATATAGCAATAACGGCGCAGATTTCATTTGATAGCACAGTAAAAAACTTCAGATTTTCAAAACCCATTGCGGTAAGTCCAGAACCAGCGCCCGTAAATGTGAGCATTTTATAGGTTCCAATGATCCCGCAGATAACTATCAAAATATTTAATATTAGACTAATAATTTTTCTCATTATAACCACTTTTTCTTTTTAAAGAATAACAGGCCGCCGACGATGATGATAAGGCTGGAGATTATTACAACTGGGTAGCCCCAGCGGGTTTCGAGTTCTGGCATGTATCTGAAGTTCATTCCATACCATCCAACTATAAGTGTCAATGGCATGAAGATTGTTGTTACAACTGTAAGCAGAGTCATTATGCGGTTCTGCTTAACGTCTATCTGTGTATGGTACATATCTCGAAGCTGCATCGTAAAGTCGCGGAGAGATGTGGCCGTATCATGCAGCCTTGTAACCCTGTCGGTAAATAGTCTGAAGTAACGGGTGTTCTCTGGCTTGAAGAAATTGTTTTCGTTTTCCTGAAGTTCCTGTCCAAAGTCGATAAGCTGCTCATAATGAATGCGGAGCTCACGAAGATTACTACGGATTTCATTTACCCTTGCAAGACCTGTTTCCGTAGAGGAATCCATCATATCATCCTCTATCGCATCCAGCTCCTTCTCAAACTTCTCAAGAATAGAAAGATCTCGAGTAACTATCAGTTCAAGGAAATCGTAGATGAATCTTTCCAGGCATGGCACCTTCCACTTTTTAGTCCTGGCAATCTTCTTTACCATCTTTTCAACCACGCCAGTTGAATCGATGAAAACAATTCCCTTTTCATCCAAAGCAAATGCATACTGGTAATCATCACCGCTGATATTACTTCTGCTTGGCACGGAAAATGTGCCCGTCAGGGAATCGTAGTTCACCTCAGCCTTTGTGTTGTGGATGTCATCTGGCTCTATGTCCAGTTCAATTCCCATATCGAATGCATTTTCCTCTTTCTTCCATTCATCGATTGTAAGAACTACAACATATTGATAATCGCCCTTATGCACTTCTTCTGCTGTGCATTCTGTTAATGTTGATTTGATCAAATAATACATACTTCCAACCTCTGACTTTTATGATGAGAAAACCTCATCTGCATATCTTACTGTTGCCATGGCGTCCTTTGCGTAGCAGTCCGCTCCAATAGCATCTGCATATTCCTGTGTCATGACCGCTCCACCTACAACAACCTTTGTATCCGGTTTTCTCTTGCGGAGCAGCTTTATTGTATCCTCCATACTTACAACCGTTGTGGTCATAAGTGCGCTGAGGCCTACCAGCTTTACATCGTCCTCAATGGCTCTTTCCACAATAACTTCCGGTGGAACATCTTTACCCAGGTCTATAACATCATAGCCATAATTTTCCAGCATAACCTTGACTATGTTCTTTCCTATATCGTGAATGTCGCCTTTAACTGTGGCAATGATAACCTTGCCCTTCAGTTCTCTAGGCTTACCCGCCATAGATACTTTTACAACTTCAAATGCGGCCTTCGCAGCATCTGCACTGAGCAGAAGTTGTGGTAAGAATACTGTACCTTTTTCAAAGCCCTTACCTACTTTATCAAGAGCTGGTATAAGTTCTTCGTTGATGATATCCAGAGCATCCCGCTCCTTCATCGCTTCTTTCATTGCACTTTCAGCAACGCCTACCATACCCTTTTCGATGGCATGTCCTAACTGGGATTTGCCAGCTTCGCCTGAGTCACCTGGTGCGCCCGCTTGGATTGTTCCAGCTGGAGCAGCACCCGCCTGAGCGCCTGTACTGATGGTGGACATGGTTGCATTTGCATAGGCCTCAATGAATCCCATACACTGTGGATCAAGGTCCGAAAGCGCAAGGAAGGATCTATATGCCGCCATCATCTGTTCATTGTTTGGATTCATAATGGCAAAGGAAAGTCCGTTCACCATTGCCATTGTCAGGAAGTAAGAATTGATTATCTGTCTCTGAGGAAGTCCAAAGGAAATGTTGGAAACACCCAGGATGCTTCTTCCATGATATTCATCTCTTACTCGTCTTATGGTTTCGAGAGTTGTTACTGCCGATGAAGAGTCAGAAGAAATGGTCATGCAGAGTCCATCTATTACAATGTCCTTTCTAGGAATTCCGTATTCATCTGCTGCTTTATAAATCTTTTCGGCAACGGCTATTCTTCCATCTGCTGTTTCAGGAATACCATCCTCATCCAGCACAAGGCCTACAAGCACACCACCGTATTTTTTCACAAGTGGCATAACCGCTTCGATCACTTCCCTCTTACCGTTTACGGAGTTGATCATAGCCTTACCGTTATAGTATCTGAGTCCCTGCTCAAGAGCCTCAACATCTGTTGTATCCAGCTGCAGAGGAAGGCCAGTAACGCCCTGAAGCTTGGTCACAACCTCACGCATCATCTTTGGTTCATCTATTTCAGGAAGGCCTACATTAACATCTAGAATGTCAGCGCCTGCATCTTCCTGTTCAAGTCCCTGTGAGAGGATGTAATCCATATCCGCATCACGGAGAGCCTGTTTGAATCTCTTCTTACCTGTTGGGTTGATTCTTTCACCGATGATTATCGGTTTCTTGTCGCATGTAACTGCCTGACAGAAGGAAGTTACAACTGTCAGATTCTTTTCAGTATTAGGTTTAAATGTCCTCTTCTTAACCTTTTCTACGGTCTGGCGAATGTGTTCTGGAGTTGTTCCGCAGCATCCACCCAGAACCTGCACGCCAAGGTCTGCTATCTGACACATTACATCCGAAAACTCTTCCGATGTAACATCGAAAACTGTCTTGCCATTCTCTGTTCGAGGAAGGCCGGCATTTGGATTTACAACTATTGGGACAGATGCAACCTCAACCATTCTCTCCACCATAGGAATCATGAGGTCCGGTCCCATACCGCAGTTCATACCCAGGGCATCTACTCCAAGTCCTTCAAGCATGGCAACAGTGGAATCCACATTACCGCCCGTAAGAAGCTTTCCCTTCTGGTCATAAACTGTTGTTACGATAACAGGAAGGTTTGTATATTCCTTCGCAGCTATTACAGCGGCCTTTGCCTCGTAGCTGTCGCTCATGGTCTCAATAAGGATCAGGTCGCCGCCTGCCTTTTCTCCGGCAGCCATAGTCTCGCCAAACAGTTCAACTGCTCTGTCAAAGCTAAGGTCGCCCATTGGTTCAAGGAGCTTTCCTGTAGGGCCAATATCTACCGCGATGTATGCATCTTCCCTGCCTGTGTTCTTTATTGCCTGTTTTGCAATGTCCACAGCAGCAGTCATAAGTTCTTCAACTCTGCCCGGGAATTTCAGGCTGTTAAGGCCAAATGTATTCGTATTGAAAATATCTGAACCTGCCTTCAGATAACCTTCGTAAAGCTGCATTATTACATCAGGATGGTCCACGTTCCAGGTTTCTGGAAGCTCACCGCCCTGCAGGCCATGTTCCTGAAGAAATGTTCCGGTTCCACCATCGCAGAACAGCCATTCTTTTCCTAGTCTTTCTCGTAAATCCTTTTTCATATCTTACCTCGCGTATGCGCATTTTCCAGCCATGCTGCACTGTTCACAGCCACTCTTCTCGCAATTTGAATCTATCTCTGTAAGTCCAACCACTGCTGTGATGGACTTTGTTGGTGTCATTAGCAGGCTATCAGAAAGTGTTACACCGATAGTCTTTGGCATTTCCAGAATTCTCTCAAAATCCTTCTGTACTTCAAGTGGGAAATCGCCGTATCCAGGTGAAAATCTTGGTCTTGCAAAAAGACCTCTTTCCTTAGCCTCTGCAATTATCTTCTCATTTATTTCGTCAGCCCAGGCTTCTGCCATGGCAGCTCCTACTGCCTGATAAGTATAAGCCTTCATCATATCTCTGACCTCGGCTTTTCTAACCAGCATATCCGGAACATTGCCCAGAGTTACTGCCATCATTACTATCTCGGCACAGCCATCCAGATTTTTAAGAAGGTTACCGGATTCCACCTTTATTCCTGAGAATTCGCAGGTAACATTCTTTTCTTTATGCGTTCCATTTTCATCTTCATCCGGAACTAATTTAAAGCTGAACTTCCACTCCAGAGGAAATGTTTTATATGTATATTTAGGATTAACCTGTTCCTGCATTTCGGCTATGCATTCATCGATTATCTTGCTTAGATTCTCATCGATTTCTGTTACGCCCTTGAAACCCAGATATCTTTCTACTTCTTTTCTATTTATATTTATCATCGCGTTACCTCTTACTCTTCGCTGTTTTCTTCTTTATTATCTGCTCTATTCTCTTCGCTTTCTCTTACTTCGATTTCTACGCTGTATTCCTTACCCCTTCTGGAGTATCTTCCAAGGAAGAGTTTATCCTTATCAAAATCGAGGAGCTTTGCCTCTTCATCCGGATCATCAACCAGAATCAGCTTTCTACCATTTTCATCCTCGTATATCACAAATGTAATCTGAGGATACTGAAGTCTATAACTGGAGCCTTTATAATACCGCCATATTAAATCTCCATCTTTGGTTTCCGGCACCCTTACCACAAGTTCCTTTGTATCATCAAAATCTATGCTGACATTTGACTCTTCCTGTGGCTCTGCTTTTTTCAGGCCATGCTTATCATAAGCCTCCGTGATCCTGGCAGATGCCTTCTTCCAATATTTTCCATCTAATATAATACTTATAGGAAAATACCAAAAGCCATAATCCACAAAGCATAGCAGCGCCAGCCACTTTATTGGCGAAAGAAGGCCGCCGATCAGGATCATTATTCCACCAACTATAGGCACGCCACTACTCTTTGTCCTGGTCGCCGCATAGCTGACTATTACAAAGAATAGACCAATTCCCCAGAAGATTATGCTCACGCCGTATTTCATTACAAATTCATTCATCATATCTGCCACCATATATAGAACAATTCGGCTAAATCAAAACTACCTTTCATCTTATCATTTATGGCTGGTTTTGTTAAGGCTTATATGCTATCATATCTTTCGGAAAAATTATATAAAAGGAGATACACTAATATGAAACGTAAAATTACTGCACTTTTAATGGTCAGTGTATTTGCCCTTTCTGCATTTACAGCTTGCGGCAAGAAGGACACTGCAGAAACAACTACTGAGGAAGTTGTAGTCGGCGACGGCGCGACTGACGTAATCGAGGAAGACGACCTTGCTACTACAAACGTAGCTTCCTTCGAAGGTACTGAGACTCAGGATAGAGCCGGAAATACTATCATCATTCCTGATGAGGTAAATGCCATCATCTCTATGGCTCCATCAACAACAAGATTCCTTATCGATCTTGGTCTTGCAGATAAGATTGTCGCTATAGATACAAATTCACTTGCTTATGCTGATGAACTTCCAGCTGATGTTAAAGAGTTCGATATGATGGCTCCTGATAACGAGGCACTCATCGCACTCAGTCCTGATATCATCTTTACATCTGGCATGAGCAATGCTGGTGGCGAGGATGTTTACCAGAGCGCACGCGATGCTGGCATTTGTGTTGCTGACATCCCTTCGAGTACATCTTTCGATGAGATTTCAAAAGATCTTGAGTTCATCGGAATGGCTGTTAAGGAAGAGGACAAGGCTCAGACAATCATCGACGCTTACGAGGAACAGATCGCCAAGGTTCAGGAAGTTGGCGAAACTATTACAGAGAAGAAGAAGGTTCTTTTCATGATTTCAATTCCTACTGAGGAGTACCCTTCTATCTATACATTTGGTAAGGGAACTTACCTTGACGAGATGATAACATCTGTCGGTGCTGAAAATGTGACTGGCGACCAGGAAAGTTGGATCAGCATTTCTGAAGAAGAAGCTATCGCTATGAACCCAGATGTCATCATTACAAATGTTAACTATATTGACGATGTTGAAAATGTCATCAAGTCCGCTGAGGGCTGGGAGAATGTAACAGCTATCCAGAACGATGCAGTTTACTACATCGACAGCGATTCAAGTAACCAGCCAAACAACCACGTTGTTGACGCTATGATCCAGATGGCTAAGCTCATCTACCCAGATCAGTTTGCAGACTTCGACGACCCATTCGCATCAGCAACCGACGCTGAATAAGTATGAAAAAATACATATTATCAATCATCATATGTTTAATAGTTCTGTTTATATGTATAAATTTAGGGAGCGTTTCTATATCGCTCCCTGATTCTCTTTTTATTGCAATGCACAAGCTCTTCGGTCGCCCGCTTCCAGAGACGGTTAAACCTATGGCGGTTTCGATTTTCTGGGAGATACGTGTTCCAAGAGCACTTGTAGCATTTCTTGTTGGTGGAGCCCTGGCAGTGAGCGGCGCAGTAATGCAATCACTCCTCCAGAATCCGCTGGCATCTTCTTATACAATGGGCGTTTCATCGGGCTCAGCCCTTGGAGCCGCATTTATCATTGTCGCAGGAATTCAGTCTTATACTTTGCATAGCTTCCTGCTTCCACTTGCAGGTTTCATTTTCGCCCTGCTGACTGTTCTATTCGTTATATTTTTCTCAAGCCGAATTGATAAAAACATTCATAGCTATACCATCATTCTGGTCGGTATGGTTATTTCGTTATTCGTAAATGCACTCCTGACGCTGATGACATCTCTTTTCCCTGATCATTACCAGCAGATACTTTATTGGATGATGGGGTCCTTCTCATCGAGGAACTGGACGCATGTGAAGATAATTCTTCCTGTGACCATCATCTTCACTATTATCATCTGGTTTAAATCAAGAGAAATGGACATTATGACCTTCGGCGATGAGCAGGCTATGTCACTTGGAGTTAACACCCGTTTCAATAAGATTTTACTGATAGTTCTGACTACTGTTCTGACCGGAGTTTCAGTTGCATTTACTGGAACCATCGGTTTTATTGACCTGGTGGCTCCGCACGTAGTAAGAAAGATTTTTGGTTCGAAGCATAAGGCGGTCATTCCAATGAGCTTCGCCTTCGGTGGAATGTTTATGTCCCTGGCAGACCTGGTTGCCCGCACCGTTCTCTCCCCACGAGAGGTTCCAGTTGGTGCCGTCACCGCCCTGCTAGGCGCCCCATTCTTCATGCTAATATTCTTCAAAAAACGAAAATAAGTCAACGAGACCCGGTCCCATTGACTCCAAGATCTGTCCCTACTGACTTATTCGGAGGTAATATGAATATATCACTCACAAACGTATCCGCAGGATATGGCAAGGACAATTTAATAATCAAGAACATCAACCACGAATTTAATGAGGGTGGGGTGTGGGGTATTCTTGGTCCGAACGGGGCCGGAAAGACCACTCTTCTTCGTGTGCTCGCAGGGATACTTCCTTATAGTGGTAAAGCGACCTTGTCGCACAGTAATTCCGTCAAAGAAAACTCTGAATCGGAGGACACAACTGAGTCATTTGAGATAGCAAAAACCTCACACAAGGAGCTTGCGAAGTACATCGCAATGATGCCTCAGTTTTCTTCCATATATTTCTCGTACACGATTTATGATGCGGTTCTGATGGGCCGCTATGCTCACCGTGGAAATGGTCTTAAGGATGCCCTGGGCTCGGCCACACAGGCAGACAGGGAAGCAGCTGATAAGGCTCTGGAAATCACAGGTCTTTCCGATATCAAAGATAAGGAGTTAAATGCCCTCTCAGGCGGACAGCTTCAGCGCGTCCTTCTTGCGCGCACCATCGCACAGGAAACTCCGATTATACTTCTGGATGAGCCAACCAATCATCTGGATTTCAAATTCCATACTGAGCTTCTGGATTATCTGAAGAAGTGGTCCACAGGTGAAACCCAGGTTAGCGGAACCACCCATAAGAATACAGTCATTTCAGTGTTCCATGATATTGGAGCAGCAGCGCTTATTGCAGATAGCATTCTGCTTATGAAGGACGGCTCAATAATAAAAGAAGGTTCCACTCAGGATGTCCTGACCCGAAACCTTCTTGAAGAAATCTATGATACTGATATTGTATCTTACTATTCAAAAATTTATGAAAGTCTTCCTCTCTGAAAATCCTTTCCAAGAATATCAGAAAGATTATTTAATATACTTATCGCAACGTCCGGTTTGTTCATCGAATAAACATGGACGTTTGTTATTCCATTCGCATAGAGGTCGATAATCTGGTCGGTGGCATATGCAATTCCGGCCTGCTTCATAGCCTCTGGATCATTTCCGAAATAATCAACAAGACTCTTAAAACGCTGTGGCATGAATGAGCCAGAAAGCTTGATGGCACGCGCCACCTGGTTCGCATTTGTGATAGGCATGATTCCTGGAATTATCGGAACCGTCACGCCAATCTCCCTGATCTTATACATGAAATTAAAGAAAAGGTTATTATCAAATACCATCTGAGTTGTCAGGAAGTCTGCACCCGCATCCACCTTCTCTTTGATGTGAAGAAGGTCGTCTTCCTGGTTTGTGCTTTCAGGATGTATCTCTGGATAGCATGCCGCACCGATGCAGAAGTCTCCAGCCTCCTTAAGCTCCCTTACAAGCTCGATGGCATACTTATAATCCCAGGTAGAAGGGTCGCTGGCCTCCAGCTCTGGTGTAAGGTCACCGCGAAGCGCCATGACATTCTCAATTCCCATGCCCTTCAGTTCCTGAATTCTCTGATGCACCGTTTCTCTGCTTGAAGAAACACAAGTAAGATGCGCCAATGTCGGAACGTTATATTTATCTTTTATATTTTTCGCAATCTCAAGAGTATATTTGCTGGTTCCGCCGCCGGCGCCGTAAGTTACACTCATGAATGCTGGGTGGCTGGCCGCAATCTTCTCAGTTGCCTCCACCACGCTCTCAAATGTACTCTCCTTCTTTGGTGGGAAAACCTCAAAAGAAAGGGACATATTTTTCTTATTTAGAATGTCAATGATTTTCATAGCAGTTTCCTCTTTGTTTCTTACTTATCTATTTCAGAATTTAATCCACTGATTTAAGCGATTCAATCATATTTATGGAGAACAGTTTTATAAACGTTACCAGCATCATGATCAGGGTAAATGCCATCGCAAGCCCAGCCGCAATCAGAAAGCTTGGCAGCCTCAGTTCTCGCAGGAACACAAGGTTGTCCACCGCTATAACATCCATAACCTTTCCATGAAGGTAAGGCCCCACGGCAAGTCCTGCCACAATTCCTATTATAGAACTGATAATCGTTTCCCGATAAATATAATCATTTGTCTCGACCGGCGTAAAGCCCAGCACCTTGAGAGTTGCAATCTCCCTGGTTCTTTCACTGATGCTTATAGCCGTCAGGTTATATAATACAGTAAATGCCAGCAAAGATGCAATCACAACTAGCAGAACTACAACCGCATCTAATCCCTTTATTGATTCGTTCGCCTTTTTTAGAACTGAATCCGTGGTTGTTACACTTGCCACATCATCCGATTTATATAGTCTTTTCGATAATTTTTTACCACTATCCGTTTCGCTTGCCGAATCACCTGCCAAGTCCTCAACCAGCCCGTTCTTTGCAACAACGGAATTGTACATCACGCCATGCCTGAAGGCTCTTTTATAAGCCGCCTTGGACATATAAACATAGTTGGAAACGTAATTCTCTGCGATGCCCGAAACCAAAATATCAACCGTCTCATCTTCGTCATCAACAAGCTGAATGGTATCTCCGACTTTGCAGCCCATAATACTTGCAATACGAGGCGTGATAATAGCTCCATCCTCCGGCAGGGTCAGTTTCTCGCCCTGTCCCTTATCTATTTCCTTTACTCCAGCGTCTCTTGGATCAGCCTCTCTCAAAGTATAATATTCTTCAAAGAGTGCATTTTCCTCATCCGGCACCTGAAGATAGACGTCCAGGCTATGGCCTTCGCTATTTTCCACCTTCACCATTTCCTGGCGAAGCATCAGTGGATCCTTCAGCAGGCCCTCATCCTTCAGCTTCTTTTCCTTGCCACCTTCAATCTCATTAAAGCTCTTAAAATCATCACTGAGAATCACCATCACATCATAATGATGTATCTCGTCGAACTGCTTATTTCCCACAGTGCTGGTGCAGTCCCTCAGCGCAAAACCAATGAACATCAGGAATGTACAGCCGCCAACTCCTACAACCGTCATCAAAACTCTTCGCTGGTACCGAGCAATATTCCTCAGAGTCGTCTTCCAGGAAAATGTCATCCTCTTCCAAAGTCCTGTCACCCTCTCCAGCAGAAGCTTCTTGCCTCTCTTTGGTGGTACCGGACGCATAAGATATGCAGGCTTATGAATAAGCTCTTTCATACAGCTAAAGATTGTCACCCCAGTCATGAGTATAAAGGAGACAGCCAACGAACCAAAGAACATGATTGGACTAAACTTAACCACAATACTCATCACCGAAATTGGGAAACAGTTAAAAACAAATTGTGGCAATGTATTAACTCCAATAAAGTATCCCGCCACAACACCAACTATTGTTGCCACAAAAACATAGATCATATAGCCGCCGATTATAGAGGCATTCGAATAGCCAAGAGATGTAAGAGTTCCCATCTCCCCTCTTTCCTCAGCGATCATTCGCGACATTGTATTGGATGTCATCAGAATAACAATAACTATAAAGAAAATCGGAATAATATCCGCTATGGAATCCACCTCTTCATACTGATCACTCAGTATCTTATAATTAGCAACCTCATCATTCCTGTTGCGGATGAACCATTTACATTCAGGAATTTCTATTTCTTCCAGAGCCTTGCTCTCAGCCTCTTCCATAGCAGTATCCAGCGCATCGTCCATCTGGTCATCCACGAGAACGTCAACCTGCGCATCTGTTAGGGGTGACAATTGTTCCTGCACCGTTTCAGAAAGAGTACCGATGAAATTCTCAAATGTCATCCCAAACTTTCCAGCCTGTTCCTTAAGCTTGGACTTGGTCTCCTCCTGCTGTTTATCTATTTCTGCTCTGACCTCTTCCTCAACTGCATCCCTGGTTTCAGCCTCTATCTCTTCCTTACGTTTAGCCACTTCTTCAAGAGCCGTCTCTTTTGCTTCTTCGTAGAGTCCATCTTCTCTTGCCTTTTCTCTCTCGGACTGAATAGCCTCCACCTCGGAAGTCAGCTGTTCCAGTTTTTCATTGTAGCTATCTGAATACGGAATATCCTCATCCGTCTTCCTCATAGTCACATACAAATCCGTATAAGCATCAATATCAAAAACGCTTTTCTTAACCAGAATATAGGATTTCAGTTCTCCATTACCAATGTTGGTACTACCATAATCCGTACCCATATATATTGGAGATGTGACAACACCCGACACGATAAACTTATGTTCTGTCAGTTGTTCATCATTCTCATCGTCATCCGCATCATCATTTTCATCTGCATCTTTATCTGAACTCGAATCATCTTTATCTGCACTCGAATCACTATCCGCATCATCCGTCTTCTTACTCGTGCTGTCCTCATCATCCGAACTCACCGGTTCCTTAATTGAAATAACATCTCCCACCTTATAAAAGCGGCTATCCGCAAGGCACTCATTCTGCTTTGCAGGAAGATTTCCTTCCCACAATAGATAGCGATTAATATAAGAATCGATAGAAAGAACACGGATTACATCTTCCCCTTCGTAGACATATTTTGAATAGCCTGCCGTCACCAGGTCCACGGACTTCAGCTTTCGGACTTCCTTCAAATCCTCCTCTGTAAATCCAAGGGTGCTGATAAGATGCAGGTCCATCATGTTGTATTCTTTAACGAAGCGATTTTCGGCATCACGAATAGCAGGCGTCGACTGCCGGATGCCTGCATAGAAACCAACTCCGATCAGGATTATCGCCACAAGGGAGATAAAACGACCGAAGGAATGTTTAATCTTTTTTAATGTATTCTTCGCTATCATTATCTAGTTTCTTATCCAAATTCTAAACTACCATTCAATCTCGTCAGGAGAAAGCGGTGTTTCATTAATCTTAATCTTATCAACCGAACCATTCTTGATGCGGATGATCTTATTACATACCTTTGCAATTTCAGAATTGTGAGTAACAATAACTGTGGTCATTTTTCTCGCGCGGCAGGTTTCGATAAGAAGCTCTATTATCTTCTTTCCTGTCTCGGAATCAAGAGCACCTGTAGGCTCGTCGCAAAGCAGAATCTTTGGATTCTTTGCAATTGCTCTTGCAATGGCAACACGCTGCTGCTCGCCACCAGAAAGCTGACTAGGGAAGCTGGAAAGTCTTTCTCCAAGACCCACTTCTTCCATAACTGTCACAGGGTCCAGGGCATCTTCGCAAAGCTGACATGCCAGCTCCACATTTTCTACCGCTGTAAGATTTGCCACCAGATTATAGAACTGGAAAACAAAACCGATGTCGTGACGTCTGTAACGTATCAGCTCGCGGTTTTTAAGCTTCGCCACATTCTTGCCATCAACAAGAATATCTCCACCTGTTGGGCTGTCCATTCCACCCAGCATGTTGAGGATTGTAGTCTTTCCGGCACCACTCTGGCCAAGGATTGCCACCATTTCTCCTTCTTCTATTTCGAAGGAGCATTTTCGTACGGCATGGACCTTTACCTCTCCGCGGTATTCTTTATCTACTGATTTAAATTCAATGTAAGCCATTTTCCACCTTCGTAATTGCAAAAATATAAGTTGCAATAAAACAAATAATATTCAGTATCAGCGGAACAACAATTGATCCGTAATTATTTCCACTCTCATAAACAAATGTCAGAAGATATGTTGGAAGATACTTTCCAATGCTGAGATAATTCATGATATCTGGCACGAAAAGCACGGTACCAATCATGGAGATTGCAGCTACAACGCCGCTGTTAAACCATGCTGACATAAGTATTGTAAAGTCCAGAATGAAGAAGACATTTAACCCATGAAGAAGTGCAAGGAAGAATGCATTTCCAAACGGAAGATTCTGCTCCATAAATGCATTCGCAATAAAGTAGTAAACCATGTAGCTAAGGAAAACTGAAATGCCTGCAAGACATCCATAAACTACACATTTACCTATCAGAAAATCACGTCCGCTGTAACCCTGTTCGATAGGGAGTATCCACTTGCCCTTCTTTCTCTCGCGAGGGATTATATTGTTGCAGACAAGGATGGTGATCAGCGAATAGAAGAAACCAATGTAGTACGAAAATACACCAAGGTTTTCTCTCACCATCTTTGGATAAAGCGTTCCCATTAGTTCTTCCAGGGACTGGATGTCGAAGCCCGGAAGCTCCGCTGTCAGATAATCTGGGATATCTGTGAAGATCACTGTGAATCCCATTATCATAACCCCAATTCCAAATGCAAGGATAAGGAACAACGCCACCTTTCCGGTCCTGAGCACTTCTTTAATATCTTTCAAAATACAGCATTTAATATTTGTCATCATAAGCACACCTCCTGGAAAATAGAATCCAGTGAAACGGCTGCGCTGCTGATAGATGTAATCTCCTGGGAAAGATTTCCAAGTCCCTGGAGCACTTTCTGCTGACTGTTTATCTTTTCACTTTCATTTATATTTAGCCTTACCGTAACCGCATCCAGTTGTATTATATCCTGCGTGAACTGGTACAATTTATCCAGGTCAGGTTCAGATGCAAACTTCACGATCATTGCCGAATTTTCCTGACGACTCTTTGCCACATCTACCTCTCTCGCAATAACACCACGACTGAGGAAGCCTGCCTTATCGCAGATATTATCCATATCAGCCAGGATATGTGTTGAAAGGATGATTGTTCTGCCTTCATTCTTGAGTCTGAGAAGAATGTCCTTAACATCATTTCTTCCCGCTGGGTCAAGGGCACTTGTTGGCTCATCCAGCAGGATTACATCTGGATTATTTACAAGGACCGCAGCAATACCAAGTCTCTGTCTCATACCACGAGACATAGTCTTTACCTTTGCACCCTTTTGAAGTCCTACTGTTTCCAGAAGCTTGTCCCTTCTTTCAGGATTTTTATTCATAAGTAAAAAGTCCAGATACTCATCAGTTGTGAGATACTCATAGAAAGCTGGAAGATCAGGAAGATATCCCACCTTTTTGTCGATGGTAAAGCTTCCGCCGTCTGCCTTCATGAGACCGGACATAATGTTCATAAGGGTTGTTTTCCCTGCACCGTTTCGACCAATCAGTCCGTATATGCTTCCATCATCAATCTGGAAGGATACCCCCTTCAGGACCTGATTCATGCCGAATGTCTTTTTGATGTCATTTAATTTAATCAATCGACCTTCTCCTAAATCATATTTTCTGAAACCGCTAATATTCACTAAAAAATAATAGATAATCAGCTTGTAGCCAATTATCTATTATATCATACATGCTATTTATTTTTGAACCTACATCTTATTAATTCTTCAGAAAGTCGCAAGCAGCTATAGCCGCATATGCGCCATCTGAGCAGGCTGTTGCAACCTGTCTTAATGTCTTTGCTCTGCAGTCGCCTGCAATAAATATTCCAGGAGTTCTGGTTGTGCAGATATCAGGAGTTACAAAGTAACCTCTTCCATCTATCTCAGCAACATTTGTAAATGCACCATTCTCCGGTACAAGTCCTACTGCAAGGAAAACTCCGTCGCAGCTGACTTCTTTAGCTTCGCCATTCTCTTCATACTGAACACCTGTCAGCTTTCCGTCCTGAATGACATATGCCTTTATTTTTGTATTCACATGAGTTTCTACATTGCCACGTGACAGCACCTGATCCTGAAGCTTCTGATCTGCTGTGAAATAAGGCATATCCTGAAGGATAACAAGCTCCTTAACAATATCCACAAGAAGGCTTGATTCTACAAATGCAGAATTACCTCCGCCGATCATAACAACCTTCTTATCACGGTAGAAATCACCATCGCAGACTGCACAGAAGCTGATACCACTTCCAATCAGATCCTGCTCGCCTTCAAGACCGAGAACTCTATGTGTTGTTCCAGTTGCCAGTATAACGGTTCTGCCTTCGTAAGAACCACCCTCCATAGTTCTTACGATAAAGGCATCCCCACTTTTTTCGATGCCCGTTACCTCTTCAATGGTAACCTCGGCGCCTTGGCCCATTGCCTGCTCCAGCATCTTATCTCCGAATTCATCTCCGCTTATGGAATCGAATCCTGGTATATTCTCCACCTTAGGAGAATTAACTATCTGACCACCGAATACTTCCTTTTCTATAACAAAAACGGATTTACCGTTTCTTAGTCCATATATTGCAGCGGTGAGCCCTGCAGGCCCACCGCCGACTACTATAATATCGTACATTTATTTATCCTTATGCATTATGTGCTTTAAGCCACTCAGCTGCTGCATTAGCTCCCTCATATCTTGTTCCATCTGGATCAATGATAGTTGGTGTCTGCTGAATATTAAGCTCTCTTGCAACATCCATATTTTCAGAACAATTTACTTCGCTGTACTCAACATTAGCAAGTTTGAATCTCTGCTCAGCGCCCTTACATTTTGGACAATGATCCTTAACGTACATTGTAGGTACTTCAGCTCTGTTCTCTACCTTCTGCTCTGCCTCTGCAACCTGAGGTGCCGGCGCATTTTCAGCTGCTTCTGAAGGCTCTTCGTAACCGATCTTCTTGATAGGACCATCATGTGTAAGCTTGCTAACCATGATATCGTACTCGCGACGATCCATGTACTCCTGAGTCTTTCCATCATTCCAGTTCTGGATAGGACGATAGTAACCAGTAATACGACTGTAAACCTCTGTCTTCTCGCCACATTCTGGACATACATAGACTTCACCAGTCAAATAACCGTGATTCTTACATACTGAGTATGTAGGTGACATTGTATAATATGGCAGTCTGTAATTCTCTGCTATCTTACGAACCAGATTTGCTGCCGACTTCCAATCTGGAAGCTTCTCACCAAGGAACGCATGGAATACTGTACCTGATGTATAAAGTGTCTGCAGATTATCCTGAACATCAAGAGCTGAGAAAATGTCCTCTGTATAACCAACTGGAAGATGTGATGAGTTAGTATAGTAAGGTGTTCCATTCTCATTAGCTGTGATAATCTCTGGGAACTGCTCCTTATCATGCTTAGCAAATCTATATGTTGTTGACTCAGCAGGAGTTGCCTCAAGGTTGTACAGATCTCCATACATCTCCTGATAATCACTGAGCTTCTCTCTCATATGATTGAGTACATCAGCTGCAAACTTCTGAGTCTCTTCATGTGTAAGATCCTTATGTAACCAGTTAGCATTAAGTCCCACTTCATTCATACCGATAAGACCGATAGTTGAGAAATGGTTGTTAAATGTACCAAGGTATCTCTTTGTATATGGATAAAGACCTGAATCAAGAAGCTTTGTAATAACCTCTCTCTTTGTCTTAAGTGATCTTGCTGAGATGTCCATGAGACGATCAAGTCTTGCATAGAAATCAGCCTCATCCTTTGCCTGATATGCAATACGTGGAAGGTTGATTGTAACAACACCAACTGATCCTGTTGACTCTCCACTACCGAAGAATCCACCTGACTTCTTACGAAGCTCACGAAGGTCAAGTCTCAAACGGCAGCACATTGAACGTACATC
>CAMVKW010000041.1:0-25040 GCA_947168155.1 uncultured Lachnospiraceae bacterium | reverse complement strand
CTTGTAAATTTAAAATAATAGGGGAACTGCCCCATACTTTTGGGACAGCCCCTTGTCTTTTAGCTGGGGTAGGACTCGGCTTCCAGTCTCAAACCTCCTGTTTGCTCCTTCCAGCCGCCTTCGTTCGCTGTCGGGCGCGTCCTTGCGCCCTCTTCCTCCCTCTGGTCGGCGCTCACTTCGGTTCGAGTCCATACGGGCTGAAAAAAATTTGCTTTAAAACAAAAAATCCACTCGCTTTGAGTGGATTAACTTTAGCTGGGGTAGGACTCGAACCTACGGCCTCCGGGTTATGAGGGGACACTTGGGAGCTCTTTCCCGCTTCAAATTACTCTTGTTTATCTTATTTATTGGAATTTTAGCACGTTTCTTCTATATATGCAATTCAAAACCCTTCAAATTTTTTCAGAAAAATCTTTTTTTTACTTAATGTTTTTCCTCAATAAGCGAGGTCGGAACTGTAGTATCTTTCCGTTCAAAATTCTATTCGTTGACATAGTTTTTTGTTAAAATTTCAGTAACAACCGAGGTTAGTTTTATTAAAATTGACCGCCGGGTTTTTGATGAAAAAACCCGGCGGTCGCTGCTCAAATTTGCAAATAATTTAAGTAAAATTGTAGTTATGTGCGTATTATTTACAACATTTAGGTTATTCCTTTGATTATTGTTTTGATTCATATTTAATGTTATATTGTTTTCGTCCTTAATATGTTTATCAGAGTTTTTAGAACTCAAAATAAAACATTTTTAAGGAGGTTTCTATGAAAAAGAAACTAAAGGATTTTTTTAATACTCTGGAGGCTAGACCAGAAGTAATTGCTTGTGACTGCCAAAAGGAAGTTTGCCAACTTCGTTCCTATGTCAGTGGCATAGATAGTAATCGCATTTATGCTTCACCAAAAGTCTACAATCGGATAACAAGAATTACAGTTCATTTACAAGGAATTGTTTCTGACAAATCGATTATTCAGGAACTAAGAAAAATCCAAAGTAAATATCAAAAGAAACATAGTCGTCAAAATCATGAAGAATACTGGGATTCCGTTTATCCAGAAATAGATTATTCTTTGGGTATGTGTAAAGAGGATTATTAGTTCTTCTTGATAAAAAAAGTTTCTTACTCCTTAGTGGTGATTAAGAATTAATGGTTCGTGTATTCAAACATTATAGATTATTCTATAAAACATTGAGTATACCTTATTACGAAAGCAATATTGCATTTATTCATCCACTTTGTAAGGTATTTCCGTTGGTTGCTATAAAAAGCCGAGATGCCTTTTATGATTCTTTCCTTAAAAATGAAAACCGCAGGTGATGTGCCTGCGGTTTATTTTTTAGACTTCCATCATATCAATCAAGCTTCCATCACATTCTGGATAAAACTTACAATATACTAATGGTTCATCATCATCATCTGGAAATTGAACTGCATTAGCTTCTTTGTAAAGATATTCTTTCCCACAATGAATACAATGTACTTTTGTCTCCATTGTAAAATTTGTCTTAAATGCTGATATACCTTTTTCAAGTGTTGCAATGCGGGTATTTCCAAACATAATAGTTGGGCTAAGAACTTTATAATCTAAATATGTACCTCGGCATTTTGGATAGTTTTTACATACAACCATTGCAAGTTGCTTTTCATTATTTCTAATCACTTTTGATTGATTAAGATTAAATGCTTTGTTGCAATGAGTGCATAAAACATACGAATCTTTTCTCAAAACTCCTTCTGGATTATTTTTATCAGAAAAATTATTAATTTCAGCTGATTTAAGTTTTCCTGTCAGAAGTGTTATTTTTTCTATAGGAAGATTGGCAATATCTTTTCTGTCTCCAAATTCAAAATATTGCATTGCATAATCTAGTACAGCTTCATCACCATATTGTGCAACACCAGTAAACATTAATGTTTCTTCCCAATCTTGCACATCTTCTGCATTTTTGAATCGTTTTAATAGCATTTCTGAAAGTTGTTGTCTTGGTTCTGAAGCATGAATTAAATCATCCCACTTTGAAAAACCAACCATCTTTGCAATATAGTGTTGGGCACGTGCAAGTATAATTTCTTGTTCATCCTTATCATCTAATTCATAATAAAAGAACAAACTACCTACATCGTAGAATTTCCAATCATAGTGATAAGAAATATACCCATCACTTTCTACTGTTTTGCTTTGACTCCGCCAATCTTTTAAAAATTTTTTGGCTTCATTTTTGAAGAATTCTTCATGAGACATAATTACTCCTTGAGCACCATCTTTTTATTGCTCATGCTTATTTAGCCAGTACCTTAAAAGCAGCAATAAACCTTGACGCTCTCAGGTAATTAAGAAATTAGATATGGTATGAATTAATCTTCGCACTGGCTGCTAGCTCTACCATGGAACTGTTTTAAATGTAACAAGAGTAAATGAATATGTCAATAAAAAAACTTTAATGCAAAATTAAAATTCTATTCCCCAGTATTTTAATCGAATTTTATTTAATTTACTTTCATCACCAATTTTTTTAAATGCCTCTATCGAATGCTCATAAATATATTTCTTCCAATCATTACAATTTTTACAAACATAGATAAATTTTACATAAATTTGAATTTCACTTCGTTTTAATGATTTAATTATGTTTACGAGCTCATCGATTGGTACATTTTGTAAAATGAATAAATCTGTATCATCAACACCTTCTTGATGTGTTAATTTTTGAATAATTTTTTCTAATGATTTTTCTACTTCAATATAATGTTTATTAAAGATTTCTTTAAATCTATTAATTATTTCTATATCTCGAACTTCAGGAATATAATCATTTTCAGATAAATCAAAACACCCAATTGTTTCTTTGTGCGCATCAATCCATAATTCTATTAATTCTGAAGCATTTTGTTCCTTTTCTAGATCTCGCATTAATCTAACTACTTCATCAAGATTTTGTCTTGTAATATTTGAAATATTCTCTTTTGTAGTATTAATTATATTTTGTATGATTTCATCTGGATTACCATCAAAAGAATATTTGTAATCCGCCATAGCATCGATAAATGCTTTACTTTTATTTTGTAAGTCTAATTCATTTGTTTTTGAATTTATTTCCTTCATTAATTCATCTTTATTAACAAAGCCTTGTTGAACAGCATGGGCAAGAACAAGATCAATTCTGTCGGTAAATTGATAATTACCAGAGTTAATAAAATTATTCCAATTTTTATGTTTAATTTGCTCTTTCTCTTCAAGTTTACTACTATCTTCCATGAATAAATTTTTTGTTACATACTCAAGAGACGGAATTGATTCTGAGCCAGAATAAAAACAGTACATATACAAAGGTAAAGAATTTTCTATTTGTTCAATAATAGTTTGATTAATATCATTGCTACATTTAATTATATCTTCATACATTTTTTTTATTTTTTTTAAAATACGAATATTTGTAATATTAAGTAATTCACAATTCTTTTGTAGATTTGGATATTTTTTTTCAAATACAATACTATTACATTCCTTTGGAGTTGGTTGTAACAATAAATCTACATCAATTATTTTTTCTCTATATTTTTTGTAATCTATAATCTTTCCTTCTGTATCACTTATTTCATCATCATTCAGGATTATTACTATTTTACATCCTTTCTTTTCTTTTAAATAATTACATAAACCAAAAATCTCTTTTATCTCTAATCCTTCACTTCTCCTTTCAATATCATCAAAACAAATTAATGTATCTTTAGTACAATTAAAAGCAATGTAATCAAAAGGGGCACTGATTTCTTTTAAATAAGGTAATTGTGGAATAAATTTCGATGCTTTTCTTAATGGAATAGAAAATTTTCTTTCTTTTTTTTCTGTATCTTTATTCTCCTCTGTTTGAATATTAATCGTATTTTCAAAAATTGCACTTTTTAATGCTGATAAGGAATTAATACCAAATAATGAAACATAAGAATATTTTTCAAACGCAAAATAATTATCTGCGTCATTAATAATTTTTTCCCATGTAAATGTTTTACCAACGCCCCAACTACCTCTAAGTGCATAAACGTTAGGCTCTTTATTATTAATAAACTCTTTTAACTGTTTTTCAATTATATCCATTTTTAATTACCTCATTTTTATATTGCATAAATCAATAATATTGCTCTACATAACTGTAAGCTTTTTCAAAAACATCGTTATCCTTAATCTTATACTTAATCCAAACGATGCTTCTTAAAGACTTTCGAACTTCCTTCTGACCTGTTGTTGTATTCTGCCAGCCGTCAAAACGAACGATTTTTACGATGTTATCAATATCCTCGACAATGCGCTCTACAACAACTGGAGTTTTTGCATTTTTTACACCTTCAAAAAGCTCTGTCAAAACCGCTTTACCTTTATCGATTTCATTCTCCGGGACATACTTTTTTTCAGCAACGACTGCTTCTTTTGCCATTTGGAGCAATGCCTTCAAGAACTCAATGCTAGTGATAAGCTGCTGTTCGTGCTGATTTTTTAGTTCTTCTAGCTTTTCACCAAGTTTTACAAATTTCGGATCGTCAGTGTATTTTCGGATTTTTGCAATCAAATCGATTTCCAGTTTTTTGATTTTTCCTTTCGTTATATCTGGATTGCTGATAAAGTAATCAACCAAGTCTGGATTCAGCTCAATTATGTCATCTTCTGTAGCTTCTTTTGCATTATCCACAGTTAAATTATCATGAACAAGTTCCATAGTTTTTGGACCAAGTGCTGCCCAAATTAAAGCTCCTGAATTATCAACTGGTTTGACAGATTCATAAACATAAGAAAGCCAAATATAATCTTTCTTAAATTGATTTAAGCAAGGATCTGGAGACAAAGCCTCCCAAGCTCGTGCCAATACTCTGTAATCTGCTGCAAACTTATCCTTTAATTCATCAGTAGGAATTGCTTCCTGGGCAGCCTGTAAACCTTCAAATCCATCTACAGTACGGTCTACACCTAAGAAATATTGCAAACATTTATTTACAAGATTTGGAAGCTCAGCTTTTACGCCTTCAATATTTGTAATAACTTCTCGCATAGACTTGTCATCAAAGTTCAAAGCCTTTGCTACGTTATCAAAAATACCAATGTAATCTACAACAAGGCCATGTGTTTTACTTACATCAGAAACTCTGTTTACACGACAAATTGCCTGAAGCAGAGTATGGTCTTTTAATGGTTTATCAAGATACATTACCTGCAAATTAGGAGCATCAAATCCTGTAAGAAGTTTTGCAGTTACAATAATCAACTGCAATGGATTATTCGGATCACGGAATTCATCAAGCACAGCAGCTTCCTGGTCACGGTCTCGGCGATAAGCCTTGTATCTGTCAGCTTTATCATTATTGGTATCCATAACGATAGTTGTTGCTTGTGGACCCATTAAAATATCAAGTTCTTGCTTATACTTCAAACAGCATTCACGGTCATAAACTACAACCATTCCCTTAAATCCATTTGGTTTAATCTTAGTCCTAAAATGCTTTTCTATATGTACACAAACTTTATGAATACGTTCCTGGTCATACATAATAGCTTTCATGTTTACTCGGCGAGAAAGCTCTGCCTTTTCTTTTTCAGTTAGTTCTTTTGTAAGTTCTTCAAATTCAGCGTCAATCTTATCTTTATCAACATGAAGCTCAACTGGTACAGGTTCAAAGTTCAATGGCAAAGTTGCATTATCGCGGATAGAATCACTGAATGAATATTTACTCATATATCCGCTTTTGTCTTCAATTGCACCAAAAGTACGGAATGTATTTTTATCAAGTCGATTAATTGGTGTACCTGTCAAACCAAAGAAAAATGCGTTAGGAAGCGCAAGTCTCATCTTTTCGCCAAGGTCGCCTTCCTGAGTTCTATGTGCTTCATCAACCATAACAATAATATTGTCACGGGTATTAAGAGTTTCGGTAACATCTCCAAAACGGAAAATTGTAGTAATAAGAATCTTACGTATATCAGCTTTGAAGAATTTAATAAGTTCTTCTTTTGTTCCGGCACTATCTAAGTTCGGAATATCGGCAGCAGTAAAGTCACCTGTAATCTGGGTTTCCAAACTTATACGGTCATCGACAATTACAACAGTCGGATTTTTAAGTTCAGGAATCATGCGCAGTTTCTGAGCTGCAAAAATCATAAGCAAGGATTTTCCAGAACCTTGGAAATGCCAGATAAGACCTTTCTTTGGATAACCTGCTTTTACACGTTCAATAATAAGATTTGCACCTTCAAACTGCTGGTAACGGCAAACTAATTTATAAAGACGTTTCTTTTTATCGGTTGCAAACAAACTAAAGAACTGGAAAATGTCCATGATATGTTCCGGTGTCAGCATGTCTGCAACATCAATCTCAACATCTTTTAATGTACCTTCTGTTTTATGCTCTGCTGTGTGCCAAGGTCCCCATTTACTGAACGGTGCATTGATAGCACCATAGCGGAATGTTTTTCCCTCTGATGCAAAATTAAACACGTTTGTACAGAACATCTGAGGAACTGTTTTTTCATAATTATGAATGTCCTGTGCTCCATCAAGCCATGTAATTGCATCGCGAACAGGAGTTTTTAGTTCTCCAATTACCAGCGGAAAGCCGTTTACCAAAAGTACAATATCAAATCGTTTCCCGCCTTTTTCCATTGGGTAAATCCACTGATTTGTTACAACATATTCATTTTTGGCAAGTTCTTCCTCTGTCATAGTGCCGAAGAAGCGGATTGGAGTCATTCTTCCATCTTTACCAAATGGAAATGAATTTTCTTCAAAAATAAGTTTTTTGAACTTTTCATTCTGGCTTACAAGGTTGTGTTCTTTGGTTGTATTGATTAATGTACGGAGTTTATAAATTACTTGGTCAGCACGGCTTGGATCTTCAGCAATTTCCGGATTCAAGCGAATAAGGGCAGCTTTTACCATAGATTCAACGAGCACTTCATTCTGCTGGCGTGGCAATTCATCTGCAGGCATATAATGCCACCAGTTTTGCTGGAGTTTTAAAAGCACCATCTGTTCTATGGTATTGTCTTCGTTAAACATAAAGCTTACTCCTTTTTCCGGAACGTGTATAAATATTTTGATTTTCTATACATATTCTTTCTGACATGTTCAAAAAATCAAGTTTTTTGAACATGTTCCGGATCTTAAGTTGAAAAAAAATAGATTCTTCAACATATTATCGCTTACGTGTTGAAAAATTTCAAATTCTTCAACACGTTATTTATATAAATCAGCCTGATTGATAAACAACTCAGCCAATCTGTCATTCATATAGTAATTAGTCTTACCAATTTTGATTTTAGAGAGAAGTCCCAAATCAACAATATCATCAAGATATTTTGCAGCAGTAAAGCGGCTAACCTGTAAATCTCGTTCGATATATTCAATCTTCGTATACGGATGGTTAAAAAGATTGTTCAAAAGTTCATGACTATATTTTGTGCCAAATTTATCTCGAATCTTAATTTTATATTCATCCATAAGGATTTTTATATTTTGAATAAGAATTACAGTTTCTTTAGCAGTCTGTTCAATGCCTTTTAGCATAAACATAATCCATTTCTGCCAGTCTTCTTGATTATTTCCTTCGTTATCACGAATATGCTGAATCAGAGCATAGTAATTACCTTTATTATGGGTGATATATCGGCTCAAATACAAAATAGGCAGGTCCAGCAAGTCATTTGTTACAAGATATAAAACGCTAATAATTCTTCCAGTTCTACCATTTCCATCATAAAATGGATGAATACTTTCAAACTGGTGATGAATAATTGCAAGTTTTATTAGTGGATCCAAATCGCAGAAATCTGGATCGTTAATATTTATAAATTTTTCCAGATTAGACATGCATTGTTCAATTTCTTCTTTAGTCTGTGGTGGAGTATAAACAACTTCATCTTTACCATTTTTTAATTGAGTTCCTGGTAATGCTCTAAAGCCAGCACGATTTTCTTCAAGTTCCTGTTGAATCTGTTTAATTACAGCATTAGTAAGAAGTTTATTTTTTCGAATAAGATCAAAACCTACATGCATTGCCTGTCTGTAACGCAAGACTTCTTTTGCAGCAGCCTTTTCAACTGTTTTCTTTATATCGTCTATTTCAGAATCAGTCTTATAAAGATCATCTTGAGTAGTTACAATATTTTCAATTTCAGAACTATCTTTTGCTTCTTGCAAAACAAGCGTATTCAAGAGAATGTTTTCATTTGGAATAGTTTTTGCAACGCCTTTAAGTTCTGCCAAAGCTCGGCTGGCATTACTTAGTTGTTTGAGGATTTCTTTTGTTTCTAATTCCATTTTTAATGGAAGTTCTGGGATGTTATATGAAGAAGTCATTCATTACCTCCGTTAGTTAGGATTTTACCTTCAACAAAATTGATATTTTTTAATTGTACATCAGTTAATAAGGTATTAGTAGTTCCATCGGAATTTTTTACTAACAAGCAGGCATTACCATCTTGTTCAATTCTTAATTCTTGTGAGTTCCTTCTGATAGGAATCTGATATCTTATTTTTGAAATTTCATAGATGGCATCTTGAATTAAAATATATTTATTAGAAAAATCTGTTTCTCCTATTAATGCATCATTATTATCTTCAAAATTGATTAAAGAATTTAAGCTATTTGTCCAGTCTTTTACAGTAATGAATATTGATTTATCACTATTATAAATGGCACTCATCATAATAGGAATTCTATTTTCTCCAAATTGATCCAATAGTTCTTTTCGAGATTCCTTTGTAAAAATAGGTGTAACAGTCCAATTATTGAAATCTAAATATATACTATTTATATTTACAATAATGGTCTTTATTCTTCCTCCTTCATCTTCTTCTGTAGATGGGCGAATATCATACAAATCTATAGGCTTGCCGTTTGGATTTTTGTAAGTGCCTTCGGCATATTTTTCAGCATTTCGTGTATATCCAGTTGCAGAGGCAAAAATACCTCCTTCGAAAGGAAGATCTATTAGACCACCTTCTTGTTTTTGGACATCTGGACGTCCTACTTTTTCATTGCGAAGTGTGTAATCTTTAGCTTCTACAGATTCTTTTTCATCTTTTATACCATCTAGCTGATATTTCTGTTGTGAATACATTCCCTCTCTGAATTGATTATATTTTACATCGGAATCCTTATTAACTATTTTCAATGCGGCATTTACTAATAATTCATAGGCTTGGCCAGCTTTCTCGGGATAGAAGCCATAAATACCATGGAAAAACTCATCTATAGGAGATTTTTCATAACTCATAAGCCACCTCTACTTTTTATAATTCTCTTAGCCAAAAATCTGTTAAAGTCTTATCTTTATTTTTATATTCGTCTTCCAGAATAGGATCCAAATAATTTTCAATATCTTCCCAGGACATTCCATTTTTGAATCCTTGTTCGTTATCTAAGAATTGGGCACTAAGTTTTTCATCATAATGGCATTCACAAGTTCTTCTTGGAAAACTTGCAATAGTTGATTCAAAAAAAGAAGTATGTACTCCATAGTGATGAGAATGAATAAAAGGCTTCCAAGTTTCTTCTAATTCATTTTTCTTTTTTATATCAATAATCTCAGTTTGTTCATAAGGCCTATCGTCTGGATTTCCCCAAGCATTTTTTAGTAAACGAATAGCTTCAATATCGGAAGGTGGTGCACCATATCCAAAAATTGTTATGATTAATGCATACTTTAATGCCTGTTCCAAGACATTCCATTTATCTTTTATAAAAAGATTTGAATTATAATCTTTTTTTCTGATAGGATATAATAATTGAAGTGGACTAAAATAATTATTACAATATGGGCATCTTTTTCCAATATCACCAAAGACTTTATCTTTCATACATAATCCTATAGCTACATTTCCATGTAAATAAGCAATGTGCGGTAAATCAGTAGTTATACGCCTGCATCTTTGATAGGATTGTTGTAATAATGGATCCCAATTAAATGTTGCAATTAAGTCTTTGCTTCTTAATGATAAAATTAAAAAGTCATAAATAGTTGGTTCTTCAGGTATTTGCAAATCTGAAAAATAATCATAGATTGCTTTTTCAAGTTTAATACATGTTTCTTTCAATTCTGGGCGTTCATAAATTTCACTATATATATCTTCTAGATTTCTTGACTTTGTTTTTAATTCAATTCCATCTAACAAATATTCGGTATTAGTCTTTTGGAAAAAATTATTCATAACGCTGATTTTCTTTCCATTTGCATCGCCATTAGGGATTGTAGCAACGGAAGCTCCAGCGCCCAGAATTACAACATGAGGTCTCTTTTTCATTAATGTTTCAAAATCAAGAACTTCTTGGTCTGTCAATTAATGCCTCCAAGATTTTCTGCGATGATTTTTTTATAAACCTTTGTGAGTGAATCTAAAGATGTTTGAATTGTAGATTTTGATTCTTCGGTTTTTTTTACAAACTCAGCAAACTGATTTTGAAGCTCCATTGGTGGTAGTGGTATTTCTATTTTATCAAGCATAGATTGTGTTATTTGATTTACTGTCGCAGTTTGAGTTCCTCTAATCTGTATTCTAAAACAAGGTTGTTGAAAATATGAAAACAAATAATAAGCATAATTACTGCGAATTATTGTCATAAATGCACCGTATGTGGTTCTATTTTCAAGCTTTGGAATTAAAGCAACTTTTCCTACAAGATTAGCACTACCATTTCGGCTACACATAAGAATATCGTTTTCTCTAACAATTAAATTTTCATTTACATCACATTTTACAAAAACATTATCGTCAAAAACTAATTTAGAATCTTGTATATTTCCTGAACGTAAAACAAGAATTCCATCATCTGCGGTGTCTGAGGGTTTATATGTTAATCCTATGTGATATTTTGAAATTTCAGGTAATTTTTTTATTTCCCAACCTTTTGGATTTGATATTGGATCTCCAAACATCTTAATAAACTTTGCTTTTACCATTTCATCAGTTTTAGCGAGCAGTTTCTTGTAGCTTTCCATAGTGGCAACTATCTGCCAAAGTGTATCAGCAAGTTTTTTTTGTTCTTCAATTGTTGGTAAGTTGAATTTTAGTTCTTTTAAGTCTCGCCAATTAATAGTTGGAGAAAGTGAACCTACAGAGATTTTGATAGCATCATCTAAAAAATAATCTGAGGCAATAAATAATGGAAAAAAGTCTTTATCAATTACATCTTCCTTTGGTCTCAAAACCATACCATGCGCAGAAAAAATTCCGTCGAATGGTGCAATAGCAACTTTCTTTTGATAAGCTCGTCTCTTACCAAAAAGGACATCGCCTTTCTTCATAATTAATTTATCACCAATTGGTGCAACATCAGATCCAAAACGACTTACTGTAAAAGTACCAGAATCAAGATGTTCCAATCCAAGATAATGATATTTATCTTCTTCAAGTGGTTTCTTTTTTGCGGTGCTATTAATTGCAATATCATCAAACTTATATTCTGCCATCTTTAATTCCTAAATCAATTCTTTTAATTCTTGTAAGCAAATACTCAACTTAGAAGAATTACTTTCCCAATCAGAATAGCATTCTTCCAGTGTTGATGAATCGATAGTATTTTCTTGTCCACTAGGCTTTATGTATAAAGGTATAGAAAGACTAAAATTATTTTTGCCAACTTCATCTGTAGTAACAACTTTTGCAAAATCAGTTATATCAGAATATTCTTCATAAGCCTTTGCAATTTTAGTAATGTGCTTATCTTCAAGATAACTTTCTGCATTCTTTCTAGTAGCATCATTTACTGCATTTATAAAAAGAATTTGTCCACGTTTTGAAACATCCTTATTCTTTCTACAAATTAAAATACAAGCTTCCATTGGTGAGTTATAAAAGAGGTTTGCTGCAAGGCCAATTACACAATCAATCAAATCACTTTTTACAAGCTTTTCGCGAATTGCTTTTTCTTCATCACGGAATAAAATTCCATGTGGTAAAAGAACTGCACAGCGGCCAGTATCGTCTTTTAAGCTTTTTAGAATATGCTGAATAAATGCATAATCGGCTCGCCCCTGTGGTGGTGTTCCTAAAAAGTTTCTTCCGTAACGGTCATGTTCAAAAGCATCTCTATCCCATTGTTTAATAGAATACGGTGGATTTGCTAAACAAATATCAAATTGTTTAAGTTTGTTATTTTCCAGGAAAGCTGGTGAACGCAATGTGTCATCATTGATAATTTCAAAATCTTTTACACCGTGTAAGAAAAGATTCATTCTTCCAATTGCGGCTGTAAGGCTGTTTATTTCCTGTCCGTAAAGACTAACGTTTCTCCATTCTTTTTTATTAGCTTGCAAATAAGCAATAGAACTAATAAGCATTCCGGCACTACCACAAGTTGGATCATAAATAGATTCCCCGCTTTGAGGTTTCAAGATTTCAGTCATCAAATGAACAACAGTTCTGTTTGTATAAAATTCCTGCGCTGTATGTCCAGAATCATCTGCAAATTGTTTTATGAGATATTCATATCCCTGACCAAGTTCATCTTCTGGGCAGTTTTCAAGAGAAAGAGTTTTACTGCTAAAATGTTCAATCAAATCTTTTAAGAGGCGGTCTGGAAGTCTGTTTTTATTGGTCCAGGCTCCATCGCCAAAAATACCTTCAAGTTTTTCTGTATTTGCATGCTCAATTGCTTTAAATGCTTGAACAAGAGCTTTACCAATATTTTCAGATTGGGCTCTTACATCCTTCCAGTGAAAACCTTCTGGAATAACAAAGCTGTGGTTTTCAGGTAAAGCTGCATATTCTTCATCGTCATCAGATTCTTTTAGTGCCTTTGCAGTTTCTTCATCGTAAACATCACAAAGTCTCTTAAAAAATAAAAGAGGAAAAATATACTGTTTATAAGCTCCGGCATCAATACTGTTTCTAAGCAAAACAGCTGACTGCCAAAGATATGGTTCTAGTTCTTCAAGAGGAATACGGTTGGACTTAGCCATTTATCAATCCTCCTGCAAGCAATAATTCTTTTGTCTTTTTTTCATTTTCCGAAACTTCTTGCACAGCTGCAAAATACTCAGCTTTTACTTTCTCTGGATCAATAGCTTCTTCCGGCTTTTTCTCAATGTAGTTGCTTACACTCAAAGAATAGTCTTTTGCTTTTATATCATCCAGATTTACAACTTTTACTTTTTCAATTATATCTTCATAATTCTGATAGAGAGAAAATACTTCCTGAATATTTTCTTCTGTCATTATGTTTTGAGCACGCATTGGTGTATAAATACTTTTTGCATTTATCAGACAGATTCTGCCTTTATGAGTATGTTCTTTATTATTGTTCAATATTAAAATACAAGCTGAGACAGGGGTTGAATAGAAAACTCCACCAACCAAAGTAATTACACATTCAAGCTTATCACTCTCAATAAGCGCTTTTCTTATTTCACCTTCTTTTCCAGATCTGAATAAAACGCCCTGCGGAAGAACAACAGCACAGCGACCTTTTTCTTCATCCATAGATTTTATCATGTGCTGAAGCCAAGCAAAGTCGCCATTACTATCACTAGGGCATCCCCAAATATTTCTTCCATATCTATCATTTGCAAAAGCTTCCGCTCCCCATGCTTCAAGCGAGAATGGCGGATTTGCAATTACACAGTCAAAAGTTTTAAGCTTATTGTTTTCAATAAACAAAGGCTGCCGTAATGTATCTGCCTGGCCGATAGTAAAATCCTGCGCACCATGTAAGAAGAGATTCATTCGTGCTATAGCCGAAGTAGAAAGATTCTTTTCCTGTCCAAAGATTTTTCCGTAAGTAAGCTTGTTGTTATTAATATGACGAATAGCCTCAATGAGCATTCCGCCTGTACCGCAAGCCGGGTCATAAACAGTTTCACCAGCTTTTGGATCAAGCAACATTACGAGCAATTTTACAATTGAACGTGGGGTATAGAATTCTCCGGCATTCTTTTTTGAAAGGTCAGCAAACTTTTTAATAAGGAACTCATAACTGTCGCCCATAACATCAGCTGAGTAATCATTATTTCCAACCTTGATTTTTGAAAAGTGCTCTACAAGATTCTTAAGTCGTGCGTCATCAAGTTTAGTTTTATCTGTCCAGTTTGCATCGTCAAAACTAGAAAAGACTCCGCCAAGTGTATCAGGATTATTCTGCTCAATGCCAGTCATAGCATCTACAATAGCTTTACCAACATTCTCAGACTTCTCTCGAACATCATTCCAATGGCAGCCATTTGGAATTACGAAACTATGATATTCAGGTTCTTTTGCAAGTTCTTCATCACCTTCAGTTTCTTCAAGAGCTTTTTTTGTTTCTTCATCATAAACATCTGAGATTCGCTTGAAAAATAAAATTGGCGTTACATAGCTTTTAAATTCATCTTGGTTAATCGGGCCACGGAGAATATTGCAGGCTTCGTAGAGGTGATTGAATAATTGGGTGCTTGTGGTTTTCTCGTTGTCTGACATGGTTAATTTTCGCTTCTTAAAACTTTATATGTGTTAGGATTTATCTTTTCAACTTCGAATTTTGGTGGATTTCCATTATTACCATTAGTCCAAACCGTGAAAGTCATTCTTTTATCCTTATTTTATTATATCATGCAAACATCTTTTTTCACAGTTATAGATAAACAATTTGATTAATCCAAGCTCAGCTTGGTCGTCCTCCAGTGGCGAAACACTGGTCAATCCAACAGAATGTTGGCAGTGCTGCAACGGCTGGACAGTGCTCGAAATCCCGCTATGTGCACTTCGCTTTATCTGAAAGCCATTTTGTCCGCCTTTTGGGGCGTGACTGGCTTTCATGACCGAAGTCGCAACATTGCGGAATTTGGGGGTGTAGGGGGCTTTTCCCCTGACGAGTGGTCAAGCGACGAAACGCTTGCCCCATACGAAATTGATGACTTCCGCTTGTTGCGAAGTTGTCAATTTCAGTGTGGGGTACACCTATTTTGTACAGCAAAATAAGGTGGAAATACGGCTTCACAATGGAAGCCGCAAGGTTGCGATAGCGATTTTTATCGGAACATATTTAGTCCACCGTTTCTCTTTTGAGTTCGAGAAGGAGAAACTTGTTTTCTTTCTGCAATCTGCCAGTCAAGTTCTCCATTTTGCTTTTTCTTATGATAATCAACGAAAGTATTACAGTCGTTTCGTTCCATAGCATCTGCAATAAGTCGGAAATCCTGAGCCTTTTTTGTCCAGAACTCCTTGAAAGCAGATTTATAGGCATTCAGTTCCGACACTACGCTTGTAACGATTTTCTTTACATTCGACACAAACACATTCAGACGGGAAGAAAACGGAATAGAAAGATTTTTCCTAAACTTCTTTTCCTCGCAGTCAATGCTCAGATGTTTTTCTTCAACATCTTTTGTTGTTTCAGCATAAAAGCGAAATTTTATTCGATTTTTCTCAAACTGTTTTTTCTTGGCTTCTAAACTCTCCTTTTCTTTAGATAGTGCTTCGCTTGCAGATTTTGTTTCGTCATGCAAGCGTTTTGCTTCTGAGAGATTGTTTTCAGAAGTCTGAAGCTTTTGCAAAACAGCTTTTTCTTTTTCCTCAAGTTGTCTTTGTTTTTCGATAAGGGGTGCTTCACCAATGGCAATAACTTTTTCCCGTCCTGAAAGTTCTGCTTCTTTTTCCTCATGCTGTCTTTTCTTTCGCTCGTTGGCAGCTTCAAGAAGCGAGACCATATCTTCACGATGTTTAAGCTCTCGTTCCTGTTTATCAAGCGTTTCTTTTCGTCTTGCCTGTTCACGCTCCTTTTTAGAAAGTTCCAGCTCTTTCCGGGCATTTTCATTGATTTCAGCATTGAGCTCTGTTGCAGCGCTGTTGTACTCCTCAATATTTTTGTTAAGGTCAGACAGTCTTCTTTCAATGCTTTCCTTCTGATTATCAAGGGTGCGTTTTTCCTGCTCCAGTTTGGCTTTTTCCCTCTCATTTTCTTTTTTTTGCTGGTATACACCTTTTTCGTCGTGAGCGTGTTTTTCGCCCGGAGTCCGGTCGATTTTAAGTCCACGCTCTTCGGCAAAATCTTGGAGTGAGTGCCTTACAGATTCTTCAAACTGGGTTTGAGCCGTTCCTTTTCCCCGTGATGTCATGAATCCCATTTCGGCTAAAGCCCCGCTAAGTGAAGCCTGAATCTCAAGTCCCGTCTTTAGCGATTTTCCCAAGTGAGCGATATACACAAAATCGAAATGAATA
The DNA here is from genome assembly GCA_947168155.1 of uncultured Lachnospiraceae bacterium. Taxonomy (GTDB): domain Bacteria; phylum Bacillota; class Clostridia; order Lachnospirales; family Lachnospiraceae; genus Eubacterium_Q. The sequence continues at coordinate 8,867 of CAMVKW010000041.1, read as the reverse complement.
TGTGTCGGGCTGGGAATTTTTTTGCCTGTTTCACTTTCTATTGAAAACTCATCGTCATGCAAATAGATTCCTATCGGCATGATGTTTGGGTATTTTTTAGGCAGCATTTCACAAAAGTCTTTCAACACTTTGATAGCAGTTTCGCTGTCTGGGTGATTGTCGCGATTGCCTAATTGCAAAATCATTTCATAGGCAGGCTTGCGGCTTCCATCAGCTTTCAGATTCTTGTGTTTTCCGTGTCGTCTGTCACTCATGATTTGCGCAAGGTAATTCCCGATTTTGCGGTCACTCCGTTTTTGTTTAGCATTATACTTTTTCACAGCCTCACCAAAAATCTTTTCATAACATTCTTCCAGCGTTCCCATATCAAGGATTGTTTCGTGATGTCGGCTCTCATCAATATGTTTTTCACTTTTTACAATTTTGGGGTCACGAATGTTGTGAAGTCTTTTAATGGTTGGACGACAATGAGAGGTAACTTTAACTGGTTTTTCCATTTTTTAAGCCTCCTGAACCATCAAAAGGATTTCCTGCGGAGTCTTGCCCTTTGCAAGCTCCTTTATTGCGAATGCAACGCCTTTTTTGAACTCACTCTCATTCACAGATTTTGGGAGTTTTTGGACAGGTGGTAGCTCTGCCTTTTTCACTTCCGAATACGCCTGATTGATTGTCATTTTTCCGGCAGACACCTTTTGAATGGTTCCCTCATCTGCTTTTTTGCTCAGCTCACGAAGTTTCTGAACCTGTCGCTCACTCTTGTTGAGCTGTTCGGCAATTTTTGCATCAGTAAACTCTTCCGTGGTTTTTCCCTCAATCTTGGCTTTATTTTTCATTTCTTCAAGTTTTTTGAACATGAGAAAAATTTGACTGTCGTTCAGATTTCTCCTGTCCAGTTGAAGATGCAGTTCATATTTAAGAGCCTCGTCCTTGTCGGCAAAATCCTTAACAACCACTGGCACATACTGAATACCCACTTCCCGGCAAGCCAGATACCTGCTATTCCCGTCCAGAATCCGATAGTCTTTCGTGACAATAAGAGGCTGTGATTTATCAAAACCGTTTTGCCTCAAATTTTCAGCGATGCGAGCAACTTTCTCTGGCTCTTGTTTAAACAGGCCCTTAAAATCTTTGTCGAATTTCAGTTTCGAGATTTCAACCATCTGAACTCGCTCAGAATCAAACTTGTTCTGAATATTCTGTTTTGCTGTTTCAATTTTACTGCGAATGTTTTTTGAAAATAATTTCATTGTGTATACTCCTTTGTAAAGAAATTAGCTGCACAGTGTTTTTAGGCACTGTGCAAACACCGATTAGATTACAGATTCACATTCCTTTTTGATGGTCTGTAACTTTCGCCTTCGAACTCCACGCTTATGCATGTTTCTTTAAGGCGGTCAAAAACTGCTTCTCCGACTTTTTTCAATAAATCTTGCTTAGAAAGATTTGAGATCAAAACTGTTGGAAGCATATTTTCATACCGGCGGCGAAGGATGTAGTTCAAAAGAGAATTTTCTTTATCCGTCTGCATCGAACGGCCGATTTCATCAATAACCAGCATCTGTGTTGAAGAATAAAAATTCATCAGTTCTTCACGATTGGTTTTTGCATGAAAATCCTGCGAGGATTCATACTTGAAAATCAAATCTTCGATTGAAACAAATGTCCCTCCACATTTTCTGATTATTGCTGAACCAAGATGTGTTTTTCCAAGTCCCTTTGCACCAAGCATGAGAAGAACTTTGTCGTTTTTTTCTAGACTTGAAAATCTTTTGATGATTTCCAGATTTGCAGAATCTTTGTCAGTTTTTGGAATATAGGTATCAAAATCTACATACCAATAGCGGCGTGGAACTCCGCTTGATTCAACCTTTTTTTGAACTTGATAAGCGGCTTCTTTATTTGCCTGTTCAGCAAGTTCTTTTTCGCGCTGTTTAACCCATGCATCACTGGCTGCATTTACATCCAATGTTTTCATAATTGAATATGGTGCTATTTGTTTAATTTTTGCCATAAAACTCCGTTAGAAAGGAAGGTCATAGAGCATTTCATCTGTAACTACATCAGCTCCGCTTTCTGTTACAGAACTTACACGGCTTGTCCGTGTTTGTTGCTCTTTGGCTAACCATTTTTTTAGTGAATTAAAGTCAGATTTCGGATGAGCATGTTTTACTAGTTTCCAGTTTGAATAGGCATTTATAGCTTTTTCAAATGTTTCTTTTCCAAACTCATCAATAAGGCTTTGATATTCCGCCTGACTTAAAAAGACATTGGATATGTCTTTTAAATCTATTAAATCTTTATTATTCCCATGTTTATTATTATCTGTGCCATTTATGGCTATAGGGAACTCGCCAAAATTGTCTATACCCTGTTGCCGATTTTGGCTATACCAGTTCATGTAATCAGCCAGAATTTTTTGAGAGATATTTACTCTTATTTTTCTCTCTTCTATTTCCTTGCTGTTTTTTCTGTGCTGTATTTCAATGGTGATGTAGCCTTTTTGTTTTAGGTCATTCACCCATCTGGAAGCTGTTCGTTCGCCGATATTGAAACGACGCATCAGATATTTATTCGAAAACCAGCAGAAGCCTTTTTCCAACGAATTAGAAGCTATTTCCCCAAATAAGAGTTTTTCTCCTTCAGAAATTCTTGTATCTTCAATAATGAAATTAGGAATAATAATAAACCGAAATTTAAATTGCTCTTTACCGTTCTCTGAATCCATCTGCATCTTCCTTGAAGTGGTGGTCAGATGATTTTGAACGAGAGTCTATGTTTCTTCGGCGGTGAGTTGTAAGTTCATAGCTAGTAGGCCGTCCATCATGGAATGTAAATGTAACTTCAACTGTACCGAAACGCACATCTTCACGATTAATATCCTGGAGCAACTGGATTAATACATTTTCGTTCATTTGCTGCCTCCGAATACTGTTGTTCTGCAAGAGGATATGTAATTTTCTAAATCCTTTCGGTGTACGAGTACACGCTTGTGAACTATCGTTCTCGGAAGTTCTGAATAAGAGATAAGAGAATCTAGGGTTGACAGACCCACTCCCAATATCTGGGCTGTCTCCTGCCGGCTAAAAAGTGTTTTTTCCGGCCATTCTGTGATGGCGTAGGCTGAGGCTTTCATAAAATCCTCCAAAGTCATCTTGCCATCTGGCTTGGTGGCAAGAATCTAAATTAGATTAGTGGTACCATGCGACATACAGTCGCAATCGCGATAATCTGAATGTAATGGAGAACTGAGAAAAAAGATAAAGGTTTTAAGTAGGTTTTATAGAGAACCTGCTTTTCGTGATATTTTTAGTTCAGTGAGTCTTGGAACGATTGTATCTTTAGAGAGATTTTTATAACCGTTATAAGTAGGGGAATATGATTCTTTATCATTTAAATCTTTGTTTTTTTTCAAATCAAAAAGTTTCATGAAATAAGAGCTTATTTGATTAATATGTTTTTGTAATTCAAGATTTTTGTCATGAATAAACGAACCTGAATAATAACTACCCCAAGAATTTTTTTCTGTAGCCTGTAGAATATTGTTTTCATATTTTAAAATTCTTGTTTTTAAGAGAATGAAACAATAATCCTGAAATTCTGGGCAATTATTTTTTATAACTACAAAATTGAAGTTTTGAAGCAACGATAAAAATTGTTCCTTTATGTCTGATTCACATTCCTCGAAAAAATAACATTTTTGTTTTAAATATTCTTCTGTATTTAATTTTTCAAAATAAAGTTTTTGTATATTTGTATAATATTCTATCGATTGAATAATAGATTTTTTTAAAAACTCGGGCTTATCTTTTATTTCTTCTTCAAATCCTTGGAATTCATTAATTGACCAAATTGGAGTATAGATAAAATCTAGAATATTTATAATCTTTGTATCCTCTATTATTACACCAAGGATATTGAATTCTTTCGGATGAACTCGCAGTGCGCTCCATAAGCCCCCATGAAGTATAAAAGATACATATTTATTGGCATCCAGAAAACATTCATTTCTCTTAAAGAAATAATTCCTATTATACTCTTTTATGACATATTTATATTCTTTCGAGAAATCATTTAGAACTTCATCAAATGTTTGCATTAGATTTTCATGAATATTAGTTGGAAGTTCATTAATTTGCTTTGAAGGTAATAAATCTGAAAAAGAAATATATTCTCTCATTTTACTGGGATTTGAAAAACTTCTAAAGAATTTCAATTTGCTTTTTTCCGTTGGTATAACCATCCATTTATAAATAATCATACATCGGAGAAATATATCAACTAACTGAAATGCCTTCCATTGTATATCTTTTTCAAGATTGTCAGTGAGTGGAGTTTGTTCAATAAATTGCATGTAATCTGAATAAGAAACCATTTCATTTCTTATGTAGTCTCCAGAGTTTTGGTTTCCATATATTAATTGATCATCTTGTCTTTTTCTGAGCCAAAGCATTATAGACATCTCCTTTTTTAGGTATATTTTACAGTAATGAAGTGACAAAAAATGTCACTATATATAAATCTAATAAGGCTAATACAAAATAGGCAAGGGTTTTCTGAAAGTATCTGAACGCAATTTTGCGTTTAAAAGATTCCATCAAATCTCTGAACTGCTGTGTGATTGAAAGAAAATAAAAAAGGCCTCCAAAACTGTCAAAGCAGAATTGAAGGCCTTTGAAACTTAATCCTTTAATTTGTAATTTGCATATTTTCCTTTTTGATTCTGAACGAGTTTACCTTCGGCCATAAGTTTTTTGATTTGAGAGTAAGCCTGATCGGTTGTAATTTTGAGCAAATCCATTACATCTTCTTTTGTAATAATTCCATCCTGCTGCTTTGCAAGTTTAATAATAAGTTCTGGGTAACGAACAGCATCAATGTCTGTCTGTCTGACATATTTTGCGCTTTCATTATTCTGCTTGTAAACTTTAGAACTTAAAATGTAAGAGCGGTTTGCTCCATTACCGATTGCTTCTACAAGTCCAGCTTCAACCAGATTTTCGATTGCTGCATTTGTACGTATCTTATTGAGGTGTATAACATCGCTTAATCGATCTACATTAACTCGACGTTCATTCCTTATGGTTGAAAGAATCATCAGGGCATTTATAGAAAGAGGACGATCTCTTCTGTTCTGTTCGTCTGCAATCATTTTTGTAAATTGCATATCTGGATTGGCTCTTGGTACAAAAAGCTTAACTATTGATGATGTGCTTTCTGAATAGTCAGGCCAAGGGCGACCATAAAGAATTGAGCCTTCATAAATTCTATCAATACCTCGTCCTGTTTTTTCAACCATACCAGTTCGTTTTAATACATCTGATAAACATGGATTTCGTCCATGAGGTTCAACAGAAATCAGATTTTCTGCATTCACGCCTTCTATAAATCCGCCTTGACTTGAAATTGTCATTCCTTCATCGTCAATTAAAAGTCTAACCTGACCAAGTTGTGTATAATCACGGTGACCGAATGCGTTTAATAGACCTTCACGGAAAGCAGCAAGAGTGAACTCTGGAACTGGAATTCTGAAAAGACCATATTCCATTTCTTTTTCTGGATTCCATGCTGTAAAGTAAGTAGAGAAGCTTTCAAAAATTTTGCCTAACGGTTCATTAGAAGTTTCGTTTATTTTTACATTTGTTCCTGACAATACCTGGAACGAAGCTCTGTGGGTTGGCATAAAATGTTTCAAGCTTTCAGTTTTTCCAAGGAAAAGTAATCCTGTTACGGTTGGAACTGTTTTTCCGTTTTCTTCTGTAATAAAGTGAAGTGCTTTGTAAAAATCTTCCTTGTTTAATTCAAGAAGGGATTTATCGCTTCCTGGGTTATTTTTAATAATGCTTCTCATGTGTTCAAATTCTAGAATATCTAAATCATCTTCTGTAGCACCTTCTACTGGTTGTGCAGAGAAATCAAGAAGGCTTAATTCAGAAAGGCGGCTTGGAATTTCGTAAGGGAACAAAGGAACAGCTTCTGGTGAACCGTCAAACTTTAATCTGCGGCGTAAAGTTTTTCCGCTAGAAGTTGCAGTAACAGTTCTAGCCTTTGGTACTTCAATTTGCAGTATATCTGTATTATTTTCAGTTATGATTTCAGCTCTTGTAGAAATAGATGGAACGGTACTGTTTGCTATTAAAGCCATTACTCCAATTGCATCTTTGTGTTGTTTTGTAAGTCCGGTTAATTCACCATCATCTTCAACACCAACATACAGAATGCCTCCTTCTGCATTTGCCATTCCAACAACGGCTTCTATTAATTCTGAATCAGGCAATCCGTTCTTTTCTTTTGTATCTGATTTAAACTCAGTAAAAAGGTCTTCTTTTTCTGGTATTGTTCTCATAATAATATCCTTTTAATTCAATTATAATGCAGTTTAACTCGGGTTGTCGAGTTAAATTAATTTTTTAATTCGGTTTACCGAGTTAAAACCGAATTAAAACCGAGTTGGAAAACTATTCAAGTAAACATACACACGAACTCATAATCGTGTGTATGTTTACCATAATCTAAGCTATTCCAAATCTCTGAGAAATCCGCTGAACATCTTCATCAGAAAGATTTAATTTCCCAAGTTCCAGCTTTGCAATTCTCTTATCTTTAAGAATCTGACCTTTCTTTCTGCCTCTCTCCAGTTCAGACAACACAAAAAGAACTCCTAACTTAAAAGAATCAGAATTAATTCCTTTTCCTGTGCTAGAAGATTTTTCTTCAGCTTCATATTCAACAACTCCGGCTTTCTTTCTGGATTCCGCAGCCTTAATCATTTCATGTGCTTTATTGATGGATATACTACCGTTCTGAATCTTTTTAAGAAGTGTAGAGTCTGCTTTCTTTGCAATTTCACGCATTTTGCAAACCTGTCGTGCAGATTTATTAAGCTGTCGGCCGATTGCTTCATCAGAAGAACCTTGTGCGTTTGGATTTGAACGGCGGATTTCATCGAGTTTCAAAAATGCTGCAAAATACTCCCCATCTGTCAAACGACGAGAGTTCAACTGCATCTTATACTCATACTCAATCGTTTCATCCCGGCTATCGAACTTCTTGATAATAACTGGGACTTTCTGAAGCCCAGCTTTCTTCGCGGCCATGAATCTGGAATGTCCATCAACAATGATATAAGCCTCTGTCACGATAATCGGTCTGGACTTATCAAATCCGTTAGCCTTCATATCATTTGCAATTTCCGCAACCTTATCATTCTCCTGCTGAAACACATTTTTGAAGTCTCTGTCAAAGCGAAGTTGACTAACTTCAACCATCTTAATTTTTGCGTTGTCTTTATCGTTTGCCTTTTTTTTCGTATTTCCAAATAATCTCATTTTCATTTCTCCTATCACTTAAGCAATTGCTTTGTTCAACTCTTCAAGTTTCTGATTCAACATATTGATTGTTTCTTCATCTTCCTTCTGCTCGATAAACACCTTCTTCATAACATTACGAGCCAATTCAACAACCTTGTCATCTTCAAGGTGTGCTGCATAATGATTAAGCATGGCTTCTGTTTTGTGTCCAGAAAGTGCCATTACATACCGTTTATCCTGAACATAATCAAGCATTCGGGCACAGAAGAAGTGTCTCCAGGAGTGGAAGCAGATTTCCTTTGAGTTTTCATAACCAATTTCAGCAAGAGCTCTCTTTAAGTATTTGTTGAACTGCTTGCTATCCATAGGCTTATCTTTTACAGTGCTGTAGAAGATGAATCCGTTTCCATGAGGATTAAAGTCTGCAAGCATCTTAAGTTTCAAATAAAGCTGATGAGAAATAGGAATTGGAACAGAGCGTTCTTCGCCGTTCTTACAGCATTTGAGGCCATCGTATTTAGACCAGCTGCGGCGAACATAGATTTCATCTTCACCTAAATCATCAACAGTAAGGGCCTGGATTTCTCCGGCACGCATTCCTGTATGCATTGCAAGCTCATTTGCAATCTTAGCTTCGTCATTGTCCCATTCAAGTTCCATCAGGCGGTTTGCTGTATCCATATCAATGACTTTTCGTTCCTTACTCTGATTAGAACATTTGATAATTCCATCAAAGCAGTTGTTCTGAGTAAGTTCATTGTAATAAGCCCATTTGAGCGGAATAGTGATTGTCTCGATAATTGAGTTTATTGTTTTAGGTGCTAGTCTCTGAGCTTCATCGCTGGAGAAGAATGCATCTACATCTTTACGAGTAATTTCTGCAACGCATTTTCCAGCAAGTCTAGGAATCCAGTAAAGACGGGTTCTGCTCAAAAGGGTAGCGCAGTACTGACGATGGATAGACTGTTTCTTTCCAAGCTTCTCTTTGACATAAGGGGATTTGTCATAATCCCAGAAGTTTTCAAGGAAGTCTTCAATCGGGATGCTGCCTTTTGAAGTTGATGCAACAGCAGAATAAAGATAGTTCCTTTCCTTCAGAATCTTGATGATGTTGTTGATATCATCAGAATCAAACTCTGCAGTCCGTAAATCATTGAATAAACGAATCTTGTCGATGCTCTTAACCTTGCTGTCCTTTGAACCAACACGGGCAGGAATATTGCCAGTGACAATCCATTCCATAACGGTGCGTTCAGCTTCTGTGCGGTTTCTGCATCCTGTAGATTTGTTGTTGGAAAGACTTCCGTCTGCAAGACGGATTTGAGCGTAATAAATCCCAGTATGGGCTTTAAAAATTAAATAGGGCTTAGCCATATTCACCTCACTAAGACCGTAAATCTCTTACTTAGAGTATTTACTTAAATTAGTAATTTGAATCACGCTAAGCCCTACTTGATTGGGTTTAGTAGTGTGTTAAATCCTTACGACGCAAGCATTTAACTGTATAGCTGGGGTAGGACTCGAACCTACGGCCTCCGGGTTATGAGCCCGACGAGCTGC
>CAMVKW010000040.1:0-25155 GCA_947168155.1 uncultured Lachnospiraceae bacterium | reverse complement strand
AAGTGGGAAGAACAGGATTCGAACCTGTACCGCATGGAGCTTCAACCCATCGCTCTACCATTGGAGCTATCTTCCCAAAAAAAAATAAAAATAACCGCCTGCCTTATTAGACAAGCGGTGTGCATACATTAATATATCTGCATTTAATCAGACAATCTTATCTCTACACATACTTTCTAATAAGGACATCAAAACCAGTCCAGATTTCTTATTATTAAAGAACTGAACGTTTTTCTGCATCTTATTAAATTGTATGTTTCTAAGAGCGTACATTGTCTTTCTTACCTTTCATAATTTAGTCTTTGAAGGTTACTTATTTCCTTCGTCTCTCATAATCTAACACTTTATCTGGATATATGCAAGTAACCTTGTGGGTTAAAAAATAATCGATATATTATTCAATCTTCACCCGACTCTCCCCACACAATCTCAGTATTATATTTCTCTTTTATAAAATCACAAATAGCAGATAGATATTCTAAATACACCTGATAATGAACATCAGGTCCAGGATGGAAGTCCCATGCCGAATCACTTCGATCATTATCATACACTATTTTTTCAAGATTCCTTATTTCCTCTATTAGTGAATCTCTCTCATTAATCAATTGCTCAAAAGAGTCGTTTTTATGTTCATCAATATAAGAATTAGGACTTATCATCATGGCTAACCACCTCCTATATCTTAGGATACTTTTCAATTTCTAATGAATATCTTACTTCAGCTTTGAGTTCTTCCTCAGAAAGGTTATATGGGAAGGGCTCTGCATCCTCAAATATTGTATCTACAGAATCTCCGAACGAAAAAACTATAAAAGGTCGATCCTGCTGAAAGTGATTCTCCAGCCAAAAATATTCATCTTTGAACTTAAAGATTTTCATTTCTAAAGTTTCACTAACCGGATTCTTATCACCTGATATAGTTGTAAACTTCTGCAGTTTAGAACAGATATATTTAGCTCCAAGAGACTGAGCATAATTCTGTACAAATTCAATAGCCTTATTATATTCTTCCTCTGAATGATTAGTATATGGCCACATAATTGCTCCTTAGTTCTGAATCCTTGACTTCATATTTTCTACAACGTCCCATATTTTATCTTCTAATATGAATGAATCACCAAAAGCATTTAATACTATTCCTACAGGTTTCTTTTCGTTATTTCGTGCTAGTGGAATCACTTCCAGCATATGCTTTTGGACTTTTGAAAAATGATCCCCGTATTCTCCCATAGCTTCTTCATTAGAAAAAATCGGAAAGAAATACTCATCACCATTTTTAAGAATATCAGGTACAAGACGAGTTTCATCGTGAGCAGTAAATTCCAATCCCTTCAGCTTAGTCAGATCATCCCCTGCACTTTTAATCATTTCCTGAAATCTAGCATTATCCGCATCACTCATAATAGCATTGCATGGTACCCACACATAGCTATCTCTTAGAATCTCTAATATATCCAGGAAATTCGGTTCATTTCGATCTGCATTAAACTTTGCTACAGCAGCTTCAAGCATACTTCCATCTTCTAGATCTTCAGCCGTAATCTTAGCGCTTGGATTCATATCTGAAATGCAAATAAACCTCTCATCCTCAGTTTTCTGAACAAAGAAAGCAACGGTTTCACCATTATGATATCCAAAGTCCTGATTTGGCTCGTTAAGAAGTGTACCAATAAAATAATGATCACCAAGTCCTGTTATTCTGACCCAGCACCCTTCAGGTTCTAAGTCTTCTTTATAAAGAAAAACCATAATATCGTCCGGATAATGCTCATGACGACACGAATCCAAGAATGGCATTTCTCTTGTCTTTTCAACCTGCTCATTAGCATCGTAGTTATGGAGTATATCTATTCGATCAGCATAGCGATCTGAAAGCTTACCATCCTCATCATCAAAGTATAAAAAATCGTCATCAGGATCAATTGCACCAACCCTAATAAAAGACCTTATCTCTTTAGATGGTTCTTCAAAACTTGCTTTATCTCCTTCGACATGAGCCGCAGCAATAACTTCAAGCGTAAGTCCAGCCTCTTTATCTATATATCCATATACAAGAATTCCATTTGCCGTTTCAGCTCTAGGGAAGCCTTCTATAGATTGTATTGTTTTTTCTGTAAGAGGAATAACACAAAAATTATGATAAAAACCTCTAAACCCCGTTTCGTTATAGTTCATATTTACCCCCTTTACCTCATCAGTTTTTCAAATACCATTGTAGCCTGAATCTTATCTCCACCCATAAATCCTTTAGAACCTGAGGAAGTTGTAGAGATTGTATGTAATCTGTATCCCTTTCTTGCCTGCTCATTGATGACTCTTTGAAGATTCGAAAGACTTGATACTCCTGATCCTGTACCAATAAATTTTTCAGTCAAAACAACCTGTACAACTACATAGATATCATCATTATTACCTACTCCCTGTCCTTTTCCTGCATCAAAACCAAATCCAGCCATAGTAACTACCTCCTTAAAATAGAATTTCATTATCTTATAGTTTTAATCAACTATGTTATAAGTATCTATCTTAAGGATAAAGCTTTAGCTGTCCCTTATTCAGCACAGCTCGATTTTGGTTTTTCCTTATCATTCAGGAATCACATGATATTGAACATATCTAGACTTAAAGTAGCAATAACCCTTTTTAAAATCATCAAGTGTCATGCCTTCGTCATCACCAAAATATACGAATCCGCCTTCAAGAAGAATCGTTGAATCAAACCAGTATGGGTCATACTCATCAGGATTTCGACTAGATGTATCATATTCTAAATCTCCCCAAAACCACATTTCTATTTTACAGCCCCATACTCCATCAAAGAGAACATATAGCTTGCCATCTTCCTGTATCTCTTCCTTTTCTATAAATGCATCATGGAAACATCCTGCAGCCCACATAAGATTTTCTACATCCCTATCTGTTCTTATCTGTGGTCGTTCCTCATACTCATACTCCGCATCCATATCTCTGCACTTTTTAAGAATATCCTCAGGTTGATCATTCATACACACCATATCTTCCAACAAATCCAAAGTAAGAAAACTCACACAACCTATTCCATTCTCATCCATAGTCCAGTCTGTCTGATCAGAATCCACAATGATTATTCCTCTTGTAAGAAACCCAGCTTGTGTTTCATATGCAGAAAGCTTGAATATTCTACTTCTGTCCTTATTCCATACATAGTAATGCTGATAATTTCCACCTAGGTATCCGAATACAGGCGATATATAATATTCTTTACTACCTTCTCTAACTATAGCATGCATAGTTCAATCCCATCCTATTTCATATAAATCGTAACAGTAAAATCTCCATTATTGAGAAGTTCTGTCACCTTATTCGTCCTCTACCATTTCCTTAAGAATCTTTGCTGCATCAGTAACACAGTGTGATATCTCCTTTATAGAATATGTGCAACCAGACAAATACCTTATCATGGTTGCACATACTAATATCACATCCTTAAATCAATACCAAAAGCATTAGATATACTTCTCAGCAAATGCCTTCAGCTCATCATCTGATTTATCACCGTTAAGAATATCTCCATTTATAACCTCAGCTCCTGGAGCACTTGGTGCAAGCTCTTCAGCTGATTTACCGAGGGAAGTAGAGCCACCAGATGTAGCAAAAATCACCACCTTCTTTCCGGTCAGATCATAATGCTCTAGGAATGAATTCAATATGTGAGGCATGACGTACCACCACACGGGTGCGCCAATAAATACAGTATCATACTGTTCTATATCTTCTACTGGTTCACTTCCTATAGCTGGTCTGCTGGACTTATCCTGCATCTCAACAGAGCTACGAGAACTCTTATCCTTCCAATCAAGATCTTCATTCGTGTACGGAACCTCCGGTACTATCTCATAGATATCTGCGCCTATAGCTTTTGCAAGTTTAGTTGCAACTACACCTGTTGTTCCTGTTGCTGAAAAATATGCGACTAATGATTTGCACATACTTAATTCCTCCTAAAAATTCTATAATTTCTCCCTCTGTTTGGTCGATAAATCAGGCCTTCGGAAATTTACCTGCAGCCTTGAGAACCTTATATCCAATTCCACCTATAACGGCAATAGCCCCAATAATTTCTGTTCCGATTCTTGCTCCTTTAGCTACTTTATCAACCTTCTTATGATCATTCCTATTTAGATTCTTCTTCTGAAATTTCTTCTCTTCCATTCTTCAACACCTCCAATAAATCTTCTCCATCTACTTCTAATTGTAGATAATCATATTTCCTTGCTGATTCAATACATGGTTGTTTTTCTACTTCAACATAATTCACTGCATTATTAAAAAACCAATCTTCGAAATCCTCATGTTTATGCGCGCGCTCTATAGATTTCACTTTACTGAAATCAACTCCACCCAAGAAATTTATACTGTCTCCAAATGTCTGTTCCGCTGCAGCAATCTCTCCTGTATAGGCAAGTGTTACTGCCGCCATTTTTGTTGCTTCTACATACATTGAATAACAATCTTGGATTGCTTCAACTTCATCATCCTTCTTATCCAAATAATTAGGTCTAGTAAAATCTTGAATAAATAAACCTACACTAGTCTTCGGCAACTCCTTAAATGCCTCTATCCGTCTTACCATAGCTTTTCCGACCTGTTCCCTGCCAAGAAGCATTTGCTGTACTCCCGAATCCAAATAGTTTCTTTTTCTATTCTCATCCTGCATAGTCATAGCAAGCATTATTTTCTTCTTTCCATCTTCAATCAGTGCCAGCCTATCATCCTGCTGACCTATTTCTACGAGCTTTACCGCCTCGAATGTTTCCTCAACTCTCATTGCAAGCTGAGCCAACTTTTTTTCCATTGCAACATTATGATAATTATTACAAATATCCTGAAAAGGATTACCTTGTATAAACTCTTGTTCTTTTATTGGAAGATTTGCAACAAATTCCTGCTTACCATTATCTAATTTTTTTATAAGTGATGGCCATTCAATCCCAGTTTTTTTGTTCTGATTAATTAACAATTCACCAGCGTCAAACTGTTGTTGAAATTCAGCAGGGATTTGTACTACATACTGGGATCCCTTTTTTATGTTTCCAACAATATCAGCAATATTGATATATTTCGCTATTTTATCCAAGGTACCAGAAAAATCCATTTCAGACTTTTGCTTTTGCATTCTCAGAATCTTTTTACCATCACCATCAATTATTACTTCACCTTCAAGAACTTCAACATCTTCTGATTCAGTAAGTTCGTTTTTCTTCTCATCTATCGTATCTTCCATAGATTAATCCCCATCTCAAACAAAGCATGTTATAAATTTTTATAATACCTCTCAACCATCTTAGACATAAGAATCCTTCTCTCCCTAAGGAATTCGTCATAATCATCAACAGTCATATTAACAACATTTTCTGGAACTGCATTTTCTTCAAGATTTTTCTTTAACGCTTCAACAGATGCAATATTCCCAAATGCTATATTTCCATTTTTACATTGATCCAACACCTTTCCAAAATATACATTTGGAGCATCATCACTAACAGCTTTATTAACCTGAGTATCAAGTATTGTAAAGTTTGCCACTTGATTATATCTTCCTTTAGCATCCACACCATGACTTTTCAGGTATGCTCTAGGGAAAATATGATGAACATCCCCTGAATGAATTAACAGATCAGAAATCATAGTTCCATGCATAAGCATAGAATTACAATTCAAATTAATCTGAGCCGCAAGAAATGTCTTAAATGCAGGACTGTTAGTCGAAGTTGTATCAAGACTCTGCGGAAGAGTAATGTTCCAGAATGTATCCGATAATTCAGATGCTTCTATTTCTTTAAAATAGTCAATAAAGCCCTTTTCATTTATCATTCTGATATCCCTAGCCATTGATGACTCTGGAGATCCAACATACCTTCCTGTTAGAGTAGATAAAACAAACCATTTCTGAACATAATGTTTAACCTGATCATTAGGTATGCTGCTATCTTTTGATAGCTTAAGATACAACATATATGCAAAATCAAGTGTCATCTGAGAATTAAGAAGCTTACTTGACTTGTACCCAGCTCCTTTTATCGCCAAAATAAACTGTTTAAAATTATACTCTCTAATAAATTCTTTAAGACCTTCATCAAGTCTCTTATATGAGTCCTCAATTATCTCCTCTTTAAACTCTCGTGTTTCAAAATCCCTACCCGATAATAAACTAACCAATTCAGCAAGTCTGGCTCTGTTAAAGCTATACATAAATGATACTCTTAACATATCATTGTAATCGGGATCATATATATCCTCATAATCAGTAGAAAGCCATTTAATCTTAGGGCTATATTCTGTATTGGCAAATTCTGTATCTTTGATCATCTGTGGATAAAAATCTGGTTTAACAGCTAAATGGCAGAAATAATCAACAACCTTTCTAAGCAAATTACCACCATGTTCTGTATCAGCCGCCATTTTAGACATAACAAAATCAGACTGACTAAGTGCAGTTCCACGAGAATTAATTCTAATAAATATCTCTGTTACTTCATCTATATCTAATGTATGATCAAGCTGTATAACACCAATCTGTCGATTTGCTATTCCTCGAAGCTTTGAAATTATATTGTTTATATCATTAGGCTTTACCCCTTCATTTTCATTACAATAATTGGTAATGAATTCAAACGAATCAAAGTCATTCTTAAATACAATAGATATATCTGGTATCCATTTCTTGTCCCTTAAATGAGAAGCATCCTGAACCGCAAATCTTTTAGTTGCATCTTCAGCCATGGGATTAAAAGCAATCTTTATTCTATCTTTGTTAAAATCAGAATCTAATACTTCACGCCCAGCAATTGCTGCCATTAATGCAGTAATTCTTTGTTGACCATCGATTAATACATGTTTACCATTAGCAACAGTTCCTTCTTTAGTATGAACATCTGGATTTTTCCAAGTGATAATATAACCAGTAGGATATCCATTATATAAAGAATCTATAAGATCTCTAACTTGTGCTCTCTTCCACACAAATGGTCTCTGTATTTCCGGAATAACGAATTGCTCAGCCTCAATCATCCCAAGAATAGAGCTAACTGAGTATTGCATCAAAGTGAACTTTTCCCCAATCATTTATGTTCTCCAATCTTTCACATGTTTTATGTAATGCCTAATCTATACTATAATCATAGATCAGCTATTAATTGTTTGTATAACTTCATTATAGGATAATCATGTATCTGTTTTATCTCCTCTTCATTAAGAAAAGCATAATATTTATTTGCTTCTTGTATGTCAGATAATACGACTGATTTAGCGAACATTATAGAATTATCGCCTTCAATACTGCTTATAATCTGTTTTTCATCCGCCCTTAATTCACGCTCACGCATAATTGTTTGATACTTGTTAATAATTATATATGGTCTTTTACCATCAAATGAGTCAACCCTTTCAAAAGACCATTTGGCCAACTGTAAGAACTTGTCATTATTTGTTTCATCATATAACAGCAAATACTTAAGACCTACATCATTAATGAATCCAATTGTTTCCATACTAAGCGAAGACGAATATAAATCATATTTAAACCAATCAAAATCATAGTAATACAGCTGATTTATTATTTCATTTGAAACAGTTGACACAATAGGTACACGTTTATTATAGTCCTGATTACAAAACACAGCATAATCTTTCCCATATAAGACCTGAACAATTGACTTTTGATTATCATTATCTTTTTTTACTATGATAGGTATATATTTATCTGTATATTTCCAATTGAAAATATTCCATTCATTTTCTAAATACTCATCGTATTTTCCATTAATAAAATCATACAATGTATTTATCTGATTTTTCATTTCTAAAGTCATAGATTCAACACTCTCTTGAGGATAAAATCCCATACTATCTAGGATTTCTCTAACAGTTGACAAATAGTCAAGTGTGTTTATTAAATCTTCAGAAACTTTAGCATCTTCAAGAGGAAGCTTAATACCATTTATGGTCATTTCTCCAACTTCTAATAATTTTTTTAAGAACGACGCATCATAACAAAAAGAATATATGTTTCCTTTCGGAGAAAAATTATATTTACCTCTTGTAATATCTATGGAAATACATGATCCAATTTGCAACTCATATGAATCATCAGAATTATGTTTTACCCGATATCCGTTATAATATTTTCTTTCTTTAATAAAAACCGGAAAATTCAATTCCCTTACTGACGAAAACTTAATCCCTTTATTCCATTCAATAGGAATATTGAAACCTGTCTTATTGTCAGCATATATACATATATCGCCATTAGTAATATGTTTTATCAAATCTTGCTCATCTCTGTAGATAGTTTGAAATGAGATACTACTTACATTTTTTAACTCTTCTATGCCTATTGTTTTGGGAACTATCTGACCTCGTCCAGAACCTTGCGAATGAGTTTCTAATGAAAACTGTTTTAAGATACGATCTAATTCCTTATAGTTCTTTACACTATAAAATGTTATTGTAGTTGTTTTTATATGTTTTCTTTTAGCTATATCTAGCAGGCCTTTTATCTTTGATGGGTATAAACTATTATAGTATATACATTTTTCTTTATTATCCTCATCTATAAAAATCTGAAAGTATACACATCCATAACTGTCATAATATAATTGTAAATCCCTTATTTCTACACTACACTTAATTGACTCTCGATTGAAATATTTACCCTCTTTATCAACATGGCCTTTAACTTGAACAGGAATACTATCATATCTGTTTTCCTTAATTCTATTTTCATCATCATCTTTGAATAAAACAATTTCACCATCCCATGACATATATTTATCATGAGCCATAACTCCTGACATCATTGACGGATGATCATCTATCAAATTATTTAATGCCCCAATAGCTCTCTCTTCGATTTTTCCAGTATCCATATGTACACCTTTTAAATCTATTCACAGCCAAAATCTGATTTTTATTTTTTTAGATAATTTTATATACTTTCATTCTAATAAGTTGTTTCAACAGATCTTCAATTTGTTTCGCCTTATCAACAGATTCCACCATAAATCCCATTTCAACATTTCCAGCGAGTCCATGATAAGAAAGATTCGCAGATGACACTAATGCCTTTTTTGAATCAACAGTAAGTATCTTTGCATGAGATGCAGCCATCTTATCATCAGACTGTTTTTCATATTCAAAAAACTGTAGATACTTCCCCCTATAAGCCAGCATTCTATCTAATGAATCCCTATGTCTATTTATATCATTTACATAGAATCTAACATATATACCCTGCTGACTTTTCTTTATTATCAAATCTAACATTCCAGAAAAATAATCCGAGACAGAATACCCTGTAAATATTATGCTTTTTTCTGCATCTTTGATTAGTTGTTCAACAACATCCCTTGTTCTTTTTGCTTTGATTCTGAAAGTGTCTGGGGCAGTTACCACAAGGTCAATCTTCTCAGTATTTTTTGAATTATATATTTCAAAGCAAAGATTTAAAATATCACCTAGTTCTTCTTCTGAACAACTAGGAAATTGCTCTCGCAGCTCTGCTAAAGCATCAACTAATACTGAATCAATATTCCTAATCGAATATGATTCTATAGATTGGACTATCTTAGCAGCCAAATATTCAGCTTTTATACTTGGATTCCGCATAACACACTTACTAGCTCCTTGAAATATCCCATTTCTTCATGTTCTGGCAGTGGAACAACTAATGCTCTGTCCAACAATCTATTACCATTCTCACATGCTGTTTCTGAAATCATCGTGCACGAGTGACATGCCGCTCCATTTATTCTGTCTGAAGTAGGATTCTTCATAAAGCATTCAGGATCAGTAGTACAGGTAAGTCCATTTTCCAATGCCCCCTTTAATAATGGGATTAATTTATCCATTGATCCAAGCTCAACCAATCCGCCTAAGGAACCTTCTTTATCAGCAGCTCCTGTATAAATTAACAATCCACACATCTTATCACTGCTATAGATTCTTTCATGTAAAGCTGACGATGAATATCCTGATTGTATAGCCATTTCTTTAATTAACATGTGGGATAGAGTATGTATTAATACATATTCACCATTTCTTGGTTTGAAGTTTTCCCATCCCTTACCTTTGCAATAATCTTCATAGCATTTCTGATATTTATCCGAACGCTCTTTAACTCTGTTCTGTTCCAGCCATGCATTCATTGTCTCTCGATTAAACTCAATGAAAACACCTTCGCCATTGATTTCAACAGCAGGTAACCATTTTTCCGGACCAGCAGATTTTAATTTAACAATATGCTTCTGATCATCAACTTCAGGTTCAGGCATTTCAAGTCTTGTATAGCCTAATAAAACACGTACTTCTCTTAGTCTATGTATCTTAATAACTCTCGAAAAATACTTCTTTAAACTATCTTTAATTTCAACTTCCTCAGCTTTAAAATACTTTACGTCATGCTGAAACTCTACTTGCTGATGATGGGTAATGGCATTATATTCCATCTCCTTTAATTCCACATAATCACGTATATTCTGTTCTAGTCTCTGATATGCATCATCAAAATCTTTTCTGCTGTATTTTTCTTCAAAAAACCTTTCATATCCTTTAGTTAACCCATCTTCTTTACCCAGAACATCAATAAGAAGTTCAATTTCTTTTCTATGTTCAGCAACCAAATCATTTATCGGATTGGTCCAAGGTGGTATAGATATTGCAGTTCTAGTTGCCGGAAAATATACATTTGAAGCACCTCGCTGACTCGGAATCAAGTCTTTTTTGCATATCTTCTTTGGTGCATTAGGTCTTTGTGGATGGTTCCCTGAACAATTGCAACCCACAAAGTTCTCTTTCTGCATAGCTCCACTCATTCGTCTCTTAGCACCACAATCACATTGCACCTCTAACTCTGCAAGAGATGATGTGGTACCAAAGGAATATAGATGCATCTTTTTCTTACAGTCAGTCATCCCATGGTGAACCCACCATCTCCATGGAAAATCATCCATATGACCATCTTCACAAATAGAAATAAATCTTGCTGGATAAGCAGAAAATCCGCAATCAGGACATGAAACACTCCCTTGGAATTTTTTATATTTTTCTGAATAAGATGAATTCTTTAATTCTTCTCTAATATCAAAAATTATTTTACATCTATCATTTGTACAAACATGAACATATGGAAATGAGGCAACAGGAATATCCTCCTTACCAGTAGTACTCGGCATATAAAAATGTCGAACTCTCATAAAGGAAGCAAGTCTTGAATCTCTAATCTCTTTACCAATATTATTTGAATTCCAATACTCAATATCAAGCACCGTCAAAGAATCATGTACAGCGTCCATAATAGAGCCAGGACCATATGTAGTTATTAATTGATTCGGTCTAATTTCACCAAGTTTTTTTTCAAACACTACTGTTGTCCTCCCTCTTCATATAAATATACTGTAGAAGACTGTTCTACATCTCTCATAGAATTCAACGTTGCCTTTTCTTTATCCGTACTAGGCTGTCCATAATAACTAAGTAATCTCTTATTATTCTCTGTATTGGTAACAAAGTAGAATAACTTCTGATCCTTTGCAAGTTCTTTCCACATCGCAATAAACGAATCTATATCATCATTTGATGCTTCATAAGCTGATGGTGCCACCACAGCTACTCTATCAAGTATTTTATTCTTAATAGATTGAAGATCTTCATCAGATAAAGATAAAATATTGGATGCCCCTTTATTACCTGCCATGGATTCAGTTTGAAGTCTTAATACAGCGACAACTAATGCATGAAGAACTCTATCTCTTGCTCTAGCAGCAAAAGGGGTGGCTGTTGTTCCTTCAACATACCTATACATTTGTGAATGGAATCCAACGAAGTTCTCATAATTAGATAAATCTCTCGGTCTATATGGATTATAGACGGTAAATATTAATCCAGGATATTTTCTTCCTACACGGCTCGTTGCCTGAATATATTCAGAATTCTGCTTAGGCTGACCTACTACAGCCATCAATCCCAATCTATCAACATCCATTCCAACAGCAATCATATTTGTTGCTATTACCACATCATAGCAGCTCTGTTTCTCTTTAGAAGGGTTAAATGGTTCTGCAAGTTTCTCAAGTATTTCAGCTATTTGATATGATGGAATTCTTGAAGTTATTTCTTTCTTTCCATCAAATGTTAAAAATCTCTGTCTTGCATACTTATACTTCTTCTTAAGGACTCTTAATCTGCTACTTATATCGTCGTCTAATAATCTAACTGCACCTCCAAGCTCTCTGATGGAGTTAAAGTAACCTACTAAGGTATAATAAGGATCAACGTACTCTTTATATCTATCATCTTCTGACAAGATAAAAGCTTCTTGCAACAAGACAGAATAAAGCCTGATCAAAGTTGTCTTAACAGATTGTCCACTTGCACATATTCCTGCATATTGTCTAAAAGGTTTTTCGCCCTTTTTCAACATGTCCTTAATATCTTCCTCACTCAAATCATCAATATCTCTTTTAACAAGAGGTATTTCTCGTATGAAATAGGAATCCCTAGTATCAAATCCACTAGGAGGAAACTGCGCATAATTCTCTCTAGCATATAAACATCTAATCTGCTCCCCTGCATTTTTTATTGTAGCAGTTGAAACTACATACTTTGGACGAATTTTATGTCCATCTCGTTCAATGCAACAAAGATCTTCAACTACAGTTTCATAGCCTCCATAAATTGTTCCTAAAGGACCTGTAATTAAATGTAACTCATCCTGAATTATCAATTGAGGAGGATAAAAAGGTCTGCATGCTTCAATTACACAAGCATCAAGGTCATTCTTGTTATCTCTATTATGTTTCTTTCCTAAAAGTTCTTTATCATAGCCAATTGCTTGATAACCATGTCTCGGACAGAACCTATCCGTTTTTCCGAATAACAACCCGACTTGTTCGGACCAAGGAAGTCTTGCAAACTTGTCAACTGTTGAAATTATTACTGTAGGACACTTAGCATAGATTTCTTCGTCAACCAAATACACAGGAATTGTTTTTCCTGTACGTCTGGAAAACTTACAATTAATATTTGAACATGATATTTTTACTGAATTAGTTTTTGTATTTATATCAAAATTATCTCGGTATATTTCTCTTCCACAGTACGGACATCTTATAATCTGTTTTGTTACCTTTCGAACAAACTCTTTTCTAGAGTATTCATCTTTATCATGTTCTTCAAACTTGTTTGGTGTTACTCCTCCACCTACCCAAAAACCAATAGATATAGGTGTTTTTCCAAATTCACACTCTCCTGACTTTTCACTTCTCTCTCTTAAATCTTCCATTGCCACAATAAGCTTCAATAATCTATCTCTTTGCTGAGTAGTTAAGAGTCTGAGAGTATATCTTAAGAATACTGTAACTCCACCATCTTTTTCGTATTCTTTTTCATCTTTTGATGTAAGCCTTCTAAAAGCAACAATAAACGCAATTAAGCCTAAGTATGCTTCTGTTTTTCCTCCGCCTGTAGGAAAATATAGCAAGTCAACAATATTTCTCTCATCGCACTCAGGATCAATTAATCCTCGTATATTTAATAATATAAATGCAATCTGGAAAGGACGCCACTCACTGTGATCCTGGACTATACCTTTTTCTTTATTATCCTTCATGTAATCACTAAGACTACATGGGATACCACGTCCACAATCTTTTGAAAAGGCAGTAATACTCCTTTGCAGGTACATTGATTGATTCATAAAAATAAATGCTTTAAATACTGTTTCATCATTTTCAATCAAGTCAATGCCTTCATTCATCCTCCTCAGGGCTTCTTCGCATTTTTCTATTATCCCACTTCCGGTCGTTACAAATGAAGCATCCTCCATTTCAGGACTAGCTTTTAAAACATTCTTAATCCAATTACCATATAACGCTGTTAATAACCTAAGATTAGCTATAATCACGCCTTTTTTCTTAGGCGATCCGAGTTGTAACATCGAAAATGCTTTTTCTGGAACATCCTCTACCTGGGCACTAACACTTGGTATTTCATAATCCGGGATAAAAGATGATTTAATCATATTTGCATTTTGTTCTTCATCCAGTTTGTTCCACTCAGCTGCACATCCTCGTCCCCGCGCATATACTGGACGTCCTTTATAATAATACTCATCATCTAATTCTTTTTTTCGACATATGTACTCGGGAACAAATACAGAACTATCATCCACAGCATGAACGTTTATCTCAACCTGAAACATCACGCGTTCATACTCTTTTTCTCCGGTGGTTTTATCATTATTATGAAGATAAACAGATATCATCTTATATCCGTTATCTAGCTGCATTTGAATAACATATAAATATGTATCTTTTTTAGATTGAAGTGCTATTTTTTTTGCTCTGCCTATATCATTCAGATTCAATTGAACGGTCTCATATTGTTGTTCTCGAATATATACAAGCTTTTTGTTTTTCTTTTTTGTTTTTTCTTTTTTCCCTTCATCTTCCTCAGGCTGATCATCCACTTTATCATTTTCTTCTACTTTGTCTGAATAATAGGAACCCCACAAAGTATCGACCAACAAATCCGTAACACTCTTTTCCACGTAAAAAGACACCCCAACAGAAGATGGCTTTTTGAAGCCACCCTTTGAACTTTCATCAGGTTCATCATCCTCCAACAAAACAGATTCAGTCGCATTCCCATCCGCATCAAGCCTGCCCTCAGTAAATTCTATTTCATTATAGTTTTCATCCTCCGTAACAGTTGAATCAGCCGGATAAAGCATACCTGTTATGTAACTACTAGTTGGAAGCTCTGTTAATACTTCATCATCCTTCATTGGACCGATTAAATCAGTACGTACCGCGTCCAAGATTTTCTTTCTTACTTGAGCATATAAATAATCACTTCGTTCAGCCATTATTCCTCCACATTTTTAATATCCGCTGCTAACCCCGCAACATATTTTAATGAATTTCCTATTTTGATATCTTCTCCGGAAATAAGCCTATATTTCCATTCTTTTTTATCAGCATCTACTTCTGACGCACATTCGCACCATTTAACTCCCGCGCGTGCCTTTTCTTGAACCTCTTCATTATTTACCTGATTAGCTGCCTTGACCTCAATCATATATTTACACTCTTTTGTTTCCACTAAAAAATCAGGATTGTATTGTTTACCAGCTTTATAGAAGAGTCCCAACTGGTTTAATGGTGGCTTTATAAAACGAATAACATCTTCATCTTCTTCCAATATAACTGCTAATCTACGCTCATCATCACTATCAAAAGAATTAACAGGATAATAAGATTTTTGATATCCCTCAAAAAGATAATTCTTAATATTCTTTTTGTCTGTTACTTCTTTCTTGTAATTTATTCTACTATCAGAATTCTTTAATTTAGTTTTTGCATAAGAGCCAAAAACAATCAAATCCTTCTGAATATTGTATACAAATTCTGTATGTTCTTCTTTTGATGCATATATCTGTTTTCTTAAGTCCTCAACAATGACTGTTGCATACCTTCTGATAATTTTTTTCTTAGTTTCATCATCACCATCTATTAGACCTAGATACTGATTTACTACATCGATAATAAAATCCGCATCATCATAACTGAACTCCGGTATTTCTTCTAGTAATGAACATGCCAGTGTATTTTCCGGATCATCCACTATCAACGGATCAGCATCCAAGATTTGAAGCAATCTATTATTTACCGCATCGTATCTTTCGATCTTAGATGCAGCCACTTCAAAATCCTTAACACCTCTCTTAACAGTAAACGGCTTAAATTCTACTGTAGAGCTATAACTAATACTAATTTTCGGAACAGCAATAGCAACACGCTTTAAATCCTCAACCTTTTTTACAAATAATTCTCTGGCATAGAGTTCCAGTCTTTTAGCACTTTTCTTTTTCTCATTTTCAACAACTGCTGTTGTTTCATCCTCAATCACAATAGTAGAATCCACTATAGGTATCTTACTCTTTGATTCATCATTATTATCAGAAGAGTTATCTTCTTTAAAATAATCAAACAGATTCATTTGCCCATCTGCATCCGATGATTTCTTTTTAGGAACCACTTTCTTTACATAGGCTTTCTGATACTCCTCATACAACTTATCAATATCTTTTGATGTATCTATTTCCTGGAAGCTCTTTACATTTGAATTCTTCAAAACATCGTCAAATAGTGATATCTGTTGATCATCAACTATTGACTCAACCTTCACAGCTTCCGTTTCTGGAATATCCTCATCATCAAGATTTCTCTTTTTAAATATTGGGTTATCTTTAATATCGTCTATAATTTCTCTATAATGATCATGCGCAACTATATCTAATGTATCCAGCTCTTCTACACCAGTTATTTCACCAAATGGCAGACGCAAACCTCGCCCTATAGTTTGCAAAGCTAAAATATCACTTTTAGCAGCATTAAGCGGAATGATCGTAAATAAGTTATTTACATCCCATCCCTCCTTTAGCTTATATACATGTAGTACTATTTCTACTGGATTAGTATTCTGCTCTATTGTTAACAGTTTCTGTATATTCTCTTCGGTTTCTTCACCTCTTGTACTCGAATCAATTTCAATTACTTTTCCTACATACCGTCCGCCAAAAAATGCATCTGAATCAATTTTCTCTTTTATTTTCTTTGCATGAGTAGTGTCTTTACACGCCACTAAGACAATAGGCTTAACCTGTTCTAACCCATTGTCTACACAGTACTTATAAACTAATGCTTTACGTCTTTCATGAAGCCTTATACCATCTTTTAGCTTCATTTCCTCTATATCATCATCAGAATACCCTGCAGTATTTGTTCTTCCCATTACGACAGGTATCTTTAAAAACTTACCAGCCCCTTCTTCAAGTCCATATCTAAATATAATATTCTTGTTTGTTGACTTAGGAGTCGCTGTAAATTCTAATCCAAGTGTTGGTTCAAGAAAATTAATGGCTGTCTTTGAAGCTGGTGCATAATACCTATGAGCTTCATCCATACAAAAAACTAAATCATCGAATGATCTCAATACATCAGCAAAAGAACCACCAAGATTTTCATTAAACTTATGGAATTTAAACTCTAAATCTCCACGCGTAAATATTTTTGATATATTAAAGATGAACAGCTGAATTTCTGATGTTTTTTCAATCTGAATTTCATTCTGTACATACTTAACAGGATAAGAAAGATAATTTTCACCATCATATACCTTAGGGCGTCCCATCTCAGACTCCAACCCTTTAAACATATACTTGGAATGGCCTGGCACTGTTTCTCTTCTCATCTTGTCATAAATCGTATTACCTGGACAGAGGATAAAGAAATGCTTATAGCCTTTTGTCTTATATAGATAGTATATACAAGCTCCCATTAATCTTGTCTTACCGATACCGGTAGTCATATCAAAACAAAAAGAGGGGAATTGTAATTCCTTATCTACAGAAATCTTATGAGGTTCTTGACAGTTTTCTGATGCTATATTTTCAGACTCGATTTTACTAGCTGTTTTAAACTCTATTTTAGAACTAATATTATCAAAACATTTTAACGCTTCGTATTGAGGTTCACGCAGACTCATTGCCCATTTAATTTTTTCAACAGAGCTCATTATTCCTGTACCTCACTTTCATATTCAAAACTGCATTTATCCAATAAATCTTTAGGTATCTTTTTCACCTCAACATTATTTGGCAGCATCATATCTGCTTGATTCCTCTTGCAATAAATCAATACGCTTTGGTTTTCTCCAACATTCTTTAATACAGACATAATATATTTGGAATTAACAAATTCTTCCGTAACATGAATAAATCTATTTTCTGAAGAATATCCTTGAAATTCACCATCTGGCATATATTTAAATCCTTCAATCTTACAAATAGCTTCACAAACCATATCCCAAGTATAAACAGGATTAATCTGATAAACTGGAAGACTCTTATTTTTTACAAGCAATGGTTCTGCTAACTCATAAAACTTGTAACCTCCGCCACCATTCCAGCCATATTTTTCCGCAATTCCAGTCATAGCTCCATCAATTGTATTATTTATACGTTTACGACAAAACTCGTAACACTGATTTCCCATTTCTATGCCTATCCATCTTCGTTTCATTTTATGAGCAACATCCATTGTTGTTCCAGTGCCCAAAAAAGAATCAAGGACCAAATCGCCTTCCTTAGTACTTAGTTCAAGGACTCTAGCAATTAATGTTTCAGGTTTTTGTCCTACAAAATTTAATCTTTCAGACGACATTGGATTAATTACATTTATATCCGTCCAAAGATTACCGATTGGTCTCCCCTTATATTCATCCAAGAATTGTTTTCGCTGTATTCTCTGATTTTTATTCTCAGGGAAATATAATCGTCCCTCTTTTTCAAACTGTTTCATTTTTTCAAGAGACAATGACCAACCATTTGGTGGTGACTTATATCCCTTATATTCATAAACCAGAGATTTACTATATGTAGGACTTATTATCGGGCTAAGACGATATCTTCTTCCATTTTCGTCAGTCTTATTAAATCGTTTATTTATATAATTCTGCGTTTCTTCATCATCAATTGTATACACTGGATAGACTACAGCCGATGGACTTTTAGCATACCAAAGAATATAATCTGTCATATTATTAAGCTTATTACTTGGATTAACGCTTCCTCCTTTTCTTTTCCAAATAATATCATTAACAAAATTACTTCTTCCAAATATCTCATCCATTAATACCTTTAAATAAGGCATCTCATAATTATCTATCTGTACAAAAATAAATCCATCTTCACTTAAAAGATTCCTAAGAAGTTCTAATCGTTTTTTCATCATCGACAACCAAATTGAATGTTCTATTCCGTCATCATAATACTCAAAAGCATTTCCTGTATTATAAGGAGGATCTATATAGATACATTTGACTTTCCCGGTAAATTCGTTTTCTAACGCCTTTAATGCAATTAGATTATCACCATGAATAAGTATATTCTCAGTGTTTGAATCACCATATGACTTTTCCTTGTCTTCAATAAGAACTCTTGGCTCAAGCTTTTCATCTTCGTACTTTCCTACCCAAGTAAGTTCAAGTTTTCCTTGCTTTTCCATCTGATTATCTCCTAAAATTTTATAACTACCTTTGCAAACAATTTAGGTATTATATATAGTTCGTTTTCAAATTCTTCTTTCATGGTATTTGCTTTAGCTTCTAACTTACCAAATGTCTCATGAAAACTTTGTTCTTTTAATGCTTGTTCCTGTTTTGCTTGCTCGATTTGCTTCTTTAACTCGATTTTCTCTTTAAATCGATTTTCATTTTCATATTTTTCCGTAAGTTCATTAATAATCGAATCATCCTTGATACTTAAAATACACTCTTCTTTTTTTAAAGACAGCCAATTGTCAATACGCCTATCATTAGCTTTAATTAGTTGGTCATTTGAATTCATATATTCTTGATCAAGATACTTTTCAACTCGATCTATCAACGTACTGATTTCTGCATTATCTGGCGTGGCCTTTACCAACTCATCATCAATAAGATCATCTTTAAGTTCTCTGATAAGTTCGTCTTTGGCCGCATATATCTTTCCTTCACTATCAGCAATCTGAAATACTGCATTTATCAAATTATTCTTCTTATAATAACCACCAATAATCAAATATCCATGTTTTATTCCTGGTATTGTAATACCATTTCTTTCCTCATAGTATTTTGGATAAGTAACATTTTCATGGTCTGTTTTAATAGCATTCCAATATTTATCTTGCTCTTGATAATCTTGAATTTCCGAAAGAATCCTTTCAAATTCTTCCTTATGCTGTTCTGGAGCTTCTTTAATGATAATTGCTTTTAACTGCTCCATTTTTTTATTACGTTTTCTATCCAACTCCTTTTCTAAAGATTTAAATTCTTTTGTAAAATCATTAGTTGTCTTACATTGCTGGTATATATGTGAAACTCTTTTTTCAAAGTCACCACCATTTTCAAGCAATCCAATTGCTCTATCAGATGCACCAAATACACCTTTAAACAGTTCAAACTTTTGTGAAAGGATCTCATATACCCTTCTATCTGCAACATTCTGCGTATTCAAAAGATTAAATACAACTACATCATTTTTCTGTCCGTACCTATGACATCTTCCAATTCGCTGTTCAATTTTTTGAGGATTCCAAGGAAGATCATAATTAATTATCGTGTTACAGAATTGTAAGTTTAGTCCTTCAGATCCAGAATCCGTAACAAGAAGAATCCTATAATCATCATTAAAGGCTTGAACTATAGCATTTTTCAGTTCAACATTCCTGCTTCCAAAATACTTCCCATAGTTCTTTGCACGCCATGCCTTAAATATTTTCTTGGCTGTTTCGTCTCCTGAAGAACCATTAAACATCAATATATCCCCATCGTAACCATCTTTAGATAATTCCTCATTGATATACTGTTGTGTTCTTATAGATTCTGTAAAAACAACAACTTTCTGATCTATCCCCTCCTGTTTTTGAAATTCGAATGCCTTTTTAACAGCTGTTTTAAGCGCATCCATTTTTGAATTCCTTTTTATTTTTTCTGCTGTATCAATAATGTCATCTATTTCATCTATTTCATGTTGAATAAATTCATTCACTTTTTCTCGTGTATATAATTCTTCTTGTTCATCAGAAACAGAATCTTCCTCTATCTCATCATCATCAAAAAAGCTAAAAAAGAAATCTAAACTTTCATCAACACTTTCCTCTCTGGTGGTTTCTTTAAGTACCAACAGTCTATTTTTTAGTGTCTTAAATGTATCGGCCACTGCCATACTTGACGATGCAAGTAATTTTCTTATAACAGACGTAATAAGTGTTCTATGTGAATTAGGAAGTGCGAACAATATCTCCTTTTTAAGATAATTATTTATCTTCATATACAGTTCAACTTCAGGTAATGACAACTCAAAATCTATTGTCATTTCTTTTCTCTCGGAAAACTGTATATAATCCGCAACTTCTTTTCTTAGTGTTCTTTGAAGAACAGGATTAACCTGCTGTTTTAAATCCTCGTATTGTTCATTTCGAATATAACGCTCAGAAAAAACACTTTTATTATAAAAAATTCTTTCATCAATAAATTGAATTAATCCATAAAGGTCAAATAAACTATTCTGCATTGGTGTTGCCGTCAACATAAGTTTAGGTATCCCTTTTGTTAACAAATATAGGTTATTAGCCATTTTCGAGCCATTCTTATGTACATTTCTAAGCCTATGCGCTTCGTCAAATATGCAATAATCCCACGCCACCTTTGCAAACTCAGATTTCCTTCTAGACGCAAAATTATAGGAAACAATCACAACAGCATTCTTTTTATGAACATAAGTCTTATATTCCTCCCAGTTACTGCTATCAACTATCAAAGACTCAATTTTAAACTTCTCATCTAATTCTACTTGCCATTGTTTTCTTAAGTTAGAAGGTATTATTAGCAAGACTTTATGATTTCCGCTACTCAACAGATAACTAAGCACAAGTCCCGCTTCAATTGTTTTACCTAAACCAACTTCATCAGCCAGTATAGCGCCTCCAAGTTTTAGAGCAGCTAAAGAAAACGTAAACGCTTCTATTTGGTGAGGATTTACATCAATGTTCGCCGTCGAAAGACACTTATACGGATTATTATTAAGTTCTTGTTGTTTTATCGCCGCATATGTATTCTCAACAACACCCACAATCTTATCTCCTACTCATTATTGCTATCATCTTTAACTAATAACTGTTTTTTTAATTCTTCTGCTATGGCCTTCGCCATCATAGGCGGAACTGCATTTCCAATCTGTTTAAACTTATCCCCTCTACTCCCCTCAAAATAATAACTATCAGGGAATGTTTGAAGTCTTGCAGCCTCTCTTACAGTGATGGATCTACATTGTTTTATATCTGGATGAATAAAATAATGTCCATCCTTAGCTAAATGTGCTAAAACTGTATGGCACGCAGAATCATTACCTTCAACCACCTTAAATCTATCTTTAAAAGAATTAAGGTTTTTATGAGTCTGTAAACGTTCAGGCAATTTGTCATAACTAATGCGTTTACCCTCTTTATAGGCATTTATTGCCATTTCATAAATCTCAATATCTCTTTCATTGTTTGGACGAGCCATATGATGTGTAACAACATCATTTGAAGTTCGTATTTTATTCTTTTTCAAATAACTGCTACATTCACTATATGGAATGGAATAATTGTTATTTTCTTCACCTCGTTCAACAGACGCCAAATCTTCTAATATATCCTTAACTAACGCTTTACTACGATTCTTTTTAAATTCAGGATAGTAATGATCGGTTCCTTTTTTCCAACCAATTATTATTATTCGCTTTCTATTCTGTAATACCCCAAAATCAGCAGCATTTTGTTCTACACAATCTATTGAATATCCAACCCTTCTTAATTGTGCGGTTAGATTTTTAAACGCCTCTCCACCTCTCGCTGTCATTAGCCCTGAAACATTTTCAAAAACAAACATTTCTGGTTGATAACGAGAAAGAAATCTTGTGTACATTTTATATAATTCATTACGAGGATCATCTTTCATAGGTATACTCATGTGACTACTTTGAGCACGTCCGACCAATGAGTACGCTTGGCATGGAGGACCTCCAATAATAAGATCAACCTGCTTAATTTTATCTTCCCTAATAATTGAATCAATTCTTTCAAAAATATTAGGTAGTGTTGACGGAGACATTTCTGCATTTATAACTGTTTTTGCAACATCATTCGGAACATGAGAAAACAATTCTTCACGTGTTATTTCTCTACGTTCATACTGGTAGTACCACTTCATTGCATTTTTTTTATTTTTTAAATAGTAATAAGCAGATCTAGTTTCAAGGGTTTTAGCAGCAGACTCATCCATTTCAACATGGGCAATCGGATTGTATCCTGCCTGAATAAATCCTTCTGATAAACCACCCGCACCAGCAAACAAATCTATAAAATTTAAGCCATTTTTATTAAACATATTCTCTCTTCTTTCGGATTAATGGTGTTTTATACAAATGCAAAAAAGCTTGTTCTATCCAGTAAATTCCTTTAATAAACAAGCCAATTTTCTATTTACATTCTCAGGAGCCTCTATCTTCACTCCTCCACCAATACCTACAATCCAGCCGAAGAACTGGTCACTTACAGCCACTTCAACATTTACCGTGAAGTATTCATCATCCTTTGGAATCATCATTACATCTTTTCCAAACTGATCTACGATGACGTTGGCCATATCATTTCTGCACTTAAGTGTTACGGTCTCAACTTCTCCACCATACATCCTAAAATGTTGCTGAGTGTATTTGGCTTTATTTTGCTTCTTGAATTCCGTTATGCCTTTACGTTTATTATTTGTTACGGATACGTCACGCATCTTATCTACTCGATAATGACGCATTTCCTTTTTATCCATGTCATAAGCCACCAAGTAATACTTCTCATCATCAAAATGAAGCGCCCATGGACTTACCTTATAAAAGTCACCATCACGCCTGTATTCTTCTTTGCCTTTGACATTCCAGCTGAAATAGCGGAACTGAATACATTTGTCAGCATTCATCGCGTTATGAATGGAGTCTATTGTGTAATAGACACTTTCATTCATATTTTTTACACGGCCGGTAACCGTCACCTCTCGTTCAAGAAGTGTCGCATCATATGTGCTGAGATTAGTCTCAAGCTTCTTTATCAGTTCTCTTGTTTTCTTCTCAGAAATGAATTTAGAAGCTTGGATAGCATCAACCAGGAACTTAAGCTCAGCTATCTCAAACTCTCTATCCCCACAGTGATAATATGTCTGTGGACCGATACGAGTTTTAATAATATCCATACCATACTGTTCAAGAGCATCCATATCTGTGTAGATACTCTTTCGGTTTGCCTCTATGCCATATGCCGCTAGGGCATCAAGTATTTCTGGCATTGTAATATAGTGTTCATCATCTGTTTTTTCTTTCAAAATCTTCTCGAGATAAAGCAGTTTTAGTTTCTGATTTGCACTTCTTGACATATGATATCCTCCGCGTATAAATATATACAAAACGCCATTCAATATTATATCATAAGTCGAAGTACAGGGACATCATAAAATGCATGAAATCGTTGCATTTTTAACGATTGAAGCAATATATCAAAGCAAATTGTCTAATACTTGTTCTCTCCGGTTTATAAACATCTCCATAACCTTAAAACTTTCCGTGTCTTCATATTCAATTCTGTGTATGGCTCCATCATCAAAACTAAGAATATCCGCATCAGGAATCCCCAACAGTATAGGAGAATGTGTAACTACTATAAACTGTGATCCACATGAGGCACATTTGTTCATTTCATATAAAAGAGTTAACTGCCGTTGTGGTGATAATGCCGCCTCTGGCTCATCAAGTATATAAATACCATTGGGTCCAAAATTGCTTTTTACAACCTGCATGAAACTCTCTCCATGTGATCTCTCGTGAAAGAATTCCGGCGTTCCGCCATAATGACTATATTCATCTTCTTTTGTAGCCACATTATAAAAACTCTCTGCCCTAAGAAAATACCCCCACTTGGGTTTGCTATATCCCTTTGAGATTCTTAATGCTTCACATAGTTCAGAGTGTGAATCATAAGTAGAGAAGCTATAATTTCTTGTTCCACCTTCTGGATTGAATCCATACGCAACTGCAATAGCTTCCAGGAGGGTTGACTTACCACTTCCATTTTCTCCCACAAAGAATGTTACAGGCTTTTCGAAAGATAGTTCATCAATCGATGCAATTGCCGGGATTCCTTTTAGATAGCTTCTCTCACTTATATCTTCCCACTTTATTCGGATGTCTTTTATAAACATATTACTTAGCATTATCTATCCTCTCATAGTCGCTGATACACTCCTTGTAATACTTGCAATGCATACAGCAACATTTGCATGTTTTCTTTGGTTTTAGCCAATAAAGAAACCTCTTCCACATATTGATATCTCCTTCTCATTAAAGGAATAACCCTATTCCAATTAGTGCTATCCAGCATACAGTCTTAACTGCCCAAATCATCAATTTTATTGGTAATATGAATAACTCCCACAATAGTCTTAACATATGATCAACTCCCTTCTCTTAAATCCAATATTTTTTTATTC
>CAMVKW010000039.1:0-25372 GCA_947168155.1 uncultured Lachnospiraceae bacterium | reverse complement strand
GAGCAAAACGGCAAGCCGACCCATTCGCAAATGATCCGGAATGATATTGACCGGGCAGTTGCCGCTTCGCTGACGGAGCAGGAGTTCTACCGCACGATGCGGGAGCTGGGTTATACCATCACGACGCACGGCGCGGGCGGAGCGCCCTTGAAGCATCCGAAGCTGACCCCACCGAACGGGCGAAAGAACTTCCGCTTTGACACGCTCGGTGAAGAGTACACGCTGGAAGCGGTGCTGGAAAGAGTTTACCGGAATATGCGCCGCACGCCGCTTTTCGAGGTGCCGCCCACCAAGCACTATCATGCAAAAATGACCCGGAAGCCGGTTAAGAAGCTGACCAGCCTCCGGGCGTTGTATTTCCGCTACTGTTATGAGCTTGGCGTCATCGCCAAGCATCCGAACCGCACAAAGCGCGTCTCGTATCTGCTTCGGGATGACGTCATCAAGCTCGACCGCTACATTGCGGAAACGAAGATGCTGCTTACCCATCAGATTGAAACCATCCAGGACCTTGACGCTTATCGGGAAACCCTGACGCAGATAATCGACCGTTTAGGCAATGAAAGAAAAGAATTACGAAACCGGCTGAAACAGGCAACCCGTAGGCATGACGAGTCCGGGATAGCGGGAATCCAGAGCGAAATCAAGCGCGTATCCAAGGAACTGAAAAAGGCGCGGAAAGAGGTGGAATATTGTGGTGATGTAGCGGAACGCTCTGAGCAGGTTCATCAAAACCTGCTTGAACTGAACCACGACAAAGAAAACTTGAGAAAGGAGAGATACCCGGATGAGTACCCAAGCGGAAGCGGCAGATCAGGTCGTGAAGATTTTGCTGGACGGCTCGGAACACGCAATTAGAATTGCCGGTTCCGGCGCAAAGCATGTTGCGATGCTGCTCTATGCGCTTCTCAAAGACCAAAAGCGAACGAAGGGCAAGGTGCGTCTGACCAATATGCTTCGCTCCGGCAAGGAGCTGCGGATCTTCCCCGTGAAAGCAGACGATCTGAAAAAGTTCTGTAAGGAAGCGAAGAAGTACGGCGTCCTTTACTGCGCTCTGCGCCAGAAGAAAGACAAGGACGGCGTGATCGACGTCATGGCCCGCGCGGAGGACGCAAGCAAGATCAGTCGCATCTTTGAGCGGCTTCAAATTGCCACCGTGGATGTCGCAAGCGTCCGCTCGGAGGTGGT
Source organism: uncultured Lachnospiraceae bacterium (assembly GCA_947168155.1). Lineage (GTDB taxonomy): Bacteria > Bacillota > Clostridia > Lachnospirales > Lachnospiraceae > Eubacterium_Q. The sequence continues at coordinate 24,184 of CAMVKW010000039.1, read as the reverse complement.
CAGGAGCAAGGATGGACCCGCCTCCGACAAAGAGGTTCCGGAGCGCATGGCTCCGGAAAAAGATCCGGCGGATAAATTTGTGGACGAGTTGTTTGCCCCTGTTCCGAACAAGGAACAGCCCCACACCGCAAACCCTACTCTGGCGACCGGGAGCGACCCAAGTCGGTCCGCGCCTTCCTCCAGGAAAACGCAGGAGCGAAACTCTGATCCTGAACGGAGCGCCCCTACCTCCGGCAAGCCCTCCGTCCGAAAGGAGCTGGAGGCGCTGCGCCGTGAACAGCAGACCGGCCGCAAGAAAACCGAACCCGAAAGAACCGTATACCCGGAGCATAAAGCTCCCAGGAAAAAGCGAAAGGAGAAGAACAGATGAGTCAGAACTTTGATGACCTCCTGACTGCTGCTCAGGAGGAACAGCCGAAGCAGCCTGCCAGCGCTACGCTGGAGCCCTACGACAAGGAGGCCTACTTGGAGCGGAAGCAGGCCGAACGAGACGCCGCCTATCGTCTTGCCGACGTGACGGCAGAGCGTGCCGCCGCCAGCCCCGAAGCCTACGCGACCTACCTGAATGTTCAGGCCCGGTTCAACCGGTACGCCGTGAACAACGCCTTGCTGATCGCCGCCCAGCTCCCCGACGCCACGAAGTTGGCGACCTTCGAGGAGTGGCAGGCAAACAACGTCCAGATCAAGGCCGGCGCAAAATCCATCATGCTTCTTGCCCCCGGCAAGGAGTATGAACGGGAGGACGGCAGCGTCGGCGCAAACATCAACGTGAAGAAGGTCTTTGATATTTCTCAGACCTTTGCCACCCCGCAGCAGACTGAGATCCACCGGGACCAGCGGCTGATGATGAAAGCGCTGGTTTCCAACCCGCCCTGCCGTCTGGAAGTGAACGACGCGAAGGTTCCCGCAAACGGTGCGGCGCTCTACAGCCCCTCCGACAAAGCGATTTATGTGCGCCACGGTCTCGGCTTCGACGATATGTTCCGCGCCCTGGCGCGGGAGCTGGCCTTTGCCCATCTGGACAAGGGCGGCGAGTTCAGCCGGAACAACTGCGAGTTCAAGGCAAGGAGCATTGCTTACCTCGTCTGCGCCAGAAACCATATCGTCCCCGAATCCGTTTCCGTCCCTGCCAGCTACTCCAATCAGGAGGCAAAGCTGCTTAAGGCGGAGCTGAGTCAGATCCGCGACGTTGCCAACACCATGCACAATACGATGGAGAACGTGTTGGGCAAACAGAAGGATCAGAACCATACCGGCCCGGTAAACCCTAAGAACCGGGACGCCCGGTAAGGAGGCGTCCCGATGTCCAAGGATAGCCGCATCATCGCCGTGGACGACTATGAGCATCGGCTGATGGTGGCCGGGCTCAACGACTTCCGAAATGACCTGATCCAAGGCGGCAAGCCCACCGAGGACGTGGACGAGCTGCTTTTGAAGGTCATCGACGCCCCGACCAAAAAGAACAAGCGAAAGGCAGACCGTGAGGCAAGATAAGTTCTCCGGGCAGCGGATTCTCCTGTACTGCCTTGGCGCTGTTCCCGTCGTATGGCTTGCCCTGCTGATCGCGCCCGCTATGGAGGGCGGGGTTCCCGTCTTGCTGCGAAACCTTGGCTCCGTGTTCAATCACCCGTTTCAAATCCAATGGGGCGAGTACAGCTTGAAAACTGTGCTCGCCCTGTTGGGCATCTACGGTCTGGCAATCATGGTCTATCTGTCCACAGACCGGAATTACAGAAAGCGGGAGGAACACGGCTCCGCCAAATGGGGAAACCCGGCGCAGCTTTCCAAGAAGTATGCGGACCGGCATCGAACGCAGAACAAAATCCTGACGCAGAAAGTCGCCATCGGGCTGGACGGCAGAAAGCACAGACGCAATCTGAACGTGCTGGTCTGCGGCGGTTCCGGTGCTGGTAAAACGAGGTTCTACGCCAAGCCGAATATCATGAACGCGAATACCTCTTTCGTGGTGCTTGACCCGAAGGGCGAACTGCTCCGGGATACCGGCGGGTTGCTCAAGGCCAAGGGTTACGAGATCAAGGTGATTGACCTGATCAACATGGAGAAAAGCCATTGCTACAATCCCTTCGTGTATTTGCGGAACGATAACGATATTCAGAGGCTGGTCACGAACCTGTTCAAGAACACTACGCCGAAAGGCAGTCAAACGCAGGACCCGTTCTGGGATCAGGCGGCAACGATGCTGCTTCTGGCGCTGGTGTTTTATCTGCACTACGAGGCTCCCCCCGACGAGCAAAACTTCTCTATGGTCATGGACATGATCCGCTACGGCGAGGTCAAGGAGGAGGATGAAAACCACGTCTCGCCGCTGGATATTCTGTTCCAAAAGCTGGAATATCGGTGTCCGGAGCATATCGCCCTGAAATACTACAAGGGCTATCACTCCGGCAGCGGCAAAACCCTGAAATCCATCCAAATTTCTTTGATTTCCCGCTTGGAAAAGTTCAATCTGGAGTCCCTCGCCTCCATCACCCAATGTGACGAACTGGAGCTGCCCTTGATGGGAGAACGCAAAACGGCTGTATTTGCGGTCATCCCGGATAACGACAGCTCCTTCAATTTCATCGTCGGAATGCTCTACACGCAGCTTTTCCAGCAGCTCTACTACTCTGCGGACATCGTGCATGGCGGAAGGCTCCCCGTCCACGTTCACTTTGTCATGGATGAGTTTGCGAATGTGGCGCTTCCGGATGAGTTTGACAAGCTACTTGCAACGATGCGCTCCCGCGAAATCTCCGTCAGCATCATCATTCAGAACATGGCGCAGCTCAAGGCCCTGTTTGAAAAGCAATGGGAAAGCATTGTCGGCAACTGCGATGAGTTCGTTTACCTTGGCGGAAACGAGCAATCCACCCATGAGTACGTTTCCAAATTGCTCGGCAAGGAAACCATCGACACGAACACCTACGGCCGGAGCAGGGGTCGAAACGGAAGTTACTCCACAAACTGGCAGCTCGCGGGGCGTGAGCTGCTGACACCCGATGAAGTGCGTATGCTGGACAACCGCTATGCGCTTCTTTTTATACGAGGCGAGCGCCCCGCTCAGGACGACAAGTACAACGTGCTTCATCATCCGAATGTTGCGCTCACCACAGACGGCGGTGCCGAACCGTATTCCCACGGCGAAGACACCCACAGCGTCGGCATGATCACCGTGGATGATCGGCTGATCGAGCAGGCGCAGACTCTCGCGCTTCCGGAGAGCGACGACTATGAGCTGCTCACGGAAGAAGAACTCATTGCTGAAATCGAAAAGGAGGAAAAACAGCATGAAGAAAAACAATCCGCAAAAGCACGAGCTTTCCACTAAGGTCCGCAGGGGCTTCCGCTTCTACTGCGCCTTCGTCCTTGTGATCGCGCTCATGGCCGGTCTGTCCGTTACCGCATTTGCGGCTGGCGATCCCATCGGCGTCGTGAACAATCTGAGCGACTTCATCTTTGGCCTCATCCGTGCGGTTGGCCTCATCCTGCTGGGCTGGGGCATCGTCCAGGTCGGCCTGTCCTTCCAGAGCCATGACCCTTCTCAGCGTTCCAACGGTTTTCTGACGCTGGCCGGCGGCATCGTAATCACGTTTGCCAAGGAAATCCTGACCCTGATCACCGGCTGATTTGGTTATCCGGCACAGAGGGCGGAGCCGGTTGATGGCTCCGCCCTCAAAGGAGGTGCGAAATCTTGTCAGATAACTGGATCGTAAGAAACATCGAAAACGCGCTGGAGATGTGGTCTGAGAAGCTGGCTGAAATCTGGCAGCTTCTCACGCAGTCTCCGGAAACCTTCAAGGGCGGCTCCATCTGGACCGTCATGCAGAGCGTTCACGGGGCGCTGCAGGCCATCGGCTACGCTTTGCTTGTCCTGTTTTTTGTTATCGGCGTGGTGAAAACCTGCGGCAGCTTCGCGGAGGTCAAAAAGCCTGAACACGCAGTTAAGCTGTTTGTTCGCTTCGCCATTGCCAAAGGGGTCGTGACCCACGGCATGGAGTTGATGCTGGCGCTGCTCAGTATTGTGCAGGGCATTATCAGCTCCATTATGAATGCCGCAGGCTTCGGCACCCCGCAGGCGGTGACGATGCCGCAGACGATGGTGGACATCATCGAAGACATGGGCTTCTTCGAGTCCATCCCTGTATGGGCAGTAACTTTGATCGGCTCTCTGATCGTGTGGGTTCTGTCCTTCATCATGATTCTGTCCGTATACGGCAGATTCTTCAAGCTCTATATGTACACCGCAATCTCACCCATTCCGCTGGCGTCCTTTGCAGGCGAGCCCAGCCAAAACATGGGCAAGAGCTTTCTCAAGAGCTATGCGGCGGTGCTATTGGAGGGGGCGATCATCGTCCTTGCCTGCATTATTTTCTCAGTCTTTGCATCCTCGCCGCCTGCAATTAACACGTCCGAGCCTGCCGCAACCGTTGTTTGGACTTATCTCGGTGAACTCATCTTCAACATGCTTGTCCTTGTCGGCACGGTGAAGATGTCCGACAAGGTGGTGCGGGAAATGCTGGGACTGTAAAAGGAGGAAACAGACTTGGAAATCAGAATTAACCGGGAAATCCGGAACTACACCGAAAGCATGTTTTTCGGCCTGTCTCTGCGTCAGTTGGTATTCTCCGTTGCAGCGGTCGGCATCGCCGTACTGCTGTATTTTTTGTTGAAGCCCTACGTCGGGACCGAAACCGTGTCCTGGATGTGCATCCTCGGTGCCGCGCCGTTTGCGGCGATGGGATTCGTATCCTACCACGGAATGCCGGCAGAGAAGTTTGTTCTTGTCTGGCTGCGGTCTGAAATGATCGAGCCAAGAGAGATTCGCTTCCTGCCCACCAATTTCTACTACGAGGCGGTCAAGGATGTGTTGGCTGCCAAGGAGAAGGAGGAATACAAAAAGCATGATGAAAAGCATTAAGTCGATTCTGAAGTCCGACAAGGAGCGGTACACCGTTCCGAGCCGGGTGCAGGATCTGATCCCCATCAAGCGGATTTGGCCGAATGGCATTTTTATGGTCGGCAACAACAAGTTCTGCCAGACCTTCCGCTTTACCGACATCAACTATCTGGTTGCCAGCCGGGAGGATAAAGAAAAGATGTTCCTTTCCTACTCCGCCCTGCTCAACAGCCTGGACAGCGGCGCGACCACCAAGATTACGATCTCCAACCGTCATGTGAGCCGGAACAACTTTGAAAGCTCTGTCCTCATGCCCATGCGAGGCGATGTGCGGGACGTCTACCGTGCCGAGTACAACCAGATGCTTCTGGATAAGGCAATCGGAGCAAACGGCGTCACGCAGGAGAAGTACATCACGATCACGGTCGCCAAGAAGAACATCGAGGAAGCAACAAATTACTTCTCCCGTGTCGGCGCAGACCTCTCGATGCACTTCACCGGCCTCGGCTCGAAGTGCGAACCGATGGACGCCGCCGCGAAGCTGCAGGTGCTCCATGATTTCTACCAGTCTAACGCCGCAGGGACGTTTGCTTTCGATCTGAAGGACGCCATGCGGAAGGGTCACGATTTCAAGGATGCCATCTGCCCCGGCAGCATGGAAAAGCACAGTGATTATCTTCAAATCGGGAACCGCTTCGCCAGAGTCTTTTACCTGAAGGACTACGCCAGCTACATCAAGGACAGCATGGTTGCCGAGATCACCGAAATGAACCGCAATCTGATGCTCTCCATCGACGTCATGCCCGTCCCGATGGACGAGGCAGTCCGGGAGGTGGAGCAGCGGCTCCTCGGCGTCGAGACCAACATCACGAACTGGCAGCGCCGTCAGAACTCCAACAACAACTTCTCCGCCGTCGTCCCCTATGACATGGAGCAGCAGCGGTCGGAGGCAAAGGACTTTCTGAACGATCTGACCAGCCGCGATCAGCGCATGATGATCTGCGTCCTCACGATGGCGCTGACGGCGGATACGAAGCAGCAGCTGGATGACGATACTGAGGCCTTGCTCTCCACAGTCCGTAAGCACATGTGCCAAATGGCGGTACTCAAGTACCAGCAGCTCGACGGTCTGAATACCGTGCTGCCCATCGGTGTGCGCAAGATCGATGCCTTCCGCACGCTGACTACCGAGAGCCTTGCGGTGTTTATGCCCTTCAAGGTGCAGGAAATTCAGGATAAGGGCGGCATCTACTATGGCGAAAACGCTGTAAGTCACAACTTGATTATGGTCAATAAAGCCAACCTTATGAACCAGTCCTCGATCCTGTTGGGCGTTCCTGGTTCCGGCAAGTCCTTCTCGGCAAAGCAGCTCATGATGTTCCTGATGTTGAATACCGATGACGACATTATCGTCTGTGACCCCGAAGGCGAGTACGCCCCGATGGTCGAAGCGATGGGCGACAACAGCTCTATCATCCGCATTGCTGCAGGCGGCAAGGACCGGCTCAATGCCATGTATATGGTTGAGGGCTACGGCGATTCTGACAGCGATCCGCTTGTCACCAAGAGCCAGTTCATTCTTTCTCTGCTGGAGCAGATCGACAACCGCGGCGTCGGCCCGCAGGAAAAGTCTCTGATCGACCGCTGCGTCAAGGCAGTCTACAACGAGGCGGAGCAGTCCGGGATGGTGCCGACGCTCTCCACGCTCCGGGAGAAACTCCTGCAGCAGCCGGAAAAAGAGGCACGGAATATTGCGCTGGCGATGGAGCTCTTTACCACCGGTTCTCTGGACATCTTCGGCGGCAGCTCCACCGTGGATCTGAACAAACGCATCCTTGTGTTCGACATTCACGATCTCGGCGCACAGCTCAAGCCCACCGGCCTGCTGGTCATCACCGACACCATTCTCAACCGGGCGACGCTGAACTGGAAGCGCGGGAAACGGACGCACATCTTCATTGATGAGTTCCACGTACTCTACTCCAACGAACACAGCGCCAACTTCTTTGACTCTGCGTGGAGAATGTTCCGTAAGCGCAACGCCTATCCCACCGCGATCACGCAGAACGTGGAATATCTGCTGGATTCCGTGCAGGCGTCTACCATGCTTTCCAACTCCGAGTTTGTGGTCATGCTGAATCAGGCCCCGTCTGACCGGATGCGGCTGGCGGATCTGCTGAACATCTCGAAGGAGCAGTTGAGCTACATCACTAACGCAGACGCCGGTTGCGGTCTGATCCGCTACGGCTCCGCCCTGGTGCCGTTCATCAACCGTTTCCCGAAGGATACGAAGATGTACCAGCTCATGACGACACGCCCCGGCGAGGGCAGCTTTGCGGGAGGTCATGCGTCTTAGCATGACCTCCCCGGAAAGGAGGTATCACTACGCCTGAAATCAAAACGAAAGAGACTGTCCATGACATTAAGGTTTTGGATCGGAGCAATGTGATTGCGGAGCATCTGAAAAAGGCCGCTGTTCGTACAAAGGATACCGCACAAAACCTGATGGATGACGGGCAGATCACGCCGGAGGAGTACGCCTCCGATCAGATGAAGTACGCTGCGCAGGACACCGCCGAAACCGCCGAGCACACCGTTAAGTCCAGTGTGAACAGGGCAAAGGAAAAAGCCAAAGAAAAGGTCAAGGACAAGATCGAGGAACACCGGCAGGAAAAGCTGGAACGCCGGGAAGTTGCAGAAAGGCAGCCGGACGTTTCGCAGTCTGAGCCGGCCCCCCGTCAGAGCGGCGCAGCTTCCAATTCAGAGTACCGAGCCCGGACGTCCGCTCGTTCTCCAGAAGGCAGCGCACGGGAAACCACGAAGATCAAAGCCCGCGCAGAAAAGAAAAACCGTCCTCTCCGCAAGGAGAGAACGATTCGACGCGCAGAGGAGCAAAAGCGGTCCATCAAGCAGACCGCACGGTCGGCAGGAAAGCAGACGATCAAGACAAAGGATGCCGTCCGAAAGTCTGTCAAGACCGCTGAGAAAACCGGCAAGCAGATCAAAACAGCCGCAAAAACTGCGGAGAAAGGGATTAAGACCGCCGAGAAGTCCGCACAGGCGGCGAAGAAAGCGGCCGCCGAATCCTTGAAGGCAACGCAGAAGGTCGCTGAAATGGCTCGTCAGGCGGCGATAGCTGCAGCCAAAGCGGTCAAAGCTGCGGCAGCGGCCATTGCCAAGGCAATCAAGGCGATTGCAGCAGCGGTTAAAGAACTGATCGCCGCGATCATTGCCGGAGGCTGGGTTTCCGTTATCATCATCGTTGTCATTCTGATGATTGCTTTGATCGTAGGCTCCATCTACGCCATCTTCTTCTCAGGTGAGGACACCGGAACGGGCATGACCATGCGGGATGCCGTCCAGCGAATCAACTCGGAGTATCAAGCGGAGATTCGAGACATCAAGGAAACCTATGCCCATGACGATCTTGTGATGACAGGAACGCGGGCGAATTGGCGGGAGGTATTGTCCGTTTATGCGGTCAAACTGAACACTGATCCCGACAATCCGCAGGAGGTCGCCAGCATGGACGAGGACAAGCTTCAGATTCTGATTGGCGTATTCTGGGATATGAACGAGATCGACTTCCACACGGAAAGCTACACCGAAACGGTAACCATAGTCACCGCTGATGAGGACGGCAACCTTGTGGAAACAGAAACGAGCGTTACGCGAACAAGGCTTTACATCACCGTCACGCACAAAACCGCAGAGGAAATGGCCGATGAATACGGGTTCTCAACGGAGCAGCGAGAACAGCTCGCAGATTTGCTTTCCGGTGAAAACGCCAGCCTATGGAGCGCCGCCTTGTATGGCATAGATTTCTCAGGCGACATTGTGGAGGTCGCGTTGTCTCAGATCGGCAACTCCGGCGATACCTATTGGTCGTACATGGGGTTTGAATCTCGTGTGGAATGGTGCGCCTGCTTCGTTTCCTGGTGCGCAAATGAGTGTGGCTATATCGACGCAGACGTTATTCCGAAAACCGCTGGCTGCGTCTCCAGCGAAAGCTGGTTCAGAGCCCGCGATCAATGGCAGGACAGCAGCTACACCCCAAATCCCGGCGACATCATCTATTTCGATTGGGATAAGGCCGAAACCAACGGCCAAGATGGGATCACAGATCATGTCGGCATAGTAGAAAAAGTTGAGGGTGGCTACATCTACACCATAGAAGGAAACAGTAGCGACCGGGTATCCAACAACGCCTGGGCGGTTGGGTATTATGAAATCTATGGCTTTGGAGTTCCGATTTACTGACGTGTTCAGCGTGGGGATAGGTATATCCATCCCCACGCTGAACAAATACAGCGGAACTGATAGAGTGTTGGTTAATCTCAGGTCTCCTTGCTCTTATATCGATATTGCGTTTTTGTATCAACCTCGACCGTATCGCTCTCGTCTACCGGACTTTCGGTGTAGTCAGACCAGTCAGTCCATCTTTGGAAGTAATAGGTTGTTTGCGTTACCCTGTCACGGTATCGGTAGAAGGTTGCGGTTTCAACCTTCCTTGTGCTTGATTGCGAGTATGAGGTTTCCGACCATGAAGACCAGTCCTTCCAACGAGAGAAATGGTATGTCGGTACGCTTGCACGATCCCGGTATCGGTAGTAGGTTGCAGTTTGTACTTCTCGGTTATCGTTGCTGCTCACGGCATTCGTTGACCAGGAAGACCAATCCTTCCAGCGATAATAGTAATAAGTTGTGATTTGGCTCCGAGTTCTATAGCGATAAACCGTTCGCGATTCAACTTCTCGGCTTGAAGAACTGGAATAATAAGTGTCTCCCCAAGAAGACCAGCTTCCGTAATTAGCTTCTTGATACGTTGATCTCGTGCGATAACGGTATTGGGTGATTGGCGCGACATAATAGGGAGAACTCGAATATATATATGCGAATCCGCGTCCGGAGCCGGTGTTGTCTGTGTAGTATACGCCTGTTCCGTGGAAATCTCCTGCACTACTATACGGTACGGTACATCTTACTGCAGTATAGGAACTGCTCGGAACGTTACTGCTTCCGCAACCGCCTGCCCAAGTGTAGCACTGACCGTAACCGTGCATATGCGCTCCGCAATTTCCACACACGTAATAGTAGTAATGGTATGCAGTACGTGTCTCAACATCCGTAAGGTCATTGGATGCTACATAACTGTCTTGCCAACTGCTCCACGAACCCCAACTTGTGTATTGAGTAGTATAGGAAATATCGCGGTATCTGTATTGCGTTTTTGTCTCAACTTGCCTTCCGTCGTTTGCGCTCACATAGTCTGTTGACCAACTGCTCCAACTACCCCAATCACCCCAAGAGGTTGTCGAGTTGTATTGTGTCCAGCCGGACATGGAGCTTGAAGTACTTGTCGTTGTTTCTTTATCCCGGTACCTGTACCGAGTTTGAGTATCAACCTGCCTGCTGTCAGAATTAGATACCGCTGTCGCACTCCAATCGCTCCATGCGCCATAGTCGCCCCAGCTATAGGTTGTGTCTTCTAAGGTCCATCCTGACATTGAGGAGGAGCTTCCTGTAGTGGTTTCTTTATCACTATAACGATAGCGAGTCTGAGTTTCTACATCCCTCGTGTCTGAAGCTGAAACAGCCGTTGCGCTCCAATCGCTCCATGCACCATAGTCGCCATTGCCGGTTGCGGTGTCATAAAGCTCCCAGCCGTCCATCTTATCGCTCGTTGTAGAACTTGTCGTTTCAAGATTTCTGCTCCGGTATAGCGTGCGCTCTTCTATCGTATAATCATTGTCGGTAACATAGCCCGGTAGTTCGTCTGCCCACTCGGCCCAATCAAGCTGCACTGGGAGTGACTCCCCAGATTCAGTCTGAGGCCGGCTGTTCACGGCAGCTCTCGTATCACTCTGATTCCCGCTGCCCTTTCCTTTTCCGAGCGTCAAAAGCAATATACCGCCGATCACAACAACAAGACCGGCTGCAATCGCAATCCATGCGCCAATGCCGCGCTTTTTCTTTTCCTCCTTGTTGTTCTGAGGTGGAATTGCAGAAGCCCCTGCATATTGACTGTTTCCTTGTTGGGCAGGCTGCACGCGACCTGGGCCACCATTTTGTTGCCCAGCATTTTGATTCGTCAAAGATTGGCCTTGCTGTCGAGAAGCATAAGCAGCACCAGCGCCAAACGCTCCGACTGTAGCTTCTTCCTCAGTATTCGGTCTTCTGAGGCCTACCGTTCCTATGGTTCCGGTCGTCATTTCATCTGCTGCGACGCCTGCGGCTGCTCCGCCGGCGACAGCGGCCGCAGCTCCCATCGGAACAGCAACGGCAGGGGAAGCGGAACCGTTCTTCAATGCTTTCAGCGCTGCCAGCATCTCCGCCGCACTTGCAAATCGATCCTTCGGATCATAGGCGCACGCTCTCAGGACGATGGCCTGCAGTTGTTTACTGCCGTGCGCCGGAGGCGGAATCTGCTCGCCATCAAAACGACGCTTGCGGGCGGTGTCCTCCATCGTTACAGTTGTGGCTTTCACCGCAGAAGGAAGAGGCAAGAATGGAGTTCGACGCTCATTAAGCAGCCAATAGAGCACCATGCCCAATGAATACTGGTCAGCCGCTGCTCCGTAAGGCTGGCTCTTGTATACCTCAGGAGCCATGTATTTATAGGTTCCTGTTTTCGTGCCGCTGGTAGTCCGTTCGGCTGTTTTTGCAATTCCAAAATCACCGAGCTTGTAAACACCGTCTTTAGAAACAAAGATGTTTTGAGGCTTGATGTCACGATGAACGATGTTTTGCTCTTTGCAAAGCACCAGCGCATTGCACATGTCAATGCCGATATTGATTACCTCGTCCTCGGCAACTGTTTTTCCAAGTGTTTTTACAAGCGGGGTCAGGAGTTCCATCTTGATATAGATATCCCAACCAATTCCGTCCTCATGCTGAATCTGACGCACATCGTCGCAATAAACAACATTCTTGTTGCCTTTGAGTGAGGCCATAAGAGAGTATTCTCGAATAATATCTTCCAGATAGCCGTTAATGCGAGCGGTGATACTCTCTTCATCAAATCCGTCATTGTAGAGTTCATCAATATCACTCTGGCTTTGCGGAATATGGATGACTTTTAGCGCAGCCTTTTCCACATTCCCGAAGAGATTTCTCTGAATCTCATAAACGGAACCGAAACTTCCATTTCCAATAAGGCGCGTGACTTCCCATCCTGGCCACTGTATGCTTTTTATTTCTTCCATGATGATCTCCAATCTGCAATCAAGAAAAATATTAGGTTTCCTTGCTCTTATAGCGGAATTGAGTTTTTGTTTCAACCTCTACCGTATCGCTATCATCTACAGGGCTTTCGGTAAAGTCAGACCAATCTGTCCACCTTTGGAAATAGTAGGTTGTTTGTGTCACGCGATCTCTATAACGATAGTAGGTAGCCGTTTCCACTTTCCTGGCGCTTGACTGCGTGTATGCTGTTTCTGACCACGAAGACCAGTCCTTCCAGCGCGAGAAATGATACGTCGGAACGCTCGTCCGATCACGATAGCGATAGTACATTGCTGTTTGTACTTCTCGGTTATCATTTCCGCTTACCGCCGTCGTTGACCATGAAGACCAATCTTTCCAGCGATAATAGTAGTAGGTTGTTGTTTGGCTCCGAGTTCGATAGCGGTATACTGTTCGAGATTCCACTTCACGAGTCGATGAGCTGGAGTAATATGTGTCTCCCCAAGAAGACCAGCTTCCGTAGCTTGCCTCTTGATAGGTAGAGCGCGTCCGATACCGATACTGTGTAATGGGAGCTTGATAGTACGGGGAGTCCGAGTAGAAAGTAAATGCTAAACCCATATCGGAATCATAAATATACTTTCGACCCGTCCCGTGCCAGTCGCTTGCGCTTGAATGCGGTGTAGACGAATAGAACTCATGTATACATCCGTAATTGAAATTTGAACCGGAATACCCACATCCACCTGCCCAAGTATAACAAGTACCATGCACATGCATATGAGCCCCACAGCTTGGGCAAAGGTAATAATAGTAATAATACCCTGTTCTTGTTTCAACATCTGTTAAGTTGTCTGAAGCAACATAGCTGTTTTGCCAACTGCTCCACGAACCCCAACTTGTGTACTGCGTCGTATAGGAAATGTCACGATATCTGTACTGTGTCTTTGTTTCAACCTGGCGACCGTCGTTGCCGCTCACCGAGCTTGTTGACCAATCACTCCAACTGCCCCAATTCCCCCAAGAGGTAGTCGAGTTGTATTGCGTCCAGCCGGACATAGAGCTGGAGGTGCTTGTCGTAGTTTCTTTGTCACGGTATCTGTATCGTGGTTGTGTTTCAACCTGCCTGCTGTCAGAGTTCGACACGGCAGTCGCACTCCAATCGCTCCAAGCGCCGTAATCGCCCCAACTATAAGTCGTGTCCTCCAAGGTCCAGCCTGACATCGAAGATGAGCTACCTGTTGTGGTTTCCTTGTCGCTGTAACGGTACCGGGTTTGCGTTTCTACATCTCGTGTGTCAGAAGCTGAAACAGCGGTTGCGCTCCAATCACTCCATGCACCATAGTCACCGTTTCCCGTTGCGGTATCGTATAGCTCCCATCCATCCATCTTGTCACTTGTAGTTGAACTTGTCGTTTCAAGATTTCTGCTCCGATATAATGTGCGTTCTTCAATTTCATAATCTTTATCGGTAACGTAATTGGGAAGCTCATCCGCCCACTCTGCCCAATTAAGTTGCACAGGAAGCGTTTCGCCCGGTTCTGTAACTGCTGATGTGAGTTCCGAAGTGTGGTTGTTTAATGCAGTCCCTGTGTCGTTTTGGGTTCCCCCGTCTTTTCCTTTTCCGAGAGTCAGCAGCAAAACGCCGCCAATCACAACGACAAGACCGGCTGCAATCGCAATCCAAGCGCCAATTCCGCGCTTTTTCTTTTCCTCCGGTTTATTCTGCGGTGGCACAACCGGCGCAGAATATTGCCTGTTCGCTTGCTGGGCAGGTTGAACGCGATTGTAAGCACTATTATGTTGCTCGGCAGGTTGAGCGTGAAGCTGTCGCTCCTGCTGCGTTGCATAAGCGGCGTTTGCTCCAAAGACACCAATCGTACCTTCTTCTGCCGCATTTGGTCTTCTGCGACTTACTGTACCAACCGTTCCAGATGTCAACTCATTTGCTGCAACGCCTGCAACTACACCACCTGCAACAGCGGCAGTTTCACCAATAGGCACAGAAGCAACAGCAGGAGAAGAACCGCTCTTCAACGCCTTTAATGCTGCCAACATTTCCGCAGCGCTTGCGAAGCGTTGCTTGGGATCATAGGCGCAGGCCTTCAACACGATAGCTTGCAGTTGTTTACTGCCGTGTGCCGGAGGAGGGATCTGTTCGCCATCAAAGCGGCGCTTGCGCGCAAAATCTTCTTCTGTAGCAGATGCTTTCTTCGGGGAAAAAGGTGTTCTGCGATCATTCAGAAGCCAATACATGACAAGCCCCAAAGAATACTGATCTGCGGCTGGGCCATATGGTTTGTTGTTATAGACCTCAGGGGCCATATACTTATATGTGCCGACCTTCGTGCCGCTAGTCGTGCGCTCGGCGGTTTTAGCGATGCCAAAATCTCCAAGCTTGAAGGTGCCATCCTGTGAAACAAAGATGTTTTGCGGTTTGATGTCTCTATGGACAATGCTACGTTCTTTGCACAATACCAAGGCATTGCACATTGCGATACCCAGATCAATAATCGCTTGCTCATTCTCAACCTGATCAAGGCACTTCATGATGGGCGTTAAAAGCTCCATCTTGATGTAAATATCCCAGCCAATCCCGTCGTCGTGCTGTACATACTTGACGTCATCGCAATAGACCACGTTGGGATGTCCTTTCATCTTTGCCATCGTAGAGTATTCCCTGACGATATCCTCCAAGTAACTCTGGAAACGCGATGTAATGCTCTCATCATCGTATCCTTCAATGCGTAAATCGTCTATATCTGCGCCATTCTCTGGAATAGTAATCACTTTTAGGGCAGCTTTTTCGGTTTCGCCGAAAACATCTCGCTGAATCTCATATACAGCACCGAAGCTGCCACGCCCAATTAGCCGGACGACATTCCAACCTGGCCATTGAATTTGATCTATGCTTTGCATTGTTGATCCTTCTTTCGCTCTAACTAACTCGGCATACAATTACAGTAACATTATCCTTCCCGCCTTTTTCAAGAGCGGCATCTACAAGAGACTGAGCACAAGCTTCTGCTGTGTCTGCTTGTGTCATAATCTCGTCAATTTCCAGATTAGTAAGCATATCGGTGAGACCATCGCTGCACAGAAGATACTGATCGCCTCGCTTCAATTCGCCCTTGGCAATATGCGGTTCGATCAAAAAATCCTCCGGGTCTATTCCAAGATGCTGTGTCAGTGGCGTTTTTTTCTTTCCTTCCCGCTTTTCCACATGGTCTTCCGATATTTGCAGGAACTCTCCATCCCGGAGGCGGTATGCACGGCTATCGCCCAAATTACAACTATAAACATACCCGTGGGAGAAATACAGGGCAACCATCGTGGAACCCATGCGGTTTGTGCAAAGTTCATTTGCTCTGGCCAGCACCAGATCATTCAACCTTGTACACATATCCTTTAAGAACTTCCGCTCAGGGAAAAAGTAATCCTTAAGTCTGCGGGTGATCTTTTGCATTCCATCTGCGGCAGCGAAGGATGCAGCTTCACCGAAATTCTCTCCACCCATGCCGTCAAAAACAGCCACACAGATTTCCTTTCTCAAGGTATGTGTCATATTTACAGGATGCTTTAAGCCTTCATTTGTTTCCGGCAAGCATCTACCATCGAAGAAGAAATTGTCCTCGTTATTATTTCTGACCTTGCCCGTATTGCATAGGCAGGCTGCTTCTACCAGATAGGCCATAGACATTCCTTTCTGATTAAATGGGGTCGTCGTTTCCAATCTCACATATAGAAGTGGGAACGACGACCCGGTTACGGTTACAGATTCAATTACAAAAATGCTAAATCAGATAAAGATGGTCTCCATTTTGAACGCCAAATTGTAACAGCGTTCCATCAGGGGACAACGGTAATTCCAGTGGATCTAAGCATAAAAACTCCTCGCTGGATGATACATAACTATTATTGGAAAGCTCAGTAACGCCTTTAATCAGCAGAGGAAGCATCTCCTTTATTGCCAATGACTCTGGAAGTAACACATTGTATGATGCACCAACTGCAGGAACAATCAACATAATCTGAATTTTCAAATCTGCATCCTCCCCGAGAAGGCTTTTGACCTTATTGGTTCAACTGTTGTAATTCTAGAATCGCGCTTTCCAAACTGGATTTAGTTTTTTTCTCGGCGCTTGGGAATAACTCTTGCGCTTTCAAAAGATATGTTTTTCTGCTTTGGATTCTTTCTCGCTCTTTCTTAATGAATCTGCTGCGTGCCAGTATGATGGCTTCATCATTTGGCATTCCAGATGAAAGTGCTCTCTGCTTTTCCACTATTCCTTCAAGCCGATTGATTTCTCGCAGTTCCTCATCAAGAGTTGAAAGAAAACGGTCCAGATTAACTAAGTCCACGTAGAACGGCATATCTTGGATTAGACGCCTGAAATAATACTGAGGGCTTTTTCAAGGAGTTCATTCGTCGAGGACCCGACACCACCCAGTTTTTCAATTATACTACGGTAGAACGTCAAATTGTCTTCTACCTGAGCCATAGTTCTCTCGGTGCTATGAATCTGAATGTTCAAGATCTGGGCAGTAGTCTGAGCATTATCATCTTCCCAAAAGTTGGGAATCTGACTCTTGTACTCCTGCATTTTTCCGAGGTGCTCGGACAGCTGCTTATAATAACCTTCGAGCTCTGTTATCTTAGCAAGATAATCTTTTTTTGCATAGTTAATAATGATAGACATAGCTTATCCTCCTTACACGCCCATTCTCTTATTGAGGTTTTCCCCCTCTTGCGTAAGCTCCTCGCCAGCAGCCACGGTATTCTTGATGCCGGTTTCGATGCTCTCGCTAGCCTGCTTAAATCCGCCAATCATTTTCGTCCAAACATTAGTAAGCGTATTGGCGATTTTACGAATACCTTGGTAAATGGTATCATCTTCGCCGGGGACCTCTGTCATAGCTCTTGTCACGTTTTTGAGGATGCCATCTACAATATCGATTTCATTTTTTACATCCGAAATCCACATTTTGGCTTGAGCTTCCTCG
Organism: uncultured Lachnospiraceae bacterium; assembly: GCA_947168155.1. Lineage (GTDB taxonomy): Bacteria > Bacillota > Clostridia > Lachnospirales > Lachnospiraceae > Eubacterium_Q. Next base: position 7,098 of record CAMVKW010000039.1, on the reverse strand, counting down.
AGTCTAATCTTATCTGCCATAGTTACCTCCAATTAGTCGTTCTTTGTTCTTGTTGTATTTCTCGTTCAGTTTCGCGGAGCTCCTGGTCGAGACTTTTCTTGTACGGGGATAGTATTTCGCCTTGGATTATGTGTCTAATATCATTAGCATCCTCCTCAAGTAGTGATAGGAGCCTGTTCAAATGCATCAGGTATTCTTGATCCATATGATACGCCTCCTAATCATTCAAAAATATTTTTCTCATCTTCGTCGATGGTTTCCTCTTCAATCTCTCCGCATGGCATCAATACGGGATATAGTCCACCCTGGTAACGCATCAAACAGAGATTAAACGGATGCTCTGCTTCACCATCAACAGAATCTGGAATAATACAAATCGTTTGATGATTGTACTTCCCTCCAAATAACATACAAGGACCGTTCTCGTTGAAACCAATTAGTAGAGGATTTCCTTTCATTTCTGAACAATCATCAGGTTCAAAGCAACAAATAAAATATAGGTTGTTTCGCGGAGCGGATGTAAAGAACTCACCAAAAACCATTCGACTAAGAAAGTCTGCTTTATCGCAAAAATCAGCAAAGCTTTCAAATAATACAACTAAGGGAGACGTCTCTTCCATAAGCCTTTTGTGGCTAGCTTTATCATTTTGAGAGTCATTATAGTCGAGTCCGTTCTCTCTGCAGTATGCTTTGTGTATTTCTGTTCGAGGGCTGATTTCATCAGACAAAGACTGCCATAGATCAGAAATGCTTTGTTCTGAGAGTTCTATTACATTTGTGTCGCTTGATCTATTTACCGCCATGTGGAGTTTGCCATCTGAATCAAAAACACTATCAGATTTACGCTTTACAATAACCAGTTTGGGTTTTTCGCGCAACATGGCCGAAACAAGATTGGTAAGAATAGGAATTCTTGATGATGAACGCCCAAAATAAATGCCGAGGGTAGAAAACTGCTTTAGCGGCAACGCTATCGGTTTGTTTGTTGATACAGAAAACCCAACTGGAATTCGCCCAAGTTTGAACTGAGCGCAAAAATCTTGGTATTCTGCTGTGACATCTATTACAGGCAATCTTTGCGCTTTAGAACATTCGGCATATCTATAGCTTATGATAGCAAACTCTTCTTGAAGATTAGATGCATTTTCCATCGCTTCTTGCTGCGTAAAAAACATTGCGGTTTGGAATTCCAGACAACGCTCATCAACAACACACAGGCCACGACCAGGAGCATCGGAAGGGCAATAATCGACTTTTACATTGAGGACGTCTCCGTATTCATATTTATCTCTCATGTGGAGAGATAATCTATCGTTCATCTCCAGCTTCACCTTTGATGGGACGCCATTGATATGAGATTCCGTTATAATATATTTTACTCCATATTTGGGTCCGTCTTTAAGATACGAAGAAAGCTTATAGCCTATCTGTTCGCCTTCTTTTGTCGATGAAAGCCCGGACAAATTGTCAATTATTACCAAGACTAGCGGAAGGCGCTGCGCATGGCTGACAGCAGTAAAATCATCCATTCCCAATGAAGAAAACAGTTTCTTCCTCTCTGCAGTAATTTTTTGAATTAGCTTAAAGAAATGAGGAAGCGAAGTATTGTCCTCTTCTAAGAGAACTCCACCACAGTGGGGAAGATCCTTGTAGTGCTTCAGCATACGACTTGAATAATCCAAAGCGTAGAATTGAAGCTCGTCTGGAGAATAACGATGCACAAGCTGCCGAACTATTGTATGTACAAGAGTGGTCTTGCCGCTTCCCGCATCGCCGATAATAAGTAGATTTCCACATGAGTTGAAATCAACCTGAAGCGGGAATTGTTCTTGCCTTTGTGGATCATCTACAAGCCCTATTTTAGCGGCGATATGACCGTTCTGCTCATCCTTGCCTGATAGCTCTTCGAGCTGTGCATATGTAATCTTTTTCGGTAGTGCAGGCTTCCACAAAGAACGAGGCTTAATTCTCTGCTCAGCAGCAAGAGCCGTCAACATCCTAACAATCTCGACCAATTGGGAACCGGCCTCTTGCCTTTTATGCTGTTCTGGCCTAATTGTCAAAATGCTTTGTCCTGCGCCATCAATGAATTGGACGCTTTCATCTTTTTGCACTACAACTTCATCCTGCGGCTGGTATGTAGCACCGCTCCACGCTGATTGCCCCAACGCAAACAGCTCGTTGTATCCCACTTGCAGATAGAACCTGCCTGTTTCGCGAAGGCTTGCGGCCTCTGGACGCTCCAGCATATCCATACTGTCTGCTTTATCTTGGACCTTTAGGCATACTCTGAACTTTGTGTTGCTCCTTATTTGCTCATTTACAACACCTGCGGGTTTCTGTGTTGCAAGAATTAGATGAACTCCGAGACTTCTACCAATTCGTGCAATACTGATCAACTGCTCCATAAATTCTGGTTGCTGCTGTTTCAGTTCCGCAAATTCGTCGCAAATAATGAACAAGTGCGGCATGGGATCGGTCACAATTTTGTTTCTGTACATCCGCTGGTAAGAATAGATATCTATCGTGCCTTCGTCGGATAGGCTTCGCGCTTCATTTAATACGTGTTGACGTCGTTTTAGCTCACTCTCAATTGAAACCAGCGATCTTTGAATTGTAGAACCGTCTAAATTGGTGATTGTTGCAACTAGATGAGGCAAATGAATTCCCCTGGCTTTGTCATCGAATGCACCAGCTAGTCCGCCTCCTTTATAGTCAATCAGGACAAAAGCCACCTCATCTGGATGGAAATTGACTGCAAGAGATAGAATATACGTAACGAGAAACTCGCTTTTTCCCGAGCCGGTCATACCAGCAACCAAGCCATGTGGGCCTTGGAACTTTTGATGTAAATCCAGATAAAAAGGTGTACCGTCAGTAGATACTCCAACTGGAACTGACAACGAGAATACAGGGTTATTATCCTGCCATCTTTTGGAAACATTTAGGTGTTCAACTCTTCCGGCCCCAAACATCTCTAAAAATGTGTAAGACTTTGGAAGAGAAAAAGCAGATGAGAGCAATCGCAGATTAGTATTAGCGACAGCCTTCATACTGCGCTCTATGGATTCATCTGGACAGTTATCAATCGAAAAACGTATGTCGTTTTTTTCAACATCACGGAGATACACCAGCTTTCCTTCATTGCGATTGTCAATCTCAACTTGGATAGAACACTCCTTTGGTAAATCTTCCATTGCAGCCAGAATTGACACCCCACAATTGGTATCATGTCTGAGGATATCTTTTAATACCTCCATGTTGTCAAAAAGCCGCTTGTTTGTTGAAATAATAAAGTAATATGGTCTGTTTTTTAATGTTGCCTCTAGCGTAAACGGTTTTGTTAAGCTTTCTTCTATGGAATTTTTGATATACTCACCTAAAGTACCTGCTTCGCCTGGAGTGGAGGCAATAAAGCGAATGCTTTTTTCATCATTCCAAACGTGAGGAAGGAAGCTGGCGAACTCCATTTCCTGCAAATCGGTAGGCTCCAGCAGTAGAACAATTTTTACTTCGTCATAACTATGAAGAACCGCAATTTGAGCAATTAGCTGCCGCAAAAAAGGGATTTTGTTTTTCTTGTCGCCAACGAGACCGATAACATTGTATCTTATGGTATTCAGCAAAACAGGAACGCCCTTTAGCACATATTTTGCTTCTGCCACAGAATACATTTGTTCTTCTAAATCATCTTGGTCCAGATTAAATTTCTGCTCTGGATATTCCAGTTCTCCAAGCATCAATTGTTCTCCAGAACCGAGCCGAAGTGCAAGGAAGTCATCATCCACTGGTCGCCTTTCCCAAAGGTGGCTTCTGTTTTGAATGGCATAATCCAAGAACTTGGCTATTTCTGGATAGTTGCTTTTTAGAATCTGCTCTTCACGAGTTCGTTCGCATTCAATCTCGTGCCGTTTCCCATCCAAATAGGCTGAATACTTTGCGTGTCTCCGCTCTTCGTATTCTTTCTTTTCTTTTTCAGTATACTTTTGCGATAAGAACGGGAAAAGGACTGAGCTTAAAAGCATCGTATAGTTTCCAGCTAATGCAGCCGAACCGCCCATTACGGCTGAGCTACCCATTCTAAGTAGAAGCGGAAGCCCGTTTCCCGATATCGACATTGGCGGAGCCTCAACAGATATTTTTTGGGGAGATAATGCGTTACGTCTACGTGGAGTTCGGTTGAAAAGTGTATGTTGCTGCTGATTATCGAAAGGCATAATGAAATACGCCTTTTCTTTGCAATACTCTGGACTAATCCGATGCAGCTTATCTGAACAGGCCCTTATTCGCAAATTACCATCATTCATGGCAATAAATCCTGCACCAATAACAATACGCAGGCCCATGATAAATATTGTATCACCAATGTGAACAAGTTGGTCTTTGATCGCTTCGTTATTCAAAAACACACCGTTTCTGCTTTCCCAATCAACGATATGTAAGCCATCTTGCCTCCAAGATAGTATGGCATGGCGCCTTGATACAAACCGAAATCTGCTGTCTATGCAGATATCGTTAGATTCCATCCTACCTATGGTGATATCATGGTTTCTTTCAATAGTATATGCATGGAAAATATTGCTCTCAGCATTTGATTTCTCGGAATAGAGAGTAAAAAGGTCTCCATCAACATTAATCTGATAGATTCTCCGATCAACAAGCGGCATTATTTGACCGCGATTAACTGGCTCTACGCTTCCAGAAGAAGTAATACTGTCTTCTTGGAAAAAAGCATTACCTGAGCAAACTGCGCACCAGCGATCACTGACTGCTTGAATGCTAACAAAAGATGTTGGTTTTCTGCCAGGGATTTGAGCAAAGCAATACTTTCCAGAAAGCCTATTTGGCAGCCAAACTTCGGACAACTGCCCATTTTGAGACATCAATGCTATTTTCATGGGATCAGAAGTACCTTCAAGAGCCGCCTCGGAAGCATGTGTATTAAGGGTCTTGCTTGTGTTATCCATAAACACCACCCATTCAAAGTGTAGAGAGAAATCAGAATATCTTATGTGACGAATTCCTCAAAGACAACTAGCTAGGAAAGCAGCATGATCTTACATATCTTATTGATGTATATTATACCATTGAAGAAGAGAAAATGCAAGGACAACAATAATGGCTCGATCAACAAACGCAGTAATGAATCCTCGTTCATAAAACGCCGCCATCTTTGGACAAATACCTTATGGACATTTGTCCATTATTATGGTATGATTATTCTGCTGGGTTATATCTTCCGTTGGGAGGTTGTTTTATGGCGAATAACGGTGTTTTGAAGATGAAAATGTTGGCGCTTTGGGAGATTCTCCGGCAGGAGTCTGATGCGGAGCATCCGCTTTCTACGAACGAACTGTGCCGAAAGCTCCAAGCAAAGGGAATCCCATGCGAACGCAAGAGCGTTGCCACGGATATGGCGCAATTCAAGAGCTATGGTTTTGACATTGAGAGCAAGAAGATTGGGCGAGAGCGCGTTTACTACGTAGAGGATAGACAATTCAGCGTTCCCGAGCTGAAAATCCTGATCGACGCGGTGCAGGCAGCCACATTCATTGCCGAAAAGAAAACTACCGAGATGGTGGAAAAAATCGCAACGCTTGGCGGCAGCCACCGGTCGGAGATTCTGCGCAGCAATATCGTCCGGTTCAACACCCGGAAGCACACGAACGAATCCATTTACTACAGCGTTAATGAGTTGGAACAGGCGCTTATCCAAAAACGGCAGGCATCTTTCCTCTACTTCGATCTGAATGAAAAGCACGAGCGGGTTTACCGCAAGGAGCAAAAGCGTTATGTGGTTGATCCGATTGCGCTGGTATTTCTCGGCGACAACTACTACCTCATAGCTTCGCCGCAGCGGGCGGTCTCTACGGTGATGAACGCCAGCTCGCTCACGCGGATGCCGGTGCCGCAGATCGTTTGAAGGATCAGGTTCAACCGCTCGTTTCCATTCTGCTTTGCGGTGTTCACGAGCCGCAGATATTCCCCTTTGGTCAGTTCCTTTTCCTCTGGGCAGAAGATTTGCTTTTGCGTTTTCAGCGCCTTCACCCGGCAATCGTGCCAGCCCAGCCATGCGAACAGGCTGTTGAGGGATGCCAGCATGGAATTGATACTTCGCACGGCGTAGTCGCTCTCCAAAAGGTGCTGCTTGTAGCTAATAACTGTCTCTTTGCCGATTTCAGCCTGCTCTGCATAGGCTGCAAATGCCCTCACATCCCGCAGATACTTCTCTACCGTGTGCTCGCTTTTTTCCTCCAGAACTAAATGCTTTCCAAATTGTTCAATCAGCTTTTCGCTTAAAAAACGTCCTTTCATGGTATTTACCTCCGAGTAGAATACGAATTATTTTACCCGAAAAGTATGGCTTGATTATGGATTATCTATAAACTATACAGGTCTTTGACTTGAACGCCATGTTGTGTGGCGTAAGAAACTGCTTCATAAGCGCCGCCGAAATCTCTATGAACGGCAGAAATCACAAAATCACTATGATCGACCATCCAGCGATTCCGCATCGGGATCGCTGCTTTTTTGTTGGCACCATCCAGTTCGGAAGGGAGGATGATCTCGTCATAGAGGAATGAAAGAAGTTCTCTTTTTTCGTTGAGGCTCTTTGTAAGGTATGGCACTACCAAACATAAGTTAATCTGCGGATAGACGCTTCGCAAAGAGCGAATGGTTTTAGCAAAGAGTTCGTCAAATTCGCCCATCCCGCCAGACAGGAAACGGGTCACGCCGTGGGTCTCAATTAGATTGCAGAGCACCTCACGCAACGGAGCTTCCACATCAATCAAAACAATACGATGACCAAACCCGCAACAAGTTCTTCTCATGTTGATTCCTCACACACTCTGGAGCACCAATCCAGCCTAAAACACGCTTCTGACGGTTAAATTCTATTTTCTTCTATAATTATAACGATTTAATCGTTATTTTTCAAGATAAATTCGGGATTTAATCGTCAGGATTCACGATAGAATTATTATATAATTCGTCGTGAAAGGGGCTGAGAGGTTTTGGACGACAAGTTTATTCGGGAGCGGATTTCTTTCCTTCGGACAAAGAAAAACATCTCGGAGTATAGAATGAGCACCGATT
>CAMVKW010000038.1:0-25589 GCA_947168155.1 uncultured Lachnospiraceae bacterium | reverse complement strand
CTATAGGAGTTCTATCGTTCCAGGTGGTTTGGAGGTGAGGTCGTACATTACTCTGTTTACTCCCTTAACCTCGTTAATAATTCTGGTCATACACTTTTGAAGAACCTCGAATGGTATGTCACAGCAATCTGCTGTCATGAAGTCAGATGTATTCACCGCACGAAGTACGATTGCATAGTCAAATGTTCTAAAGTCGCCCATTACACCAACGGAACGCATGTTTGAAAGTGCTGCAAAGTACTGATTTGGCGGATTCTTAATCACTCCATCCTTTATAGCCTCGTCAACCTCTTCTCTATAAATAGCATCCGCCTCTTGAACTATACGAACCTTCTCAGCTGTAATGTCATCTATTATACGAACACCAAGACCTGGTCCTGGGAATGGCTGACGGAATACCAGATACTCTGGAATACCAAGCTCAAGTCCACACTTACGAACCTCATCCTTGAAGAGCATTCTAAGTGGTTCAACGATTTCCTTGAAATCAACATAGTCAGGAAGTCCACCAACATTATGATGGGACTTAATAACTGCTGAATCTCCAAGCCCGGACTCTATAACATCTGGATAAATAGTTCCCTGAGCAAGGAAGTCAACAGCACCAATCTTCTTAGCCTCTTCCTCAAATACTCTGATGAACTCTTCTCCAATTATATGTCTCTTTCTCTCTGGATCAGTCTCACCAGCCAGTTTTAGGTAGAATCTATCCTGTGCATTTACTCTGATAAAATTCAGCTCATAATTTCCATTAGGACCAAAGATGGCCTCAACCTCATCTCCCTCATCCTTACGAAGAAGACCATGGTCTACAAACACACAGGTAAGCTGCTTTCCAACAGCCTTTGATAAAAGAACTGCAGCAACTGATGAATCAACACCACCGGAAAGGGCGCAAAGTACTCGGCCATTTCCAATCTTCTCGCGAAGCTCATTAATAGCTGACTCTACAAAGGAATCCATCTTCCAGTTTCCTGCACATCCACAAACCTTTAGAACAAAATTTCTAAGGATTACATTTCCATATTCTGTATGATTAACTTCTGGATGGAACTGAACTGCATAGAAGCCTTTCTCTACATTTTGCATTCCGGCAACTGGGCAATTATCAGTCTTTGCAATTACCTCAAAACCTTCTGGAGCCTCAGCTATATAATCAGTATGACTCATCCAGGAAGTGATAGAACCTGGAACATCCTCGAATAGTACTGAGCTGCCCGCTCCTATGAGCTTAGTCTTTGTACTTCCATATTCACTGACTGGAGCTGTAGCAACCTTTCCATCAAGGAGATATGCCATCAGCTGGGCACCGTAACAGATTCCAAGAACTGGAACACCCAGATCAAAAATCTCTTTAGTATAGTGAGGGGATGTCTCGAGAAATACACTGTTAGGACCACCAGTAAAAATAATTCCCTTTGGATTTAGAGCCTTAAGCTCTTCCAGAGAAATTGTATAAGGATGAACCTCAGCATATACATTACATTCTCTAACTCGTCTTGCAATCAGCTGATTATACTGACCGCCAAAATCCAGGACTACAATCAATTCCTTTTCCATACATCTTACCTTTCTTTTTATAACCTCAAAAGGCAGGGCAAAGCCCTGCCTCTTTATTAGTCTAAATCTAAAGCTTTGATAGCTTCCTGAAGCTGATTATCCTCATCATGTTCAATATCAGTCTTCTTTAACAAGCTTTCATCTAATTCAACTTCCACATCAGGTTCAACACCCACCTTATGGACAGTCTTTCCTGAAGGAATAAAGTACTGAGCTATAGTTATCTTGATTGCAGAACCGTCAGAAAGTGGAACAACTGTCTGAACTATTCCCTTACCATATGTAGTAGTTCCTACTATCTTCGCCTTCTTATAATCCTGCAAACATCCTGCAAAAATCTCTGCAGCACTGGCACTATTACCATTCACTATAACTGCCATTGGAAGGTCCACTCTATGCCCATCTGAACATCCGTATTCATCCATGACTTCATCATTCTTATCCTTAGTCTTGATAAGAAGTCCAGCCTCATCAGAGCCTTCAGCAATAAGCTCATCATCCAGAAGGTAATCAAGCATTTCTGTAACTGCATTAACCAAACCACCTGGATTACTTCTCATATCTATAACAATACCCTTTGCTCCCTGACTCTGAAGGTCATCGACAGCCTCCTTAAAGAACTTAGGAGTATTCTCTATAAACTCTTCAACATAGATGTATCCAATATTATCATCCAACATCTCGTATTCAACAGTTTTTGTCTCAATCTTGTCACGAGTAATTGTAAATGTAAGATCTTCCGGCTCATCTTCACGATATACAGTAATATTAACATCTGTACCCTTCTCACCACGAATATGTCTTACAACATAATCCAGTTCCATATCTGTTGTAAGCTCAAGATCATCAACCTTAAGGATGATATCACCTGGAAGAAGACCTGCTTTCTCAGCAGGAGAATCTGATAAAGGCTTTACAACATAGATAACTCCACTATCCGGATTCTTTGCTACAGTTGCGCCAATTCCTTCAAATGATCCTGCATCAGATTCCTTTAACTGCTGATATTCATCAGCAGTATAATAAACAGAATAAGGGTCATCGAGCCCCTTCATGAGGCCATCATAATAGCTCTCTTCCCTCTTATCATTGTCCTCATCGAAATAGAAGTATTTATCAATATATCTCTCTATTTCCTTAGTCTTAGCCTTAACATCCTTTGAATTCTCATCGAACTCTTCACCTGAGTCTGTAGAAGATGCATTCTCAATCTTCTCATCCTTAATTATTATAGAGCTGCTAGGATTGTTGTCTTCATCTGCCTTTCCACAACTCATAGCTCCCAGCATCATTGTACTTGCCAGGCAGACACAAAATGCCTTCTTAAGCTCATATTTATTGAACTTATCGAAACGTCTCATTTTATCATCATCTCCTCAAAAAGAATCTTAATCAATTATCATTACTGTCGGTATTTTCACTCGAACTATCAGTAGAATTCGTACTATCCGTAGAAGTTGTATTATTCGAGGATTCACCACCTTCAGTGTTTGAAACATTACCTTTATCTTCTATCATAGTATAGTACTTCAGCGGATTAACATATTCACCATTCTCACGAACAGCAAAATGTAAATGGGGTCCCGTTGAAACACCAGTACTACCTGATTTACAGATAGTCTGTCCAGCAGTAACTGAATCACCTTCTGAAACCAGGAATTCAGAAAGATGGAAATAACATGAAGAAATTCCACTACCATGATCCACGATAACGGCATTACCAGCATTACCAAGATAACCAACATAGATAACAGTTCCATCTGCGACAGCTATAATATCACTGCCCATACTACAAGGAATATCAATACCTCTATGATATGTTGTGGCACCAGCTGTTGGAGCAGTACGATTTCCATAGTACGATGAAATGGTAGTACTTGAAGGGCATGGCCACAGGAACTGTGCACCGGAGTAGGTTACATTTCCACCAGAGATGTTTACTGAAACACTGGAGCTTGCCTCGATACTGGAAATCTGAGCAGAAAGCTGCGCTTCCAACTCTTCAAATGTAGAGAGCTCCGATTTCTTTGCATCTATTTCTTCCTGATAGCTATTAACCTGAGCTTCCTTCTCATCCGAAAGAATTTCAAGAGAATCCTGCTCATTCTCATAGGCTTCCTGAAGAACACCCATATCATCAGAAAGAACCTCAAGAAGTGTTTTCTGGTCATTCAGCGATCTCTTAGCATCCTTGTACTGTTCAAGTATCATCTCGTCATAATTTTCAATAGCCTGAATGTATTCAGCCTTATTAACTATGTCCATATAGTCGACAGCATTAAAAATAGCATCCAGATAAGAATAGCTGCCGTTCTCATATTCATCCTGAATATGATTCTTCAGAAGCTCATATTGATAATCCTGCTGTGCCTGAGCAATCTCAATGGAATTCTCAAGTTCGGTTTCCATATCGTTTGCCTGGTCTATCTTGGCCTGAATATCATCAATCTTATCCTGATACTCAAGGATCATATCGTCCAGCTCATTAAGTTTTGAAATGAAGTCATTCTGACTTTCCATCATGGCATTCAGCTCAGTCTGAAGTGAATTCTTCTCCTGAAGAGTATTTGTATATTCAGCTGTCAGGGCCGCCAGTTCAGCACTGGAAACACCAGAACTGCTGGAACTGTCCGAACTACTGCTAGATGCGTCCGTAGAAGATGCAGTATCCTCATCCGCAAAAACAGTATGTGTAGCATCCTTACTGAAAGGAGCCAGACAGACAAATACCATCAGAGCCATTATGGAAATAACTAGTAATGCTTCGCTAAAGAATGATTTTTTATCCATATGTATCCTTATGAGATTTTAGGACCTGCACACTAAGTGCAGGCCCCCATATTATTAAATCTTCAAATGTTTCTTAGTAGTTATAAGACTTCCAAAGAAGCCGATTCCAATACCTATCAGAAGTGTGATTGGTATAAGCAGTTTGAACATATCCCATGGTGATGCAAACTCAAACAGGCTGTTCAGGATTGAGAACCTTCCTGCTATATAGTTGATTACCAGGTCGTACAGATAGTAGAGAAGCACCAGAGGAATGATAGAACCGATAATACCGATAATAACACCCTCGATAATGAATGGCGCTCTGATGAAGCTGTTGGTTGCACCGATAAGTTTCATGATCTTAATCTCTTCACGTCTTACAGTAATACCAATTGTAATAGTATTATTGATAAGGAATACAGATACGAGAAGCAGAATAAGAATGATACCGAAGGATGCATATCCTACAAATGCATTTATGGCTGATATACTATCAGCTGTATAAGTAGAACTGCTGACCTTTCTTACTCCTTCTATACTTTCCAGGAACTGAATGAAGTCCGCCTGCTTTCCTGCATCATTAAGTGTAATCTTGTAAGATGCCGAATGCGCCAGTGGGTTATCGTCACCAAAGGCAGCTCTTGCAGCTTCTGGATCATCGTAGGTCTGCTCAGAGAATTCCTTCCAGGCATCCTCTGCAGATATAAAGTCACATGTATTTACTTCTTTACGTGTCTTAATCTGTTCACCGATAAGGTTAATACCCTCATCAGAAAGTCCCTCATCAAAGAAGACTGAAATGGAAATGCTACTCTCAATCTTGTGAATTGCACCACGGAAGTTAACAAGTACACAATAGAACAGTCCAAATACGAACAGACAAGCAACAATTGTTCCTATAGAAGCAAGGGAGAACAGAAGGTTTCTTCTGATATTCTTAATACCTTGTCTAAAGCTGTATCCTAAAGAACTAATCTTCATCGATATAACCTCCCTTCTGAACGTCACTTACCACAACGCCCTTCTTGAGGGTTATAACTCTCTTCTTCATTACATTAACTATTTCTTTGTTATGTGTAACTACAACAACTGTAGTACCCTTTGAATTAATCTCATCCAGAAGATTCATAACATCCCATGAATGCTTAGGGTCAAGGTTTCCAGTAGGCTCGTCGGCTAAGATGATATCTGGCTTATTTACCAGAGCTCTTGCAAGAGCAACTCTCTGCTGCTCACCACCGGACAGCTGTCTTGGATATGATTTATATTTATCAGCAAGTCCAACAAGGGATAAAACCGCTGGCACACGACGCTTAATGTATCTTCCTGGTACCTCGATAACTCTCTGTGCAAATGCTACATTTTCATAAACTGTTCTGTCCTTTAAGAGTCTGAAGTTCTGGAAAACAACTCCAATCTTACGTCTTACCTTATGAATCCTGTTTTTTCTAATCCTTGCATAGTCGTATCCACAAACCTCAATGCGTCCTTTTGTAGGAACAAGCTCTCTGAGCAGAAGCTCAATAAATGTTGTCTTACCAGAACCAGTGGATCCAACTACGAATACGAATTCACCTTTTTCTATCTCGACGTTAACATCCTTCAGGGCCACAGTGCCTGTTGGATATTTCATCGTGACATTATCCATTTTGATTATTGCCATTGAATCGTTAACCCTTTCGTTAGTTTATGACTTCTAGTCTAATTAGAAATCAAGGCTCTCCATGTATTTCATGTATTTAACAACCATCAGAGCAATCTTGAAGGTGATAGCATCTTCAAATACTCTAAGGTCAAGACCTGTAGATTTCTCAATCTTATCCAGACGATAAACCAATGTATTTCTGTGGATATACAGCTGACGTGATGTCTCAGAAACATTCAGGCTGTTCTCAAAGAACTTGTTGATAGTTGTAAGTGTTTCCTCATCGAACTCGTCAGGTGATTTACCATCGAAGATTTCCTTAATAAACATACGGCATAGAGGAATTGGGAGCTGATAAATAAGACGTCCTATTCCAAGATTGCTGTATGCGATTATATTCTTATCACTGTAGAATATCTTTCCTACATCCAGAGCCATCTTAGCTTCCTTGTATGAACGAGAAACTTCCTTGATCTCGTTTACGATAGTACCAAATGCTACATGTACAGAAATCATAGCCTCTGTGCTCAGCATATCTACAATGATATTTGCAGTCTTATTCAGATCCTCGTAAGTATCTGAAGACTTAACTTCCTTAACAAGAATGATGTTCTTTTCATCAACAGCAGTAATAAAATCGCGAGTCTTCACTGCAAAGATATTCCTTACTGTCTCGAGTGCATTGTTATCCTTCTCAGACTTTGTTTCGATAATAAATACACATCTCTTAACATCAGTATCAATGTGGAGCTTCTTAGCTCTGTTATAAATATCAACCAGGAGCAGGTTATCTAAAAGCAGGTTCTTAATGAAGTTATCCTTATCGGATCTTTCCTTATAAGCAACCAGGAGGTTCTGAATCTGGAACGCAGCCATCTTACCAACCATGTAAGTACTGTCTGTATCACCCTTTGCAAGGATAATGTATTCCAGCTGCTTATCATCAGTTACCTTAAAGAACTGATAACCAAGCAGACTCTGGCTCTCAGCCTGAGACTCTGCAAATGCGATTACCGCATCTTCGTAATCAAGAGGACCACCCTCCACAGTTTTGGCGAGGAGTCTTCCCTCCACATCCATAACTATAAGATCGACCTTTGTAATAGCCTGAATTCCCTCTAAAGTTTCCTGTAAAATCTGATTTGAAATCATATCTTCACTCCTGTTCTGTCTGCAACCCCTGCATTATTCTACTAAGAAAATGTATGTGAAATGTATCAACTTCACGCACAGAGTTATTATACCAAAATTTTGCACTAGAAAAAAGAGAAAATAGTGTGAATTTAAAAAGAAAAAGGGAGATGTAGTATTACTACATCTCCCCTAGTAGTTCTTAATTAAAGACTAGTTTACAATGATCTCCTCTGATTCCTTATCGAAGATATGAATCTTTGAAAGGTCAAATGCGAACTGTACTGTATCGCCAGGTCTAGCTGTTGTACGAGCATTAACTCTAGCTGTGATATCGAACTGATCGATTGTGAAGTACAGATAAACTTCTGCACCGAGCATTTCGTAGATATTGATACGAGCATCAATAACTGACTCAGGTGAAGACTCGATGAACAGCTGCTCATCATGAATATCCTCAGGACGGATACCAAGTACAACGTCCTTATCAATGAATCCACCAGCGATAAGCTTGTTAGCCTTAGCTTCTGGAACCTTGATTGAGTGTGAACCGAACATAAGAAGTACGTCAGCTCCTGACTTAACAACCTTGCAGTCGATGAAGTTCATAGGAGGCATTCCCATGAATCCAGCAACGAAGAGGTTACATGGATGATCATAAAGATTCTGAGGTGTATCAACCTGCTGGATGATACCATCCTTCATAACTACGATACGAGTACCAAGTGTCATAGCCTCTGTCTGGTCATGTGTAACGTAGATGATTGTTGTCTGAAGTCTCTGATGAAGCTTTGAGATCTCAACACGCATCTGAACACGAAGTTTAGCATCCAGGTTTGAAAGAGGCTCGTCCATAAGGAATACCTTTGGCTCACGAACGATAGCACGTCCCATGGCAACTCTCTGTCTCTGACCTCCTGAAAGAGCCTTTGGCTTACGATCAAGAAGATGCTCGATCTCAAGGATCTTAGCTGCTTCATGTACCTGCTTGTCGATCTTTTCCTTTGGAACCTTTCTCAGCTTAAGTCCGAATGCCATGTTATCATAAACTGACATATGTGGATACAGAGCATAGTTCTGGAAAACCATCGCGATATCTCTGTCCTTAGGCTCTACGTCGTTACAAAGCTTGTCACCGATCCAGAGCTCACCCGAACTGATATCCTCAAGTCCAGCGATCATTCTAAGTGTTGTTGACTTACCACATCCTGATGGTCCAACGAAGATAACGAACTCCTTATCCTCAATGTCAAGGTTGAAGTCCTTAACAGCGTTGAATCCGTTAGGGTAAATCTTGTAGATGTTCTTTAACTGTAATCCTGCCATTTTTATATCCTCCTAAATAGCTTTCGCAAATTACGTCCGTTTTCAACTTTGTACATAATACCCCTTTTTGCTAGTTAAGGCTATGTTCGTGTTGCATAAAGAATTTTTGAAAGTTTTGGTAATAATGCTCATTGACGTTTCATTTTAGTATATTTTAAACAAAAAAGGCGTCATTTCGACGCCTTTTGCCAATCTGTTTTGTGTTACTTTGACTATAAATATTACAATTTTGTTAAGAAACTTAACATTTTTTATTGTCCCAGAGAGTTGTCAGCATTACCAATTATTAGAAAAGCTTGTACTCCTTCTGTGGAAATGTCACAAGAAACCTGATCAGCTGGAAGAGTTTCCATCTTTGCATTTGGAAGTATCTGCTGAAGAGCACTTCCTGTACCCTCTTCAACTACTACTATTTTAGATGTATCAAGTATACCATTTGTGTAATTTCCTACCTGTACATTGGTGTAACCCTGCACCTCCAGAGTCTCTTTCCATACCGCCGCAAGACCTGCCGTCTCAGTAGCATTAAGTACTACTATAGAAGCATCCTTTGGAAGAGCAGCTGTATCTGTGGTTTCAGCAGCCTCAGTAGTCTCTTCATCAGTTTCGAAGAGTACTGCATCTCCATCAGATGCATTTGCCAAAAGGTCATCTTCCTGATCATCCTCAAATGCTGAATCGTCAGCCTTTGCCTCTGTTTCATTATTTTTCATTGATATGAGCTCTTTTACAAGGTAAGCACTCATAGCAAGAATAACAAGTCCTAATATAATAACTACAGCCTTTAAAAAGAAGGAGAAGAAAATTCCCACTGCACTTTGTTTTTTCTTACGCTTAGCCAATATGCCGCCTCCTAACATAATCTGTTTACAGCATAGAAGTATAGCAAAGACATTGCCTATTTTCAAGATATTTTCCAGTACTGTTCTTATATATAATGTGGTATCATATGATATAAGAAGCAATCTGGATATCATATGATATAAGAAGGTAGGTAGCGTATGAAAAGTATATTAATCACAGGAGCATCCAGAGGAATCGGAAGATCTATCGCCCTGAAATGCGCCCAAAGTGGTGATTTCAACAGGATTATCATCAATTGCAGAAACAACTTACTTCTTCTTCAGGATGCAGCCCAAAGAATAAAGGATACAAATCCAAATATAGAATGCTTTACATCTTTAGGAGATGTAGGCGATATAGAATATGTAAAGACTCTGAAAAAGGAAATCGGCTCTGTGGATGTAATTGTCAACAACGCCGCTATTTCCTACACAGGACTCATTATCGATATGACTCCTGAGGAATGGAACACTACTATTACTACTAACCTGACCTCTGTTTATAATACTTGTCATGTTTTTCTGCCGGATATGATTTCTAAAAGATCCGGTCACATCATAAATCTATCATCTGTATGGGGTAAGGTGGGTGCCTCCTGCGAGGTTGCCTACAGTGCAACAAAGGGTGCCATAAATGCATTTACCAAGTCTCTTGCTAAGGAAATGGGGCCTAGCAAGGTGCAGGTTAACGCTCTGGCCCTTGGAATTGTAGATACAGATATGAATAATCACTTAAATTCAGCTGAAAAATCGGAGATTGTGGATGACATCCCAATGGGAAGAATGCTCACTCCAGATGAAGTGGGCAGCGCAGTTCTGAACCTGCTCAACATGCCACCATATTTCACTGGTGAGATTGTTAAGCTGGACGGCGGCTGGATTTAACAAGGAGGTAAGGGTTACTATGGGAGATACATATGTAGAATTTTTTTCGGATGAAGCATTAGAAAATGTAATGTGTCTGCTTCAATATAAGCCAGAACGCGTGGTCTACCTGGGCCACAAATGTACTATGCTCACTCGCAAAATCAAAAGTCTAACGGATTTCGCCAAGTTGAAATCTCCAGATACAGAGATGGAATTCATTGAAGTTCCTCGCGATGACTTGGAGGAGTGCATCAACGCGCTCGAACAGGTTGCCTACAAGTATCCAGATGCTTACTACGAGCTTACAGGCGGCGGCGAAATGATTCTCATTGCGCTAGGCTATGTCAGCGCAACTCATTATCTAAGAACCCTTCGTATAGATCCATATACTGGTCTGGAAGTAAATATGATTCCTGGCAGCGCGCCAACCCAGCATAAAGATAATATTCGCATATCCGTTAAGGAAAATATTATTCTCCACGGCGGGCAGCTCACTCGTCAGACAGGAAGCTATGCCACCTGGAACTTTACAGAGAGTTTCAAGGAAGACATCCGACAGATATGGGATATTGCCAGAAGGCTTCAGCATAAATGGAACAGATACTGTTCTGTTATCGAAGATGTAATAAAGGCGAACCCTTGCGACGAATTCGGCCGCTACTCTCTTCCAAAGTCCAATATGGGTGAGGCAGCCATTCTTTTAGCCAAACTTAATGGCGTTGGTATGCTAAAGGACTATCACACAGATAATAAAAGAATAAAGTTCCGTTTCAAAAATGACGGAGTTAAACATATTGTTACCAAAACAGGGAATATTCTGGAGCTTCATGTTTACGAAGTAGCTTCAAGAAAGCCCGAACTCTTCACCGACGAGATCATCGGCGCTATGATTGACTGGAATGGTGATAAGAATGAAGAAGAAAAGAAAGCTTTTGTTTCAGATTATCAGAAATATATGAATGCAAGCTACGATACCATCAACGAGATAGATGTTATCCTCATGAAAGCCTGCGTTCCTATATTTATATCCTGTAAAAGCGGAAAAGCCAGCAGCAACTCCCTGCACGAACTTGAGACCGTAACCCGTAGGTTCGGTGGAAAGTACGCCTGCAAGGCTCTTGCCATGGCTCTTCCTTGTGATACGACCTCCAGCGGCTCCTCTTTCTTTAAGCAAAGAGCTAAAGAGATGCACATCTGGGTAATCGATAATATTTACGCTATGACTGATGAGGAGCTTCTGAAGAAGCTGGTGCAGTTGCATAACTAACGTTGGCAAACTTGGTATATTTACCAATCCAAGCCAGATCTACAACACCAGTGGAACCGTTACGTTGCTTAGCAATTGTAATCTCTGCCACTCCTGGTTTTAAGGATTCTTCCTTAGTATAATAATCATCTCTATAAATGAACATAACTACGTCAGCATCCTGCTCGATGGCTCCGGACTCACGAAGATCTGCCAGCTGTGGTCTATGATCAGGTCTGGAGTCTACAGCACGGTTAAGCTGTGAAAGTGCGATAACAGGAACATTCAATTCCTTGGCAAGACCCTTAAGTGCACGGGATACCTCCGCAATGAACAGCTGTCTGGATTCAACCTTTGTACTTGAATTCATGAGCTGCAGGTAGTCTATGATTATCAGGCCGATATTCTTGGTCTGATGCAATTTTCTACATTTAGTTCTAAGTTCCGCTATAGTAATAGAAGAATTATCATCTATGAAAAGGTCAGCTCCCGCCATATTATTGGTGGTCTCAACAATCTTAATCCAGTCATCATCTGTAATCTCACCAGTCTTAAGGCTCTTAGCCTCAACCATAGAGTCTACAGAAACAAGTCTTGTAACAAGCTGCTCAGCACTCATCTCCAACGAGAAAATAACAACCGGAACCTTCTCCTTAAATGCCACGTGATGAGCTATGTTAAGGACAAATGCAGTCTTACCCATAGCAGGTCTGGCCGCAACCAGAAGAAGCTCTCCACCATGAAGACCTGTAAGCATATTATCCAAATCTGTAAATCCAGTCCTAAGGCCGTTGATCTTACCTTTATTTAATGTAGCCGCCTCAATTTCTGAGATGACATTTGATAATACCTCATTAATAGAAGTAAAATCTCTGAGTCCAGATTTCTTCTGCATAAGAGCAAACATCTCGGATTCAGATTTCTCCATAATGTCATCTGCATTTTCTCTGCCTTCGTAAGCAGATGCCATCATATTCTCAGCCAGCTTAATAAGCTTTCTTAAATAGGATTTATCCTTTACTATCTGTGCATAGTTTCTGGCGAAAGCAGCTGTTGCCTCTCCCGCAAGGATTTCACCTATGTAATTAAGATTAGCTACACTGTCAGGAGCACCCATTTCTCTCAGCTTCTCACTAAGAACTATCTCATCAACAGGTTTTCCTTCATTATATAGACTTACTATAGCTTCAAAAAGGATTCCGTACTGTGCGTTACTGAAATCCTCTTTGGTTAACATTGAACTCACCTCAGAAATGGCATCCTTGTCCAAAAGCATAGAGCCAATAACACTTTTCTCAGCGTTAAGATCCTGAGGTGGTATTCTTTTTATTACATTTTCTTCTGCCATTTTATTTCCCCAAACTATTTCTGTTCCTGAACATCAAGTAGTATTTCTGCTGTAACCTGAGGATGCAGCTTAATTCCTACATTATATCCTCCCAGAGATTTAACCTGATCTTTCATTATAATTTTCTTCTTATCCACTTCAAGTCCAAGCTGTTCCTTAATAAGAACTGCAACCTCCTTGCTGGATACTGAACCAAATGGCTTACCATTTGCTCCAACCTTCATACTGGTAACAACCTTCTTGTCCTTAAGCTCTTCTGCCAGCTTCTGAGCTGCCGCAAGATTCTCTGCCGCAACCTTCTCATCATTCTGATTCTTGAGCTTCAGATTATTGAGGTTCTCTGGTGTAGCCTCAACTCCCAGCTTCTTAGGAAGCACGAAGTTTCTTGCATAACCCTGATTAACCTCAACTATTTCACCCTTCTTACCAAGGGATTTAACATCCTGCATTAAAATAACTTTCATCTTAAATTTCTCCTGCCTCTGTCATTTCCTTGAGAACCTGCTTAAGCTCTACAAAGAAATCTTCTTTCTTCTTGTCTTTTAGCTGTGCGCCGGCCACATTTGCATGTCCGCCACCATTAAATCTCTCCATGATTATCTGAACATTAATATCACCGATAGAACGTGCAGATACATATAAAATGCCATCATCAGCTTCAGTTACTACAAAGGAAGCATCCACATTCTCTACGTTAAGCAGTTCATTAGCAGCCTTGGCAACCGGAACTGTAGGTGCATCATCAGAATCTGGGTCCGCATCTACATATGAGATAACAAAGTGACCCAAATAAATTTCAGCATTACTGATACCCTGAGCTCTTTCCTTCATCTCAGTCATTGAACTTCTGAACATCTTACGAACACGTGTAACATCCGCTCCACTCTTTCTCAGATATGAAGCAGCCTCGAATGTTCTAACACCTGTCTTTGTCAGGAAGTTATCAGTATCTATAAGAATACCAGCATACATTGCATCTGCCTCCTGAAGCTTAAGCTTTGGAGACTTGGACATATACTGATACATTTCAGCAATCATCTCACAAGCAGATGATGCGAATGGCTCGATATATGAAAGGGTTGCGCCCTTAATAGCTTCTGTAGTCTGTCTGTGATGATCGAACACAACGACCGTTGGAACAAGGTCCAGCAACTCCTCGCACTCTGTCATGCTTGGCTTGTTTACATCGCACACTACAACTACTGTGTCTTTGTTGACCTGATTAACCGCCTCATTACTTGTAAGGAAAACTCCATCATACAGATTTCCAACCTTAAAGGAATTCATAAGCGGCCTAATAGCATCTGTCACCTCATTAACAACTACATAAGCCTTCTTGCCCATAGCTGTAACCAAACGATAAATACCTATAGCAGAGCCAAATGCGTCCGCATCCGGTCTCTTGTGTGCCATGATAATAACCTTCTCCTTACTAAGAAGAAGTTCTTCGAATGCCTGAGCCTTAACTCTCGCCTTAACTCGAGTAATCTTCTCTGTTCCAGCACTCTTACCACCGTAGTAAGTAACCTGCTCGCCCATCTTAACAGCTGCCTGGTCACCACCACGTCCCATAGCCATACCAATAGCGGTTCTGGCATTCTCATAAGCACTCATATAGCCGTTATTACTCTGATCGGAATCTGAACCGATACCAATACTAAGTGTCATGGCTATCTGATTTCCTACATTTATATTCTTTACATCATCAAGAATTGAGAACTTATCATCTCTAAGAGTCTGCATGTACTTCTGCTTAAATACGAAGAAATACTTATCATTCTCAATATGCTTAACAATAGCATCTATATTTGAAAGATACATATTTATCTTTCTTTCAACAAGAGCTGTAAGGATTGAATGCTTAACATCCTCAAGGTCATCCATAACCTCATCATAATTATCGAGGTAAAGAAGACCTGCATAAAGCTTCTGATCCTGTGTCTCCTGCTCCAGACGTCTCATATCCGTCTCATCGAAAAGGTACATAGCAAGAACTATATCATCATCCTTCTCTTCTTCCTTTTCTTCATTAAATACCTTTGAAAGGTCTACACGTTTAATAGAAACTCTGTATTTTCTTTCATCATATTCGATGTTTATATCCACCGACTCAGTTCCATCCAGAAGTTCAGGAACTATTTCAGGGAAATATGTATCCACACTCTTGCGAATACGCTTACTACGCGAAATGCCTAAGATATCATGGAACATATTGTTGGACCACATTACATGACCTGAAAGATCCAGGATTGCATATGGAATTTCCATCTCATAAAGAAGTTCCTTCTGAATCTTTCCCTGTTCAAGCGAATACTCCACAAGAACAGAGCTGTAATATGGACTCAGCCTAAAGTACATGATTATAGCAATGAGTAGATATACAACCAGAAGTACTACACTAATAACGCCAATCTTTGTATCAAGACCATTAACGTAAATGGAAACTCCCAGCAGAATAAGAGCCAGGATTATTGGCAATACAATTGTAATCTGTATTCTGTTTTTTATCTTTTTCTCATTATTCATTATTTCAGAGCCTCTATTCTCTCGCAAACCTGAGCATAAGTTTCCTTATACTTGGCCAGCTTCTCCTTCTCTGCATTTACTTTTGCTTCTGGAGCCTTATTAACGAAATTAGGATTTGAGAGCATACCCTCACCTCTCTTAATCTCACCCTCAAGACGAGCCTTCTCTTTGCCCAGTCTCTCAAGCTCCTTATCTATATCAACCAATTCAGCAAATGGTATATAGATCACTGCATTATGAATAACCGCTGAGACAGCATCTTCCTGAATGCCTGTCTTATCAGCCTGAACATGAACCTCGCTTGCATATCCAAGTGTTCCAAAGAATGAAGAACTATCTTCAAATACCTTACGGACATCTTCCTTATCTGAAACAACATATACAGCAGCCTTCTTTGAAGGTGGGACGTTCATATCTGTACGAACTGTTCTGATAGCACGAACTGCATCCTTAATGATATCAACATTTTCAGCCTCTACCTTGAAGTCTCTAGCATCCTCAGCAACTGGCCATGGTGAGATCATTATTGACTCATCATCTGTAAGAGTACAATAAATTTCCTCTGTAACGAATGGCATGTAAGGATGAAGCAGCTTAAGGCCAATTGTAAGAACCTCTTTAAGAGTCCAAATAGCTGCAGCCTTAGTTGTATCATTCTCATCCCAGAGTCTTGGCTTAACCATCTCGATGTACCAGTCACAGAACTCATCCCAAAGGAAGTTATGAATCTTATCTGCAGCAACACCGAGCTCGTACTTCTCCATATTATCTGTTACGTCACGAACCAGCTGGTTAACCTTTGCAACTATCCACTTATCTGCCATTGTAAGGTCATCAAGTGTTACCTTTGCAATCTCTTCATCTGAAACGCCTGCATTATCCATGTTCATCATTATGAATCTGGATGCATTCCAAATCTTATTAGCGAAGTTACGGCTTGCCTCTACTCTCTCCCAGTAGAATCTCATATCGTTACCAGGCGCATTACCTGTAATAACTGTGAATCTAAGAGCATCAGCTCCGTACTTATCGATTACTTCAAGTGGATCAATTCCGTTTCCGAGGGATTTACTCATCTTACGTCCCTGATCATCACGGATAAGTCCGTGGAACAGAACTGTATGGAAAGGAACTTCTCCTGTCTGCTCAATTGATGAGAATACCATTCTGATAACCCAGAAGAAAATGATATCGTAACCAGTTACAAGGACATCTGTTGGGAAGAAGTACTTGAAGTCCTCTGATTCTGTATCAGGCCAGCCAACTGTTGAGAATGGCCACAGTGCTGATGAGAACCATGTATCAAGTGTATCCTCGTCTCTCTTCAGATTCTTGCTCTGGCACTTAGGACAGCACGTTGGTTCTGTCATCTCAACGATAGTCTCGCCACAGTCCTGGCAGTACCATGCTGGTATTCTATGTCCCCACCACAGCTGTCTTGAAATACACCAGTCGCGGATATTATCAAGCCAGTTATAGTAAGTCTTGTTCATTCTTTCAGGTACAAGACGAATCTTTCCTTCTTCAACTGCCTTTCTGGCAGGAATAGCCATTTCACTCATCTTTACGAACCACTGAGGTTTTACAAGTGGCTCAACTGTAGTACCACATCTATCATGTGTACCAACCATATGAGTATGAGGAACTGTCTTAACCAGAAGACCCTGAGCTTCCAAGTCCTCAAGTACAGCCTTACGAGCCTCATATCTTTCCATTCCGTCATAACGAGTTCCTGGACAATTGATAGTTGCATCATCATTCATGATGTTGATTTCCTCAAGATCATGACGCTTACCAACCTCAAAGTCGTTAGGGTCGTGAGCAGGTGTAATCTTAACACATCCTGTTCCGAACTCCTTATCTACATATGAATCTGCAATAACAGGAATTTCTCTATTAACAAGCGGAAGAAGAAGAGTCTTTCCAACAATATCAGAATATCTCTCATCCTCTGGATTTACAGCAACAGCTGTATCACCAAGCAAAGTCTCTGGACGTGTAGTAGCTATCTCGACAAAACGTCCTTCCTCTCCAACTACAGGATAATTGATATGCCAAAAATGACCTTCCTGCTCCTCATGTTCAACCTCAGCATCTGAAATAGATGTCTGACAAACTGGGCACCAGTTAACTATACGAGATCCCTTATAAATCCAGCCCTTATCATAGAGCCTCTTAAATACTGTATTAACGGCTTTGTTGTTGCCTTCATCCATAGTGAAACGCTCACGGTCCCAATCTGCAGATGAACCAAGTCTCTTCAGCTGGTTAACAATACGTCCACCGTATTCTTCACGCCACTCCCATGCACGCTTAAGGAAGCCTTCACGGCCAAGGTCTTCTTTATCAATTCCCTGCTCCTTAAGAGTATTGATGATTCTAACCTCTGTGGAAATAGCTGCGTGGTCAGTTCCTGGCTGCCACAGTGCATTGTATCCCTGCATTCTCTTCATACGAATGAGGATATCCTGCATAGTATTATCAAGGGCATGACCCATGTGAAGCTGACCAGTAATATTTGGAGGTGGCATCACAATAGTAAATGGCTTCTTGCTGCGATCTACTTCTGCGTGGAAGTAACCGTTATCTACCCACTTACGATAGAGCCTTCCTTCTATTTGTTCAGGGCTGTAATTCTTTTCTAGTTCCTTACTCATGTTCTATTCTTTTCCTCCAAATCTATATATATATTATAAATAATCTTTTGAACAACGTAGATACACTTCATGCCTGAAGCATATCTTACAAACGATAGCGGAGAATCACTTGCTAAGAGCGAGTCCGGGGGAGCCGGAGTCGCGGCTCGGCCATGATGCCTTGAGCTTTGAATACATTCCAAGGCCGACGCTGCAGGTAGGCGACCGGAAAGAACGACGCTCGAAGCTTAGTGGCTCGGAGCGTGTTTGGAAGGTATGCTCTCAGGCATGAAGTGTTCTTAATGATTTTTAAATAGCCTGCTCTCTAAAATCATCCTTAAGCTCACTTAAGATGATATCCATTCTCTTATCGTAATCTGTCATATCTTTATTCATCTTGTTGTAGGCAGCTCTCTGAAGCATCGCGAAGATAGTCATCTCACGCACATCATCCTTTGAGTCTCCAATCTCAGTCATTATCTCTTCAAGGTATTCATCAGGAAGACCCATGTAACGGATTTCATTCTTCAAAGTTGCAGTATCCTCTGTGATTGCGACGATGTAGAAATAGCTCTTGAGAGAATCAGGGTTATCATTCTTCTCATAAGCCTTCATAAAGTATTCCTTCGCATCTTCAAGATCCATATTGTTGGCTGCTGCCACGGCTCTGTTGTGATAGATGTTTCCAAGGAATATAGGATCTGTATCCTCATTTGTCTCCTTGATGATATCATCATAGAATGTAGCCGCCTTGATGTATCTTCTATAAGCAAGATATCCATCAGCCTTAAGCTTAGCTCTCTGCATCTTGTCCAGCTTACGATATTTCTGCCATGCCTCTGTGTAAGTCTTAACCTCTTCAGTAGTGTAGTAGTCACCGGCATTAAGTATCTCAATAAGAAGATCCTGAGCATAAGCCGTCTTATTCATAAGTCCCACCAGCTTGTCAGCCAGCTCTTCCATTCCCAGCTCTTCCCTTATCCAGTCGAAAAGCTTCTCAGAAAGTGAAGACTTACTTATAAGTACTGTGTTGTTGTAAATGTAGAAGCAGAGCTCCTCATATGTATAAATCTCAACCTTTGTGTTGAGAAATGTAAAAGGAGTTTCTGCAGTTTTTGATGTACAAAGTATCAACTGTGCCATTAGATGATAAACTCCTTTCTATATATTTTGTTGGTTGTAGGATAAAGCTTTCCAAATCCCAGGTCGCGGACAATGACCGCTCCCTCATGAGGACTATCAAACTCCACCTCAAGACTGACCTTGGTAGTCTTATTAGGTCTCTTAGGAAGGCCATGAATTCTCACAGTCTCTCTCTTCTCTTCGCCAGTCTTATGATTACGATAAATAATAGTAATGCTATCTGTATCGTCAAGGATTACATTTAGCTTGCCGTGAGTATTGTACCACTGCTTACCACCTGTGATGATAGGAACAAATGTATCTGCCTCATCATCCAGAGTAATTCCAATATCGGAGAGTACATTTTCTTTTGTTTCTACGAAGAAGTCATCGTAGAAAGCCCTGTACTCGCCACCAACCGCTCTGTAGCAGGCACCCTTTGTATAGATGTTCTGTCCTACGAACACGCGGCGTCCCTGGCAAAGAACGTTAGTAGATTTCTTCATCCACTTGTTGGAGAAACCAACACCTGTAAGGAATACGGCAGAAATGTAAGCTTTCTTTCCTTCGTATTCTGCAATCTTTGAAAAATCCAGGTCCATCTGATATGTATCATTTCCGAATTTTGAAAGAGACATCTGACTTGTATAATCTTCATGGATTACATTTATCGTCTTAGGGTCCTTGTTCTTGGAAATGTCAATTCTGTAATAATTAAGACCGTCAGCGCTATAATCATAAAGTGCAACGCTGTTATTCCAAAGTTCTGATGGCTGATTAAAAATATAGTAAAGACCACTATCCAGATGAGATGTAATCTCCACGCTTTCTTTGTCAATTCCCAGCTCTGCATGAAGTCCTTCCAGCAGCTGGAAGATTAGAGGACTATAATCATCGACTGAGATGACCAGCTTCTTAACTTCAGCAGCCTCATATCTGTAGAGGAAAGAATCAATGTGGAGCTTGACCATCATCTTGAAAAGCTCTTTATAATTGTATTCTTTTCCAGCTATAGTAAGAACCTCGTCGCTGCTGAGATTCTCGAAGATTCCATCTACCACTGTTCCGTTCTCGCTGAAACGAGCTTCGGAAGCCTCACCGCCTACATACCAGTGCTCAGTATCAGTACTGTAGAAAAGGATGTTCGGCATGAGGTAAGTCTCTTTGTTATTCAGCTGACTGACCGATTCCGGCTCACGTTTTATATCATTGTAGTAGGAAAGCTGTGTAAAGTCTGAACACAGGTCCATTCCGATATAGAAAATGTCTGCCATTTCTTGGCTCCCTTCTAACTAACTGATAACCTATAGTATCTTAAGTGTCTCCTCAAAGAGGTGAACAGTATTGATGTAAACATCCAGATCTTCAAGAAGTTCTTTATCCTTACGCATCTCCTGCTTAACAAGCATGGAGTTGATTCTCTCGAATCTGCTGAGGCTCTTTCCTCCGAAGGTCTTCTTCTTAAGAACCTCACTTTCAACTATCTTGGCATTTCCATTTGGATCGTCCTCGATAGAATAAACAAGTCTCTCGCCGTGGAATACCACGAACTCAAGAACATAAACTCCGCTGACAACCTCGTCCATTCTGTGACGCTCGGTCTTCTGCTTTGTTCTCGTTCCTGTATCGAAGCTGTACTTAACAAATACCTGACGATGATTATCTGATTTGTAAACCAGATAAGTCTTAAGGAATATATCCTGTGGAAGTTCGATGAAGGAGGAGAAATTCTTGAAGAATGGAAGAATCTTACCTGCATCTACAAACTTCTCAACATTGTCTACAATCCACTTTCTCTGAATCTCTGTAAATCTCTCCAGCTTACTGAAGTACAGAAGAAGTGACATAATGGATATCTCATCATCAATATTGCCCTTAACAACTTCCTGGAACAGAGCATCGAAAATGAAATTTGGAACCTGATCATCATTAACCAGATAGTTATGAGCTGAAAGTCTGGCGAAAGCTTTAACCACCAGGCCTCTGCTACGACCACCGTAGTATGTCAGGAATACATCGTAAATGTATTCGATGTAAGTATTGGAGAACATCATCTGAGCAAGAGTATTCTCTGCCAAAGGTCCAACATCACTTACTCTATCCTTAGCCAGCTTGAACAGATCAGCAAGCTCGTCAATACTACCCTTGAAGTTGGATACCAGGTATCCAAGGATATTTGCATTTACAGTACCAGTCTTGTACAGGTTGATACAGATAGACATCAGGTCTTCGTTCAGGAAGCCTTCCGAATCAGTAACACCGTAATCAGCCAGTCTGTAAAGCTCTTTAACATCCAGCTCGTTAAATCCATAAAGCTTAACGGCCTGGAATGCTTTATCAAACATGTTCATATCAATGAGATATGTGATGATAGTTCTTGCATTTGCGTGAGTCAAATATTCGATATCGAGACGACTCAGGTATTTAATAAGAACGTCAGTATCAAGATTCTCATGATAGTACTCAATGATATTGAGGCAGGCCTGCTGCTTATAATCGTAAGAGATCTCGTCGCACTGCATTATCTCGCGGGCCGCATTTACCTCTCTTGCATTCTTATAAGTGAACTGACCAATGCTCTCGTAATTGTAAAGAAGTACGCGGTAATCTCTTGGACTGTACTCTTTACATATTGGCATATAAGCCTTCTCATCAACAATCCTCTCGAAGTGGTAAGGAATGGAACCAGCATATCTGTTTCCGTTCTTATCCTCGAAGATGATAGATGCATTCTCTGAAAGAATTTCTACATATGCCTCGCCGTTAACCAGCGGAATCTTCTGAACTGCCTGCAGCTCTTCGTGACTAACGATAACCGCTGCAACATTCTTATTATTGCAGACGATCTTACGACGGAAGATGATATTTATCAGCTTTCCAGCGTACATGGAGCTTACATTTTCCGGCTCCAGGAACTCGTCGTAAATAACAGTCAGGTCATCATTAACCTTACCCTTGACGATCATATTCTCCATGAAGTCTTCCATGGTTGGAGCATACTCATGATAAATCTTCATATGCTCTGACTTGTTGAAGATAACATTTGCATAGAGGTATGCAAGCTCGTCTTCAGTAAGGGTATTCTTATAATTCAGATACATAAGCACTGATGTTGGTATCAGCTCGTATCTTTCCTTGTTCATGCTTCGGATGTAGCACTCATTCAGTCCGATGAACTTCAGGTTCTTCAGAACTGCCGCTTTGTAGAATCTGTGATACTTATAGTCCAGCATGTTGGCGGAAATAAGCATTGAACAGATACTGGAAAGAACCTCCTGGTTCTCATTCTCACGACGTGTCAGCTTTTCAGCCGCATCTGCTCTGATGGCAGCATCCAGCTTTTCATCCTTATCGTCCACTGGGACGTTATCTATCTTTGTGGCACCTTCCTTTACTTCGTCATCCAGACTGTCTGCGAAGTCCTGTGCCTTTTCAAATTCCTCATCATTTTCTTCATCTAGCTCGTCGTCTTCCAGTTCCTCCTCATCATCGAGGTCGTACTCAACCGCGCCAAGCTCTGAATCAGCATACTTACCAAATTCGAAGGACATATCCTCGAGGGATTCGTCATCGTATTCATGGATAGATGTAATGCTTCTACTCCTCAGTTTCTTGAGAGGACTACTGTCATAGAGCTCGCTGTCATCAATGCCCTTCTCTTCAAGGACTTTACGTCTCTCAGCTCTCAGCTCGTATTCGTTCTTGTCATAAATCTCACGAAGTACTTCGAATATCTGTCTGTCGAATTCTTTATTCTTTCCAGCCAGCTTCACGAACTCAAGAAGAACTTCATCTGAAATGAACTTGTGTCTAAGTCCCCATTTAATCGCTGTGATTTCATATTCAGTAAGCTTCTTAAGAAGCATTGGATTTGCATTAAAGAGATTACAAAGCTCGAAGTAAATGATTGGACTGTTCTCGCCCTCATCAAACATCTGTGACAGTTCTCTATAAAGAGCTGACTTATCCTCGTTATATGTTGAATCAACAAACAGAAGCAGCCAGAAGTAGAACATCTTTGGCTCCTGAGTTCTGTAGTTTCTTCTGATAACGTGAGCTGTCTTCTCTGTAACCTCGTCGTCCTTCAGCATCATTGCTCTCAGGTAGTTGTAGTAGCAGAGCTGTGGCTTACCCATAGTCTCCTTGTCTACATCTGCCTCAATACGCTGGAACTCCTGCTCTACCTTGCTGTACTCACCAGCAAGGATGTTCATATGCATGATACCCAGGCGGTACATATCTTCCTCAGGCTCAATCTCATTAAGAGTCTTAAATGCATCAAGGCTCTTATGTACATAATCCTCCAGACTGAGTCTGTCCATTCTGAACTCAAGATAAGCCCTTGTTATCTCAGCTCTGCATCTTTTATAATCCTTGTTCCTTCTTCTCAGTTCCTGATTTGGACGAGCTGAAAGAGGCTTTGAAAGATGTATATCTATCTCTATTCTCTGATAAATATTTTCGATAATCAGCTTACCTGAGTTCTCGCCTTCTGGCACATGCTCTGGAGAAATGAAAACCTTCAGGGAGCATACATTTCCATTAAAGTCTTTAGCGGAAATAGTTTTCTTTGAAGGGATAATGAACTCTGAATCACTTCGGATTTCAGAGAAGGTATACCCCCAGGTATTCTTTGTAATATCAACAGTAATGCTCTCTGTCTCAGAAGGCATTGCAATATCA
Source organism: uncultured Lachnospiraceae bacterium (assembly GCA_947168155.1). Taxonomy (GTDB): domain Bacteria; phylum Bacillota; class Clostridia; order Lachnospirales; family Lachnospiraceae; genus Eubacterium_Q. Next base: position 1,885 of record CAMVKW010000038.1, on the reverse strand, counting down.
ATCTTTGCCCTTGGGACTGACAGAGTTACTGTTCTCTTCTTAGATACGAGAACCAGGAACTCCTCCATAGCCTGATTAACTGAACGGCTGGCAAGAAGGCTCTCATATGTATTCTTAAGAATAGGTTCTTTATTGATGAATGTTCTACGGAAGTCGTCGTTTACGAAGAGGCGTGCTGCATCATTCCAGTTTCTCTCAGCGAGAGATGCAAACTTGAAGAGGTCATCTATTTTCTCATCATGATGCTTAACACAAGGCTGAACAATATTGATGTCGTAAGGGAGTCTCCACTCACCACCGTCGGTGATGACATTTATATGACCGCGGATATTCTGACCTGCCTCAAGGCATGTGGCGTCAAAAGAATACTTCACTGTGAAGCTCTTGCTTATAAAGCTATGATCTTCAAAGCGAAGTAGATACCTGCTATCATAGACCATTCCTTTGATAGGAAAATCGTTCAGACTCTCTATCAGGAACTGTCCTTCATAAATAGTACCAGCCTCTATGTTGATCCTGAATTGGTCTACTGAAATAGACACTTCAGGGCGATCAACCTTAAACTGGCCCTTTGCATATTGCTCAACTATTGCCTTCATTTTTCTCTCCGTTATTAGTTACAATATTTAACCAAAACTCCTTGCAACAATCGACTTAACTGTTGTAGAATAGATTTGTTGATATAAATAGAAACAATAAATCAACTTATTATATCAAAAAATAGTTTTTTTTTAAAGGAAAAAGTATTATGAATAACACTCCTCTGAGAATCGAGCAATACGAAACAGTCTTATTCAATGCTAATCTAAATCCAAAGGGAATTCCTGAGTCTGTAACACGTGCAATCAAGGAAAATATCCCATCAATTGTTAAGTATCCAGACATATATTACAACAAGCTTAAATCGGCTGTTTCTTCCTACGCGAAGGCTCCTCTGGAGAACATTGTCCTTGGAAATGGCTCCACCGATCTGCTTAAGCTTTTCAGCGCGCTCATTCTTCCTAAAAAGGCACTGCTCATCTCCCCTGGACCAAGCGAATTCGAGAGAGTTTTATCTGCATATGGCGCAGAGCTTAGCTACTACGATCTAGATGAAGAAAAAGAATTCGTGCTGGACATGGATGATTTCATCAAGTCACTGACTGATGATCTGGATATGGTTATCATTGGTAACCCTAACAATCCAACATCCAAGAAGATTGAGCTTTCAGATATCAGAAAGCTTACAGAGGCCTGCAAGGATCTTGACATCTTCCTGATAATCGATGAGATGTATATTGAATTCCTGGATAATTATCTGGACTATACAGCAATACCTCTTACTGAGGAATTCGAAAACATAGCGGTTATAAGAAGCGTTTCCAAATTCTTCGCTGTTCCAGGACTCAGATTTGCCTATGCAATCATCAACAACCCTGAGCAGAAAGAGATAATCGATCTCACAACAACAAAGAATAATGTTGCTTCACTGACAGCTATTGCTATAACAGATATGTTTAGAGACGAAGCTTATATTGAAGAATCGCAGTCCATAGTTCATACGGAAAGATCTTTGGTTTACCTAGCAATGTCTACCAGCAAGACCATCAAGCTCTATAAGCCAGATGCAAACTTCATGCTGGTTAAGCTGCTAAAGGATGACCTTACATCTTCAGATGTGGCCATGCATTGTAATCAGAGAGGAATCATCATCCGTAAGGGAGATGACATCCGCGGACTGTCAGATAAGTTTATCAGATTCTGCTTCATGAATCCTAAGCAGAACGATTTAATGGTTAATACAATTCTTGAAATAGTGTAAAAAATTCTTAATAGTAAAACCGGCAAAGGTTTGTACCGACCCCCAAAAGTTAGACCTAAAAATCTAACGATTGGAGGTCGGTAT
>CAMVKW010000037.1:0-26406 GCA_947168155.1 uncultured Lachnospiraceae bacterium | reverse complement strand
CACCACAGCAGGCACCACAAGGCCCGGTTGTACCAGAGGCACCAAAGCCACAGGAGCCAGAGAAGAAGTTTGATCCTATGACAGGAAAGCCACTCGGCGGCCCAGCACCACAGGGACCAACTCCAACACCTGCACCACAGCAGGCACCACAAGGCCCGGTTGTACCAGAGGCACCAAAGCCACAGGAACCAGTTGTACCACAGGCACCAAAGCCACAGGAGCCAGAGAAGAAGTTTGATCCAATGACCGGAAAGCCACTCGGTGGCCCAGCACCACAGGGACCAACTCCAACACCTGCACCACAGCAGGCACCACAAGGTCCGGTTGCACCACAGGCACCACAACAGCCACAGATGCAGCAGCCAGGTCCACAGAAGAGTGCAGATGATATGTTCTCAATCGACGATCTTATGAAGATGGAAGATCCTGAGAAATCAGAAGCTCCAGCAGAACCTGCTAAGCCTCATTTCGTAAGAGAGAAGACAGGTGAGAAGATATTCATCGACAAAGAAGAATTCAAGATCGGAAAGTCAAAAGTTCATTCTGATTATTCAATAGAGAACAATTCAGCTATCAGCCGTGTTCACGTTATTGTTATCAAGAGAGATGAGGATTGCTTCCTTAAGGATAATGATTCAACAAATGGAACATATGTTGATGGTGACAGATTAGAGCCGGGCAGAGAAGTTCAGCTCAAAGAAAATATGGAAATCAAGTTCGGCGACGAAGACTTCGTATTCCATGAGAAATAAATCAACGAAAAAATACGAAAACGCTGAATGAAAGGGAACTAATAGATTATGGAATATGCTGCAACCTATAACACAGATATAGGCATAAGAAAAAGTACAAACCAGGATTCTGTAGCCATAAGAATCATTGATACACCTGATGGACAGGTAGCCTTCGGAATTGTCTGCGATGGCATGGGAGGTCTTTCAAAGGGTGAGCTGGCATCTAAAGAAGTAATCACTTCTTTCTGTCGCTGGTTTGATGAAGAGTTAGTAACACAGATACTTGATAAGTCATTCTCAGCTTTGAGACTTAGAGATGACTGGAATAGTATCATTCAGACCGAGAACAGACTTCTTGGTATTTATGGCTCAGACAATAACATAATGCTTGGAACTACGGTTTCAGCCATTTTGATGTATAAGGATGAATTCTACATTGTTCATGTAGGCGATAGCCGTGTATATGAGCTGAAGGATTCAGTAAGAATCCTTACCAAGGATCAGACCTTCGTAGCCAGAGAAGTGGCTGCTGGAAGAATGACTCCAGAAGAGGCGAAGGTGGATCCAAGACGAAGCGTCCTGCTTCAGTGTGTTGGAGCATCAGCTACAGTAACACCAGACTTCTTAAAGGGTAAAGTTCAGAGTGGAGCTGTATACTTCGTTTGTTCTGACGGATTCAGACATCAGATATCCGATCAGGAGATAATGGAGAAGCTTGGACCAACAAGCACTGACAATATGGAAGAACTGAAATATGGCTGTGTTTATCTTACAGAGCTGGTAAAGAACCGCAAGGAAACAGATAATATAACAATTGCGGCTATAAAGACTAAATAACGGAGTTTGAGTGTATGTTAAGAGAGGGTACCGTACTAGACGAAAAATATGAAATCCTGCGTCGAATTGGTGAAGGTGGTATGTCCATCGTTTATCTGGCACGTAATAACCGCATGAATATGCAGCTGGCGGTTAAGGAAATCAAGAATGATGGTTCAAAGAGCACAGAGGTCCTGCTGAAGGGTCTTGAGCGTGAGGCCAACATTCTTAAGGATGTAGACCATCCGGTTATTCCTAGGATCATTGATATAGTAAAACATAGTGGAACTATCTGCGTAGTTATGGACTTCATAGAAGGTGAGAACTTAGCAGATAAGCTGAAGGAAGTTGAGCGCTTCTCTCAGGATAAGGTTATTGAATGGGGACTTGAGCTGGCATCTGCCCTTGAGTATCTGCATTCAATGAATCCACCTATTATATACCGTGATATGAAACCATCGAACGTAATGCTTAAGCCAGATGGTGGCGTTAAGCTTATCGACTTTGGTACAGCAAAGACATATGATATCGAGAACAATGCTGATACAACGGCTCTCGGTACCAGAGGATACGCTGCACCAGAGCAGTTTGGTGATGCTCAAGGTCGTGGTATTTACAAGACGGATGCACGTACAGATATCTATAACCTGGGTGCAACTCTCTATCATATGGTTACTGGAAAGAACCCTCAGGAGCCTCCATATGAGATGGTTCCAATCAGAGAGGTTGATCCAATGCTCTCAACAGGACTTGAACAGATCATCCTGAAATGTACCAAGCCAAATCCTAATGAGAGATATCAGTCATGTTCAGAGCTTATCTATGCTCTTGAGCATTATACAGAGCTTGATGATGACTACAAGCAGGAACATAAGAAGAAAGTTACAATGTTCGGAACAACTATTGCACTTGCGATTGTATTTGCCATCGTTGCCATAGTTGGTAAATCCGGAATGAACAAGATAAACGCTGAAAACTACTCAGCTTACATTGAGAGCGGTAACGAAATGAAAACACTGAGTAATTATTCGGGAGCCGCGAACAAATACAAAGAAGCATTTGAACTAAATGGCGAGGATGCTGAGGCGTATACAAAGTATATCGATACTTATATCGATGCAAAGAACGATATTGACAACCCAGACGAGCTGGTTCTTGAAGATGGACTTAGCGTTGTAGCTAACCGTATTAAGAACGGCTATGGAAAGGTTGATAAGAATAACGAAGTTCTCTACAAGATGGGCCTTACATACTTTAATGAAGTTGGCGACTATGCAGTTGCAGCTAAGTACTTCGGTATGGTTGAATCTAAGGATGAGGATTACGGAGAACTAGCTGATTATTATGGAAGCATTGCTCTTATCCTTTCAAGTACAAACGTTAATGTTAATGAGCTGATTGATAAGGTCAACGGATTTGCTTCATATAATTCAACAGCACTTACAAATGATAACAGACAGAAGTTTGAGAACTACAGAACTGTAGGAAAGATATATGTAACATATCTGAATTCAGAAGGTGTTGCTGCACAGGCAGAGACAACAATGAACCAGGCGCTTAAGGACCTTGAGGGTTATACAGGCGATGATACAGCTGAGTTCTTCTATAGTTACAACAATGATCTCGCTGAGATTTACTATGCACTTGCAAGTACAGATGGCAGTGAGACAAATTACAAGCTGGCTCTTAACTACTATCAGGAAGTTATCGACCAGATTCAGGGTAAGGTAACTGTAAACGAGACGAATGCATCTGACAGCGTTCAGTCTTACATTCAGGCTTATATCAATAACATGTGCCGTATGGCAGATATCTATGGTAAGCTTGGTGATTCTGATTCAGCACTTGAAACATATGAGAAGGCTGAATCCGAACTTGGCGAAGGAAATACAAATGCAGTTAAGGTTTATTCCGAGCATTTGAATTACTTATATACAACGTACGAAAGTGCGCAGCAGGATCCAGGAAAGTGGACTGCGGCTCAGAAGGAGAAAATCCTGAAGGTTTATAACGAAGGTAATAAGCTGGACGGAATAGGCAGCAATCCAAACTGGATCAAGAGATCATCCGTAATGGAAGGCCTCGGAGACGGCTCCATAGAGGAGGAAGAAAAAGAGGAAGAAAAGACGGATGAAGAAACAACAGAAGAAGATACAGAAGAGGAGGGTGAGTAAGCTATGGGATTATATACAGTAATGTTCTATGGCGGACTGGTACTCGCCATAATCTTCTTAATAGTATCAGGAATACTTTTCTTCGTGCTTGATATTCCAAAAGCCGTGGGAGTTGTAACCGGAAAGACCCAGAGAAAAGCTATTGAGGAAATTCGAGCCGGCGGAAAACCTACAACAGAAAAGAGCCGAAGAGGCAGAGGCCGAGGCGGCAACATCATAGCAAGAGATGTTAAGGTTTCTGAAGCAAAGAAGAAAGAAACAGAACAGTTTAAACTTGAGGAAGCAAACAAGAAACTTAACGAACAGAAACGAAGTAGTGATGCTTCCGACAATCTTGCAAAGAAAGCTGCAGAAGATGCAAGAGCTGCGGTGGAGAAATCCAAAGCAAAGGCTATGCAAGCCCTTGAAGAAGAGTCCACAGAAGTTCTTACCTATCAGGATATGAAGAATAAAGATGATAGCGAAGATACCACGAAAGTTCTGGAGATGGAACAGGCAACTGATATCCTCAGCGCCGGAGATGAACTCTATGACGCAGAACCAGAATCAAATGGTGATGATGACGAAACAGTAATTCTTGCATCTGAGGCAAATTCAGTAGACATCGATGATGACTACGACGATGAAGAAACAGACGTACTGAGATCAACATCAGCTAGCAGCTCTGAGGATGAAGAAGTAACCGATGTTCTAAGAACAACTGCAAAACCATACTCAGGTGACGACGACTCAGACGACGATTATGAAGATGAAGCTGATAAGACCGATGTGCTGACATCAGAGTCCACACTCTTATCAGAAGACGAAATATATGGAACCTATAACCCAGAGATGACTGCGGTGCTCAGATCAGACATGGCGCCAGGCGAACATTCAGTAGAAAAGAAAGTTGTTGGCCTAGACCGACCAGAGATTACAGTAATCTACTGCGAGACCGTAGTTCATACAGAAGAGAGCTTATAGGGAGGAGAGAATATGAAAAATAAAATGAAAGGACAACAGAATATCAGAAGACCACTGCCAATACGACTCATGGCTCTCGTTATGGCTGTTGTTATGGTATTCTCGGTTGTCTATATAAATAATCGAAAGGATGTCGTTAAGGCTGAACCTGATGGGTCCGGCACGGTAGTTACGGATGATGGTTTTATAACAAAGACAAAACTACAAAATGCAGGCTTTAATTTCACGACACCAGATTCTACAGCTACTTTTACAGCCTATGTTCCTTATAATTCGGATTTAAATAATGTTGTAGAATTTACGCTACCATCATATGCAGATGAAGTTATAACTACTGATCAACTTCTCGCAAAGTTTTTACCTGAGAAAATTACTGAGGGTGATACCGCCTATGAAAGTGGTTATTATATCAGTATCCCAGATGAAATATCAGATGAAAATAAAGCTAAATTTATTGATGTTTTATTATATGGTACAAAAGCATATCATTGGAGTAATGAAACAAGTGTAATAACTACACTTCAGAGTGGCGCGGGTACAAGTTCCGCGGTTCTTAATTGTTATTCTATATATTCAGTCGAAACTGCAGGTGGTGTGTATGCCGAGGTTGACTCTCTTCATGGATATGCGCCAGGAGTAACTGCAATTGGTACAGTTAATATTAGTAGAGAGGTACTATGTGGAATAACAATAGCTCCAGATGATTCGGATAGTACCAAGATTTCTGCGACGGAAAATGATGAGACTGGAAAAACAAAAAATGAAGAAGTTCGTGGTAGCGGAAATGTATCCTACTATGGTGATGTTTCGTACGAAGTATCTGGTGATTCATCATCATATACTTCACTTGCAGCTTTAGCAAATGCATATAGTGGTAAGACAAAAGCAGATGGTGAATATACTGTTAAAAAAAGTATAAAGGCCGGAACAGTTGTTCTTGATAATATAGATGATATTGATCTTATAAAGGATACAATGCCTGTAAATTCTGTTTCAGCGACATACAATAATGGAGGCAAAACAGCCTCATATACTAGTGGCTTAGATGAAATTACTATTAGCGGAATCAACAATAAATATCCTGTTAATATAGTAGTAGATACAGATTATACATATGGCGAAGGCGCAGGAAAGTATACTGTTGCAACAACTGGAGAAGGATTAGCCACATCAAGTGTAGATTCGAACATCATAAATATAAAAGCTGAGTCGTTAACAAAAACGAATAATTTGAATATAACGATTAATGTTTTCAAGAATACGAGTGATACTGTTGCTGCACAGACGGTATTAATTCATTTATCATGTGGAGATGGTACACCAACTGTAACAAATCCTACAATTGCTCCATCAGATACTTCTTATCCGACAGTTACTGTAGGGACAGGAGATAATGCCAAGACATATTTTGGAAATGCTAATGTTACTATTTCCGCAACAGCTTCGGTAGCTAGTGGTTCGGGCGCATATATATCATCTGCAGAAGTTTATAAAAAAGATGGGGAAGATTATGTTTATACTGGTGATCGTACATCTTACTCTGAAGATGATGATCCATCTAATGTAAGTGTAAATACTACGCTAACTAATGAAGGTATTAACACGTTTAGAATTGGTGCAACAAGTTCGTTTGAAGATACAACAATAAATACAAAAGATTTAGTGGCATACCTTGATACAACTAGCCCAATTGTGGGTTCGGTATCTTTGAATCAGAAAATAAGTGAAACTGAATCTTATAATGCGACATCTTCGGATGTAGCTTCGCCTTACTCTTTTGGCGATACTAAGATTACAAAGAATAAACCAGCGTCCATCACACTTGCTGTTTCGGATTTTGGATGCGGATTGGCTGATACTCCAGTTTATTGCGGAACCGATTCTTTAACAGATAATGGTGATGGTACATACACCTATACTATTCCAGCTAATACAGAAGCTAGTTCTTTTGAGTTTACGATTAAAGATAAACTTGAAAATGCAACAACGATTACAGTAAATGTTACGTATTTTTCAGATGAAATTAAAATAACTGGTAGAAAGATTGTAGATGCAGATAGTGTTGAATATGAGTTAATTACTGGTGATTTTATTAAATGGAAAGGCGAAAAAGTAACTGATACATCTAAGAGGACATATAAGATCGTCTATACAGGAACATATAGTGCAGGTAGTCCTATCTCGAGTGCTTCTCTGAGTTATAAGAGTAATGGGGCAGCTACTCCTACTTCGGATACAGTGCCACCAACAGGTATTGTTAACAATGAAGATGGAACGTTTGTGATTTCAACTGCATTATATAATTCGCCTAATAATAGTCACTCAAAAACTAAAATCGTTTTATCTGCGACAAATAAGCACGGTGTTACGGTTTCGGATGAACTTGAGGTTTTAACTATAAATGTTGACGGTGCAGCACCAACTTTAGACGGACCAAAGGAAAATACTTCTGAGGGATTAGCTCCAAGCAACTCGACTTGGTACAAGGGCTCGCTTTTACTTTGGTTTAAGGCAAATGAAAATTCAGATTATTATTCAGGATTAGATGAGGTTGTATCATTAAATGATGGTGCAGAAATAACCAGCATAGATAAAGAAAGTGGAGAGTTTATAGCTACAGTTGCTGAATCTACACCAAAAACTGAGACGGCTCCAGCTCTGCCAACTGTAGTGGAATTAAAAATAACTGATAAAGCAGGAAATGAAAAATTATATAATGCAACAACAACGTTAAATAAGAATTCATTCTATGTTGATGCAACTCCACCAACAACAGGACTTGTTGTGAAGAAAGATAGTAAAACAGCTGCTTATGAGACGACAACATATTTTGATTCTGCTCCAACGATATACTATAAATCAGACGATACGTTAAGTGGAGTTGATAAAGTAACAAAGGCCACAATAAAACTTGGTTCAGATGTGAAGAATATTACAGAAGATGTTGAGCACCCTTTGAGTGATTTTTTTGCAGAGGGTTCTTATACGGATTCAGATACATTTGAAGTAACAGTAACTGTTAAAGATAATGTTGGATATGAGACTACTAATACACTTACATTTAAGGTTGATAAAACTGGACCGGATGTTAAGGGCGAAAAGAAAACTTCAGCTACGAAAGCAAGTTTCCAAAATCATTATAATAAGAATGTTGAATTTGAGGTTGTTGTAACAGATGAAAATATCACACAAGCTGGACTTAAGATTACAGATATAAATGATACTCCTGCAACAGTAACATGGACTCCAAATGCGGATAATACTGTTTGGACTGGAAAAGTTGTTGCTTCTTCAGAGGGATCACATAATATTACTATTACAGCCACAGATAATAGTACATTGAGTAATTCGTGGTCTAGCGGTAACTTTACAATAGATAAAACTCCTCCAGCAGTAACAACATTACTTAATGGCAGTGAGTATACTAAGGATAATAGTTACAACAAGACAGTTACTACCGGTATATCGTATAGTGATGATAATAAAGATGATAACGATGTAACAGCAACTATCGTTCGTGATATACCAGGTGGTGGACAGACTACAACTACTAAGAAGGGTGTAGGTCCACATACTATAAGCGAGGATGGTTATTATTCAGTCACTTATAAGGTTATAGATAAGGCTGGTAATACAACTACGACATATCCTATTGGATTTACAGTTGATAATACAGCTCCTGTTCATAACCTTTATGTAACAACAGCTAATCCTTCAAAGGTTGAGGATTATCCTAACAACTATATCAATGGAGTTGGTAAGTGGCAGTCAAGCCATGAGGCTTACAGATACGGACAGTTCTATAACGGTGATGTAACTGTTGAGCTTAACTACTTTGATTACAACCTTGATTGGGTTTATGTTACAGATAATGGTGAAGAAATAAGTCCTTCATGGACAAAGAGTGGTGCTTTCGGAAAGGCTACATATACATTTACTTCAGAAGGATATCATGATGTTCAGATTTGGTCTAAGGACCTTTCAGGAAATGAAACAAATGATACAGTTCTTGGTAAGAGAGTAAGATTTACAATTGATAGATCAGCTCCTTCTATTACTACATACCTGAACAGTTCACTTTACAGTGAGGGTAGTGGTACAAGATATCTGAATACAAATGGTAGCTTGAATGTATCTGTATCAGAGGGTAACAAGGATACATATGATCTGACTAGATACTACAAGATGACACCTCCGGGTGGTACAGCTAAGACTGGTGAAGACAAGGTTGACGAAGGAACAGAGAATTATTCAGAAGAAGCTGATTATGAAGTATCTTATGTGGCTGTTGATAAAGCAGGTAACAAGAGTGCGACAAGAAATGTTTACTTCCGTGTAGATAGAACAGCACCTAAGCTTACGATTAACGGACCTGGTTCATCATCAAATGCCAGCTCAACCAGTGTTTCATTCAATGTTCAGGAGTCATTCTACTGGGATATGACAAGCTGTACAGTTAAGATATATAAGAAGGTTGATGGTTCAGGAGAGGTTCTTGAGAAGACTCTTGATATGAATCCAACTAGTGCAAATTACTCGCAGAGTTATTCATTTGTAGATGATGCTGAGTACAGAATGGAGTTCACGGCTGAAGATAAGTGCGGTAATAAGTCACAGACTGATTATACATTTATTAAGGATGGAAATGCACCAAGCATACTGTTATCAGGCGTTAAGAATTATGATAAGACTGATAAGAATGTTGAACTTACAGTAACTATTGAGGAAGCTTTCTATACTTCAAACAGAGTTACACTTTCAGGTACTAGAACAGATATCGATGGAAAGTCACACAAAATCGACTTCGATGATTTTGCAACAAATAGAACTAAGATATCACAGCTTCAGCAGATGTTTAAGGAGGATGGTATCTACGATATCACTGTAACATCAACAGATAAGGCTGGTAACTCAAGCTCAAAGACAGTACATTTCACTATAGATACTACAGATCCTGTAATCGGAGATCTATCAAAGTATGATGGAGTTAAGCTAAATAACTTCAAGTGGGATGTTGATCTGGACAAGCTGGTTAAGGATCTTACAGTTTGTGATATCAAGGTTTATCTTGACGGTGCGCTCTATGATGGTACATCTGATATTGAAGATGGTTCACACGTACTTAAGGTTGAAGCTACTGATGAGCTTGGACATAGTTCATCTAAGGAAGTTACATTTGTCCTTGATTCCAAGGCTCCAAATATCATCGTTATGAACGTTGAGGAAGGTGACAACCTGCTTGAATCTACAGATATTACTGTAACAGTCGAGCTGGATGAGGATTCACTTGATACAGTTACACTGAATGATAAAGCTATCAATATAGCTAATAATGAAGGAAAGATTACTGTTAACGAAAAGGGTGATTATGTACTGAATGCTACAGCTCATGATGAGGCTGGCAACGTATCATCCGTAGAGATTAAGTTCTCATATGGTAAACAGACAAACCTTCTGTTTATAGGAATTATCGCTGGTGCAGCAATTCTTCTTCTGTTATTACTTCTGGTATTCCTTAGAAGAAGGAGAAACGATAACTAAATAACTCGCAGAGTTAAAACGAATACTTTTGAGGGCAAGATTAAAATCTTGCCCTCTTTTTTTGTGTTGTTGCGGTTTTGTTGCACCCCATTGACTTATTCTAGGATTTTCGTTAAAGTGTCTATGTCAATTTGTGTATCTAATTATTTTGAATTATAAAGGTGGTTTAATTATATGTTTGAAGCTGTAGTTTTTGACATGGACGGAGTCATTCTTGACTCGGAGAAAATATATAGAATATACGAAAAGAAGGCGGCTGAGCATTTTGGTCTTCCAATGGATCATATAGATGATTTTTGCTGTATGATTGCAGGAGGTACAAAAGCGACAAATGCCATCGCTTTCAAAAAATTCTTCAATAGTGATATTAATTATCTGGATTACAGGGATATCGTTAGTGCTGGAGTTGAGAAGCACGGCGAGGAAAATGGCTATGAGCTTAAACTTGGAGTGCAGGAGCTTTTTGATTTCCTTAAGGAGCGTGGAGTTAAGATGGCTCTCGCAACATCAACGGAAAGGGAAAGGGCTGAGAAGTTTCTCGGACCTCACGGCCTGCTGCCATATTTCGATAAGATGATCTTCGGAAATTCTATACCTGCTGACAGAGGAAAACCTAATCCAGATATATACCTCAAGGCGTGTGAAATGCTTGGTGTTGATCCGGCTAAAACCATAGGAGTAGAGGATTCAGTTAATGGAACTATCTCCTCGTTCGATGCTGGTCTTTATACTGTAATGGTTGTTGATCTGGTTCCACCAAATGATATAACACGCGCTCATACTCATCAGATATATGATGTAATCACCCAGATTGAAGAATTGTTTGAATAATACTCTTGTCTAGGGTTGACAAGATGCGGTATAATATACAGTACGGTTTTAATACGAATTCAAAAAAGAAGGCAAAAGTATTATTTAAGTAACTAATGGAAGAAATCATATAATAAATAAAAGGTGATTTATGAAAAAAGTTCAAAAGATAATTGCAATAATACTTGCGTTGATAGTAATGGCTGGCGTTTATCCCGTTGCTGACTTTAGTGGAGGTAAGGGAGTTAATGCTGCGACAGAGGCGGAAATAGTTAACGATGCTCTTAGTTGGGCTGTTATGTCTGACCAATGGGGTAATTATAGTGGAAAGTACTATGTTAATTATAAGTATGGTGGTCTAGATTTAAATTCTGGTGTTGATTGTTCTGGCTTTGTTTGTGCTATTTACAAGAGACATGGTTTAGATTTGGTTAATAGCTACAGCGTTCGATCAACTACGGATATGTATTCAAAAGCTAATCAATTTGGATCAATAGTTAGTAGCGTTAACGCTGCAAAAAATGGAGATATCATACTTACTTACAGTAGTAAGAATGGTTCGGCTACTCAGCCAGGTCATGCTGGAATAATATATATTAGTAACGGAACGAAGTATATTATCCATTCAAATAATACAAATGGTGGTGTTGTTTGCCAACCACTGAGTGGTTATCTTGGCTCGGCTAAGGTTTCAATGATAATAAGACCATTTGTAATTAATGGAAAACAATATAGTAACGCAACAAGAACTGGTGGTACTCCATCGTCTCAGACTAATGATACCACTAACACTACATCAGCTAATAACCCAGGAAATCCGCTGGCTATTCCTACAGCAACAGTCACATCTTCAAATCGTGACGCTGTTAAGTGGATTCAGACAGCTTTAAATAAGGTTAATGGCGCGGGACTTACTGTAGACGGAGCTCTTGGACCTCTTACTGAGACTGCTATTAAGAGTTTCCAGACAAGGTATGGTCTTTCAGCGACAGGTATTGCTGACGTTACTACTATTAATAAGATAGTTGAGGTTTATAAGCTTTCAGCTTCTATCACTGCTGTATCTATCAATCAGCAGGGTCTTACTTTGGAAGAGGGCAAGACAGTTCAGCTTACTGCAACTGTTACACCTGCATCTTCACAGAGTGTAAAGCTTAGCTGGAGCTCATCTAATAAAGACAATGCAAGCGTTAGTTCAACAGGTCTTGTTACAGCTGTAGATGGCTGCGAGACTGGAAATGTTACTATCACTGTTACCACACCAAATGGCAAGACTGCATCTACTGTAGTTAAGGTTATTGGTAAGCCACGTAAGAACGAGTGGTTCAAGGGTAAGTGGTACAGCGCTGATGGTAAGCAGACTTACAAGCCAACAGGCTCATGGAAACTTGGTTCAGGTGGCTGGTGGTATGGTGATACTTCCGGTTGGTGGGCTTACAGTCAGTGGCAGAAGATTGACGATAAATGGTATTATTTCAATGCCAATGGATATATTTATACAGGCTGGCATCAGATTAACGGTGTTTGGTACTACTTCAAGTCATCAGGTGAAATGGCTGAAAACGAGTGGTGCAACGGATACTGGCTCTCAAAGGGCGGTGCCTGGTCTTATCAGTCCACAGGTAAGTGGAAGCACAATTCAACTGGCTGGTGGTACGAGGATACAAACGGCTGGTATGCAAAGAATGAAACCATCAAGATAAATGGTGTTAAGTATACATTTAATAAAGATGGTTATTGGGATGGTAAATACTAAATCCCACAAAAAGATATATACACTATGTAACAAAGAGGAGAGGCAACATGAAGAAGGCGAAGAGAAATGCGATTCTCGGGCTCATCATCTTTCTGCTTATAGCATTTGGTGCTACATATGCAGTAATTTATGGTTTAGGTGCTGAGCAGGTGGGACTCGCAAAGGACATTCCACTTGGACTTGATCTTCAGGGTGGTGTTAGTGTCACTTATGAAATCCAAGAGGATAATGCATCAGATGAGGATATCAATGCAACAATTGATAAACTGCAACGAAGAGTAGATACTTACAGTCCTGATGCAGAGGTTTATAGACAGGGAAACAAGCGTATCACAGTTGAGATACCACTTGATACAAGTAAGTATGATCCAAACGAGATCCTGGATGCATTAGGACGTCCTGGTAAGCTTGAATTCCTGGATAGTACAAACTATCAGATATTCGCCTCAGGCAGCACAGAGTACGAAGCTGCACTGACAGGTTCTGACGTAAAGAATGCATCTGGCGGACGTATTCAGGATCAGACAACAGGAGCAGACGAATACATTGTTCAGCTTCAGTTTACTGATGAAGGTGGACAGAAGTTCTCAGATGTAACTGGTGCTAATGTTGGCCAGCCTATTTATATTATTTACGATGGAGAGGTACAGAGTGCCCCTACAGTTCGTGAGCAGATTACAGGCGGAAGCGCTCAGATTGACGGAATGGATGACATGGACGAAGCATCTAATCTTGCAAGTACTATCAAGATTGGTGCCCTTCCACTTACACTTAAGGAGCTGTCATCTCAGGTAGTTGGACCAAAGCTTGGTTCAGATGCCCTCCGTACATCACTTATTGCTGGTGCTATTGGTCTTTGTATAGTCTTCCTTATCATGATGATTATATTCAGACTTCCTGGTTTCTTATCAGCAATCGCACTTGCGCTTTATACAGTACTTGAGCTGTTCTTCCTGAACACATTACATATTACACTTACATTGCCTGGTATTGCAGGTATCATCCTGTCCATTGGTATGGCCGTGGATGCAAATGTAATCATATTCACACGTATTAAAGAAGAGATTGCTCTTGGTAAAACGGTTAAGACAGCAGTTAAAGCTGGTTTTGAAAAGGCTATGTCAGCCATCATCGATGGTAACGTTACAACAATCATAGCCGGTGTAGTACTTCTGATAATGGGTACTGGTACAGTTAAGGGATTCGCTAGAACTCTTATCCTTGGTATTGTTTTATCAATGTTTACTGCACTTGTTGTTACAAGACTTCTCCTTAATATAGTAGTTGCACTTGGCGCTACAAAGAAGGGTCTCTATGGAGCAGCAAAGGAACCAAAGATTTCTGCCTACTCAAAGAGATTCAAGTACGCAGCTGCATTTTCAATTATCGTAATTCTTACAGGTATTGGATTCCTCTTCGTTAACAAGGGAATGACAGGCCGTGGAAATACAATGAACTTCTCACTGGAGTTCAGTGGTGGTACATCAACAACAGTAACATTCAATGAGGCTTATGATCTTCAGAAGGCTGAGCAGGAGGTTGTTCCTGTATTTACAGAACTTGGAATTGAGAATCCTCAGATTCAGATTGTTGATGGAACAAATCAGGTTGTATTTAAGACATCAATCCTTGATGAGAGCAAGCGTGGCGAATTAGCAGATGCCCTCAAAGAGAAGTTTAGTATAACAAATGATAAGATAGATTCTCAGAATATTTCAAGTACAATCAGTTCTGAGACACAGAGAGATGCAATCCTCGCTGTAGTTATTGCTTCACTTCTGATGCTCATCTATATTGCATTCAGATTTAGTGATGCGCGTTTCGGTGTCAGTGCGGTGCTTGCGCTTATTCACGATGTAATGTTTGTATTTGCTGCATATACACTTATGTATCTGTCAGTTGGTGGTACATTCATCGCATGTATGCTTACTATCGTAGGTTACTCCATCAACTCATCAATCATCATCTTCGACCGTATCAGAGAGAACCTGAAGGTTATGAGTATTGATAAGGATGGATACGAAAAGATTGTTGATACAAGTATTTCACAGACATTCACTCGTAACATCTACACCAACTTAACAACATTTGTTACAATACTGATGCTGTTTATTCTGGGTGTTGCTTCACTTAAAGAGTTCACATTTACACTGATGGTTGGTGTTGTTGCCGGTACATATTCTTCAATCTGCATTACAGCTCCACTGTGGCTGATACTTAGAAAGAAGATTGGTGGCAAGAAAGAAGAAGACTCAAAGAAGTCTGGTAAAGCTAAAAAAGCTAAAGCATAACAGTTAGGCTGGTAAAGCCATAAAGACTAGGGCGGGGCCACGGGCCCCGCTTTATTTATTCGACCGGTGGAGGTTATTATGAAGAAGGATTGGAGAGTATATAACTTAGCAGCAGATTTTAATGCCCTCGCGGGAAAGCTGGGTGTAGATCCTGTAGTGGTTCGGATTATGCGAAACCGAGGTATTATAGAAGATAGCGACTATGAATCCTTTCTCTATGGCACCCTCAGTAACGTTCACTCTCCTGAAAAGATGCTGGATATGGAACTCGGGGTGGATATAATCTCTGCATCCCTTGACGAAGGTGAGCACATCCGGGTTGTGGGAGATTACGATGTGGATGGAGTTACCTCAACCTACATTCTTTATGACGCCCTTAAAGCACTGGGGGCCAACGTTTCTTATGATATCCCTCATCGTGTCCGCGATGGTTACGGTATGAACATCCGCATAGTCGAGGATGCCTATAATGATGGAGTAAATACTATTATTACCTGTGATAACGGAATAGCGGCAGTAGATGCAGTTGCCAGGGCGAAGGAGCTTGGGCTCACAGTTGTTATCACAGATCACCATGAAATACCTCCGGTACTTCCAGAGGCTGATGCAATAATCGATCCTCACCAGGAGGGTGATGACTATCCATTCAAGGATATCTGCGGAGCAGTAGTAGCTTATAAATTCATCCAGACTCTCTACCGTCAGCGTGGACAGGAGCTGGGTAGAAGAAAATACCTGGAGATGCTTGCTCTTGCAACTAACTGCGATGTAATGCCCCTCATAAATGAGAATAGAATTTATGTCCGCGAAGGCCTTAAGGATATGAATAAAACAACCAATATTGGTCTTAAGGCTTTGATAAGTGCTCTTTCTCTTGAGGGAAGAACAATAAATGAATATCATCTTGGTTTTGTAATTGGACCTTCAATAAATGCTGCTGGAAAGCTGGGAGATGCGAAGGATGCCCTGGAGCTTCTGATAACTGAAGATCAGGAATTTGCAGAAAAGCGAGCTCAGGAGCTTCGAGATGAAAACGATGCCAGAAAGAAGCAGACAGAAGAAGGGGCTGACAAGGCATCAAAGGAATTGGCGTTAACCGAGATAGATGGCGAAGAGCAACCAGTGGATAAGGTTCTGGTTGTTTATGTTCCAAATGTTCACGAGGGTGTTGCTGGAATCATAGCCGGTCGACTTAAAGAAAGATATTACAGACCAACCATCGTCTTTACAGATACAGAATCTAATCCGGAAATCCTTAAGGGTTCTGGTCGTTCAATAGAAAACTACAATATGTTCGAAAAGATAAACGAACATAGAGATATGACTGTAAAATTTGGAGGACATCCACTTGCGGCAGGTCTTTCAATTAAAAAGAGTGACCTTGAGGCATTTAGAAAAGCTTTGAATGATGACTGCGGTCTTGAATATAGGGACCTTGTTCCAAAGCTTATGATAGATGCGCCAATGCCAATGTCTTATGCATCCATGAAGCTTGCAAAGGAAATAGAATCCCTTGCGCCATTTGGCAAGAACAACGAAAGACCTCTCTTTGCAGAGCAGGATATGGAGGTCCTCGGCTACAGAGTTTTCGGCAAGAATATGAATGTCATGAAGATGAAGCTTCGTAACAGCCGAGGTCAGGTTTTTGAGGTCAAATACTTCCGCCCAGATGAATTCGAAGCTGATATAAATAGGTGGTTTACAGCGTCTGAATGTGATAAAATGAAAGGTGGTATTCGCACCGGATGTAAGCTGGATATTGCTTACGAACTGGATATAAATGAGTATAATGGAACTATAAGTCTGGACTTCCTGATGAAGGAATACGAACCAGCTTAATATGAGGAGGACTAATATAATGAAAACTATTGAGGATTATATCATAACTATTCCGGATTTCCCTGAACCAGGAGTAATGTTCAGAGATGTTACAGGAGTGCTTGACAGCCCAGAAGGACTTAAGCTTGCAATCGATGAGCTTTATAAGCTTCTGGATGGAGTTGAGTATGATGTTATTGCAGGAGCTGAGGCCAGAGGATTCCTCTTTGGTATGCCACTTGCTTACAAGGCAGGAAAGAGATTCGTGCCTGTAAGAAAGAAGGGTAAGCTTCCTAGAGAAACAGTTGAAAAGACTTATGATCTTGAGTATGGTACAGCAACTATCGAGATTCATAAGGATTCTATAAAGCCAGGCGAGAGGGTTGTTCTTGTTGATGACCTTATTGCAACAGGTGGTACAATACGTGCTGCTGCTGATCTTTTCACAGAGCTTGGCGGCGAAGTAGTAAAGATGCTTTTCCTTATTGAACTTGAGGGCCTTAATGGAAGAGCTAAGCTTGAAGGATATGATGTTGCTTCAGTAGTTAAATATCCAGGAAAGTAGTTTCACTATAAATAGTTTGAGAGGGCAGTTTATGTCAGACATCGAGACTAACAACGAAATAGACTTAGAGGATATAGAACACAGAAGTCCAATTCAGAAGATCATCAACGATAGTTCTAAATCGGAAATTTTGGCGACTCCTGATGATTTTACTGAGCCAGATGCTATCTATGACATGCTTATTAAGAAGATTAAAGAATATCATCCATCTGATGATTTTAGCCTTATCGAGAAAGCATATCATATGGCGGACGATGCTCATAAGGATCAAAAGAGAAAGTCAGGCGAGCCTTATATCATTCATCCTCTCTGCGTAGCGATTATCTTAGCAGAGCTGGAAATGGATAAGGAAACAATTATCGCGGGACTTCTTCATGATGTCATTGAGGATACAGAGTATTCCAAGGAAGATATTGCTAACGAGTTTTCAGAAGAGGTTGCAGCGCTGGTTGATGGTGTTACAAAGCTGACTCAGTTGAACCTTTCTCAGGACAAGATAGAGATTCAGGCTGAGAACCTTCGTAAGATGTTCCTTGCCATGGCAAAGGATATCCGAGTTATCATCATCAAGCTGGCGGATAGACTTCATAACCTCAGAACTCTTCAGTATCAGACTGCTGCAAAGCAGATTGAGAAGGCAAGGGAGACTATGGACATCTATGCCCCTATTGCCAACCGTCTTGGTATTTCCCGTATCCAGGTTGAGATGGATGACCTTTGTATGCAGTACCTCTATCCTGAGGTATATGCAGAGCTTAGAGCTGCCATAGGTGAAAGACTTTCTGAAAGAGAAGACTTCATTCAGGATATGGTAAATGAAGTTACAGGATATATTCAGGAAGCTGATATTGAGGCAGAGATAGAGGGCCGTGTAAAGCACATCTTCTCTATCTATAAAAAGATGAAAACTCAGGGTAAGACCCTGGATCAGATATATGATATATTCGCCCTGAGAATCAAGGTTGCATCTGTCAGAGATTGTTATGCTGCTCTTGGTATTATCCACGAGAAGTACAAGCCAATCCCTGGACGTTTTAAAGATTACATTGCCATGCCTAAGGCAAATATGTATCAGTCGCTACATACAACATTGATTGGCCATGGCGGTAAGCCTTTTGAAATTCAGATCAGAACCTATGATATGCATAGGACTGCTGAATACGGTATCGCTGCTCACTGGAAGTATAAGGAGACCGGTAGCAAGAACGTTTCCGATGAGGAGAAGAAGTTCAACTGGCTCCAGGAGATTCTGGATTGGCAGAATGATACAAAGGATAATAAAGAATTTATTAATGCAGTTAAGACTGACCTGGATATGTTCCAGGATCAGGTTTATGTATTCACTCCAGTGGGAGATGTAATGACCCTGCCAAGAGGTTCAAATACCATCGACTTTGCTTACGCTATTCATACAGCGGTAGGTAACAGAATGGTTGGAGCCCGCATTAATGGCCGTCAGGTTCCTATAGAGACCAAGCTCCATTCTGGAGACAGAGTTGAGATTATAACTTCAACCAATTCTAAGGGACCAAGTATGGATTGGCTGAATATTGTTAAGAGTACTCAGGCTAAGACTAAGATCAACCAGTGGTTCCGCCAGGAGCTGAAGGATGAAAATATAATCAAGGGCAAGAATGCGGTTGATAATTATTGCAAGAGTAAGAACATTCCGCTAGTTGACCTCATGAAGCCTGAATACATTGCGGCAACTCTGAAGAGATATAACTTTGGAGACTGGGATTCACTTATGGCTGCCATTGGTCATGGCGGACTTAAGGAAGGCCAGATTGTTAACCGTCTTTTGGAAGAACATCGTCGTCTTACAGAGCGAAATGTATCTGCAGAAGATCTTACTGAAGAGATTAATCGAAAAGGCCGTCACTTTGAAATGCCAAAGGGTAGCATCAAGGTACATGGTGTACATGATGTTGCAGTCCGTTTTTCAAAGTGCTGTTCTCCAGTGCCTGGAGATGAGATTGTGGGATTCGTTACAAGAGGTCGTGGTATTTCCATCCACAGAACCGATTGTGAGAACCTGCAGGTTATGAGTGAGAATGAAAGAGAAAGACTTATAGATGCTGAGTGGGTTGACGAGGTTGCCGGACAGGAAGCTGAATTCGTGGCAGATATCAATGTTTACGCCATGGACCGAAATGCTCTCATCCATGACATCACCAAAGTCTTTATGGAAGCAGAGATTCCAATCAAGAAGATTGAAGGCCGTGTTAGTAAACAGGGTAAATCTACTGTAAATGTTCAGTTTGGAGTTAAATCCAAGAATGATATGAATACACTCATATCGAAGATACGTAGTATTGAGGGTATTATCGACATAGAACGTACCCAGGGTTAATTGATGATAGAGGTAACACGATGTATAAACTGAGTGGTGTCACCACTGGCCCCGTAGCCACAAATTGCTACACAATCATAAATGAAGAAACAAACGAAGCTGTTATGATCGATGCCAGCGGAAATGTGGAAGCATTGCTCCGCGAGATTAAGAGTGCTGGTGCAACTCCTGTTGCCCTCCTTCTTACTCATGCTCATTTCGATCATGTAGATGCAGTTGATAAGATCCGTGCCGAATATCCGGATATTAAAGTCTATATTGGCAAGAATGATGCTCCGCTTCTGGAGAATCCTACTTTAAATCTATCCATGGGCTTCATTGGAAATCCTATTTCTGTAAAAGCGGATGAAACACTTATGGATGGACAGCAGATAGAACTTATAGGTACAGGTATTAAGTGTATTGAGGTTCCAGGCCATACCATCGGCGGAATGTGCTATTATTTTAAAGACCTTGCAGCTGTTTTTGATGGAGATACATTATTCCACGACAGTGTGGGACGTTCAGATTTTCCAACTGGCGACGGACAGGCTCTTTTAGATAATATAAGAGAGAAGCTTTTTGTTTTACCTGACGAAACCAAAGTTTTCCCTGGTCACGACAGCGAAACAACTATCGGCTGGGAGAAGAGTAATAACATGTTTTTCTAATTGTATCCTAATGTAATGAATATTTTTTAGAAGGTATAACGTATGATTTTACTCGTTCAAAATGATGCTGAATATGAAGTTGATCTTAGAGCTATGATCGGAGCTTTCTTTCTTGGTGAGAAGGTAAGAACTGCAAAGCCAGACGAAGTGGCGCAGTATGGTAAAGAAATGTTCTCCCAGATAGATATAATGATCACAGCGCTCTTCGACGAAAAGAATACAAGTATACGTATGGAAGAAAAAGGCAGAGTGTTATATTCTGCCTATGTTTATGGAGATTACACGGATCGAAAGAGATATCGCAACAAGCTGAAGCTGGCTATCTATCGACTCCTCTCCGAATATACTGGCCGTAGTCTTCCTTGGGGAAGCCTGACTGGAATGCGACCAACAAAGATTGCATCTGCTGCGCTGGCAAAAGGAAAGAGCGCTTCGGAAATAGTTGATTATTATAACTATACCTATGATGCATCTGAGGAAAAGGCTAAACTTGCCACAGATGTAGCTATAAAGGAGCGGGAGATAATCGAGACTGTAAATCCTATAACGGACTACTGTCTTTATGTTGGAATTCCGTTCTGTCCAACCAGATGCCTTTATTGTTCATTTGCGGCTTATCCAATAAATGAATATGAGTCCAAGGTAGATGAATATATAGATACTTTGAAGCAGGAGCTTCAGTATATTTCCTTCCTTAACAGGAACAGGAACCTGGTTGCTATCTATATCGGAGGCGGTACACCGACCTCGCTTTCGGCTAAGCAGCTGGATGAACTGATGACATGTATAAATGAAAGCTTTGACCTAAGCTCGCTTAGAGAGTATACTGTTGAGGCTGGTCGTCCTGACAGTATAAAGAAGGATAAGCTTGAAGTTTTAAAGAAGAGAGGCTGTACAAGAATCAGTATCAACCCTCAGACGATGAATGCGGATACTCTTAGAACTATCGGAAGAGCGCATTCTCCTGCTGAAGTTAAGTGGGCTATGAAAGAGGCGCGTAAGCAGGGCTTCAATAATATAAACATGGATCTGATTGCGGGACTTCCGGGAGAAACCATCAGCGATATGGAATATACTCTCAGCGAGATTAGAAAGCTGGATCCGGAATCACTTACGGTACATTCTCTTGCGCTAAAGAGAACAGCGGTTTTGAATCAGCGCTACGGTGAGTTTAAGAATGAGATAAATAAAGATATGGACCAAATGCTATCTCTGGCAGCAGAGCGTGCCAAGAATGCGGGCATGGAACCATATTATTTATATAGACAAAAGAATATTGCGGGCAACCTGGAAAATGTAGGCTATGCAAAGAAGGGTCATGAGTGCATTTACAATGTACTCATCATGGAAGAAAAACTTGATACTTTCGCTGCAGGAGCGGGTGGCATTACCAGATTGCTGAGTACTAGCGACGGCGAGATTGTAAGGATTGATCGAGTTGAAAATGTTAAGAACGTTGATGAGTTTATTACTAGAATTGACGAAATGCTGGAAAGATTAGCGGCAGGCGTAGATTCTAGATCGCTACTATAAAGTATGGAGGAAAATTAATTGGCAATGAAGAAGAAACCTGTTACAGGTATGAAGGATATACTCCCAAGAGAGATGGAGATAAGAGACTATGCCATCGGTCTTATTAAGGAAACTTATAAGACATTTGGTTTTACATCAGTTGAAACTCCTGCGGTTGAGCATATAGAAAACCTGAGCAGTAACCAGGGCGGAGAAAACGAGAAGCTGATCTTCAAAGTACTTAAGAGAGGGGACAAGCTTACATCTTCAATTCGCAAGATGATCGCAGATTCAGATGATCCTGAGTTTGAGAACATTCTGATGCCAGATACATCTGGTCTTACAGATTGTGGACTTCGTTATGATCTGACACTTCCGCTTTCAAGATATTATTCAAACAATGCAAATGATCTGCCTAGCCCATTTAAGGCTCTGCAGATGGGAAATGTATGGCGTGCTGATCGTCCACAGCGTGGTCGTTATCGTCAGTTCATGCAGTGTGATATTGATATCCTGGGTGAGTCTGCCATCACAGCCGAGATTGAACTCATACTAGCAACAACAACACTTCTTGGAAAACTTGATTTCAAGAACTTTACTATTCGTATAAATGATAGAAGAATCCTTAAGGCAATGGCCAACTACAGCGGATTTGCTGAGAGAGATTACGATACAGTATTTATAATCCTCGACAAGATGGACAAGATTGGCCTTGAGGGAGTAAAGGAAGAACTCCTGAAAGAAGGCTATGCATCAGAAAAGGTTGAGAAGTATCTTGGTCTTTATGAGAAGCTTTCAGGAAATGATACAAATGATTCATCTGTACCATCTGACCAGAAGGCAAAGCTGAGTATCGAGAATATTAAGGCAATTAAGGAAGAACTTGGTGATTATCTGGATGCCGAGGTTTCAGATAACCTTGCAACAATCATCAGCAGTGTTGAAGGTGCTAAGGCTGCAGACTTTGGTGTAAGCTTTGACCCAACACTTGTTCGAGGAATGTCTTACTACACAGGTCCAATCTTCGAGATTGCTATGGATGAATATGGCGGATCCGTTGGTGGTGGTGGACGTTACGATGAGATGATCGGAAAGTTCACAGGCCAGGCTACCCCAGCTGTTGGCTTCTCCATCGGATTTGAAAGAATTGTTATGCTGCTTCTCGAGAATAACTTCCAGGTTCCAGGAACTGGTTCCAAGAAGGCTTATCTTATTGAGAAGAATATGCCGGCAGAAAAGATGCAGAAGATCATGGCTCTTGCAAAAGAGGAACGTGATAAGGGTACAATTGTAAATGTATCCATTATGAAGAAAAATAAAAAATTCCAGAAAGAGAAGATGCAGGAAGAGGGTTATACCGAATTTGTTGAATTCTTCTCTGATAGAGATTTTTAGGAGGAAAAATAGATGCAGTCAAGAACACATACTTGTGCTGAATTAAGAAAAGAAAATGTCGGCGAAAAGGTTACTATCGTTGGCTGGATGGAAAATGTCCGCGAGGTTGGTGGAAGTCTTGCCTTCGTGGTAATGCGTGATTTTTATGGAATCACACAGGTGGTTGTTGAGACAGAAGAGATGATGTCTATCATCAAGCCACTTAACAAGGAATCAACACTTAAGGTTACTGGTACAGTTCGTGAGAGAAGTAGTATCAACAACAAGATTCCTACAGGAGAAATAGAGGTTGTTCCAGAGTCTATTGAGGTACTTGGAAAGAATTATCATGCTGAACTTCCATTTGAGATAAATCACTCAAGAGAAGCAGATGAGACCTTCCGTCTTAAGTATCGTTATCTGGATCTTCGTAACCCAGAGGTTAAGAATAACATCGTGATGAGATGTAACGTTGTAGCTGCTCTTAGAAATGCAATGATAGGTCATGGATTCCTTGAGATCACAACACCTATTCTTACTGCTTCATCACCAGAGGGTGCAAGAGATTACCTTGTTCCAGCCAGAAAGCATCCTGGAAAATTCTATGCACTGCCTCAGGCTCCACAGCAGTTCAAGCAGCTTCTTATGACGGCAGGTTTTGATAGATACTTCCAGATCGCTCCTTGCTTCAGAGATGAGGATGCACGTGGCGACCGTTCACCAGGAGAGTTCTATCAGCTGGATATGGAGATGGCATTTGCCTCTAAGGACGATGTATTCGAGATTATTGAGGATGTCCTTCCTCCTATTTTTGCTCAGTACGGAAAGTACAACATCGCATCAGAAGCTCCATTCAAGAGAATTCCTTATCTTGAGGCAATGGATGAGTTTGGTACAGATAAGCCAGACCTTCGTATTGACCTGAGAGTAAAGGATGTGACAGACGAGCTTGCTAATTGCGGTTTCGAGCCATTTAATGGAAATGTTATTAAGGCAGTTCCAGTTTCAAATTGTGCTCTTACAAGAAAACAGATAGATAAGATTTGTGCTGATATTGAAGTTCAGGCAGGCGCAAAGGCTTATTGGTTCAAGTGTGATGAAAACGGCGCTATCGCAGGCGGTATTGCCAAGTTCATCAATGCAGACCCAGCTATTGCTGAGGCAATAACAAAGAAGCTTGACCTTACACCTAACTCACTTGTAGTAGTTGGTGCTGGCAAGAAGACTCTCGCTCAGAAGATTTCTGGCGTGGCAGTTAAGATGCTCGGCGCAGAGTGTGAAGGTCATATGGATAAAGAAAGATATGAGTTCTGCTGGATAGTAGACTTCCCAATGTACGAGATCGGAGAAGAGTCAGGACTTCTTGAGTTCTGCCACAATCCATTCTCAATGCCTATTGGTGGAAAGGAAGTTCTTGAGAAGGCGCAGGCTGGCGAGATTGATCCTCTCAGCATTATGGCTGACCAGTATGACCTTGTATGTAACGGAGTTGAGCTTTCATCTGGCGCTGTCAGAAACCACGACCCAGAGGTTATGGTTAAGGCCTTCGAGATGGTTCGCCTCGGTGAGGACGAAGTTAAAGCTAAATTCCCAGCTATGTACAATGCATTTACTTATGGAGCACCTCCACATGCTGGAATTGCTCCTGGTGTAGATAGAATGATCATGCTCCTTGCTGGAGAAGAATCAATCCGTGAGATTATTGCATTCCCTATGAACAAGAATGCACAGGATATCATGATGGATGCCCCTGGAACTGTAGAACAGAGCCAGCTGGATGAACTACACATCCAGATAGTTAACGAAGAAAGCAGCGAGAGTTAATCCCTGCAGAAAGTGTGACAGCAAGGTCACACTTTCTATCACATGGAGATATGATATGAATATAGTTATGGCGATAATCCTTGCGGTAGTCGGTTTTGTTCTTTATCTGTTTCTAAATGTTGTAATCAGAAGAATGGTTGCAGTGGTTAGAAGTAGAGAAGACTATGACGAGGATGTTGACGGCAAGATGACCGATGAAGAGAAGCAAGCCTTCGAAGAAAGAAAGGTCGTCGAGTCAGGAAAAACTAAAATAGATTTTAAGGATGTGAGTGAGGAGTACGGAGTTCGTATGTACATCACAGCAATCCTGGGTGTTATACTCGGCGGGCTGGCCGGATACTTCTTCGGGCTTTCAGCGAACACATTTGTTTACTTTGCATTCTTTGCCATACTCACCATTATTGCAATAATCGATCTGGATACTATGGAGATTCCACCGGTGCTAAATGCAATCATACTTGGACTTGGTATCATTTCAATCTTTACCAATCCTGAGGTCACCATAGTTCAGAGACTTATTGGTTTCATCTGCATCAGCGGTTTCATGTTCCTGGTAAACCTCATCGTAAATGGTGCATTTGGCGGCGGAGATATAAAACTTATGGCTGCGGCAGGTTTCCTTCTCGGATGGAAAGGCGTTCTATCTGCATTCCTTATCGGAATCTTTGTAGGTGCTATTGTTGGAGTGATCCTCATAGCTCGCCGTAAGAAGGGCGGTAAAGAACACATCCCATTTGGTCCATCACTTTGCATCGGCCTTGTGTCTGCTTCCATACTTGGAGGTATGCTTATAGACTGGTATCTCGGTATGGCCAAGTCGATGGCACATTATTCATCATATTAATTCAATGAGTTATAAGATTATTACACATCTTATAACTCATTTTTATTCTGTTGCGCTTTTGTTGCGCATAGAGGTATAATATTAACATATAAGTTTTTCAATACTATTTAGATGGAGTGTGGCTTGAACCTCCATGTAGTGTTATTATACTGCATTCAGACACGAGATGAAAACAGCGTGTCCAGAAAACGGGGTTTTAATAAAAAACCGGTGTCCACTTTCCGGGGATGTCACCTGATAAGCAATAAATGGTGGTGTCCGAAAAGTGAGATTTTTGAAAGGACATGTGTCCATTTTTATGGGTACATTTTACTTGACAGCCATGTGGAATAGAACTACGCTCCTTAGAGCAGAGCAGAGCAGAGCAGAGCAGAGCAGAGC
>CAMVKW010000036.1:0-26818 GCA_947168155.1 uncultured Lachnospiraceae bacterium | reverse complement strand
TGTCGGGGTAGACACGCTCTTTTGGAGAAGGTATTTTGTTACTTATGGGGTGTAGTTTACATAACATCGTGTATGTTCGTCTACGTCCGTAGCCCTTATCCCGTCTGGATTTCCCAATTTTTTACAGATCATCTAAGGTCGTAAAAGCTCATGTTTTCTCGGTCTAAAAGGTTCAGTAAAAGGTTCAGTAGTCTACTGAACCTCTTTTCAATTTTGTTACTATCCGGGAAAAACATAGTTTACATAATATATCTATTTCTCTGCTACACTCCTGAAATGGTAAAAAACACAATTTTAAGGCTCTTGGATTTCGGCACCAAAAACGCGTTTCTACCTATTTGTTTATATATGTATTTATTCATAACACCGCAAATAATTTCATTTCTTTATCAACTATTATAAGTCACTTTCATGAATTTCGGAGATATCTAATTTTATATCGCTTATTAATAATTTCTATACCCGATTTAAGCAAGCCATCCATATTTGAACCATTCTTTGAGCAATTATTCTATCTGTTCCATAATTTGATATAAGCATAGAGACATATCTATTACGAATAAATTCATCCATATTTAAGAGATTTTGTTCTGCCAAAATCCCCTCTCGAGCCAAAAATGAAAGCAGATTTATTTCCATTATTTTATCAGGAATAATATCTCGAAGAACCGCTTCAATTCTTTTTATCTCTTTAAACGCACTCGGACATTCATTCATATACTTACTTATCTGTGTAATTAAATCTAAATCATCATCTGATAATACTTGTTTTTCATCTAATGATTCATTCTTTTCCACCATATGCTCTTTGTATTTCTGCAAATCTTTTTTCTCAGAGATATTATCTTTCACAGGCACATTTTTCACATATGTATTTTGGGAGATACGAGAAAAATAATCCGACATGTCCTTATAAACATCAATATTTGTAATTCCCCAATCCCGATCTAAATTATTACTATGTATAAAATCATTTACCTGGATATTATTAAGTCTTGCCCCCTGATTATTTGCAATGGCAGTTTCTAATAGTTTTACATATTGTTGGTATGTTTTCACAGTTTTAGTAGGGATTGTTTTCTTCTTAGAGTTCTGATAACGTTGTTGATTATGAATACGAATATATTGTTTATGATTTGAAATAATAGCATTTATATCTGTCTTTACATCACTAATTGTAACACTATAATTACTATCAAGAGAATTAGTCTGAATAAAAGAAATAATATCTGAATCCGAAAGCATACGATAATTATTCTTTTTAACAAGTATTTTTAGTTGTTTTAAATATTCTTTATATGTTTTAATCATTTTACCCCTTAATACCAATTAAATATCGCCAGAAGAATCAAACCCTTCTCCTTCATATTTAGTTAGCTCACCCTTTGCTCCACACCACTCACAGGTAAAAATCTTGTCATCTGAATTATTGCAGTTTAGTTTTCCACAATTCATACAAACAACAAAACTATGTCCTCCACAATAAGGACATCCTGGATACTCAGGATCCGGATATATTGTTCCTTTAATTTTCGTATTATCATACTGTTCTGATTTTGCCCTTTTATCACTCAGTTCAAATGCCCAATTATATTTCCATCCAAGCGATGTTTTCTCAAAACGTACTCCATATATTCTTTTACCTTCTCTGCATTTTGCTAGCGCTACCTGTGCTTCAATATTCGAATACATATAACCCCTCCATCAAAACTTACCATGTCCCCCAATCATCATCGCTAAGTCCACCTGACTTCTCTGCAGCTTGTTCTTCTTCAACCTCTGTAATAATATCTTTAACAATATTAGCTGAATCTTCCTCTGGGGATGCATTACCGTCGATTGCTTGTTTACTATGACTCTGAAATTCAGACGCTCGAACACTTACCTTATGTATCATCTTCTTTAATATATTAGTATCCTTCGCATTTATAATAGCTTCAATATTTCCGGTAAACGCTTCTAAAACAGACCTATCTGAGCCACTTTCAATATCAATTGCTATCTTAATTGCATGTTTAAACCAATTATTTGTTTTTAATTCTTTTAAACCTTTTTCCCAATTATCAGTTGGTCCACCATCACTTATAAGAATAATTACCGGTGCATATGCTCCTGTCTGTGATTGAAGAAACTCATTTCTTGATAACTTTTTGTCTAACTCTAATAGTGCAGCACCAAAATCTGTAATCCCTCCAGGTTGTAAATCATTCCAAACTAAATCATCTAAAGAAATGGGACCAGTCGAAGGTGTAATCCAGCTACACCCACTTGAAAACTGTAGAATTGCGATTTTGATTTCAGCATCATCATTAAGAGCTTCTACTTCTTTTAATAATGGAACACTTTCTTCCATAGCAGCATTTAATGTGCCTATTCTTGTTCCCTTCATACTCTCTGATGTATCAATTAAATAAAATAAAGTCATTACTTTTCTTGGCGATGGTGTAATTTCTTCTAAAAGAGCCATTTATACCCCCCTCATATCAATTGCAAATCAATATTCCCACTAAACTCAGATAAACAATCCGATTATTCCGACAATTATACTTATAATTGATATAATCATAATTATAGTCGTTCTCTTATTTAACTCTCTCTTCAAATCTTGATTTTGATTATATAAATTTGAAATATTCATCTTTTTTAATGAATTGATAAAATCATCATACGAAGTATCCAGTTTATTTTCAGATTCCTTAATTTCCCTCTGAGTTTCCTTTAATTCGGATATATACTTTTCAAATTCATCAATAAGCTCTGAATTCCTTTTTAGAATAACTTCTTCATTGCCTTTTATACCCTTATTGATTGAATCTTCATTTTCTGTTTTTATCTGCTCTATAGTTGACTCGACCTTTTTTACTAACTCATTGTTTCTCGTAATGGCGTTTTCCTCATAACTATTTAGCCTTTCGAGCTGACCAGTCATAGCTTTTTTTACATCATTTAATGAACTTATATACTTCTCTTGTTCTGTGATAAAATCAGTATTTCTTTCAGACACTATTTTATCAATTGCTTTTGTCAGCTCATTAATAGTACTATCATTTTCCGCCTTAATATGTTCAATAGTCAAATCTATCTTTTTTAGTACTTTCTCAGCATTTTCATCAAACGCATTTTTATCCAAATCAGATTTTTCAATATACTTCTGAATCTGCGATCTAGTATTCTCTAAAGATTTTAAATATTGTAATTGTTCTTCCTTAAAATCATTTAAAGATTTTTCAAATTCTTTGGATACATCTTCCTTGATTTGTGCATTACATGTTGAATTTGCACTGTCTATAGTTTCAGGCAATTTGTCAAGTCGAGTTAGCAAATCAATCGATTTCTTATCAAATGATTCGTTTTGCATTTTTACCTGTTCTAACATCTGACTAAGTAACTTAACCAGCTCTCCAGATGCCATAACATTATTTTGAAACTGTTCTATTTCTCTTTCTAAATTGTCAATTGAGCCAACCATATATTCCTCCCCTATTCAACTGCAAATTTGCGATTTGCTGACATTGCCAATACGCCATAATATATTATATCTTTAGGATTATCTTGATATATATCATCCACAATTTCCTTTAGTTCTAGTCCCATAACACTTTTGGGATCATCAACATAATCCAAATATGTAAGTCTGGCATCAAGTGAATTATTCCGATATAAATTAGACATAGTATTAAGAAATAATTTCTTTTCTTCACCTGAAAGCTTATTCCAAAATCTCTCTAACCTTGTTACTTCAAATCGACCTTCTCTCGCCCACCTTCCAGTAAACAAAATATAATCCAGCTTATATGAATAAGAGTCGCTATTAATTCTCTCAAGATTTGACAATGTATTCTTACCAATCCCGGTAGTTACCTGGTTAGATAATTCTTCAATTGTCATTCCTGTATAATATGCCTCATCTTCTTTAATCTGAATGAATGGAAGTGTAAAGTAATCTTCAATCTCCTCAGTAATCTTAACAGAATCGCAATCCTTATTATTTACGAGAAAATCAAAAAAATCCAAAAACTGTTCCTTGTGGTGATATAAGAATTTTTCGTAATACCATTTAACATATATCTTTATGACTTCTTCTATTTTCGAAGCTCTTGTAACATTAAACACACTCTCTCTGTCATTATCCATCGAAGAATAATATTCTCTTGATACTTTTTTCATTCTATCGAGCATTTCAAAATCACTTATTGCAACAGTTTTATGTCCCGTTACATTAGGAAGTGAGCAAATATCTACAATTATCTCAATTATATTATTTTGAGTAGCTTTATTCGTATACCAATCCTTAATATATCCGGTCGCAAAAAGCATATATAATAACTGCTTATACTGTTCAATCCCCTTGGAATTTTGTTTAACTAAATATAATGTTTTTTGTCCACTATGAAAATCCGAGTAAATATCAATTAATCTATCAAATAAGATATCACTTGTATCAGCTCCACAATTCAAAACATGATAAACATCCGAATAATCGTTATTCATAGTAGCAAGAACATGAGGTAAATTATCAATAAACGTCTCTCTTTTTAATAATTTCTCAGGAATATTATCCTCAGACGGCTTCAAATACAAAACATACGAAGTTACTCTCTCATCCGCTCTGCCAGCTCTTCCAATTTCTTGAACAAACTCATTCTTTGATATAGGAATACCAAAATGAACCGTACAATTTACATTTGGTAGATTTATTCCAATTCCTAAATCTTCACTTGCAACAAGGATTTTACATAAACCATCAACAAATTGAGAATAAGATTCTGGTTTATCTGCAGCAAATACATCCGCCTCAAAACCAATAGCATCAGCTACTTTAATTGCCATATCAGCAGTTTTAGTAAAAACTAGAGCTCTTTCATTTCTCCTAACTATATCATCAGCTACGGCCTTTACCTGCTCAAACATATCCTCCATTGAATCAACTTCTCTAAAATCATATCTAACATTATATTTTTCAAATAAAACAGGCGAAAAGAAATTCTCATATGGTATTCCTAGTTGTTTTTGTATATCTTGTGCAACAGTGTAATTTGCAGTAGCGGTGAACCCTAAATATCTTGCATTTTCTAAATATTTAAGCATATTTCTAGATAACATCAAGTATTCTGGCCTAAAATCATGTCCCCAATTAGAAAGACAATGAATTTCATCAAGAACCACATATGAAATCTCATTTTTTCTACGTTTAAATATTCCAAATAGATTTCTATTTTGAAATGTTGCAGGTGTTAAAAAAATCAGATTAGTTCCTGGCTTAAAGAACGAAAAATCATTTTCACTTCTTAAATCAAGATGTGTAACATTATCAAAGTGATGGAATTTTTTGAGATTTCTAATTTGATCCTTTATTAAAATATCCGTTGGAGAAACAACAAACACTACTTGAGGCTGTAAGATACAAGCGAAATAGTAAATTAAGGACTTTCCACTACCAGTAGGCATAATACATACAGCATGATCATTAGAATTAAGCATCGAACATAATGCGTTGAACTGTCCCCTTTTAAATGTTGTAAAAGGGGATATCTCCTTCAGAAGGAATTCTAAATCTTCCTTATCTTCTATACTAAGGGAATAATTAACCCGTTGACCATATCGAAGTCTTCTTCTTAAACCTTGATCTTTTTTGTAATTTTCCACATAATAATCCGCTTTTCCTTCCACAGATATGCTTTTACCATGTGAATCTATTTCAACTCTTATTGAGCACTCTTTAGATTTTGTTAATCTAGAAAACAAAGCCAAATATTCATTTAAAATCTCAATCGCAACTTGTAATTCATCTTTATCCCCTAATAAATTTAGTTTTAATACCGTTTCTCCAGAAGGATTTAATAAATCAATAAGTATCATCATATATCGAAATATATGACCATAATCCAAATCCCGATTAAAAAAATGATTTTTCATATACTGTGGATATGAATCTTTTGTAATATGACTATTTCTAATTAGAAAATTATAAACGATCGCCTGAACACTCGGAAACCTTTCCTGTACATTTAAATCCTCATGTCCTGTTCCTCTAACAATAAAACCATAATCAGAACTACCTACTCCACACGGAATACCATACATTGGTTTTCCGTCTGATAGATCAAGATTATAGTATCTATCATAATCCTCATAGTTTACATTTAACTCATCAGCTTGTCTTTCAATCTCTTCTTGTATATCATTCTTAATATTACTATTTTGAGAGTTCTCGGCCTTTCCTGCTATTAATTCTTCTTTTTTCTTATTTTCTTGCGTTTGAAAATCTATATAGCTTTTTAACACATCAGAAGAACACAATTGAGACCATTCATCAACAGCTTCAATTGCTTTTTTCTCTTGCATATCATGAAGATCAATAAGCTGATTAACTATTTTCTTCTTTTCTAATTCAATTGAATTATTTGAAGCTAATGAATCAATGATACCCAACTCATAGGCTTTCATCATTCTATTAATTCGAGGTACATCACCACTATAATAATCAGCCAAAACACTTTTAATTTTTTTACCATCAGATAACAAATCTGGATGAGTTTTTAGGATGTCAGATAAATCCACTTATTCTGTATCCTCCACTTTTTCATCAATTGTAATATTCTCTGCTGAATCTTCGGGCTGTTCTGAAAACTTTTCTTCAATTATATTAACATCTAAATCAGTTTTTTCATCAGATATCTCTTCAGCACTTTGACGAATGTCTTCAGATTTTTCTATAGTTTCAGGCTTAATGAACTGTATCAACTTATCTTCGATTTCAGAAATCTTTATTTCTAATTCTTTAATCTCTTTTTCTAATTCTTCACGTGAACAACGAAGATCATTAATCATGCTTTCATCTTCAAAGCCATCAGTCTGGCGTTTATTTCCTGAATCTAGCCACTTTTTTATCCTAGCACTAAGTGCGTTGTCTTTTTCAATATTCGCACTCAATTGCTGTTTTTTCTGAGTCAATGTTT
Organism: uncultured Lachnospiraceae bacterium; assembly: GCA_947168155.1. Lineage (GTDB taxonomy): Bacteria > Bacillota > Clostridia > Lachnospirales > Lachnospiraceae > Eubacterium_Q. Next base: position 19,859 of record CAMVKW010000036.1, on the reverse strand, counting down.
CATTTATTGAAAATAAATCAGCTTGCATGTTAAATTTTTCTAACAACTGGATAATACACGGATAATCCATTATCAACCCAATGGAAACATCATCACCACTCCCCTTTTTTGTTAGAACCGGAAGATACTCTTTTATTTCATTTTTACCAACATCAACTCCATGATCTGCAAAAATTTTAAGAATAGACCTATATAAGGCATATAATTCATTTATATTGGCATAAGAATCATCTATTCCATCTGATCCACAAAAAACAGCTGCTGGTTTTTGATTAGTAATAAAAAATCTAAACTCATCTATGGAATCATCATCGCAAATAGATGTTGTTACGTTAAGTTGACAATTATCATCCCAAGGAATCGGCTCAGAAAAATCCCCATCACAATTAATATAGATACATTTTCCATCGCCTATCTGCATGCCAAAAGAATACCATTCTGTAACAGCAAAAATAATTAATGTACACCCATATGCTTTTTCAATCCTTCTATTCTCAGAATTCTCATCCAAGTATCTCTTCTTATACTTTTCACTTACGATAGATAATTCCGATTCAGTAAATGGATTGTTTTCATAATCCAATTCCACAGAATTATGCCAATCCATTAAAATACTTTTCGCTAATTGAATAAGCATTGAAAACCCATGTTTTTCATCCAGAAGTACATCATCTGGATTTGCTTTTTTCACAAAATCAACTGTACACTTTATGGCAGAATTGACCGCCATCCCTGATCCTCGATCTGTTCTAGGATAGTTATCGCTTCCATGCCCATCAGCAACAACACAAATATGCATATCATCATCATCATAGAAATCTGAAGCATCTTCACAAACCTTATTTATTTTTGTATGATTGTATCCCACTTCAGTAGCAGAAAACGCAAATATATCATTATTCAATTTTGCTTCTCCTTATATCTCTATACTGACATTATGTGCACACCAGTAACTAATCCCAACTTCCCCAATCATTATCATCACTAGAAACTGGAGCTCCATTATCTTGTTCTACGTCATTAACAACATCTGCAACAATATTAGCTGAATCTTCCTCTGCAGAAGTCACAGTATCAGCCGATTGTTTACTATGACTCTGAAACTCAGAAGCACGAACACTTACTTTGTGAATCATCTTTTTTAAAGTAGCTGTATCTTTAGCATCTAATATTGCCTCGGGATTACCAGTAAACTGTGCCAATACTGATCTGTCAGAACCACTTTCTATATCAATAGCAATTTTTATTGCATGCTTAAACCAATTATTCTCTTTAAGTTTTGCCAAAGCTGGTTCCCAATTATCTGTTGGACCACCGTCACTTAGTAATAAAATAACCGGTGCATATGCTCCTGTTTGTGAATTTAAGTATTCATTTCTAGAAAGCTTTCCATCTAATTCAGTAAGAGCTCCTCCAAATTCCGTCATTCCACCTGCCTGTAAATCGTTCCAAATAATATCATCAAGTCCCACAGGACCTGCAGCCGGCGTAATCCATGAACATCCACTTGAAAACTGAAGGATTGCCACTTTGATTTCTGCATCATCATTTGCTGCAGCCACCTCTTTAAGTAATGGAATACACTCTTCCATAGCAGCATTTACCGTTCCAATTCTAGATCCAGACATACTACCTGATGTATCCACCAAATAAAACAAAGTCATAACCTTTCTCGGTGATGGTGTGATATCCTCTAATAATGACATAATAAATACCTCCTCATTTTGTTATATTATCTTTCCAGCATCCTTAGGATTATTAGTACACTCGATAGTAAAATCTTTCTTTATTGGTACTACAGCTCCTGGAGCTAAAGGTTTCTGATTACCATTTGGCATATTCACTTTCCAACTTAAACTGCTTAAGTTTTTGATACCAAACAACTTAGGATCATTAGGATTTGATAATACTTCTCCTAATTGAGTTCCTATATCATTTTGAGATGAATCCACATGCCAAAGCATGATTTTTGTTCCTGGATATAATGGCAATGAGACCGTGCTAAATTCAATTGCATTTTGAACTGTAATCTTTTTCTTACATTCTATGCATGTATTATCTCCTACTGAACTTATGAACGATTCCTGCTTGCAATGTGGACATTTGACGATACTAGCCTTTAATCTGAAAAACACATCTAACCATTCTTTTTCTATCACACGTGGTGCTTGTTTCATCATAACATCAAAACTAAAGGCTCTTTCAAACATTTCTCTAACATAGCTTGGATAAATTGGCCAGAATGTTTTTAAATTTTTATCAGTCCCTGGAACCGGCCGATTTCTATCATCTTTAGGATCATATACAAAGACAGGTTCCTCTCCGTAATATCTTCGTTCAAATTCCTTAGTCATACATGGAGGAGTTGATCTTTTACCTTCTAATGGGTGATTTATGAACAGTAATCTGAAAAGGATTACAGCTAAGGAAAACCTATCCGACTGCTTATCCGGATCATTTTTACCAGTCACTACTTCAGGAGCCATATATCTCTGTTTTCCAAGTATTCCCAAATTAGTTCCAAATGGAGACACATTATCATTATCGCATATTAAAACCTTTCCATTTTCAGGATTTATAAAGAAATTACCATTATTAATATCTTGATAACTATATCCACTATTATGTAATTCTCTAAACCCTTGTATGATGTTTATGGCCGCTTCTGTTTGGGCAGCAAACGATTTAAAATGTACCTGCTTCTGTTTCTTTGTTCCTACAAAGAATTCTGTGAGTTCATAATAACCTTTAGGTCTGACATCCATAATATATCCAAAAACCCCTGCATGAACTTCTGTAATACCAAGTGGCCAAAGAAAGTCTTTTGTTGGCGCCCCTTTTTGAATATTGTTTTCTAGATTCTTATAAAATTCCTGCTCTTTTCCACCAAACACACCTTTATGGTACCACTTAAGGGCATATTCTTTTCCGTTATACGAGACTTTATATACAGTGCCCTGACCTCCAGATCCGAATTCCGCAAGAACTTTTGCCACTCCCCCATATTTCATTTTGACAGTATCACCCACATTTAATAATCCCATTATATACCTCCTGTTTCACTTCATAAAATTCTTATTGTAAAAACCTAATCTCAATTGATTATTACCATAAAAAATATAAATCACATTCTAATTTACCTATTATACTTGTAATCAATATAGCTAGAGAAATCTTGTGCAGTAAAAATATAGTCAAACACTCTTCTGCCTTCCAGCGCATTTCTATCAAACTGCATCAAAAAATAATCATCATAATCTCCTATATAAAGTTTTTTTCCAAATTCTTTTATATGTAAGTCTGTTCCTATATCTCCGATTCTCCAAGAATGAAGAATTGTTTTGTCTTCAGAATAAATAACAAAATATATAGGCACGCTACTACTTCCATTTTTATGAATATCCTCCCAGTTAACATTTCTTCCGTTGCCAGGAGAAAAAATACCTCCATCATCATTATACAGAATATTACACAACATAGTTTTTATTCCATAGTCTTCTTTTACAATTTTAGCGCCTTGATCCTCCACAGTGATTATATGTGCAGAACACTTTAATGATTCTATAAAAATCCCACTAAAAAATTTATCTATAATATAGTTTTTATCATATACATCACTTGAATCACTCCATTCAAGCTTTTTCCATGGTAATTCAAAAAGATAATCATGATTAAAAAACACATCTAAAACCATCCCAAATTCAATAGCATCTTGATCATTAGAAAACTCAAATAGCATTCCACCATCATTAACAGATACAGTTTTACCGTTCTTTATATACTTTCTAATAGGGAGACCTAAAGAACCATATACAAATCCCTTCGACATTTCTCCTACTTCAACTGGATCATAAAACCCCATTGATTCCTTTAAAAAATTAATATAAAACCCTCTATAATGAATCCTATTTGTTGTTATCAACGCATTTTTTGTACAATAAATATGATTATCTTGTGCAAAATATCTTTGTTTTATTTTTTCTCTTGTTAACTCATTTGAATCATTAATTAAATAACCAAAGGCTTGAAACCATTCATTTACACTCCACGCAGCTAAATCCTTGCTAACACCATGGTCTTCCATAACTCTATTTATAAATTTATTATATGTGAATATATCAGGATTCCTTTCTTTAAGTTCATCTGCAATCCCTAGATCATAACAATAAATTATAAGATTCCGTAGAAGTCTTTCATCAGGAAAGCAGTCCATAAGAGCTGCCATAAATTGATTACGATTATTAAGTAAATAAGTATTGTTTATTAATTCCTTAAACACATTTGAATCAAACATAATTAACCCCCTAATTGATATCAATGTACCATCTTTAACACCAACGCCATTAACTGTAACTGTGGCATCATAAGATTTATTGTTTGACCTCCATAGCCCCTCATATTAATAATCAACATTCCGATGCATTTACCATCTTATATCCTTCAAGTCTAGCAAATTCAATTGCCTTTGATCCAGGAAAACAACCTAATGTAATATGATCTTTTCTATAGTTAACTTTGAAAATATCACGTCCAAATTCTTCTACACTTGCTGGTAACACAACATATGTTAACATCGGATTTTCACTAAATGCATACGAATCTATCTTTTTTAATCCATTATTCAAAACAACTTTTCTTAAAATTGTACAACGAGAAAATGCTAAATATTCTACTACTTCGACCTTTGGTGGAAAACATATTTCAATTAACAATTCACATCCACTAAATGATTTACTACCAATCACTTTTAAATTATCAGGAAAAATAACCTTTTTAAGCTTTTTACATCCTTTAAATGTATCTTCACCAATTTCCACTATATCATTCGGTAAATCAATTTCAGTCAATGCTGTATTCTCAAAAGTACCATGTTTTTCAAGTACACTACGATATTTTTTCGAGCCTGTTTCCTTACTTATTTGTTTTAAGGAATTGGGAAAAACAACTTTTTGTAAATTATTACATTCACAGAAAGAACCGACAGATAAATATTCAATTCCCTCAGGAATTATTAAACTATTTATTCCTTGACATTTTTTAAATGCATACTCCCCTATTCCAACTATTTTCTTTCCAGATATTTCAGTTGGTATGATTGTTTCAGCCTGATCAAATCCTATAAATTTTTTTATTTCATACCTATTAGTTCCTACACATTGTAGCTCATAATCACCATTATTCCCCACAACCCTTTTTACATTATTATCATTTTGATTATGTACTATAGGTCGATTATAAGATTCTCTGTTTCCCTGATTTACGTTATTTTTTTGTTTATTAATCTTTTTAGAAGCCCCAGGACGAATACATACATCTATCCATGCATCTAATGCTTCTTCTATATAATTCTCCTTAAGACCATAATCGTCAGCTATTTTTTTTACATAAGAAGCATAGAGTTCATCATTAATTTCACCCTCATTTTTAATTTTTCTAGGCACGCCGCTTTCATAAACCGCCAATAAAACATTCATATCCCTTGTTTTTCCGGGATATAAGTCCATCATAATAGAACGCATTTGAGCTCTGCTTTGCAAACAATCTTTTGAATATGAAATAACTTTGCTAAGATTTATCTCCATATTTTAGTTTCCCCTATTAGCTTATCAATTTTAATACCATAGCCATTAATTGTGACTGTGGCATCATCAGATTTATTGTTTGGCTTCCAAACTGCAATGCTATCGCATCTGAATATGGAATTACAGCTGTTAAATTCTTTACCTTCTTTTCAAATCCATTTTCTGGAGCAACAAAAATAATTCTCTCATTAGTTACAAATACTACACCTTCTTTAAACTCATACCATTCCTGTTCTACCGGTCTTGCTCTTCCATTTGTAGAGTGTACTGTCCAATTCTTCGTCACCCTATAACTACTACCTGTTCGATGAGTTCGATATGTTTTCTCCTTCTTTTTTATAGCCAACGCCGCTTTATCCATAAAATGACATGTTTCATTTTTACCAAGCATAATAGTCGAAGGATTAAACTTTGGTAGTTGTCCTGTCATTATTTCATTGGATATTCTTTGAGGAACCAGACTATTTAGTTGCGGAACATCCTCATTTAGTCGAATACCAAACAGCGAGGCAATAAATCTTGATCCACTTCCACTCATATAATCACTCCGATTCTTTCTTTTTATTATTTCGCCAGTTTATATATTCTCCAGTTGTAATTCTGGCATCTTTGGGTTTTTCAACATCTTTCGGAATAGCCCAATCACGACCAAATTTCATAGCACCTGGAATTAATCCATCAGCACACATTTTCTGAACTCGACGAGTCGATACGCCCCATCTTGCTGCGATTTCTTTAATAGTTGCATATTCATTCATACATACCTCACATTATTAAACAAAAAACGCATCAGAATAGAGCTTTACGCCTATGACTGATGCCTTCCTACAGTTGCAACTGGCTGCCATAAAAAACTTCTTAGGCCCTGATAGCTTTGCGTCACATGGTTTCCCATATTTTGCTAAAATATATACTTTTGTCTAACACTTATATTATATTCAGTGAGGCGAACGTTGTCAAATATTTATGGTCTTTATGAGCTTTATTTTATGAGGAATTTGATGCTAATATCTTACCAAAGAGAAGTCATATCATTTCTGGTATGACTTCTCCTAAAAGAATATCAATCATCGATGATTTTCACATTCGTATAAACACCATTTTTAATTATTGCATTGATTCTATCTACATCTACATCACCTGTTCTTTTAAAGTTATCATTCATTGTGTTATAAAGAAATACTACATCTTCCTCGTCATCATCTGCTTTGTCTTTATCCAATGTTTTTGTATGTCCATATGCAAAGTATTTATGTGACTGTTTATCCATTACGAAGATAATGATTTCATCTGTCATTCCACCCATAGTGTTTTGACCGCCATAATGAATTACTATTACCGGAGCTTCTTCATCAGGATCAAAGATATTCTTGAATCCATCTATTTTATCTTGTTCAAGTTTTGCATCTTCCTTTTGTTCTTTGCTGAAAACAACAACATCATATACTTTAAGTGAATCAGGGGACTTCAACATATCCTGTAATTCGTCTACACAAGCAAACACTCTTGTTTCCCAAGGTATTTGATCAAGAATAGTAGCAACATCCTTATAGTCCGGAATAGTTTCAAACTTTGCTTTTGCATCTTCATAATTTCCTGATTCAATCAATTCCACAGCCTCATCATAAATCTCTTTTGAATTATCCTCTGTTGTTGCTTCAGTAGTTACTTCCTCAACATTTGCTTTCTTTGGTATCAGCTTAATCGCCAAAACAGCTATCAATGCAACTACAACTAATGCAGCTATAATAATTATAGGCATTTTATTCTTAGAATTTGCTCCAGACACTTGATTAAACTCACTACTTCTACTATTTGAATTACCTGCATCAGAACTTTCAACCGCATGTTCATTTGTTGTTATCGGACAACCACAACTAGGACAGGTGGACGCCTTATCAGATATTTCTTTTCCACATTCAGGACATTTAATTAAAGCCATAACTTAACCCTCCTCTTTTCTCTGCTTTTTTCCATATTTCTTGCTTATCTGAATTACTGCATCAAGTGCCACAGCCTCATGATTAGGCTCCTTTAGTTCATCTTCGGTATATACATGAACATTCTTCAGCTGCTCATCATTCATCTGGCAGACCATTGATGCTATCTCACCTATTTTTGTATTTCGGTCATTATCCATACGCTCTTCACCTCCTCCTTCAGGATGAAATAAGCATACTAAAGTAGGCACAAAAAAAGGTCGCCAAGGTGGCGACATTTTTTGTAAGTGCATATCATCTTAAATATCAGATCAGCCTATTATCTCCTGTCCATATTCGTCCAAGGTAAAGTTAATTGTCATCAGATCATAAACTCCGTGTTCAACAAAGAACTTCACTATAAGATCACCTTTACTTGACGGAGACAGGGCATACTCCGCTCTGGCAAGCATATCATTAAACTCATCTATTGGAAGTTCCAAAGCGAGAGCAAGAGCTATAACAGTATTCTTCTGTGGATGATATGCAGGATTACTTCGTATCTTTGAAAAGAGTTTTCGGTCTATATCAGCCTTTTTATATACCTCTGAATCACTAAGCCCTTTCTCGTCTATCTTTCTGAATAACATCTCACAGAAGGTTTCTCCAACGCTACCAACAAGCTCTTCAAGACTGCTAACAGAAAGATCCGTACCATCTATTGTACCTTCTTTATATGTCTCATCTGCATTGAATACATCAGACCCATCTTTTACTGTCGGTGCAACATAGTACCTATCTAAATATTCATTTATCTCACTACGTAGCTTATCACTTAATCTATCCATTTTCGCTCCTTACTGATCAGCCATTTTCCGGCCGACCAACTTTACTAGCTGTCTATAATCCCCTTCTGAAGCTTTGTTATAACATCTATACTCTCATGATATCTTCGAATTGCATTCTTAATAACCCAATGGTCTATAGCCTGCAACTCTTTATCATTATCAATATAAATCCCAAGGTCTACCAGCCACCCTGCCAGATCCATTACCGTTTCTGAAAGGTCATATATTTCATCCGGAGGACTACTCATATCAGATAGCTTAATATAGTCTTTTTTGACTTTCTTAACCCAACTGGAATATGCCTCTCTAAATGTTTCTATATCCATGGTCTTATTATAAACTTCGGTTATGTCTCTTACAAACAATTCGCCCATGTTTATAATATCCGAAATTGCAGCATTCAGGTCCTGCATATATTCTTCAGTACTGATTTCAGGATTATTCATTTTTCGAACAAGCTCATAGGATTTATTCTGATAAATATAAATATCGCCCACTACATGAGCATTTTTATTATCTCTAAAATGAATTCCTCTCTGTTCAGAATCATCAGTCCAGATTGTATATGTAAAATAATTGCTCTTTATCATGTCTGAAGCATCTGCTCCAAAATAACACCAGACAACCTTTGCCACATACCCTGTATGCATATTGTCCAGGTTCATACCCTTCACCAGATTAGTAACTTCATTTGTTATCCTAATGATATTTTCATCTGTCCTATCACATTTAAGCATGACAAATGCACAGTTCCGCTTCACACTTGCAGTGCTGAGAGACTTTGCTGATGTAAGCACATAATCATCCGTAATGAATATTGGACTAAGGTTATTTATCGAATTATATATCTGCTTGTCCTCTACCGCAAAACTGATAGAACCTATTTCAGATGATCTGAAAATAGGATATTGGACTTTCTCTATATGCTCAGCATTCCATTCATCTATTAAATACTGGACCATATTATTGATATCCCAAAGAGACTTCTTCCCATGCCTCGTTGTTTTGTCTGACATAATAGCCTTACATAGCATACCCGTATACATACTATGGTTTCCATCAAATGATGCCTTTTGATCAGCACCTGAAGATGCCATAATCGTTGTTCCATGATCCACATAATCAGATAACTGCAGATCAAGAGCTCTTGGAATCATTACTGCATCTGGTGTCTTAGCCGCTCCTGAATGACAACAATCCAAAATTATCCATTTCCTTCTTGCAGGAAGACTATCTACAACTCTGACAATACTTCTCAATTCCACAAGTGTATCTGAAAAATATAATGCATTATCCTGGCCATGTCCGGTGTAATAAAGAACAAAGGTATCATCCTCTGTTAAGGCCTTCTTAAAATTCAGAAGTGCATATGTAAAAGACTTACTTATTACCTCTCCGTTTTCTCCTACCGTTCGAATGTTTTCCAATGAAAACCTCAGTCCTTGAACAAGTGAATCACTTATAAGCGTGCAGTCATCATCATATGTCGGAAGATCTGTTATAGCATCATTATTGAATTTTCCAACTCCTACAAGGAGAGCATATTTATTTCCATCTGCCATATCTAATATATCCTCATCAAACTACATAAAAATCATTTTCATAATTCGGTATATAACTTCTGGTAATTCCATTGTCAGGAAGATCATCCAATGCAAATGACGTTACATCATCTACACCAAGCATATTTCCAAGCACTAATCTGTTGGCTTGATTCATGATCATCTTTTCAAAATAGTTTCGTACCATCCTGGCATTACCAAAATTAGCCTTTTTCCTAGCAGCTTCAGATTTGAAACTTGCCTTTACTCTGCTAAGAATTGATGAATCTACTTCTAGCGAATTATCCTTACAAAAGATCATAAATATCTTAATCAGCTCTTCAGCTGTATAATCTGGAAAACCAACAGTTATAGGAAATCTTGATCTGAGTCCAGGATTAGCATCCATAAAATCATGCATGAGCGATGGATATCCAGCCGCTATCACAATAAGGTCATCTCTATTATCTTCCATCTCCTTAACCAGCGTATCTATAGCTTCCTGTCCAAAATCTCCACCACTTCTGGATAATGAATATGCCTCATCTATAAACAGCACTCCACCTTTTGCCTTCTCTACAATTTCCTTAACCTGCTGAGCTGTATGTCCTACATACTTAGCCACAAGGTCTGCACGGCTTACCTCTACAAATTGCCCCTTTGAAAGAAGTCCTTCTTCATGATATATCTCACCAACTAGTCTAGCAACCGTTGTCTTACCAGTACCAGGATTTCCGGTAAATATCATATGCATTCCTATATTTTCACGTGCAATCTTATATTCCGCACATTTCTTATTTACTATCTGTACATTCAGGAGCGTATGAATCTGATTTTTAACACTCCTTAGACCTATTAAATTATCCAGCTTCTCAAGTGCAGAAGTAGCCTTTACTCCACTGGTTTTTTCATTTGCATCATTCGAAGTTTCTTCTGATGCTTCTACAAAATCAATTGTTAATTCTATCTCTCTATCAGTTTCTCCTCGTTCTTTCTTCTCTTTCTCTGCCTGTATAGTCTTCCTTACAGTTTCGACTGATAACTCTAAGTATTTCTTTTCATCATCATATGTATTAATCTTTTCATCTATAGAGATAGCAACTTCAATGATTGATTTATTAGCATCGTCTATATATTGCAATGGATCAAGATCTATCTCTGTGTCCAGACACCGCGTAACCATATCAGAATATATCTTTATTCTTCTGCAATAATTTATTGTTTCCTGCAGAGATGCACCTCTACAGTTCATTAGCCCTATTGTCACAAAAGATATTGCTTTTACATATGTAGAAGATAATGTATTACCTCCCAACTCACCATCGATCACAAGGAATGTTGGCAACAATACTGAAACCTGCGGGAATTTATCATCTAATGTTCTCTTTCTCGCAACTTCTATATTCAGCAATGTAAAATCATAGCCAAGGCAGTTATTTATATACTCCAGTCCTTCTTCATTTAACATCTTTTCTGGGTCCAAGACTTTAAAAATGAACATAAGTATTTCTGCTTTGATGGCATCTCTAATGGTTCCATCATTTGACTTAGTTATCTGCTTTCCAATCCCTCTCTTATCCAGTTCATCTCCTATTTTAAAAAGTCCATCAATAACAGTTTTTATCTGTGAACTAAAATCAGCATTCATATAATCACCCCGCTTTCCGCTTGTCGATAAAGTGACTATAACATCTTTTATTTGCAATTTGGTCGCCATCTTGGCGACACGCCTTTATACCTCCTTAATCGATTCAGATCTTACGGCATAACCATACTATCAAACATAGAATTCCTTCATATCATCTATTCTGATACACGCCAGATGAGCTGTTTTATCATAATCTCTATATACTGCCCCACAGTCTATATCGTAGAAATCACAGTTTTTCTTGTCGTCATGATAATGGAATATTCTACCGCTATTAAAACTAAACCCTTCTACAATTGTAGGTGTATGACCGGCTATTATTATTGCATTCTCTTTACCGCCAAACTCTATCGATTCGTCTCTCGCATGAAGGTAAAAATCTTCCAGATACTCATACTTAAATCTTTTGTAACCAACAAGCTGCTTTACATCCTCTGCGTATCCGGCATGAACAACTATAACTTCTTTTCCATTCGATTCCATCTTATGGAAATATGGCAGTCTATCTAACATTTGTCGCCATCTTATAGCTTTATTAAGAGTTATTCCACCTTCCTTTTCAGAGATGATATTGATAATAGTTTCATAAAAATCAAATGCATATGCCGCCTCTTTATTATATTTCGGAAGTTCTAATTCAATAGCATCATAAAAATCACAGAAGTCCTCATAAGAATCATAATCACCCTTAAAATCCAGTTTTTGTGCCATGAGCTCAATAATCTGAATATATTCAATAAACTCCTCATCATGATTTCCAAGAAGCATTATTACATTCTTTGGTCGACTAACCAGCCACTCAAGCATTTCATAATTCTGAGCCCCTCGATCCATATAGTCACCTGCCAGAATCAAGGTATCCTTCTCTTTGAAATCCACCTTTTTTAGCATCTGCATGAATGCATCAAAACATCCATGCAGATCACTCATAACATATGTGCTCATTTTCTTTTCTCCCTAGCATATGCCGAACTATCAAAAGTATCTTCTGCTTTACTGCACATATTCTTCAGATAATCTATCTTTCTAAGTACACTAACCCATTCCTTTGGTATTGAATCAAAGCCATAATACAGCCCTGCAAGACCACCTGCTACTGCACCAACCGTATCAGTATCATCACCCAGATTTACAACCTTTATCATTGCATCCCTGTAGTTATGTGTATTAATGAGTCCCCAGATTGCTGCTTCAAATGTATCAAGAACATATCCCGAACTTGCTATATCGTCCACCGGAGCCTTTTTGAATTCTTCTATGTCCAAAACCCTCTTATAATACAGAAGATCCTGCAAATATTCCTCCTTCTCATTATAATACATAAAGCCCTCGTATATTCCATTTTGAAGAAGAGAATTCAAATCTCCCCCGCCTGACAGAATAGCCTTTGTGCAGAAGAAATGTAATCCGCATGCTATACAAGCTCTTGGATGATTATGAGTTAATTTAGAAACTGAATGGATTCCTTTTATCGCAAAATCAACGCTAAACCAACCTTCTAATACTCTTAATGCATAATATAGACTAAGCGGCATTGTCCTCATAAGAGAACCGTTTCCATTAGCCATTTCTCCTGTTTTTCCACATATAAGTATATTTCCACTTTCCTTATATTTTTCTATACTGATACCACAAGTAGTTCCAATATCAATAGCTATATCCAGAGCACAATACTTAGAATCAAATAGCCATGAAACAAATCTATTCATAACATCCTTGGCATCCACTTCCTTACATTCAATAAGACTGTCTAGAATAGCTAAGGTCATACTAGTATCATCTGACCATGTTCCTTTAGGTGTCCTGAACATATCATCTTCTATCATTTCTATAACAGGACTTTTTATCAACTCATCTCTCATTTTGAATTGAACAGGAAGGCCCAGTGCATCTCCAGTGGCAGCTCCTATGATTCCATCTAACCATACACTATTTTTATTCATAAATGCTGCCCTCCCTTACTGATTCGACTCTACTATTCTTTGCATGTACTGCCTCTTCCTCTCATCAGAAAGAACCTGAAACTGATAATAAAACAGTTTCATAAGTATTTCCTCAGCTGATTTTCTTCCAAGATTTCTAACTCCGAGAAGCTGTCTTTTACTTGTTGCATCCTCCTTTGTCTCTACACCATTAACAAGATCTCTCAGCGAATTAAAACCGTGTCTTTTAAGGCAGTTATATCCTCTTACACTGAGTTCAAGAACATCTATCCCCTGCTCCATCTGAGTAGTATTAAACATCACTTGGAAATGGAACATCTTCTTGTTTCTCTCAAGTATTTCCTCAATAGTCGTTCCCTCCAGATACTTATTCATTTCTCTTGTTACTTTCTCGTCCAGCTCTATCATATTCGACACCTCCAAATTTATCTTTGACTATTTCTTTAACTCCATGGCAGCCAATTGTTTTGATCTTATCTTCAAACTTCTTACTTACCATTCTTGCAAGGTACTTTAATTCTGATACATCAGGAGCAACCGCAGTGGCATGAATACGGTTTTTGCCGGTCATCACATAAAGTTCTGTAACATATCCGGTTCTGTTAAGATACTCCAACAGATCTTCGTAATCATCATCTACTGTTGTAATCTCCATAAGCATTTTTACATTATCTGCTCTATAGATGACGGCTTTGTAACCACGGATTATCCCAGCTTCTTCAAGCTTCGTAACTCTCTTTTTTACAGCAACTCTCGATAAGCCAAGACTTTCACCTATTTCAGTGAAGCTCATCCGTCCATTATCCTTTAATAGTCTGAGTATATCCTTATTTGTATCATCTATATCCATAAGCACCTCATTTCTATCAGTGTCGACTCTGATTAATGTGATTATAATTCTGTCCCAAATAATAATGCAATAGCTCTAGTTACGTATCGTAACCTCATCAAATTCAGCTACGTTCCAACACATAAAATATATCACTATATTCTTATATTATGGTCGCCACCTTGGCGACACAGAGTATACCGTATAAAAAGAAAGGTGGCAGGGACCGCTATATGCAAATCCCTGCCGGAGGTACACTATGAAAAACACAATCACAACTATCAACTTACAAGCTTATTATACAAAACCTTATGTATAATTGTGTCGCCACATAAGCGACAAATTAAACAAGCAGGAAACTCTCGCCCCTGCTTATTTGCCTTATATCAAAATCATTCTTTATTCTTATCTTTAAACATCTTCCCTTCAAGTGCCTGCATTGATTCTTTGATTCCATCCTCTGTAGCATCTGCATAAATATTGAGCGTAGTACTTATATCCTTATGTCCGAGTATCTTCTGTATAGCTTTAAGATCATCCGAATTTCTGCAAAGTCTTGTTGTAAAGGTATGTCTCAACTGATGAGTCGACATATCCGGAAGCTCGTTATCCGGATGTAATTTATTATATTCTTTAACCACCTGCTTTATCTGTGTCAACACATTCTCTCTGGTATACACTGTATTTCTGATAGTTAAAAATACGAAATCATTATAACCATCTAAATCAGGCTGGATCATTCCATTATTCTTCTGTCTAAGTTTCTCTGCTTCAAGTGCCTCCCTGACTTCCTTCAACATAGGAATAATTCTGTCTCCTGATTCTGATTTTGTTCTCTTCATCAAATGCTTATAATGTCCATCCACCTTTGTATAAGCGACTGCCTGATTAATGGATATGAAATTACTATCGAAATTAACATCACTCCACTGAAGAGCTAACGCCTCTCCAATCCTACATCCGGTACCTAGCAAAAAGACAATCAGATTTTTTACCCCTTCATGCTTACTACTAGACATAAGAAAACTCATAAAATCATCCTGCTGCTCTTCTGTTAATGCAGATACCTTTTTCGGAGTCTCACGAGATTCATTCTTAATCTCTGTTATTATTCCCTTTGCAGGATTCTTTAATATAATATCATCATATACAGCACTTTCGAACATTGGCTTTAATACCGTATCTAACCTTATAAGGGTCGAGATGCTTATTCTGTTTTCCCTGGAAATAAGATGTAAGTAATGATCCTTTATCTGAGATCTTTTTATATCTGCAATTTTCTTTTTTCCTAGTTCATCACGGACATACCTGTCATAATAATATGTCATAGTGCGAAGAGTTGTTATCTGAACAGATTTAGCCTTTGATTCCAGATACTTATCTGCTACATCATTTAATGTCAGTTTCTGTTTATCTATATCAAGACCTTTTTCAAGATTCTCCAAAAGCTTTTCCTCTTTAATTCTGAGTTCTGATAAAGACTTAGAATAAATAGTACGACGTTTCCCATCTATCACTGTACGAAATGCATACATTCCATCTGATCTGACAAACTCTCCGTTATTAAGCTTACGTCTTTTTGAGTCAGTTCTCTTTGCCATATATCCATCACCTCGATTTTTCTCACATTATTGATAAGTTCACATTTGCATACTTTTATTATATATTCCGGCGTTTCAGAAATCAATTGTGATAAGTTCACAAATGTCATCTTTTTGTAATGCATTTTAATTATGCATATCTTCTAAATGGACGTATAAGGAAACCGGAAGACTATCCAGTTCCCCTATATCCTAGCATCCATATTCTTTTTCTAAATACTCATAAAACTTGGAAGCATTAATACGAACCGCTCTACCAATACGGATAATAGATTCAGCCTCCTTAGCAAGTTCTCTTACCTTACCCTTACATAGATTTGTTTCTTTTGCTATCTGTTCTACAGTTCTATATAAAGCCTCATCATTTCTGTTTGGTTTGTTCATCTACCTGCTCCTTCCCAATACCTAGTTGCTTCTTGATAAGCTCATTAATAGTCTCTAAAGTATTTGCATTTACAAAACCAGCTTTCCCCAGTACCTGATCTGTATCAATGGCTGTAATCTGTTCTATAAGAAACATGGTATCCTTCCCCATGTAACCATTAACATCAATATTTTTGATTATCAGATGAACTGGATTATTCTTCCGCTCTAAATTCGTAGTACCTGGAACTACGTTTATTACTCTGGCATAACTATTCACCCTATTGGTACTTACTACAACACAAGGACGTCTTCCTCTCTGCACATGACCATTCCCACTATGAAACTCTACCCATAAGATATCGCCTCTTCTAATTTCCATTTTCAACCACCTTTCCGACTTCAGGATTAAACAGTTTAAAGTATAATTCACCTTCATCAACCGATATGAATCTGTATCCTGCCTGAGCCACCTTTCCAACTTTCAAATATGCATCCGAAATACTGCTTGATATTGATAGTGCATTTGCCACAAGTATTGCCTCCGCTTTACCTGAATCCATTTTCTTTATTACATTATGAAGAATTCTATTCATTTCCATTGGACCAAAGCATCCCCTTCTGACTATTTCCATTGGAATCAGATGATGTTTCTTAGCATAAGTATTTATATAGCTAAGCTGCTTATCCTCTTTTTTCTTTGCCTTATCCCAGTCATCCTTCTCACAGCTGGAGAGGATCACTATACATTTAATATCATTCTTCTTTGAAGGAATCTTTCTTCGCATATCAACTCGCCAACCTTTCCTTTTCTCTTTGATATAAAGAATCAATCATATTTTCTACACTATCCAAAAATACCTCATGATCTATGTTTTTCAGGCCATTTATCTTCGCTGTTACTCTCGCTACTCTTTTGGATCCATCTTCTCCATAAAGTAGTAAAGTATTTGCATCGACATCTAGGATTGTCATAAGTCCAAACAGTATCTTAAGACTCATACCTTCGCATCCCTGTTCAAGTTTAGAATAATGATCTACACTTATGTTCAATCTTTCAGCCATATCTAATTGAGTTATTTTCCTATCTCTTCTTATAGTCTGAACTATCCCACCTACTACAAACTGATCATATATCATTTATCTCACCGACCTCTCTGATACCTTCTAACTCTTTTATATATTCCCACGCCTCATCCTCCGTAGGGAAATGAGGCAACCCATCCGCTGGTTTGCTGCCAGCAAAGATAACTACCTCTGCTGGCATAACGACCGGACGTAAGTTTTCCGCTCTCATACCTCAAATCCTAAAATGGAAGTACTGGCTTAAATCCATTGTTCTTCAGAAGTACCTTTATGCCACATCTGAAAGCATGATCAAGTAAGTAGAACTGAGTTACTGGATACTGACTATATTCATCAAGATTATTCATAATAATGTAATCAATCATCTCAGATTCCATCCAGGCATTTAACTTATTTACCCCATCCTTTTCATTTACGATGAACTCCTGGATCATAATGTCTCTGTCATTAGCAGCCTGGATAAGTTCATCAACAACCCTGTTTTCTATCTCCGGCGACTTATTACATTTAACAAATATAACGCCTCTCTTCTTTTCATCATCATGAACTATATTTCCAGTAAGACTTCTATCAGTTGGCGGAACTGCTCCCATTGACGAATCAACTTCCTTTGCAGTTTTTCTCTTCTTAACCTTTACCCTAATCATCTGGGGCTCCTGTTTAGAGTCCTTATCTGATATCTCCAGACATTCTGGCAATACATTATTAAAGTAGTCATTCAGATTCCTTACATCAATCCCATTCTTTGCAAGTGCAAGAATCATCTCTTTCGTTACATTCTCTGGATCCTTTTCTGCCACTATCTTCATGGACATGATATTCAGATCATTGACCGCCTTGATAAGATCATCCATATTGTGATTAAGTTCTGTAACTGCTGATAAAACATTTATTTCTTCATTTGTATACATTTGCTTCGCTCCTTATTATTTGATTGATTTGTTATTAGGTTTGAAGCGTGCACGCTCATTCAACAGCGGCCGTTTGCAACCGGTGCTTTCTGCTGTTTTCTATGGTTAAAAGTTTACATTAAAAAAAGCGCCCTGCCATTAACGGCGGACGCAATTTTAAGGTCAAAAATTGACGGCATATTCAATTTTCACTTAATTCTTTGTATTTCTGTTTACACTCTTCTATATAATCGTAATAATTCTTCTTATCTCTTTCTACCTTCTTGGTAAGCTTATTAAAATCTTTTGTAAAATCATATCCTTCGGCTGAAATCTTTCCCAGAAGTTCCATAAGTCTTTCAAAATATCCAATATATTCTTTATGGTTTACAACATCACTCAGAGCCTCCCAATAAACTGTTTGCTGAGTAGATATACTTTCCTTTACATATTTATAACTCATCTTTTCCTCTACATAGGTTCGTATTGAGCCACGTAAACTGGCGTACCCAACATATTTTGCTCGATCACTTAATTCGTCATAAACTGCTTTAAGATATATATATCGTTCTTCACCTTTTGCACATTCAAGAACTTTATAAGCATAGTCAACCTCATCCCCAACAGTTTCCTTATCTGCCCTAGTCATCATCATTAAATAATAACCTGCCGGTTCATCAGGAAACATATTTACAACCCGACGTACTGCTTGTCTTGCATTTCCTCTATTACCACGCCTGATCTGGTCAAGAGCTTCACGAACTACCAAATCATATTTAGATTTTCCCATCATTTCATAAGATTTAAGATCTATAATATCCCAAAAAATCTTTTTTACATTTTCATTATCTTCAAATCTACTCATCGTAGTATTATTCCTTATCCATCAATATTTTCTTCGCTATATCCTTTGTCAAACAACTGTTCTATAGTCTACCATATGAAGCCGAAGAATTACACACAAAAATAGAGTGCCATCAAGACACCCTATCTCATAAAACTTCACTATTATTTTTCTATCTCATCCACTATAACATTTCCTGTTGGATAATAGATTATATGTCTCAGACCATCTTCGTCATCAAAGAGAATCCTGTCATCATCATACTCGATATCAAACTTACCTTCATACTTTGCTATCACATCACCCTCTACATCATATACTGTGATGCGGCGTTCGATACCTCCACCGAAGTTGCTCCGCTGAGTTTTAATCGCACGCTTACCAGCTTCGGTTCCTGTATAATACCAGGCTCCTATGGACCAGGCTGCTGCTACAATAATCAATCCAATAATCACGCTTGGTATTCTTGCTTTCTTATACTGGTAGCATAGAAGTGCCACTACCGAAATAACCACAATCGTCAGTAAAGATAATCCTACAATTGCACCTACCGTCATACTTACTCACCTCTCTCAAGCTTCTTAGCCTTAGCATATTTGCATGCACAGCCAAGTGTCATTCCGATGTAAAAGAGTGCCAGAGCTCCTGTAAAATATGGACTGAATGTATTTACATGAGCATATTCATTAAGCGAATATAGATTCATCGCTGTAATAAATACCCAGATTGCTGCTGTAATTGCGTTTAATATCATTGATAACTTAG
>CAMVKW010000035.1:0-28777 GCA_947168155.1 uncultured Lachnospiraceae bacterium | reverse complement strand
AAATTATTTAAAAGAATTTTCGGGGTTGTCATCATTATTCTGTTGTTAAAGTACATTTCCTCATTATTAAGGAATAAAAAACTATCGCTCTGTTCTAGCCCTTTATTTATGTCCGTTTTCGGCGACAGCTTGTATATAGTACTACTATTAAAGATAAATGTCAACCCACTTTTTGCAAAAAATTTCTTGTTTTTTTATAAAAAATTTGGGGACTTTGACAGTCCCCAAAATGTAGTATCTATTTTTAGTTTTCGACACAAGATATAAGGCTAGATGTTCATTAAAAGTTTCATAAGCAGGTTATTCTTGTCCAAAAGAACAAGAAGTTGGTTGCCTTCGATCATGGAGTCGTAGCTGGAGCCAAATGCAAAACTGGCGATAATCATAAATATCCATATCAGAGCAAAGCCCCAAACTATTCCCAGCAGGAATCCTCCCAGTCGGTTCACACCTGCCAGTACAGGATTGGAATCGATAACCTGAGAAATGATTATTCTTATAAGAAGGAAAATGAGTCTCAGAACTATGAAGATTGCAACGAAGCAGAGGGCATTTAATATTAGCCTTGCTGCATACTTTGCCAGATACGAATAGAAGCTGGTTATCCCAAAGCTTTCATATACCGCATCGTTGTTGTTCTCTATAATAGAAGTTTTTACTGATGATGGAATGTTCAGTTCGTCAATATATTGCATCTGGGTAGCTTTGTCCGGCTCTTCTTCGAAAAGCTTCGCGGTTTCTTCCACAGTCATTTCTTTTAAGTTCGTGGTTACGCCTGCATCTTCTAATGAAGCTTTCACCTTCGCTTCCATCTTGTCTTCTATTTTTTTGTACACGCGGCTTTCAATCTCGGTGTAGATTTCGGTGTTGTCGATAATATACTCCGTCACGTATGGATTCACCACGTATGTCACAACAATGGAAAGGATTAAAGCAATAAAGCCAAAGAGAGTCTTGAATAAGCCTCTCTTCAGCCCTACTAATGAACTTATTAAAAGAATTGCGATAATTCCGAATAGAATATAGTACATTTATTCGTCCTCAGTTTTTAGTCTGATGGTTTCTGTTTTGTTCTCAAATGTGACCATATACTCGTTCTTCCTTGAGGATGGAGTCATGGACTTGATAATGCCATCGAAGGTATAGGAGAATTTTGTTCTTCCGCTGGTCTGAATGATCAGACACTGGTTTCCGCCGGTGATGATCAGCTCGTCGTCAGCTGTGTAAATCTTATCGTAATCCATATCGAAGGAATACTCGTAGTTCTTCTTGCCTGAGAAGTCAAAGCACTTCAGCACGTAACCCGTAGTACTTCCGGAATCATGGTTTGGCATGATGTAGCCAAGATACTCAGAACAATAGAAGATACTAGTTGCCTCGCCATCATATTTAATGGTACTTCTCTCTGATGGTTTTTCCTTCATATTGTAGAGTCGGATTTCTTTGTCGGAAAATGCAGCCACGATGTCATTTGTCACGAACTCTACTTTTGGAAACATCTCTTCGTCGAATGAATAGCCACCTACCATACGGTCGGCATTTTCATTCTGACCAACCTCGCCGAAGTTGTAGGCGGTAAGGTTGTTCTTAATATTCACGCCATCCATCTTGAAGTAGCTTGTGAAAAGCTTTCGGCCGTCCTCTGAAACGCTGATGTCCATTGGGTAACCACTCTTGTCGATAGAAGTCTGAATCTCGTAGATGATATTTCCATTTTTATCATACATATGTATGTAGTTTGTTTCGTCTGATTCAAGGATAACGGCAAATGCGCCCTGTTTTGCAATGTCGATGTCGCAAATGGAATATGGCATCTTAACGGAACTTACTTTGCCGTCTTTTCCGTAGACTGCCACCAGGTTTCCGCCCTTATCCGCAACTACTGCATAGTCGCCACTGCCTGCAGCGATAGGAACTTTGAAGTCCTCACCGGCTGTCCAGACAACATCACCCTTTTTGTTGATGTATGAAACTCCGCCGGATGTGTACTTGAGAACGTTATCGCCGAACTCGAGGTAGGATGCATTTGAGTCGTACATGGTCTCGGATGAATCTACTACCTTGATGCCTTTGAAGTTACGCATCCTGAAGTATACGAAGGTTCCCACAATAGCAAGAACTATTATCGCCAGGATTGCTGCCATAAGGCCAGTGCGGCTGCGGCGTCGCTTTGCTGCACGTTCCTGGTTGGCGCGGCGGGTTTCCTCCGAACCGGAGACGTATATTACATTGTCATTTTTCTTTTCTGACATGTTGTTTCCTTGAATACTGTTTTTTATCTATTTATATAGATGAGTTTTGCTAAATATGCTTTGCTAAAAACTATTTTTAGCTAAGGTGCTTGCTCTGGAGTGCTTTGTTAACAGCACTGATAAGAGCGTATGCTGAAGCTTCGATGATATCTGTGTGGATACCAGCTCCGTAAATTATCTCGTCCTGACCCTCAACCTGGATTGCTACATAAGCGCAGGCCTGTGAGTTAGATCCTTTAGTGAGAGCATGCTCGTCATAGTTTACGATTTCGAACTTAACTGCGAAGTGACGCATGATTGCATTACTGATTGCATCCAGACGTCCGTTACCCTGTCCGTGATAAACCTTGTGCACGCCATCACGCTCGATTGTAAGCTCGCATTTAATGCCATCTACCTGCTGGAAGTGGCACTCGATGAACTTGATAGGAGCAGCTACATTTACATACTGATTCTTGAATACTTCGTAAACCTCTTCAGGCTGAAGCTCTTTATGACTATGGTCGGAAACGCTCTTAACTGCGTAGCCAACATCTTCTTTCATCTTCTTAGGAAGGTTGAAACCGTACTTTGTCTCAAGGATAAAACCAACGCCACCCTTACCGGACTGGGAGTTGATGCGGATTACATCTCCATCATATGTTCTTCCAATGTCCTCTGGGTTCAGCGGAAGGTAAGGAGTTGTCCACATCTGGTCTGGATCCTCCTCGCGCCACTTCATACCCTTGGCAATGGCATCCTGGTGAGAACCTGAGAATGCGGCAAAGACAAGCTTTCCACAATATGGCTCTCTTGGGTAGATTTCCATTCCTGTGAGTCTTTCATATGTTTCCTGAATTCTTGGCATGTCGGAGAAGTCAAGCTCAGGGTCAACGCCGTGTGTGAACATGTTCATGGCAAGTGTGATGATATCTACGTTACCAGTTCTCTCGCCGTTTCCGAAAAGAGTTCCTTCTATACGGTCAGCACCTGCAAGGATTCCCAGCTCTGCATCTGCAACGCCGCAGCCACGGTCATTGTGTGGATGAAGCGAAAGGATTACATTTTCACGGTACTTCATGTTCTTGCTCATGTATTCAATCTGGCTTGCATAAACATGTGGCAGTGACATCTCAACTGTTGCCGGCAGATTGATGATGGCCTTGCGATCAGGAGTTGGCTGCCAAACGTCGAGAACTGCGTTACAAACCTCGAGTGCATATTCTGGTTCTGTGCCAGTGAAGCTCTCAGGGCTGTACTCGAATCTATACTCAGCGCCATCTTCGTCGGCAAGCTTCTTAAGAAGTGCTGCGCCGTCAATGGCGATCTGCTTAATCTCGTCCTTGGACTTTTTGAAAACCTGCTCACGCTGAGCCACGCTTGTGGAGTTGTAAACGTGAACTACAACGTTCTTTGGGTTTGCGCCACGAACAGCTTCAAATGTTTTCTTGATGATGTGCTCTCTGGCCTGTGTAAGAACCTGGATAGTCACATCATCTGGGATGAGATCTTCCTCGATAAGCTTGCGGCAGAATTCATATTCTGTCTCGCTGGCTGCTGGGAAGCCGATCTCAATTTCTTTGAAACCTACGCGGATGAGCTCTTTGTAGAACTCAACCTTTTCATCAAGGCTCATTGGAACTACCAGTGCCTGGTTGCCGTCGCGAAGGTCAACGCTGCACCATATCGGAGCCTTGTCGATATATTCCTTTTTAACCCACTCAGTGCTATCCACTGGCGGCATAAAATAACCTCTTCTGTAATGCTCATAATTCTTCATGTCTCACTACCTCCAAATTCTTATTTTACTATTGTTTGAGTGTTTTTTCAACGAGTTAATCTCGTTGACGAAGGTTGTAGAAAATAGAAAACGTCTCCACAAACCTTGCGGTCTGTAGAGACGTGTAATTCACGCGGTACCACTCTACTTCATGTAACTTCGGTTACATGCACTCATCGATACGGAACTGATTACTTTGGCTTTGTTGGAGCGTTTGATACAGTTCTTATATCTTCCCTCTGTAACGGTAGGGCTCCGAGTTGAACTACTGACGGGCTTTTTCCGAACCCTGTTTCACTCAACCTGCTCAGGGGCGAGTTCTTTGCGACTATCCTCTGCCTTGCACCACCCGGCAGTTCTCTGTGATAATTAAGACTCTGACTTATCTCAGGATCATCATTATCAGGAATCATCCACACTTACTATTCCCCTTCATTGCATTTATGGGTTATTTAGTTGTGTACTAAACTATCACGCGCCCCCACTTTTGTCAAATGATTTTTCTCGAATAAGTCAACGGGGACTTATTTTACCTTCCAGTTTTCGATTATTCCATTTGCGAATTTGAATTCGGATTCGGAAATTTCGTTTCGTGAGAATCCGGCGCGTTCCATGATGTCCAGCATCTTCTCGCGGTCGCGTTCGGAGGTCGGCATCAGGTATTCCAGCTGCTCGGCGTAGTTCATGCGGATGCTCAGCTTCTTATCCTTCTTGCTCTTCTTCTTTATAAAGTGTGAGTATTTGAGAACGAGCTTATCTGACAGTCCGGCGCGGCTGTAGTCAATTCGGTATTTAATAGTTGGGTAGAACTTGAATCCAAGGAAGCCAAGGGCGATCAGAAGAATTACTCCTATCACACCAAAAGCAATGTAGCGCATAGCCGCATCGGCTCTTTCCATGGATAGTCCGCCACCGTCAGTTACATCACGGTCAGCCATATCTTCATCGCCATCGCCAAATATTCCGTTGAAGTTGTCCCAGAAAGATGTATCCTGCTCGTCAACTTCATCTCCGGTTGCACTAGGCGTAACCTCAACTCTGAGCCATCCCAGTTTCTCGTCATAAACCTCAACCCAGGCATGAGCATCGGCGTCGCTTGCATCTATCCTGATTACTGCAGTCTCCCCCAGTTCATTGAAACCGGAATAACGATCAGCGTAGCTTGCATCTTCCACCAGGTCGGCGGTATCGTTAATCTCGTTCAGTGAAACAGCGTAGCCCTCACAATATCTCGCAGGGATTCCCATTTCTCGGAAGATCAGGGTTGCTGCCGAGGCAAAATGCGCACAGTAGCCCTTCCGGTTTTCCTCCAGGAAGTGATTCACGAAATCCTTTCTCCAAGGGGTCGCGCCCGGACGGATGGTATATGGAATATTTTCCTGATAGTAGTCCTTCAGCTGCTGGGCCACCTCGGTTGGCGAGCCGTCCTTCAGGCCAATCTCATCTATAAAATTATCAACTACTTCTTTATTCTCATCTGGAACCTGCAGATAAATCGGATCCAGCGTATGTTTTTCAACCTCGGCAACATTTCCATTCAGGCGAGGATAGTATGTGTAGGTCTTGCTGTTTTTCATGAAGACCGGCTTTGTATTGCCCTCCGAATAGTAAGGCTGGTAAGCCATTGCCGGAGCCTCGATATTCGTTATCGTCATGAAGCCCTGGGCAGATGTGTCCGAACCGTCTTCGAATGCATCTTTCAATGCCTCAACCTCGTATCCATATGTTGTCTTAAATTCCTGTTCCTGATCCACGCTGAGCCAGCGGTTTTCATATGGCAGATATTCGCCGCCTGTAAATCCTTTAACGTAGGTCATCTGCGCCGAATACGGTGTAAAGATTATGGAAATGTCTGGCTGATGGTCGAGACGGATATTGGAAACGCCGCCCAGCTCACCAGTCGCAAGTCCACCGTTGTTAGGGTAGTAATCTATGATTCCGAAAACTCCCAGCATGATGATATTCTGGAAGGTCTCGCGGGACGCCTCTTTGTCCTCGCTTTTTTCGCGGAGGCCATCGTAGGTCGTCTTGTTGTAAACGGTGCTCATAACCGCAACCACGATCAGTACGTAGACAAGAACTGTCGCCATGCCCTGCCAGAGTGACTTGAAGTCAAGGTTGTAGCTGAGTCCCTTCTTCGACCGCCCGAAAATGTGATCTCGCCGGCTTAGAAGGAAATGCCCTCCCGCCTTGAGAACGAAGGTCATGATGATTCCGAACATAACCATGACTGTATATATGGTAGCCGGTTCCATTTCCATATAGAACGCAGCGATATTTACTGTAAGAGAAAGCGCGATGGCAACCATGAAGCGAGCGCGACGGAGAATGTAGTTGTTTAAGAGGACATTTTCCGCTATTCCGATCATAATCATGGAAATCGTGATTGCCACATACCTATTGGTAATGCGCTCGTTATAGTACTCCAGACCTTCCGTGTCGAAGTAGATAGACGCCCAGTCGATGGTATCGTTGATGACCGCGTAGAAACCGGAGTTTACGTAGTCCTTTAAGAGGACCATGGCGGCCGCATAGATAGCGAAGAACACGAGATACCCCAGGTTCTCCGACTTCCAGCTGTGGTAGAGAATTGCGCAGATTACCGCCGTGATGAGGATCACCACATTAAATGCAATCTGGTTGAACTCTATCTCCATCGCAGTGAGGTAAGCGCCAATTCCACCGGCCGTGAGAAGGTACACGATAATGCCCTTGAGAATCAGAGTGAAGTACCTGTTCTCGCTCATCTCGTAAACGGAAGAATCTATCTCCACGCCCTTGCATAAAGGCACAGGAGTAGTATCCTCGTACTTCCACTTGGAACGAGGTTTCTTCTGCTTCTTCTGTGAAGTTGTGTAGCTACTGTAATTACTCATAATTAATTCTTCAGGTTTTCTTATCTAATATTTTATATGCCGATTTAATTAGCAAGTGAGGCACTAATCCTGCTCCACAACAACTATCTCCGCCCTGCCGTTCTGGATGGTTGCGTTTAGATATGCTTTCAGCTCAGGGTAAATACTCTGCATATATCCCTTCGTTTTTTCAGGATCAAAGTAAATGCTTTCGTAATACATATCGCCAAATGCAGTCTTGAGGTTTTCCAGATTCATAATCTGCCTCTCTTCGAAAGAGAACCTTCCCTCGCTCCACCAGAGCATTTTTACATATGTCTGCTCCTGAACAAGTCTCTTGATAACCGCATATGCCAGCGTTATAACTTCGTCAACCGCTTCGTCCTGTCCAGAAAGCTCGACGAGGATTACCATCTGCTGATCCGACATCGAAACCCTGTCCTTAACCATCAAGATGTCGCGTTTCGCGGAAAGCTTCCAATGAATGCTCATCAGCTTGTCGCCCGGAATGTATTCTCTTACATCCGAAACATCCGAGAAATCATGGCCCTTCTTCGCCGACTCCTCACTCTCCGTCATACCGCGGTTCATGTCCGACATATCAAATCCCGTCGCCAGGTCCTTCTCAGGAAAAACACTCACCTCTGCGAGGGCATCTGCCTTCTTCCTAAGTGAAATAAAACCAAGAAGGTCGCGGACCGTAAACGCCTTGATTGCATATTTATAAATTCCGTTCATCGAATACTTGATTGGAATCTGCTTCTCGTACTCGCTGCGCGCGCTGCATGGGAGCGAAATTATGGTGCCGCTCTCATCTCCGTAAAATGCACTCTCCACGTCCAGCTTCACATTCACGTCGAATGAAACAAGGATGGACGGATTCACGAGCTTCAGGTTGAGATAACCAACACTAAAACGACTCACATCCCTTTCCGGAGCTGTGAGTTCGATTTTCAGCGCTCGATGGAGGAAGATGAGGCCGACAATATCCAGCACTGGGGCCGCCGCCACCAGATAAAGCACCAGCATCATGAAATGATTTCGCAGGAAATCATATACCACGATGACGATTGCCAGCTGGATAAGGTAGCTGATGATGTTCCAAGGATGAATCTGCGTTTTGATCGGCTTCTTCAGTCCCTCCCGGAACCTCTTCTCTCTTCTTTCCTTCCACGAGAGATTCTTGTATGAAGTTTTCAAATTATCATTTCTCTTCATATATACTCAAATTATGATCTCGGTGGACGAACAGTGCGGATAAGCTCTTTCATAGCCATATCCATGTTCATGCCCTGGGCACGTGCCTTCTGACCAAGCTTTACTCTGTGACCAAGTGTATCACGCACAACATCCTGCACATCCTCGGCCGTTACAAAATCACGACCATCGATGATTGCGATAGCCTTCGCCATGTTGAGGATGGCAATAGTTCCACGAGGGCTGGCGCCCTGTGAAAACATCTGATTTCTCCTAGTCTCTTCAACCAGAGTTACTATATATTCATAAATCTCATCTCGAATGAACATGTCATTCGACTGCTTTCTCAGCGCCACCATCTCCTCTATGTCGATAACCTTCTCGACCTTTGAAAGTGGATTGGACGCATTTCCCTTCAGGATTTTTACTGCATCTTCATGCTCTGGATATCCCATCGTGAGGCAGACCATGAATCGGTCCAGCTGAGACTCTGGGAGCATCTGAGTTCCCGAAGAGCCATATGGATTCTCCGTCGCGATTACCACAAATGGATCTGGAAGTTTTCTCGTTACGCCGTCAACTGTGGCTGTACCTTCCTCCATAACCTCCAAAAGCGCAGACTGAGTCTTTGGCGAAGTACGGTTTATTTCGTCCGCCAGGAATAAGTTACAGAAAACAGAACCTGCTCTGTATTCAAATTCCTTCGTCGCAGAATTGTACATGGAAAATCCCAGGATATCACTTGGGAGTACATCTGGCGTGAACTGTACACGCTTGTAATCCATGGACATGGACCTTGCAAACGCCGTCGCTAGGGTGGTTTTTCCAACGCCCGGAATGTCCTCCATCAAAATGTGACCGCCAGCTATAATGGCAGCCAGCACCTTGCGGACTACATTTTCCTTTCCCTTAATTACACTATTAACGCTGTCCTGCACAGCTTGAATTTTTTGAATCTCGCTCATACCTCTTCCTTTTCCTTACCTCAATAAGTCAATGAGACCCTGGGCTACTAGTTTAACGTCGCAGTGCCATGTCCCTACTGACTTATTTATATTATCATAAATTCCAATTATTATCTTTAAGAATTCTTTAAAAAATGTCCAATTTCTGCGAATTGTTAACTAATCATTTTTTCTAACCGAAAATCAGTGTATACTATAAGCAAGCAATAAGTCAGTGGGACCTGACCCCGGTGACTAATTTTTAGATATTATACAGGAGGTTGGAATGCCACCGATTACGAATGACTGGGCGGATGCCCTGCAAGACGAATATAAGAAGGATTATTACAAGAGGCTCTTCGAGTTTGTGGGCCTGGAGTATTCTCGCACCACGGTTTATCCGCCGGGCGATGATATCTTCAACGCTTTTCATCTCACACCTCTCGCGAATG
Organism: uncultured Lachnospiraceae bacterium; assembly: GCA_947168155.1. Taxonomy (GTDB): domain Bacteria; phylum Bacillota; class Clostridia; order Lachnospirales; family Lachnospiraceae; genus Eubacterium_Q. The sequence continues at coordinate 19,318 of CAMVKW010000035.1, read as the reverse complement.
TTAAGGTTGTGATAATCGGCCAGGATCCTTACCACGAGCCAGGTCAGGCCCATGGCCTTTCATTTTCTGTGAAGCCCGGAATTCTGATTCCGCCTTCTCTCCAGAATATTTACAAGGAGCTGGAAGATGACTGTGGCTGTTACACTCCAAACAACGGCTACCTTGTCAAGTGGGCTGAGCAGGGAGTCCTCCTGCTAAATGCCATCTTAACGGTACGCGCCCACCAGGCCGCATCTCACCACGGAAAAGGCTGGGAGGAATTTACTGATTCCGTGATCAGAATCGTGAATGAAGTCGACCGCCCGATAGTCTTCATGCTCTGGGGAAGTTTCGCGAGAAGTAAAAAACAGATGCTCACAAATCCTAAGCATCTGATTCTTGAGGCTCCGCACCCATCACCTCTTTCAGCATATCGAGGATTTTTCGGATGCAAGCATTTCAGTAAGGCAAATGATTTCCTCACCAAAAATGGAGTCGAGCCAATCGACTGGCAGATAGAAAATATATAACCTCGAAATCTCGTACCATTTCAAAAACACATAAAAACAGCCCCGGCATAGCCGGGGCTTAATTTTTACAATTCTCAATTTAACAATTATTTTCTAAATCAAAACTATTTATTCTCAGCAACAACCTCATCAAATTCTTTCACAATCTCTTCACTTGGAGCTGGTGTGATAAGTGAAACTACGATGATAAAGATCAGCGCAACGAGGAATGCAGGTGCAAGCTCGTAAAGATTCCATGCGCCGCCCATTGGACGAACTGCGTACTTCCAAACGAATACCATGACCATTCCTGAAATCATTCCTGCTATACATCCAGCAGTGTTTGTTCTCTTCCAGAACAGTGACATAAGCATTGCTGGTCCAAATACTGCACCAAATCCTGCCCATGCGAATGAAACAATGTTGAATACTGAACTAGATGGGTCCCATGCGATAACAACGCCGAGTACACCAACGATAACAAGTGTAAGACGAGCTGTCAGCATAGCAGCTGTCTCGCTAAGATTTATCTTGAATACATCCTGCAAAATGTTTTCCGAAACGGCTGATGATGCAGCGATGAGCTGTGAGTCAGCAGTTGACATTGTAGATGCAAGAATACCAGCGATAATCATTCCGGCGATGAGTGCATATCCAAATCCATTCTGTGAAATGTGATCTGCAAGCACTACGATGAGTTTCTCTGACTCTGATGTAGCTGTAAGGTCGCTCTTATCCATGAGAAGATCAAGAACTCCAGCCTCTGTCATTGCACGTCCTACAACTCCGAGGAATGTTGCAACTGCAAGTGAAATTACAACCCAGATAGATGCAACTCTACGTGAAAGCTTCAGCTTCTTTGGATCTTCGATAGCCATAAAACGAAGTAAGATGTGTGGCATACCGAAATATCCAAGTCCCCAGCAGAACATTGTAATCTTGTTGAAGAGTCCATATGGAGCACCTTCGTTTACATACTGTGCCACATCGTTTGCAGCCGCATTCACATGTGTTCCACTCATATCAAGATAGCCTTTGAGGGCATTTGCATTTTCAATTACTGCGTTCATTCCGCCTGCATTGTGAATTCCATAGCAAAGAACCACAACAAGCGCGATACTCATAACGATTGCCTGAATAAAGTCAGTTGTTGATGCAGCAAGGAATCCACCAGTTGTTGTGTAACCAACGATGATGATTGCAGAAACAATCATTGCGAGCTGATAGTTAACTCCGAAGAGCTGCGCGAATAGCTTGCCGCAAGCTGAGAATCCAGATGCTGTATATGGCACGAAGAAAATGATGATTGCAAGCGCGCCGATAAGAAGAGTGATGTTTGTCTTATCCTTAAATCTCTTCTTAAAATACTCTGGTAATGTAATCGCATCGATCTTCGCTGTGTAAGTTCTAAGTCTCTTGGCTGTGAAAAGCCAGTTGAGATAAGTTCCCACCGCAAGTCCGATGGCTGTCCATCCCGCATCCGCGATACCTGAGAAGTAAGCAAGACCAGGCACACCCATCAAAAGATATGAGCTCATGTCTGATGCTTCCGCACTCATGGCAGTTACTAATGGACCAAGTTTACGTCCTCCAAGATAGAAGTCCCCAACGTCCTTTGTCTTACGCGATGCCAGGAAACCAACTACGAGCATTCCCGCAAGGTAGACAACTACGGAAACAACTATACCTATTTGTGCTGTTGTCATAGATTTAAACTCCCTCTATTTTTTCTTATTTGTCCCGCACTTCTTCGCTTTAACACGGTGCAGAACCAAACCAATTTCTAATTATACACTATTTTGAATAATTATAAATAATTTATTTTGACTTCTTATCCGCCGCGAATACAAATGCGCCAAACAGAAATGGAACAACCATACTGTAAAATCTATACATGATTGCAACCGTCGCCGAAGTTGCCCCAAACAGTGGTGCAAAAAGAAGCGCAACCACAAATTCCAAAGTTCCCGCTCCCGCCGGTGCAACCATAACCGTTCCGATCATATTTGCCGTAGCCATAAGGGCAATGCATTCTAAAGGATTTGCTTTGTTTGAAGCACAAACAACAATCGCCGCAATTGAATACCAGAGACTCATCTTTAGCATCTTGAGAAGTGTGACCCTGAGGCAAAGTGTTTTGTGCTGCCAAAAATAAAGACCCGCATCATTAAAAGTCTGTATCTGTTCAATAAGTTCTTTTGACTTATCTTTATATTTCTTCAGAATCTTATCGAAAATCTTTTCGACAATTTTTATTAGTATTGTTGCAAATTTTTTCGAGGCCGAAAGAGTTATAAGAAGGAGCACAATACCCAGCGCGATCACCGAACCCAAAATGCCAAACTTTGCATATTTTTCGACCGTCGAAACTCCCGAAAAATAAAGGCAGATAAAACTGAACGTTCCAAGTATTGTGATTCCAAGTTTCTGATATGCATACTGCACGAGAGTAATTCCCGAAGCTCTCCCTGGCTCAATGTCATGCTTCGAAATATAATAAACCTCAGCAATTCCACTCAGCGAACCAAGAGAAATGAATTTATAAAACGCACAATATAGACCGCATTTGAATGCCTCCCACCATGTCATCTGTCGTTTTTCATACATGGTCATGTTGTGGATAATGCGACCTTCCACAACGAAGTGAAGCGTCGTTGCCGCGAGACATAAAAGAGATACCCAGAACGGATGATTCTTCATTTCATCAATCGCCTCGAGTATCTCTGATTTTTTCCACAAATAGACTATCACCAGGATAACCATGATGATAGCCCATTTGATAATATTACTTATTATGTTTTTCTTTCCCGACTTTTCCATGCAGTATATAATAGCACATTTTCAGCGAAGAAACTATTTACATTACTGCGTTTTAGTCTACTGACATACTCCATTTGCCGCGAGCCAGTAACCATCAACATACTGACTAGTTGCCATATATCCTGAACCGTTGAAGTAGTACCAGTCGCCGTCAACCTTCAGCCACTTATTAGATGGCCACCAGCCTGATATATCCTCTACCCACCAGCCGGTAGCATTACTCTTCCAGCTAAGCTTGTACTGAGGGTCCCAGGAACCATCACTGTTGAACCAGTATCCTTTATAGTATTCATTAGATGCCATATATCCATCTGGCTTAAAGTAATACCAAATGCCATCTATCTTCTGCCACTGATCCTGAGGATACCATCCTGCGCTGTCCTCTACCCACCAGCCTTTAGAATTAGACTTCCAGCTGAGAGTTCCAGAATATGTGGACTTTCCATCAGCACCGTACCACTTACCATTTCTCCACTCATTTTTGTACTTAGGTGTTGTGGACTTTGGTGTGGATGATTTCTGAGTCGTACCCGTGGACTTATTACCTGTTGAGCCCGTCGACTTATTAGTTGAAGCCGTTGAATTTGAAGGCTGAGTTGGCGCAGGCTTCTGAGAAACATTTACCGAAACTGCAGCGCCATTTGACATAGCAAGTTCTTCAACATTTCCTGTTACAGGATCTTTGTATTTAACAACCAAAGTCTTCGCTCCAGTTGATGTAGTGATCGAAGCATCATTAACCGGATACTCATTTCCAGCCGCATCTCTGAATACAACTTCAACACCTGCTGTTGAGAGTGCATCTGCACTCTGACTAAGATCTATCTCTTCAGTTCTTCCATTATCATATGTCTTAACTATCTTTGCACCAGCCATGCTAACAGCCTCACCCTGTGTGTAGCTCGTCTTGGTTGGTGGTGTGACAGTTGTTGACTGAAGAACTGGTTCAGTTACGGTTGCTTTAAACGTTGTTGTTTTGCCACCATATGAAACTGTTACAGTCTGTTCCCCTATCTGACTTATATCAAAACCTGATATAGATACTCCTGCATTAGAGAATGAAATATCCTCTGTGTAGTTACAATTACAATTAGCTGTTAGAATGCCATCTGCGAATCCAGTAAATCCGACTAGATTTTGTGGAACAGATATCTCAGTTGGTTTCGTTTTAACACTGATAGACTCTACCGTTTTTTCATATACATACATCTTGAAGCTATCAGTCTTAATTGATTCACCTGCATCATTTTGAACAACAACATACACATCATATGTTCCTGCTGTAGATGTATTCCATGTGCTTCCTGCAGGATTTGCAGCAGTACATCCTACTCTAAGATTTGATGCGGTAATATTAATAGGAGATGTGGTTCCATTATCATATTGACCATTCACCACAATTCCAGCAACTGATGGCTGATGTATTCCTGCAAGATACTCTGTAGTACTTGGTCCACTTACAAAAGTAAGGCCCGTAAGCTTTTTCTTATTAACAGTTATATCATAAGTACAACTCTTACCACCCCATGTAACAGTAACGGTCTGTTTTCCATATGAAGTTGGATTCATATTATATCCAGAGAAATTTGCAGCAGTAAGAGAAGCATCAGCATCCTCTTCTGTTCCATCACTTAAAACAGATTTAAGTTTAATTCCAGAAAAGCTAAATACCTGCCCCTCAATAAATGTCGTCTTTGGATATTGCGAAATCTTTATACCTGTTCTTGTAATAAGTTGGATATTAAAGGAAGGAGTATGCTTTGTTATTCCTGCTTCTGTATAAGCAAGTCTTACGCTCTGAGTTGCAGCGGAACTATTAGCATTAAATCCATCGAGCTTCATTGTTGTTCCGTCAATATTAACTGCAATAGTCTCAGAATCTCCATTATCATAAGTTGCTACAATATTACCCTTAATATCACTTGGATTATATGTATATTTTGATTTAACATTTGTTGGACTTCCTGCCGCCCATGCAATTCCAGTTAACGCTCTTTCGGTTACATTGACAGTAGTTGTGACTGTCTTTGTATCTCCATCATATCCTTCTACAGTTCCTGTGACATTGAAGCTGGTATTTGCTGTTGCATATTGAGAGCTATTAGGTGTTTCCCAATCAACTGGCTCATCTGTAACAGAATTATCCGCCCATGTAACTCTAGCCGTTGATGGCAAAGTAGGAGCTTTCTTTCTTGGCGTAGAAACACTCGAAGTAACACTTGCAGACTTCATCTTTATTGAAGCCACTTTTACCTTAGCAGTAACCGTTTTTCCGCAAACCGTACCGGTCGTATTATATTCATTTCCTGCTCTAACCGTATAATCTGCGGAGCTTTGCTCCTCCCAACTAATGTTCTCAGATGTAGTATCACCATTCGACCATGTTACAGTCGCCTTCTTAGGAAGCTTGCTTGTAGGATTCTCTCCATAAGCAACATTAACTGTATCATTACTCAACGTTGCACTTTCTGCTGTAGCAGGAGTAACATTAACTGTTAATATGAATTCACGTTCCTCACAAGTTCCTTTAAGAGTATATGAACCGCCTTCACGACTCATATATTTTCTATCTTCATCGGTTGGATCTTTATCCTCCCACTCAACCGCAACATCCCGATCAACATCTCTATTTGACCAAGTAACTCTCGCAGTAGGATAAATCGGTTCTGTTCCACTCGATGTAGTTACACTTGTCGAATTTAGAACCACATTTTGTATTGTTGCTGGTATGACAGTAACAACCATTTTCGTTTCAAATGTTCTTGTTTCTCCATCATAGTAATAGTCAAACGTTCCTATATCCGTATACGTTCCCCCGTTACGAGCCATATAACCGTTTGTTTTGTTCCAGGTTATATCAACAATCTCTGATGAATAATCCTCAAAAATAATAGCAGTACCAGTAGTATATACTGGTTTTGTACCTGAATTTACCGTTTGTGTAAAATCTTGTATTGTAAATGTTTGCGGATTTACATGGATTTTTTGCGTGACGGTAGTTCCCGCCACATGACCAGTTATGTTAAATTCATTACTATCCTTCTTAGTTTTTAACTCATTCTTATCATAACTATCCCATACTACAGGCATATCAACAGAAGTCGAATCAGTTAAATTTACTTTTACGGTTTTGGGAAGACTTGGAGCTTTATTATAGCTAGTATTCTTCACCGCTAGCTCTTCTATACTATCAATAGTCGTTCCTTCAACGTGCGGAGATATTTCATATTCTCCTGTTACATTCCCTGAGGATGTAGCAACCGTAATAGTAAAATCTTCTGCCTTTAATATATTGACATTTCCTTCGCTATCTACTGTTGCAATGCTACTATCTGATGTTGACCAAATAACCCCGCTATTAATAGTTGCTGTGTAGTCATTACCAAAATTGGTAATTGCCTTAGCCTTTAATTTATAACTTTGACCTGCATTATAGTAATCGTATTCTCCACTAATATCGATTTCTTTAATCCAACTATCTGCCACTTCGACTAATTGTGAATATGTCCCATCATAATTAAATGCTACTTCTGTATCATTTGCTCCTATATTTTTGCAAAACTCTCCAGCAGTGTAATACTTATATGTACTATCTGGGTTATAAAAATTAGCCATTCCCACGTAGTTCATATATGGACTTATCATCAGTTGATAATGTCCATACGTCCCACTCTGATTAATGTATTCATCTTTTTCAGAATACCAACTATCAATTGCATGTTCTAATGTATTTCTATAAGATCCTGAGGCTAAATTTTCTAAAACTGTTTTTGTCCCATTAAAAGAACTAATTGTTCTATATAAACCATTTGTACTATTCGGTCTATTATGTCCCGAAGGGCTAGTTTCATATGTGTTTCTCATCAAACTATATTCTGCAGCTCTAATAATAGCTGCTCTTTCAAGGCCTTGAGACCATTTTATCGGCTTATAGTCACTCATGGATAATTTCTTTGTTTGAGACGGAGCCACATTACCTTCATCCGGATATGCTAAGCCCAATTCGCATGCCTCATAACGTATTTCATTAATTCGATCTAAAGCCGCATTTATTTCTTGTCGTGTAAAAGCACCTTCAACCTCTAAAAAAACATTGCCATTCCTTGGAGCAGACACATCTGTCTGAAGGACATTTTCACCTTCTGCTTTTACATTTTTCAATTCCATAGTTCCAACCGAACCAATCACCATTAATGAAGCTAATACAATTGATAGTATTCTTTTTCTCATCTTCCAATCCCTTCTCGATTTTGATATATGAAATCATCCCCTAACACCTTTAACCCCAATATATTTATTCTATTATTCTTTTACCTTAAAAACAATTGTTATTTTAAAAAGGAAGGTGGTTATACCAATGTATAACTCACCTTCCTTTAGTAGCTAATTTTAGGGTGTCTTCCAAAGAGCACGCTCTTCTCTTTTTTTATGTACAATCAATTCCATGTTAAATCAATTTTCTTGTTTGATTTAACGCAATCTATTAAATATAAATTAATAAGGGTTTGATATGGTATCCCTGTCTCTTCTGATTCTTTTTTAAAATATGCGATAACAATTGGGGATAAATTCATCGTAACCTGCTTCTTTAATTCTTTTGCATATGGATTTTTTTTTGCTTTTGAAAAATCATATTCATCTCTCATTTGTTCGACCCTTCCATTAATGTAAATTATATTGTTCCGCCTCGTTTTTCGTCGCTTTTCTTGCAGATATGATTCTAATTATCGAATCATCATTTCTATAACAATGAACCACAACTAACATATTGGCCTCTTTGCTAAAACCTAAAAGGATAAACCTTTCTTCCTTTTCGGAATGATCAGGATCAGCAATTAATAAAGCATTATCATCATAAAAAACACTTTCCGCCTCCTCAAATGAGACGCTATGTTTAGTAATATTTATTTTATTCTTGTTGGAGTCCCATTCAAAAATCATATTAAACTTTCTTCCTTTCATAATTATATTATAATTACCAAATAATTACAATCCTTTTACCACTCCATATATTTTTTTACCGCCTTGAAATCAACTTTGCATTCGCCATCCCAAATGCCAACTGGCACCTCATCAGTAAAAGAATAAATAGCATAATCATCCTTCTCGAAATAATGCACAACAACAATTTCTTTCTCTACATCAACTACCCAATACTCCCGTACGCCTGCATTTTTATATTTTCTTAACTTGCGCCCCATATCATGCCATCTATTACTAGGCGACAAAACTTCAATAACGAGATCAGGTGCACCGATAACTCTCCCATCCACATACTTGTCCCTATCACAAAGAATAAATGCATCTGGCTGAACAACTGTCTTATCATCTCCATCTAGCTGAACATCCATCGGGGATTGAAACACCTTGCAGTTGCCCTTGTTTTTATCCACATAATTACCCAATATTCTGACTATTTCACCAAGAGACAATTGATGTTGTCCCAAAGGTGATGCCATATCATAAAACACACCATCAATCAGCTCAACTCTCTCACCTTCCGGTAAAGCCATATAATCTTCTATCGTCTTCTCTCCACCCTTTTCCGCTGAACTTCCATAATTATAATCCTGTATTGCTTCACTTCCATATGAACGCTCTGGCTCAGCAAATAAATTCTCATCTAAAAGATCTTTCTCAACATTTGATATTTCTTCATTCTTTCTTTTATCATCATAACTCATAACAGTACCTCCTTTACCATTCCATATATTTCTTTACCGCCTTAAAATCAACTTTGCATTTGCCCTCCCAAATGCCAACAGGAACCTTATCATCGAATGTATAAAACTTGACCTTATCAGCCTCGAAGAAAAATGTAATAACCACATTATTTTCCGTATCCACAATCCAGTATTCCCTTACTCCTGCTCTTCTATATTCTCCTAGCTTTTTTTCATAATCATGAAGTTTATTGCTTGGAGAAACCACCTCAATCACAAAGTCTGGCGCACCAACAACTCTTCCATACTCAAGCTTATTCTTATCGCATAATACAAATACGTCTGGCTGTACTATTGTATTTTTCTCTCTGCTTAGCTGCACATCCAGAGGAGCGGCGAAGGCTCTACATTGACCATTATTCTTATCTATATGATCACAGAGTTTCCTGTATATAAATCCCACTACATCTTGATGGGAAGACGTAGGCGAGGCCATATCATAAAATACCCCATCAATCAGCTCCACTCTTTCCCCTTCCGGTAGAGCCATATAATCCTCTATCGTCTTCTTTCCTCTATTTTCTGCCGAGCTTCCATAATTGTAATCTTGTTTTGCTTCACTTCCATATGAATTCTTTGGCTCAGCAACTAAATTTTCATCCAAAAGTTTATTCTCTTCATCCTTTTTAGCCCTTGCCCTTGAGGTCTTCTTAACCTCAGCAAACTTTTTTACGTAAAGCCTTATACGGTCTTCCTGAATCAGCTTCCTTACGCCCCTATTAAGTTTTTCCATGGTCGAATAACGTGGACTTTTATTCTTCCCACTCATTATCTTCAGAACTGTACTCATAGGCACTCCCGACGCATCAGCTATCATCTGACATGTAAATCCGTACTCTTCTTTTACCTTTTTTATTTCTTCTAAAGTCATCGTTATACCCTTTCTTCTAGAAAAAATCTATTATTGACAAACATAATTAATAATTGTACTATTCCTCAAAAGAGACGTGGTTTTTTACCGTACAGCTTTATTGCTCAAGCGGGGTACTACGTCTCTTTTTTTCATAAATACAACACATATAATATCTTTTGAACTAGGTGGACTTCAATTTAATTATATTCCACTCTTATTCCATTTGTCCACCATTTATTTTTCCTTGTTAAATGCCTTCTAATACGATAAAATTCAAATTATCAAGTATTAGTGAAGGGGTGTAACATTATGGATAATAGTCAATATCCGGGCCAACAGGGAAACCCGAACCAATCATATCCGCAACCAAATCAGCAATACAATCAAGGATACCCACAACAGCCAAATCAACAATATTATCAAAATCCAGGGCAAGGTTATTCTCAGCAGTCAAATCAGCAATATAATCAAGGATATCCTCAGCAACCTAATCAGCAATATAGCCAAGGCTACCCTCAACAACCTAATCAGCAGTATAATCAGGGATATAATCAACAATATAACCAGGGCTACCAGCAGCCGCTGTACAACCAGCCTCCGAAGAAGAATAACACTAACAGAACTGTTCTTATAATTATTCTCATTGTTCTCGGAGTTTTCATTCTCCTTTCCGTGATCATCGGCGTTGGCATTTATATGGCAATTGAACGTGAATCCTCTACAGAGAACGATACTTCAATAACATTTGAAGAATATACAATTTCGAACACAACAGAAGCGACCACCGAGTCGACAACCTCATCCATCATTGAGGACACTGAGGACGAAACCACTGAGGAAACTACTGAGGAATCAACCGAGGATACCAGCAGCACCGCCGCAGAAGTTGACTACTCAGGAAAATACACTCCGGATTATGAAGTTGACCGCAAGGGTGATTCCACAACAGGCTATATAGATGTTCCGGCAAACTGGAGCAACTGGACTGAAGCTGGCGCTTCATGGGAAAATGTAATCGGCCACCAGCAATATAGTTATGGTGTGACGGATGTCATCACCCACGTTACTTATGATGAAAATATATTCGCACTTGATCTCGAAACTACTCTGAACAATATGACGAGTTCAGACGCCGAGAGCAAAGTTGAATCTGCAAGGTTCGGTGATTATACAGGATATTTAATGACAGAGAAATTCACAGACGGAATTACACTTAGAATTTTCATGTTTAACGATGGCAAGGGACACGTGCAATATCTCGCAGTCGAAGGAATAGACGATGACTATGCAGACGTTTATAAGCTTGTATTCCAGAACTTCTCCTTTGACAAATAGCCTGCAAAAATAACAAAAAATAGAAATATAAAACAAGAGCTATTCTGAATCAAATCAGAATAGCTCTATTTCATTTACTTAAAAACCAACCATTATTTCACTTCTCATTCTTACTTATAGTCATATTTCAGAACTGTAACTGAAAGTGGTGGAACATCTATTGTTATAGAATTCTTCATTCTGTCGCATGGCTCAGCTACCGCCTTGATAGCTTTCTTAGGACCAACATTTCTTCCAAGTCCGCCATACTTCTTATCATCTGATGAAAGAATCTCCTTATATGTTGTGAGACAAGGAACACCGATCTTATAATCCTTTCTCTCAACAGGAACGAAGTTGCAGATGAACATTATCTGATCCTTTGCTGTCTTGCCGCGTCTTACGAATGCAACAATTCCGCTGTCGGCATCATCTACCTTTGTCCACTCAAATCCCATAACTTCGTTATCGTTATAGTACATTGCATCGTACTGTGTATAGAGATGATTCAAATCACGAACATAGTCCTGAATGCCCTTATGCATTGGGTTATCAAGAAGGAACCAATCAAGAGAACGCGCCTCACTCCACTCACGGAGCTGACCAAATTCCTGACCCATAAAGAGCAGCTTCTTTCCAGGATGTCCTGTCATAAATCCATATGCTGTACGAAGGTTTGCAAACTTATCAAACTCAAGTCCTGGCATCTTGTTCAGCATTGAACACTTCAGATGAACTACCTCATCATGTGAAATAACCAGAATGTAATTCTCAGCATAAACATATGAAAGCGAGAATGTAAGTCTATTGTGATTGAACTTACGGAAGTAAGGATCCAGCTTCATGTACTCTAAGAAGTCATTCATCCAGCCCATGTTCCATTTAAACAGGAATCCAAGGCCGTTCATATCAGCTGGCGCTGTAACTCCAGGCCATGCTGTTGACTCTTCAGCAATAAGATATGCTCCAGGATTTCTCTCCTCCATAACCTTATTGATGTTCTGGAGAAGTGCAATGGCTTCAAGGTTTTCCTTACCGCCATCCTTATTAGCAACCCACTCACCATCTCTCTTACCATAGTCGAGATAAAGCATTGAAGCAACCGCATCAACACGAAGTCCATCAATATGGAACTTTTCAACCCAGAAGAGTGCATTTGATGTGAGGAAGTTTGAAACTTCATTTCTGCCATAATCGAAAATATATGTACCCCAGTCAGGATGTTCTCCCTTTCTAGGATCTGCATTTTCATAAAGTGGCATGCCATCGAAACGTCCAAGGCCATGAGCATCTCTTGGGAAGTGAGCTGGCACCCAGTCAAGGATTACGCCGATGCCCAGGCTGTGCATATGATCAACGAAGTATGCAAAATCCTCAGGAGTTCCGTATCTGGATGTTGGTGCAAAATAGTTTGTAACCTGATAGCCCCATGAACCATCGAAAGGATACTCTGCAATACCCATCAGCTCAATGTGAGTATAGCCCATATCAACTACATACTTTCCAATTTCCTTCGCGTATTCTCTATATGTATAGAATCCAAAATCGGAATCTTCTATCTTCTTTTTCCATGATCCAAGATGGCATTCGTAAATAGACATTGGCTGCTTCATGCGAGCAACTCTGTCCTGCTTCTTGCGGTTATCCATCCATTTCTCATCAGTCCATTTAAGATTGGAAATGTCAACTACAACGTTTGCATTGTCCGGACGAACCTGGTCCTGATTTCCGTATGGATCTGCCTTGTAAAGGATGTCACCATATCTTGTGAGAATCTGATATTTATAGATTGCACCTGGCATTACATCTGGAATGAAAAGCTCATAAACACCAGATACACTATGAATCTGCATTGGATTAAGAGCGCCGTCCCACATATTAAAATCACCGACAACAGAAACGCGACGAGCATCAGGAGCCCACACCGCGAAGTATGTTCCCTTAACACCATCAATTTCCATTGGATGCGCACCCATCTTATTATATACATCGTAATTTTTGCCCTCAGCAAAAAGATATGCGTCAAAATCAGTAAACTGACCTTCGAATGCATATGGGTCTGCAGACTCAACAGTTGTACCATCATAGTACTCTGTCACAAATCTGTAAGCTGTTCCTTTAAACTTTTTCTTTGGGAAATATGCGCCGTAGAAGCCTTCCTCGCTTATCTTCTCCATTGGCATAAGAGTTTTGCCCTTTGGAGTTTTAATAGATACGCTCTGGCTGTGTGGCTTGAAACAGGTGATAACCTGACCATCACCATAATCATGATTACCTAAGAGATGCTTAGGTGCATTTATCTTGCCTTCAATCAACTCATCATAAAGAATCCAGTTGATCCAGTTCTGTAACTTATCCTTCATGTAACACCCTCCAAGTTCTTACTTTATGTTATAAATATACCTTCAAAAGAAATAGGAATGCTGAGTCTCCCCAATGACAACAACATTCCTAATTATTTTATCATTTATTAATTGATGGCGCAATGAAAATACCTTTCTTTTCAATGTCACGAACAAAAAAAGGCGCGGGATATTTCCCACGCCATTCTTATACTAATTATATAATTACTCAGCCATCTTGTTAACAGCAACTGTGAGACGAGAAATCTTACGAGCAGCTGTGTTCTTGTGATAGATGCCCTTGTTAGCAGCCTTGCTGATCTTTGAAATAGCAAGTGTAAGTGCTTCCTTTGCAGCAGCCTGATCTCCAGCTTCGATAGCAGCCTCAACCTTCTTGATAACTGTCTTAACTTCGCTCTTGATTGACTTATTTCTCATTTCTCTCTTCTTGCTTACAAGAATTCTCTTCTTAGCAGATTTAATATTTGCCATGTCTTAATTTCCTCCGGATTTTATCTAACTTTCGTGTTCCTGCTGCTTGTCAGTAACCTTCGCAGAAGTCAGCCGTTCTTCCGCAAAATGCTATCTGAAGAATTTCACTTAGCCAAGACACGTTCGGTGCATGGGTTAAATGCATCGGGCATATGAAATCCCAAACTACAGCAAATGAAATGATATCAAAATACGGCCGTGCCGTCAAGTGTTTATTTTAGGCTATTTCTGGCTTTTTAGTATATGCGTCTCTATTTTATCAAATTAATTATCAGATTCTCGGCCACATCTCTATTTGTTATAATTCCCTGAGTCAGATTATAAAAAGCTTCGTGGCACAAGTCTACTGCCTTTATCAGCTCAGCATGAGTGTAGTTCGAACAGACTCTCAGAATCTTGTTTATATTATAGGTCCCTATCTTCATGTGTTCATTTATCTGCGCCGCATTGAGTCCATCTTTTTTGTACTGGCTCACTACCAGCAGCTGGTCGTACTGTCTTGTGATCATGAGAATAATAGATGCCTCCGTCCTCTTAAGTTGAAGCAGATCCAGATAATGCTTCAGCGCGCCGGAGCTGTTCTTATTCGCAATCTCTTCGCACATAATAAAAATCTTATCTTCTACAGAATCAGTACAAACGGCGGCCACATCTTCTGGCTCAACCGTACCCTTCTCCAAGCAATAATCATGGAGCTTCCTTGCTTCGTTTCTAAGAAGATACATATTCCTGTCATCGCCCACCGAAGAAAGCAGAAGGTCAGGAACCGAAAGCTTAACCTTAAGATCATCCTCGGCCAGGATCGAACCAATCCAGGTAACAAGAGTATCTGTATCAGGTGTATCAAACTCCAGACAACAGGCAAGCTCGTTCTTCGAAGCATGAAGATAATTTTTTCTTGTTTTATCAACCTTTGACTCGCAGAAGATGACTATATTTGTTTCCGGAATCTGATCCAGAGACTCAACTATCAAACTCTCAGACGTTCCAAAGAGACCGCTGTCTTCTACGATCACCACTCTATGCTCCGAAAGAAATGGCATTGTGATTGCATCATTAAAAACCGTTTTTTCATCAAAGGTATCAGCACTATAGAAAGATGTATTCATATCGTCGCCTTCATTTGTAAGCGCCGCCTTAAGTTCATCACGGAACTGATTCACTAGGAATTTTTCCTCACCAAAAAGAAGGTAAACTCGCGCAAAGCTACCCGATGAAATGTGTGCTTTTATAGTCTTTATCGATCCGTTGGTCGGATTGACATAGCCTTTCTTTTTTTTCTTTTTATATTCTGCCATATTAAGTATCCTAAAACTGTCCCACAGGATCAGTTGGTATTATCTCTCGTAATATTATTAGCCCACTTGTGACTAAAGAAATGTTTTAGCACCCAAGGCCACTTCACAAACTCATCTGTGCAGAGTAGGAAATAGACAACCATCACTGGAAGCTTAAACACAAATGCGGCCAGGAGGCCTAGCGGCACTGCGTAGCACCACATGTCTATTGTATCACATTTGAAACCGAATTTACTATCTCCACCCGCTCTAAAGATTCCAGCTATAAGGCAAGTATTTACCGCAGTTCCTGTTATATAGTAAGAATTGATGATCATCATGTACTTCAGATAATCAAGGGCTTTATCCGTAAGCGATGCATGAGAAAGGACAAATGGCATCAAAAGCAGAACTAAAACTCCACCCATTATTCCTGTGATAACCGCCAGTCTCAGCAGTACATGGGACACTCGGATTCCCTCTTCTCTTTGATTCGCGCCTAGCAGGTGCCCGACAACAATTCCCGATGCTGAACCTATACCATAACACATGATGCAGCCAAGATTTCGGATTACATTTACTATGGAGTACGCCGCCACCGCGTCACTACTCATATGCCCTATGATCGCTGAATACACCGAAAATGCAAGCGACCACACCAGATCATTTGCGATAGCAGGAAGTGACATGCTAAAGAAATCCTTCTGAAGCAGTTTATGTCTTTCAAACATAGTTCTGAATGTAAGACTGACGCCCGGTCTGCTGAGTGACACTACGTAACAAGCAAACAACTGAACAAATCTACTGATTGATGTTGCAAGTCCTACTCCGACAACACCCAGCTTAGGGGCACCAAGAAGTCCAAAGATAAAGACTGCATTTAATATAACATTACAAATCAAGGCGATGGCCTCGAGTATTGTACTGGTTGTAACCTTGCCTATACATCTTAGGATGGACATATAAACTGCACTGACCGCCCAGAAAATAAGTCCTGGTGCCAGGAAGATAAGGTATTTTGCTCCAAGTGCAACCAATTCCTTGTCAGATGTATAAATGAGCATCAGGTACTCTGGAATTATCAGAGATGCCAGAAATCCCAACACAGCTATACCAAGAGAAAACCTAAGGCCTATCCCCTCAATCTTCTCTATGGTTTTCAGATCGCCTTTTCCATAATACTGGGCAGCGAGCATGGCAATTCCTGTTCCAATTCCATATAGGAACATGAAGAAAATTCCTATCATGCTATTAGCCAGGGACACTGCACTTATTGCACTTTGTCCTACAGAATTAAGCATCAAAACATCGACACTGTTTACCGCAGCATCGATAACATTTTGCAAGACAATAGGGAGTGCCACCACCCCGATCTTTTTATATATTTCCTTACTTCCTCTATACCTACTAAACACAAAAACCTCCAAAGACTGTAATGGTAGGTTACATCATAATTGATGTATTTGCAATTCTTGTTTTAATGCAAAATAACTGCTCCATCCTCATCTGTACGTAGGATTTGCACGCCTCCTTCTTTGTATCTCTCCAGTGTTTCGGGGGCAGGGTGTCCATAGTTGTTTCTGCGACCTACAGATATTACGGTTATATCCGGGTCATATGCTTCAATAAATTCTTCGGAGCTAGAATACTTAGAGCCATGGTGCGGACACTTGAGGATACGGCTAACTCCTTCTTCTTTGTAATTACTCTTAATCTTTGAATCTATCGTTTTGTCTGAACTTATCATCTCCTCAGAATCACCTAATCCACCTGACACTAGTATCTTCTCAACTTCACTTCCAATATCCCCCGTATAAAGAATCTCATATTCTTTTCCTATCAGCTTTAAAACCAGCGAGTAGTCATTCCCTTCTCGAACTTCAATCTCTGAATCTACATCAGGATAAATCACCTCAAATCTCTCATCCACTACATCCCCTGCGCCAAGCTCAATTATTGTCACCTCACCTACACAGGCTTTCTGTATCCTCTCGTAATTTTCATTCACCTCTGTCCCTTCGGCCACAGCCACATAATCGACATCAATTCCATACAAATCCCGATTCTCGAGCAAGTAGATAATTCCATTCACATGGTCGCTATCCATATGTGAAATGAAGATGCACTTAATGTGCGTCATCCCGTAGTACTTCAGCGCCGGAATCAAGGTGTACCTTCCCACATCATCCGAACTAGAAGATCCGCAATCCACCATGTAATTGTCCCCCTTCATATGAATTATGCTTCCATCCCCCTGACCAACATCCAGGAAAACAACACAAGAACTCAGCCTGTTCACCAGCTTCACACTTCCTATACAGAAAGTGCAAAGCAGCACAAATACACCTAGCAACGACATCAGCACAACCACTCTCCACTTCTTGCCAAAGTCCGTCATAATAAATGCCTTCCTTCTGTAAAGGAAAATGTAAACTCCCGCAACAACTCCTCCAATCACAACATAAATAACCAGAAGGTGAATAATGCTCACATGCCCCGTGCCAACAATCGCCGCAGGAACCTTAAGAAACTCCACGCACAAAAACCTGTAAAAACTCAGCAGCTTCTTGCACACCCAAATAGGAATCACAAGAATAGGTCCGCCAATCGCCCCGATCAGTCCGCAAGCCACCACCACCGTCAGCAGTGGAACCACTATAAAATTAAGCAGAAGCGCCAGAATAGGAACCTCATAATAATTCATGATTACCAGCGGCAGCATCCAAAGATTAATACTTATACTGATGAGCAGCCCCTTAACAAACCTGTGCACCCATCCTCTCGGTCCCTCCTTCAACCAGCGAAAACTGTAATGATCAAGAATCAGCTTATCCAGCTCCATTCCCGTTATCACTCCCATAACCGCACTAAAACTCATAAGCATCCCACTTGTAGTAAGGCTTTCAGGATTAATAATTATCATGACCAGAAGAGCCTCCATCATACTGGTTGGCAGATCCGGCATTCGGCCAAAGACAAATGCCAGCCTGGATATACTCAGCATCAAAACAGCCCTGAGCGTCGCCGCCGACATTCCCGTCATGATTCCATAAGCGACCACAAAAATAATCACGATTATTGAAGCCGGCCTCTTCCTCACGCCAAGTAACGCTATAAAGGTTTCAAATACTCTTGCAATCAGCGCCACATGCAACCCGGAAATCGCAAGGATGTGCGCAATTCCACACCGCTGAAACATTATCTTTGTATTTGTATCAAGCTCGCTCCTATCACCTAAAAGCATGGTCTTCAGAAGGCTTGCATCTTCTTCGCCAAATGCTATCTCCAGCCGCCGTGCCATCCAGCATCTGATGCTGTAAAGCCCTGCACGGATCCAGCCTCTCCTGGTTGTATCAACCTCTATATTTTCCGCGCTTAATTCATAACGTATCCCCTTGCCCAGCAGGTATCTTTCCCTATCAAAGCTTCCCGGATTTGAACTTCCTTCAGGCCGTGTCAGATATCCCCGAATTACCGCATAATCTCCTGGCTTTAAGCCCACGCCTCTTCTACTATCTTCTCCATCAAAAATATACTTATCAGAATCCTCATCAGAATCACCATCACTAAAGCTCTCTTCCTCCAGCATCTGATTCATTATCAGTCGTCCATCTTTAGCCCTGAGATACACTTTGTTGTATCCATCCCTCTCTTCTATGTCTGTTACATATGCAACAAACACCGTCTTTTTTCCAGAACTATAAATCTCCTCAAACCCGCTATTTCTCTCGCCTGTATAGTATCCGACGCTCCAGATCACCCCTAAAAAGAGAAACAAAAAAAGCAACAAATTGTTGCTTTTTTTCTTGGTGCACTTAGCACTTACGTATACAATTATAGTTCCAACTAATATTGTCAAAGCGGATAGCCAAATGCTCTCCTCCGCCAGGCGGTATGTCAGCTCGCCCAGGACGAACATAATACCACACATTAGTAGTGGTCTTCTCAAACGTATCCTCCCTCGTATAATATCTTTTAAATACAATAAATGTACCTTGATAACTTAATA
>CAMVKW010000034.1:0-28889 GCA_947168155.1 uncultured Lachnospiraceae bacterium | reverse complement strand
TGATAATCTACTATTATCAATCATTTATTCAAATAAACACACTGTTCAGTATATAACTCAAATTTCATGCTTCCTATATTCTATGGTATCAATTCTATAGACTTCTGTATTAACGCACTCAGCTATCTCCGGGTCAAATAGAGCTAAATTGAACCCGTCATTATGCATAACACTTTTATATTCTATACCCGCATATTCTTGTTTCCCCATGTGCATGATATTCTTAATAAAATCTGTGATATACTGTGTTGGAACATAATCCAACGTACTATCACTTCTTCTCATCGCTTTACTCATTTCATCATTTATCTTGTTTAAATGCTCTCTATTTATAGCATATTCCAAGCAATCCAGTCCTTCAGTAAAGGGGCTGATCTGATTTATTCTTTTTAAATCCACTACAATAATATCTTCTTTCAGAACAAACTCTCCTACTGTAACATAGTCAAATACACCTGCTCTTGTTTCATAAATAGTTGTCTCTTTGGTATCACCTAAATATAAACACCTAATTCCCCTGGCATTTGCACGTCCATCAGTAGTAAGTTCAATTGGTGGTGCACCCATTTCGTCAGTTGTAAACCCTTCTTTATCTGATATTCTACACCTATAAAACACTTTACCTTTTTTATACGGTTTGCGGATATATGAGCAGAAGCGCTTCAGAAGATCTAAATCAATATAATGAGTATGATAACGATTCTTTGTCTTCAACGCATCTACAAATTCGGTCCATGAGTTGGTAGTCAAAAGCGAATGTTTCTGTAAATAATCCTGATCGTATAGCTGAGCTATACCCACCGGCTGTTCAAACAATTCCTTTTCATATTGATATTTTTCCCTGCAAATCGATGTAATGATTCTATAAATATCCGCCTCATCATTCGAATTGAAAATCCTCCAGTTATTAATCAATTCTCTCTGTAATAAATCAGTATCCTTCCGTGGATAATCACTAGACAATAATGAAATCGGGGAATAAATACTAATTAATTCATCAAACAATATCCCTACATCTTCATTTTTATCCGTATCATATATATAAACACTCTTACTAGCACAGAGCGTACAATCTCCTATTATGCCTTTATTCCGTATGGCAGACACAATCTCCATATCGCAAAAGCACTTTTCACATATAATCATAATTGACCATCCAAATACCTTCCAATCAGTTCTATATGATGCATAATTGATAGTTTTTTTACCGTGCCTAAACCAGGATACGCTTCGCGACGATATAAATCTTCAAATTCCTTCATTGCTACTGTATCTAATCTCTTTTCCTCATTCCACGAAACCAATTTCGATAATGCTTCTTGAAGTTTACCGGCTGGATCATTAATATCATCGTTAGAATCCGATACAAAGTGTCGTATTCTCAAACTCTTATCATTGTCATAATAAACGATATGTATAGCAACCGCATAAGGTGCAAATCCCGTCTCTTTATAATCATCTCCTATGACAGAATAATCTGCAAAACCGACAAAGCCGTCCTCGGAATAATACAAATGATCCTCAGAAAATGGTTCGTCTTCATTATATATATAATCATTATTTCTTTCTTGTCTATTAAACCTATCTTCAAATAGAACTCTGTTCTTTCTGATTCGCCTTCTTAATCCACCTTCATCCGGTATTAAGCTATACTTTACCTCTCTGTCTGAAAAATAAGATTCATAAATGCTGATTGAATCCTTATTACAACAAATGATGCCCATATTATTTGCATGTCTTTCGATAAACCTTTCCGGCGTCCCTCCCGACCTTAGTATATTGAAATACAAAATACCCTCATTGTCTGAAAGGATCGATTTAAAACTCTCCTTAAGTTTAGCGTTCTTCTCATCAAGATAATCATTTCGAAAACCGCCCACTTCAGGGTTTGTAATAATGCCTAATGGCTTATAATAATTCTTATATACTTCTATTGTTTTAATCAGCGTGGGCGATAACTTTACCGGTTCAATTATTGGAATAATCTTACTACTAAGAACATTTTTCTCCACAAGTTCTCTAAGCGCTATCAGTTCATACTGTCGTCCTCTTAAATACGGGAAATACATATTACAATCCTCCATATTGACACTCTAGAAACTTATCAAGTTTACAGTAATCATCGCTTGTCATATTTGAGAAATATGCCAAAAACCTCAACTCATATGGAATCTTTTCAAAAGATTTTTTTTCAACTCTGACACGGGTCTTTAATGACTTCAAAAAAAGCGGGTATAACTCCTCCATTTCAATTTGTCCGAACAAATCCTTGCATTCCGAATAGTATCTAAACTGGGTCACTCTTGGCAAATAACCGAATTTCCACAAAAGTATATTCTCGTATTCCCCTTTTCGAAGTATTTTAAACATTGCATTCTTGTTCAGATTATCATCATATTTTTGTGGTTTTTGAATAATACTCAGTCTATCATTTTTTCTTATTACAGATATTCCCACTGGTTTATTTATCATCTCCAACAGCTTTTTCAGTTGAACCACATTCTCTTCATATGTAACAACTACTACGTAATCAAACACTTTATAATAATCATCAATTTGACTACATAATCTATCTAAATTGTCTAGCTCTGTTTTTATTTCATATACAACCGCTTTTCCATTTATCAAAACAAAATCTGCTTTTGATTTAGCTATCGCGACTTCGGTCAGCGCGGTAGTAGTATTAACACTATGAACACCTAACAACAACTTATTTAGCAATGTGTTTTTATAATAATATTCATTACGATATTGTTTCCTTAAAACGTTATATATTTCGCTCAATAATTCTATGTTTTTTTTATTTTTAGTGTTTCTGATATACTGATTAACCACCGAAGAAAAGACAGTACCATTTCTTCCTTCAATAAAACCTCGAAGCATATTACGTGTATATATTCTATTCAAATTGTTCGTATTACTCATCAACAAGCCTCGTTCTTATTGTCAAAACATAAATAATCAGAAGTGAATCTCTATTTCATAGTCATTATCCGTCGCGGTATCGTGTCTCTTTATCCACCTTTTACTTATATAATCAGGGACATGAGACGGATGGCTATAACGATTGCCCTCTCCATAACTATATATCAATTCCCCTTCACCCGAGGCATTGGGAATGTCCATCATAGTATTAGTTTCAGAATAATCACCCCCATGATGAGATGCTACAAGAATATCTATATCTTTTTTTTGAAATGTTGGAACAGAATTATACATCTGATCCCCAGATACTAATATGTTCCTCCTGTCCTTTTCTTTGAAGGCGTTTAATCTTAAAGTATTTCCTGTCTTGTGGTAATACCCCTTATCAGAAGTCGCTATCCTTAACAATGCACCGCATGTAACACTAAGCAATCCTGTACTTATATCATTTTTAATTACACTTACCGTACCGCCTTCAGCTACTATTTCAGATACTTTCTTGTAAATTTGCATCTTCCTCATTTGGTCGGGTATAAACCAAGAACATAGGTAAGCATGTATGTTATACTTTAATCCAAACCAGTGATCTTTGTGTAAATGCGAAAGAATAATAGTCGTATCTTTTGAAACCGGGAGAATCGGATTCGAAGGTCGAACACTATATGGATCACATGGCCAACCATAGTCAAAATACAAGAATGGTACTGGATTTTCTTTTCGTCTTAATGAAGTAGCAAGGGCCTGCCCCACATTTTTAACTGCAAATACATAATCATCCCTTTTTGCACAACTAAGCACTTTACGTAATTCTGCTTCTCCATTTGGAATATCGATTCTGTATTTATCATTTATAGTCTTTTTTAGACGACTAGCATCCTTTCCCATTAATTGGTTCATTTTTTCAATGATCAGAACATCTCTATACCCATCATTCTGTTCAGAATTATATTCATATAACCCTAACCTTCCCGCAACAGGCGAGCAGTCCTCATCAACAAGCAGAAGCCTTTCCGGTATATTATACGCATAGATCTGTTCGTTAGTCATTCTTCTATGACTTGCATAAACATGAACCAATTCCTCTTCTTCACTATCATTCCACAATGAATGCCCCAAAGAAATATTGCTAACTGCAGCAATCTCAAGATAGTAATTAAGCACAATTCCCAAACTATCCCTTGTCTCATCTCTGTTGGGATTGGTATGTCTAGAAAAATAAGTGTTAGCTCTCTCAACGTATTCATTCGGCAAATCAAAGGCTTGCTCTTCAACGAATTCTCCACTTTTAGAATTCTCATATTCCAAAGAATCTGACTGCGGACAAACAATACCATATAATGAAAGTGGCTCTCTTACAAAGAAAAATGGTAGTTCCAAAGGCTCAAGAATTGCTCTTAGTTTTCTTCCCATTTCTCTTAATTCTACATATGAAGCACTTACATGAAGGCTAAAGCAAAAATGATCCTCATATATGCGCGGATCATCACGAAGATTGTCTCCAAAATGCGACGACAAAACCTCTTTAATCTCACCAGAAGCCTTTTGTAAATCAGCAACTTCCCGCTCTTTCTTATTCTTCAATCTATATTTGTAATATCGAACCATATCAAAGGCCTCTGATTCTCACATACTTTCATCTCGTTATCATTATAATTCCCTATTGATTATTCAGCAAGGCTCTAGAAGCAGGGTTTATTCATGCCATATAAGAGATCAATAGGCTCTTCGAAGGTCTTTCTAAGTCCATTGATACTTCAGTATCATAATTAAAGAGAATTAGTATCTATCTGCATTACTCTTTCAATTGATCAATTCTTACCAATTGGCGCTCAGAATTTTCGTTGACAACAATTTCATTTACTCTGTGATCCGGATACTCTATGCCCCAGATGTCTTCACCATACGGGATGTCCAGCGAATAGTCATCCTTCATAATATATTCTTTCTCTCCGATTCTTACAGTATCACCAGGTGAAAAATAATAATTGATCAGTTTTATTCCTGGGGACATCAAATGCTGATAATATGCATCATAATTCTTCTTTGCAACAATAGGTCCACCCTTTCTTCCGTTAGATAGATAATACTCCTGTTTGCAGGATCCAATTTGCACCTTGAAAAAACCATCCGTTATATCTGCATCATTAAGATACTTTATCTGATCTTCTCTTGAAAAGTATAAATCAATATATGTCCCGTTTTGAGCAAGCATTCTCCAGAACTTGCCTATTATATATGTGCCCTCATTTTGTCTGTGAGCAGACAGTTCCGTTTGTGGCTGCCCTAAATAATCTTCTGTACACGTGAAAACATGCGTGTATCCAGTCTTATCCGTATACCTATAATAATTTCCGGCATCAAATGACACTACACCATCTTTAGCCCTGATTTCATTACACCTTGCTGGATCTATGCGCGGTATATTATTCTTATTGTATATCTTGCCGTTTATTATCAGGACGTCATGCTTATCTCCTTTTTGTCTGCAGATATCATCAAAGTGAAAGTTAATATAGTCAAGAATCGTTGTTGAGTATTCATGTCGTATACTAGTATCATCCTTTTCATATAAGTTCAATGTAACAATATTATCATCCGCTTTACAAAACAAATCTCTGTTAGTTGCTTTTTCGTTGTTTTTTCGTAATATCTGTAAAGTCAATTCTTTATGTCTTATTTCCTGTAAATTCTTGGCTAAATGATTTGTAATTCGATTCATCTAGTTATCCCCTCTTTATTATATATGTCTTTAAGTATTCTCAATATATTTAGCAACCTCTAAAAGCGCATCCCTCAACAATAACAATCCATTGAAGAATGCGCTTCCATGCTTTAATGCCAGTATAGTTTACTTGTTTAGTTCATCCATCCATCTATTACAGGATAAACATAATTCACTCTGAGACTTGGAGTAAACGAACATACCCTGTAATAACCAAACTCTGCTGTCCATCCAGAGGCAACTGGCAAATTCAGATTCACTAATCCACTCTTATCCCATGTATATTTGTTTAAATTTATAGTAGTGTTAGTGTTGTTATTTGTAAGTTGCACCGATTTTGCATCTATTGAGCCTACATTCTGTAGAATTACAGAATAAGCTATTGCATCATTCGGAATATTTGTAACAGATAA
The DNA here is from genome assembly GCA_947168155.1 of uncultured Lachnospiraceae bacterium. Lineage (GTDB taxonomy): Bacteria > Bacillota > Clostridia > Lachnospirales > Lachnospiraceae > Eubacterium_Q. The sequence goes on along the minus strand of CAMVKW010000034.1, from coordinate 22,829 downwards.
TCCATTGAAATTTCCTGTTTGGTTTCCACCACCAGATACCATGTTAATTGTTCCTTCAGTACATGCAATTGTCACATGGTATATATTATATGTCGGCGTTCCTATGGAAAACAAATAGCCCTTCGAACTTGTCGAGTTGCAATTTATAATAACATAATAATATCCACTTGAGGTTATATCTAGGGAAACTGCTACGGGACCATATTCCGCCTTTACATATGTTCCACTATCAATCACAATCCCGTTTTGATCTTGTACAATATAATTTAATGAATCTCCGTTAGAATCGGCATTTAGTGTTAAATAGTTTGTGCCCGAATACAGATATACCTCAAAACAATCCACATCCGTGTTGCTTGTATTGCCATTAATTGTATGCCTACCAGTAAATGTCCCATTAACAGCACCCGCGGGTGTCTCACTGTTTGCAGATATTAGTTGCGCTGTGGCAACAGTGTCATTAGGTTCAGTTTCATTAATGCTGTCTGCCTTCACAGTAACTGTACAAACTCCAATAAGAATCAAAATTGTTGTCGCTGCCATAGTACTGAGTTTTAGCACATTGTCTCTTAATGATATTTGTTTCATCCCTCTCCTCCTTGTGCGTATACCTATTGTTTGGTTATCTGCTTTATAAGCTCATCCATTGTTGATGCGCTGTATGTTTTGTCTCCGCTTTGAGCAAAGAAGTCCAGAAGATTGTTGCTTCCGATGTTGACTCCAAACATAAATTGATTGATAAGACTCTTTTCGGAAGCACCGTTTACAGCATCCGATATCTTCTTAAGAGATTTCTCGATAAGGCTATATAGTTTGTTCCTCTCCTTTTCCGAGCCATACTTGAGGACATTCATCTCATCGGTCGAAAGGATTACTGAAAACTCCTTCTCCTTCGATGAATTGTCCTTTCCGTCGCTTACAGAGAATACCGTATTTGAGAACCTGCTTGATAAATCATCAATGATATTTGAATTCGCTTTTTGGGAACTCTGAGTCTTGCCATTTTCATATTGGTTCATCCATCTTGCTAAAAATAGTCCATGATTCTCGCCTGTTTCAAACATTTTTTGATATTGTTTATATGCTTCAGGATCAACACTTTTCATTATTGAAGCAGGATCATTATGACGAACTCCCATGCTGGCAAGATATTTTTGTCTTGCCTCCCCTTCTTCTTTAGATTTTTGTCTTGAAATCTCCAATTCCCTCTCCCGAGCTTCTTTTTCTGCAATTTCCTCATCTGTGAATACATGCTCCTTCAGTATTCGCGCTTCATCAATACCCTTTTTTTCAACACTCTCTGCAAGAGCCGCAAGACCATCTCCTGAAAAAGATACAATAACATTATCTCCATATTGTGCTGTTATGGAGTTCATGGCCCGCATGGTTTCTTCCCTTGACATCTTGTCCATTATTTTATTTCCGTTCTCATCGGTCGTATTAAACTCATATCGTACAAGAGTGTCTTTCTGCCCTTTATCGGAGCCATATGATTGAATCTGCTCCGAGCCTTTATAAAATCGACTGTAATCTGTTGATATTCCCGACATAGTCATGTTCTCCTTCCTAGTTTTTCGATTAGATTTATAGCTATTTCATGCTTTTCTAGTCCAATACTGAATGCGAGAACAAGAAGAAGTCTTCTTCATCCGTAATTGCACTAGGGTTATTGCTTATATCCGCATTCATACTACAAATATCAAAATAATGCGTAGAAACCGTGACATGAGAATTATATATTCCTCTTGCATAGAGAATAACGATATTTACAGAATAATTACCGTTACTATCCGTATAAGTTGTATTAGATCGGCTAATCCAGTCATTTACCCCCAATCCTTCACAGGCAGGATTATAATAAGTTACTTCTACCGGAACATCAGCGCAAGGATTATGATTACTGTCATAAGCTTTTCCTGAAACAGTTACCGTGCCTACAGCAGTTCTGAATCCTGTTCCATAACCGGAATATGTAACATACTTAATTCCCTCTGTTCCGGACATTGTATCAATAGATACGCTGCTTGCTGTCTTTACCGGCCTTATGCTTAATGTATAGTTTTGAATATCATTATCGTCAAAATCCACCATTGACACTTCATTCGATATTCGGAGATAGTATTCCCCCGCTGATAAACTATACGGCACACCCGTTGATATAAGGCTCATCTGATACCAGTTTGAAGAGACATTCTGATATAATTCCACTTTGCATGTATTTGCAGACGCTGTATTTGCTTCTATTATCAACTGATCGTAACTGGCATTTGATGGGACTATAAAATCATACCAGTCGTTATCCACCGGTGAATTAAGGTCTCTCGTGTTGATAGTATATCCGTTATTTCCTATGGTTCCAACGTTAATCATTTCATGGTACGATTCATCAGATTCATCGGTATCATAGGATGAACTAACAGAATAATCCAGCGTGTATGGATCTGTAGCACTTCCGCCAAGTGACGAAAGCACATAAATATAATACGTGGCTGATGTTGGTGAAATATATCCCATTGCCTCGGGCAACGTTCCGTATACACCATTTATATATGTCTCCGAATCACCGCCACAGAGAATGTTTCCGTTTGCATCAAGCAGATATACGTCATAATCTATGTTGGCATTATTGGGCACCGTCAACTGTGCTTGAAAATACTGTCCGGAAGTCAGAGTAATAGGATAAATAACATAAGCGCCTGTTGCACCAAGATAATCGCTTACCGTGCCTGCAACAAGTCCACCGCTTCGTTGAGGCAATTCCTTCTCGGCTGACTTTTTCTGTCTAAGATTAAGTTCATCTTCCATTTCCAAATCTGAAAGATCAACACTCGTTATGTTCTTTGCCGTATCAATTTCCTTCGCCGCAACCTCTCCGGCGAACTGAGGTGTGATAAGCAGTCCGGCAATTGTAATCATTACTGTTAGTGTTCTGACAATTCTTTTTTGCATAATTTACATCCTCCTTGATGTAATGATTGATAATATCTACGCCTTTACCAGTTTCCCCCAATACTCCCCAATATTCTTGAACAAATACTCCGAGTCCTTTGCAACATAATTCCGAAATCCCTTGTCATCGCTGTTTCCCGATACATACGACTCATGCTCCCCCTTCAGAAGTGTCAAGGCAGTATCAACATCTCCAACAAACGCATATTTCCTTATAATGTCAGCAATCCTGCTCTTATAATTCTGCTTCTCGTCCTCATTATGACTCACATCTCCGAGCATAGCCGTATACTTGAAATCCTCTACCGGTTTCTTTGATATAAAGTCTGCCCCGGCTTTGTATATTCCCGAGACAACTTTGTTAAAACTCTCCATCGGACTCTTATACTCGGACAAAATCTCTTCGTTATGCTTCCTATACATATCTATGAGACTGTTAAAATCATCCTTGAGATCGTCTGGAATCATATTTTCAGACATATACTGCAGTGCAGCTGTCGATGCCTCCAATAAAGTCGCCGCATCAGCGGAGCTCATGAAGTATTTTCCTCCGGCATTATATGAGCCAAAATCCATTCCGGTGTTGTATTGACATTTGCTTAGGTTATCCATACCGGATGTAATCCGCTCAAGCAGACCCTCGAATTCTTTTACCTGCTCATCACTCATATTGTCATAGAAGCCGTCTTTATCAAGAATCTCACTGAATGTCAACCACTGATCTCCTGTATTATTCCAGAACTTATCTTCGTGGTCTCTTCCCTCTGCTATAAGTTGCTGCTGCTTTATATTGGCTGCATACAGATCTTCTGCATCCTTCTTCATTCTTGCAAAACCGTCTTCGCTGCAAAGAAAATCCATATCCTCCTTTGATACCGATACGTTAACATTTCCGTCAGTCGTGACAATAGAGTCAAGGGCACTTTCCATGCTCTTATTGATACTCTTCGATTGCTCGACAGAAAATTGCGCATCGGTACTGTGTGCCGCCTGTTGCCTTTGGGCATAAGCCCCCATATATATCTCATTACCGTTTATCTTCATAATGTTCACCATTTATCAGTTGTTTACGGTTCAATAAAAGCTGATTGTCGGGGCGGGCTCATATCCGGCCGCATAGAAAATATTTAGAGTGCTGTAAAAATCTATGCACTGTCCCGTGATCAGGTCAAATACCAGAATGTGCTGATTGCCCCCTGCAAAATCTGCGGCATCCAATGTTCTGGGAGTTGTCCTTCCTGTTGTATCTTCCCACGATGAATCATACACCGGGGGATTCCCTGATTGATAATATGAATGGAAATACGAAAATCCTGTGCCGGTGTCACAATAGATTAGCACAGCACAATTTGAACTTGCATAATTCGAGCTGTATGAAACCGGACTGGACATTGAATTGACATGAACATTGTAAACGTCCATGGTTCTTTGTTCATATCCACTTCCCCAATTGCTTTCACTGATTCTCTGCCATTCGAGATTTGAATTGATCGTAGCAGATGTGTTGTATATGAAGCTTCCGTTGCCATATACATCCCCATTTGTTGTCTCAAATATGAATATACTCAGATCCGTAGCTATATACTCTACGCTTGAAATATTAGCCGCCGGATTGGTTGCGTTTATATCAAATGTATATGAGTCCCCGTAAGTACTGTCATAGGAATAAACTGCAAATACGTAATCTCCGACCGGAAGTCCGTTCAGTGTTATCAAATTTCCGGCAAATCCATAATAATTCGTTGCGGATGCAGTTCCTGTTGATTCATCATATACAAACAACTGAGCGACATAGTTCGTATTCGGCGACAATAACCTTGCAAGCATAAATCGGTTCGTACCAGTAATCGAGAAGAAATAGAGTGCCTGTGTATCACTCGTTGTAAGCGACCCTGATACGCGAGTATTGGGATTATCGGCAAGAAGTGCCGCACTTCTCGTGCGTTCAATAATTGGTCTTTTTTGCGAATCATCAAGCATATCAGATTCACCCGCCGAGAATTCTGTTATAGTAAATTCAGATGCATCAACATCAGATGAGATATCTTCAACATCATAATCCTTCGAATCTAACTCCTTCGCCTGAACCTCTACAATATTTGACCCAAACGCTAATAATATCGTTAGAAGAACAGCTATAATCTTATTCTTGTTCATTGTAGTATCCTCCTGTCAGAAACTTCTTAACGCTATCCTACGCCTCTTTGAAAGTAACATTATTCCCTGCAAAAATAATAGACTCCAATGATTGGAGTCTATCATAATAATCCTTAATAATATCTATGTCGGAGAAAAAACCGTGTATAAGGGAGAAATTGACATATAGTATTATATTTTATCAAAACCGACACCGGCTTATTTATCTTCTGTAAAACAATCAATGGTCATTTCAATCGCTTCAAGTTGATCCTCTCGAAGCTCTGATAATTTTTGAGTAATGCGATGAATATCTGTTGGATTACTCACATTTTCGTCAAAAAACTCCGATAACGATATTTCAAAAGAGTTGCATATATCTCGCAGCGCCTGCATGGATGGCTCTGACCTGTTAGAAGTTATAGACTGAATATAAGACTTGCTCTTCCCTATATCAAAGCTGAGCTGATATTCCGACATGTTCTTCATAATAAGTAATTCTGTAATTCTTCTGCCAATAAAGTCCCGATCCATTTCTTACCCCTTTCAACTAAGAATAGTTTAAATAAAAGATGGATTGGTATATACTACTGTCAGTAGTCGCTTTACTAGATTTTGCTTGAATATATACTATCTAAATTATCGTTCTTGAGTGTATTAACTAAAGTGCGACTAAAAGGAGTAGGATATGCAAAAAAGATATTGTATGGATAATCAAGCTATGACATATCATATTTTAATTTGCGATGACGAACCCTTTACCTGTGCGCAAATAGAAACTACAGTAATTGAATATGCTGAAAGTAATGGGATTAGAATTGATACAGAAGTCTTTGATAAAGGTGAGACTCTTTACTCTTATATTTCTGCAAATAATGATATTGATCTTGTGTTTCTGGATATTGAACTCCCTGGCATTAGTGGCGCCAAGGTAGGTAACATGATCCGCAATATATTACGCAGAAACGATATACAGATTGTATACATTTCATCAAAGACAAATTATGCGCTTCAGCTATTTGAAGCCCGCCCGTTTGATTTCATAGTAAAACCAATTCAGCCGCTAAGGTTGATATCCATGTTTTCCAAATATATTCAGATTTATGGGGAATCGGATCATTATTATGAATACCAATTCAACCGAATTGATAACAAGATTCTTCTTTCAAAGATCCTATATATTTGCAGCAACAACAAACTGATAAATATTGTCACGGATAATAACACCTATTCCCATTATGGTAGTATAAAGAATCTGCATGGTAAGTATGAACCCAACGGGTTTTGGTCTGTCCATAATTCGTATATTATTAATATTAAGTACGCCGACAAAATTGGAGATGACGAGATAGTAATGTGCAATGGCGATATTATTCCTGTGAGCAGAAAGTATAAACCCGAAATACGAAAAAAACTTTTATCATTGAACGAGGTGGTGTAATGAATTCAGATGTTCTGATCTATCTAATAATTAATGCAATTCGCATAGGACTGGCTTTGTATCTTCTCTCCATCTTCTTGGAGAAGGAATACTCAATTCTCCATGTGGTAGCATTAGGAACTTTAATATGGACGTTAAACAGTACAGCTTATGTTATTCTGAACAACAACTGGCTCAACCTTATCACGAACTTTCTTGGCTTATTTATTGCCGCCTTTGTATATCACAAAGGGCGTGCTATAAATAAACTTCTTGCTCTATTACTTGATATTGCCTTAGGTATCGCCGTAGAAAACATCGCCCTTGTTTTATTCAGGAACTATGATTACAAAATCCAAATACTTACTAACATTTTTTCGGTATTCATTTTTATGGTTATCGTAATAATTCTCGATCGAACGATCAAGCTCAGTCGCTCTCCGGAAATCTCTATCTCGTCAGGATTATTACTAATAGTAATTACGCTTGGCTTGTTTTTTGTTGGGTATGTTATAACATACGACACAAGCCTTGCGTATATAGAACTATCTCTATGTGTTATTATGATAATAAATCTTTCGACCCTGTATCTTTATAACAAACTTTGTTCAAGCTACGCATCTCAACACGAAAACGACCTCTACAAGCTCCAGTCAGAAATGTATAAGCGCCAACTCGATATTATAAGTAAATCCAATGAGTCATATCGAATACTTCAGCACGATATGAAACATCATATACTTATGCTCCGCGAGTATATATCATCAGAAGAGAACGAAAAAATGTCCGAATATCTTGATACAATTTCCGCTTCTTATGATTCCGATGCGTCGTATGTCGATTCAGGAAACGAGTTGGTTAATAGTGTTTTAAATTACTATTATGCATGTATAAGGAGTATTGGCGGAACGATCGAGAGTGATATAGTATTACATGATGACATGAATATAGAAGACTTTGATTTGAATGCACTGCTATCAAATCTTCTCTCGAATGCATATGAAGCCATGGAAAAAACTGAAAACCCGCATGCAAAAATATATATTAGATACAATCGCGGAATACTGAATATCCAAACCTCTAACAGTTATAATGGGGTTATAAAAAAAATTAATAATAAATATCTTACCACAAAATCCGAGTCATCGAATCATGGCATCGGTCTTATTAGCATTTCCAGAATCGTTGAAAAATATAACGGTTATATGGAAGTATCTTCTGACAGTACTTTATTTACAGTTCGCATCGCAATACACGTATAAGAACGACTATTGCATTTTTCTCCATATAATTGTCATATTCTTCCCTCAAATATTTTTCTGATCTAATCCTGATAAACTACAATTACATAAAAAAGAAAAGGAGAGCCTTTTATGAGCCTGCAAAACGTAATAGAGTATATACTTTACTGTTTGGCATCTGGAGCCGCAAATAGTACGTGCTGGTTCTCTGCCTATCAGGAAGAACTTCCAAAGGAAGTGGCGGATCTTAGAAAAGATGGAAGAAACAAATATCTGGATTCATCTGGTAAACAGATTAAACATTGGAAAAACATCCCGTGATAAAGCAATACTTGCATTTGGATTATCCAAGTTAGTCTATCTTACCTTAAATACAATATTTGTTGTTATTGCGGGATTGTTAACAAATAATATATCCAATTGCATTGGGTACTTTGTATCTTTCGTATTCTTACGAAAGAATGCCGGTGGATATCATGCACATAGCAAGAGGGCATGCCTGCTGATTACTTGCATACTTGAAGCATGCGCTGTTGCTTTCATTTGCTCAATCCATTTTACCCTGTATTCTTTTGTTTCGGAGATAGTTATAGCACTGATAATATACATGCTTGCTCCAATTGAATCCGTAAACAAGTCCCTTTCCTTGTATGAACAGACAGTGTACAAGAAACATACTCTATATGTTATTATAATTTGTCTCTTTGTATCACTCATTGATTTTATCATGAGAACTGATTTTATGATGTCGGGAATATATATCGCATTTATAGAGGTGCTGCTTATGATGCTTCCGAGCAAAGTATCAAATCCTATAACAGGGTCAGGCGAATCATAATGGTAACGTATCTAATTTTTATAGTCATTGGAATTCTATATGGTGGATTTGGAACACTTTTGTTTTTTCGTTTTGACAAAAAATGGAAGCAAATAACAACCGGGATTACTTGTTTTCTGACATCTACTGGTACAGGTTTCGCTGCATCATCCTATTTTCAGATCTCTGTTAAAAATCGTCCTGCCTGTTTTCTACTCATGCAAATCGCCGCAATTGCAAGCGTTTGTTGCGCATTTGCAATGCTTGCGAAACTTTTGCAAAGTGATGATTCAAAATACCCCATGAGAAAGCTGGATATTATTCTTGGATATGATAAGTGCCTTGAACAATACTATGAACAACGAAAGCAGCAGGCTTCTGCCTTCTGTGTTGAGGAAGAAAGAAAAGAGTTATCTTTACGTGAAGATCGCCTTCGAACTAAGGAAGATCTATTTCGAGAGCAAATAGAAGGTGGAATATCAATACAGCTTCCTCAAAACCAAAATATCGCTATTACGAAACATTTCTTGGGAAAACTACCCGTTTACATCGATCACCTGTATGCGTTCCGCAGCAATATAAATGATTTGACAGAGCAATTATTGCAGGATATTGGGCAAACCGATCCTGATCGGAATGCTGAATTGCTGAAAGGATACTTTGCCGGAATTGGAATGTATGTTTCAAATGACCTTTTCGGTATTCCGGAAAACAGTAACGAAGTTCGCACGCACTTCCGTATATACAAAGATGGAAGATACACCCAGTATACAATAATTGAAGGTAGCAAAATGTCTGCTGCAAAGATCCACGATATACCCGGAAATGCAAATTCCCTCATTAAGCTTTCATTTGAACTACGGACTTCACTAATTGCCAGTCTTAACAGTGAGTATGTTTATAATGTAAATACTCCCTGGGAAGATTTCATGACTATCACATATTACGATATTGTAGTTGATGGCAATCCATTTTTAAGCATGGGTATCTCCATAAAAAACAGAGAACAGTTCTTTGATCTTCTGTCTTTTCTGAACTGGTATAAGATTGAAACATGTCTTCAGAACTATATCAACCGAGTTAATAGCGTATGTGATATTGTAAAAACATTGGGGAAATAATATGAACCGGGCAGTTAAGAAAACTGATGCACTTGCTGAAATGGTAAAAGCATTTGAGCAGAATGACACAAAACGCTCAAATAGGATCTCTGACATAATCCAAAAATCCATAGCTCTAGAAACAAAAGAACAGCGATACCGAAAATATATTGAGGTCAACAGAGAAGAGAAGCAGTTGTTCCCCAAAAAGCAACGTTATTCAGCCAATATAACCATTGGCGAGGCTTCTGTTTCATCAGATATTATTCTACATCTGCAGGATGGAACATACGTTATGGAAATCGATAATAATGGTCAGGTCATTTTTCGAAAAGAAGATTATGAAAAATGATCTAATACCCCTATATATTCACTATATCGAAAATCCCTGTTCTTCCTTCTTAAGCAGTTCAGTTAAGTCATACTGCGCGCTTACATTTGTAACATCAATTCTCTTAATACAGGTATCTGACCAGACAAACGTCTTTTGAAGATCACCCACCAAATCCACAATATCAGCAGATGTCATTTTTTTATTTGATACATAACCAGATCCCTGACGATGAGAAAAATCACGTTCCCTAAAAAACTTTAGAACGTCCTTATACGCTTGCTGATATCTTGGATAGAACTTCTTTAATTCGATTGTATCAAGATCGAAATTGATTGCTTTGTAATACTTTCTCTCCAACACTCACCTCAAACAACCGTTTTCTTTCCATAGTGAACAAGAAGATCTTCTTCATTAAATATCCTGGGATCATCAGAATCATCGTTACTGCAGAACAGCCATTCTATTGCATTATCCATGAACCACGTTTGTTCCTTTAAGCCAAGCATAATCTTTCCAAAACTAGCAAAATCCGAAGATCTTTCATGCCCTCTATACTCAATACCGAGAGACGAATCAACTCTTTCCATTCCTCTTTCGAAAAAGATTCTATCCAACGCTGCATAAATCCTGTCTGAAGTATATTGGCTAGACATATCAATTTTGACTTCATTCATCTTGATTATCATTTTTATCATTACTATTTTCTCCCATAACATACATAGATGTTTTAAAGGCTATTAATCTCTTATCTCATTATAAATCACCTGCATATGAATGCAAGGATTTCCTTTGATCTCATAACCCTTCGATCATTTTGATCTATATCCGTAGAGACTGTATTTGCATATTATTCTGTTGTTTCATGTATGTTCATCATGTGCATGATTAATTCACCAAACGCAGGATGAGCCGATCTCAAAAATCTTAATCAGCCACAGGACAGTGCGATCGGTTCATCCGGAGTGCGGTAGGCCAGGGGCGTGGGGAGAGCAGCTCCCCACGATTCACTTAACATATTCTCAATAACCCCTTTACTATCAGATATGATGCCGTTATTATCAGAATCCAACATAGTACTTGCTTTTTTGTTTCCTGCATATCCCATTCGGTCATGAATCTTACAACTGTATATGCAGCAAGTATCAATATATCCAATGTAAATGTGTTTATTGGTAATATATCAGCAAAGGCCGGGCTAAAGAATATGCTTATGACGACAATTATGATCCCTATAGTCTTCGTAATATCATCATCATACCAGTCTGATATATTCTCTATCAGAAATTTCCCCGATAAAACCAGAACAACTATCATTAATCCATGCAGCACCACGAACGATATGATCATGATGGCAATATAACCACCTGACGAATCCGGTAATCCACACATACCTGATGCAATTCCGTCTCCGACATTAATTGGAAACATCCCTATTTTCTTGAGCACTTCAAGTAGTTTCAACAAAAAGTCAGATAGTTCTTTTTGCAGCGGCTTGGATAATATCACCATGCTAATAAACGATAATAATGATCCGATAAGCGCCACTATAAACACTATCCAGTGTTCCGCCTTTAGATTATCGTATTCTTCTCTCAGGTTTTGTACTTTTTTTCTGTATTTTATCTCGAGTTCGTGTTCGATATCGGACACTTCTATATCCACACGTTTCCTGATCTCACCCTCCAGATCGCTCTTGATAGCATTTATGATTTTTTCTTTTTTGCTTATGGCAGCTTCGCGCTCATCAAGGGCCGCGATCATACTCTCCTTATGCTTTTCAAAGTCCGAGACCAATGTTGTGGCTTCTCGCATGTCTTGCTCGGCTTGCTCTTTCATGCTCCTGGCTTCTTTTAATTGCAAGTCGCTGCTGTTCAGCTTCGCGTTCTTTTCGTTTAAGTCCACTATTTCTTGCTTTTGATCGAGCACCTTTTTCTTGAGCATCGATATCTGCGAGGAAAGATCTGATATCGTCTGTTCCGTGTCTGGGTTCCCTTCGCTCCTTTCCATGATCTGTTTCCTTAAGGTCGTGTTCTCTGTGATAAGTTGCTGAATCGTCTCGGACTGCTTCTTCATTATTATGTCCGGCGACAGCTGCTTCGATCTCTGCGATGTACTGTTCGTATTCGGCGTATTCTCGTTCTTCTTCAATTCTTCTTGCTTCTTCAAGTTCCTGTTCGGCTGCAAGCTGCTCGAGTCTGAGCTGTTTCTGTCTTTCAAATTCATGGTTCAGCGCCTCCTTGTTCACTACTAATCCTGCAAAAGTGTTCTCGATCCTGCTGTCACGGACTTTGTCTCCGTTCTCATTCTCAAATACGATGTGTTTTCTGTTATCCAGCCACTGTACCTCCCATCCCTGCTGTGCCATTTCTGATATAAAATCATCCCGGCTACAACAACCTCTATCCACTACACTCATGATCGCCAGTGCGCAATCGGCAACGAAACTGTCTTTTTGATTATTGATGAGGAGATTGTATTTATCCTTACTCCATGCTGTAATCTCTCCCTGTTCTATAATGGATCCGTCAAAATGATGACCCTTTTCTGCTACACTTAGCCCCTGATCCCGGCATAATTCATTGGTAAAGTCCTTCTGCATCTGCAGATCATGCTTTGTCTGATGAAGCTTATGCCCGTCAACATACGACACGCTGTTCGTCAGGATATGACAGTGCAGATGCTCTTTGTCCCGGTGTACTGTTATCAGACTCTGGTGTTCTGGAAAGAAACTGTCTACGAACTGCCTGCCGATCTCAAGTACCTGCTCCGGTGTTATCTGTTCATCCTTATGGAAGCTGATGATATTGTGGGCGTACATCCTGCCGGAGTCTTTATCCCACATTCTCTTTTCCGCAAGCCACGTCTGGTATACCTCATCATAATTTATAGTCTCCCCGTTATATGGACCGGTTATCTCTATATACTCTTCCTCAAGCGAGTTATCCCGCAGAACATATTCTATGGCATTTCTCATGGCTCCGTGTGAACAGCCCCCGTTATTGACGACCTTATTGATTGCCATATAGCCTCACTCTCTCTCCGGTAATCACGGATCTGTTCCGCCAACTCTTCCAGTTTCTTCTCACTCGCTACCTGCCCCTGACCGTTTGCGACATGAGCCATCTGATTCACATTCGTCGCCATACCGCGTATCTGCCGCTCAAAGTCCGAAAACGTCCTGCTTATGTTCTTAAGCTCCGCCATCTCGTCAGATGATGTGATCGGATACGAGCAGACCGCACTTATGATATATGCCTGCTGGGACAGCCCGGACTCGGCTATCTTCTTCTGCATGCGGGCATATTCGCGATCGTTCATCCGTACGGTGACGGCTCGGTTTCGTTTGCGGTTTGCGCGTTGCATTGTGATCACATCCTTTGATATCCCCTGGCGGGGTGCAGAAGGGGGTTCCAAGGGGGCGAAGCCCACTGGCAAGTTTGCATTGTGGCTTGCCACAATGCGAAACTTGCCTACCATCCCCAAGAGGGATCCGGGGGGAGATCCTGCCGCTTTTTTGCGGGGGATGGTAGTGGTTTTGTCTGTAGCTGCCATGTAGATCAAAAAATACGGTAGATACAGCCACTTGGCAGCTACAGACGTGGTCGTAACAGGGGTAAAGAGGTGCTTTTTACCGAGTTATCCGGCTGTTACGACCACCGGGACCCTGGCGGGGTGGTCGTATCACCTTGTGCCAGGATCCTAGGCGAGCTTCTGATACATCTTGCGAGCAAATCCCTCAGCATTTGCATAGCGTGATGTCTCGAAATCTTTTTCAAAATGTGCATGCTCGCCAAAACGTTCTGCGAGGAAATCCTTCAGCAAAAACGATGTTCCACCGATGAAGAAAAGCTCCAATGTATCAAGGTTCGACCAGCTGTTACGAAGGGTACGATCAATCTCATCGATAAACGATCCCACTGCCTGAGAGATTATTACTTTTGACTCTTCTTTCCTGTCCGGATCCCGGTGGTTGATAAATCCGCGCATGATCGAGCTTAAGATCTGGGTATCTTCAATATCAAGACCATGATCCATGAGGTGTCTTTGTATCTGACGGCAGAGCATCCTGCCACCATGCCTCGATGTATGGGATGTCTCAATTATCACGTTCGAATTGTTGATGGCAGTGATATTCATGTTAAGACCACCCATGTCGATGATCGCAGCATCATAATCCTTTTTGCTGAAAAGCTCCGGGTGCATCGTCAGTATTCCGGTAGACTCCGCACAGACCAGGCGTTTATCAACACTAAATTCTATGGGCTTACCGTCAACAACACACTCGATCCTGCCGTTCGGAACAATGTTTTGCCCATATTCCATCCTCTTATCCTTCTCCTTGTAGATCGAAAGCGGGCATCCGACAACAACATTTACTGTTTCGCCGGGGACAACGTTTTTTGCAATACCATACAGAGTGCATATCCTGTTAATGTCCGCATCCTTTGAGAAGTCATCATCTGCTTTAATAGGAAGCTCATCACAACCGATCTTTACTTCCTTACCTATCGAGCCAAGTGTTTTGGACGAGAACGTGTGGACATTGTCGAGAAAATCGACCCTGCCGTCACCTGAATTACCGATGGCAGTCGGAAAATGATCACGAACTACCTTTGTCTCTTCACCTATTGCAACCACCTTTGTTTCAGCCTTTCCGGCATCCACTGCTATAACTTTTGTCTTCATAATAAAAATCCTCCGTTTCTAAAAGAGTTCTTCTTCCATATCGGGATCGCTCCAGCCTATAGCAGAGTTATCCGTCAATGGAGAATACGTTTGCGCTACATCATCTGTCCCAATGGGCACTTTCCCGGAAGATGTGATGATCCACGGCCTCACGTTATGATCGTTTATCGTTTTTATGAGTTCCGTCAGCTTCTTTACATCCTCCTTATTCTCCGGGCAAAAGCCCAAACACCTTATGAACAAAGCCATACAGCCATAACAGATGTTGGACATGTTCCTTCCGGATATTGACAGCGTTTTCGCCACATCGGGATATGATCTGGCTAGGTCGCTGTCACTGCCTGCAATACGATATCTTTTCTCACTCATCGTTATCACCCTCTTTCGGTTTATTCCTGTCTACCGGGATCGGAACAAACTGCTTTGTTGTTGATCCCACCTTCATCTTCTTTCGTGCCGCGATGTAATACTGCATTGTTGTGGATTCAAGATCTCCTATATATGCAGCAATCTCCTTTACTCCGGCACCGTTGTCATACATCCTTGTGGCAAATGTCCTTCGAAGCACATGCAATCCACTTACATCATCTCCGAATCCGAGGTTCTTATATATGGTAAGCATGCAATGCTCCAACATGGTTGCCGTATACGGTTTCCCATTTCTGGACCTGCATATCAGATCGTCCTGTGTTCCGGGCCTGAGTTCCGACATAAGCTCAAGATCCTTTCTCGCATCGCTTCCGAGCTGGATCACCCGGGCTTTCTGGTTCTTTGTTGTACCTACTACGGCTTTGTAGTTCTTTTCATCAGGCTTCCTGTCACGGTTTATGATCAGTGAAGTGCTCTTATTTATGGTAAGAAGTCCTTCTTTTTTGTCATAATCCTTCCACCTAAGGCTTATGACCTCTCCAACTCTCATCCCTGTGTGAAGGAGAATTCTTCCGATCAGACCGCCGGCGTATTTGTATCGGCCGGTCGGATATTGTTTGAGGCATTCTTCCTGAAAAGCCCTTTCTTCCTCTTCAGACAGGACGATCACATCCGCATCGGCAGCATTCTTTGCCTCAAGCTTCGACAGACGTTTTTTGATAGTCTTCTTTATCGACAGCGCCGGGTTTGCTTTGATATCACCGCGGGCGACTCCCCATTCATATGCCGCATTTATTACGTCCAGTGCCTTTTCTATGGAAGAAACCGACAAATCCTTCTTAATGAGTGCATTGATATGCTCCTCGATATCCGTAGGCGATACGACCTGCACCTGCATATGTCCGATAGGGTACTTGGCGATCTGATTTTTGATCGTACCTTCTCTTCTGTCCGCAGACTTGGGCTTGAGCTCCCCACCCTTCATCTGAAAAACCAGATGCCTCGTACAAAGATCTTCCACGGTATCAATATCCGTGATCACGGTCCGGGCCTTCTCGGCAAGCCAGTTGTCCTCTTTTTCCTTCATTAGGCGCATACAGACCGCCCGGTTCTTAGCGGTAACGGTCAAAGTCTTTCTCTTGCCGTCGTCCTTATAGCCGACACCCTTACGATATGTGACAGTTCCGTCAGGATTATCTTTAAAGAAACCCTGTCCCTTCGTTCCCCTGCTGGCCATTTACTACTCTCCTATACAAGAAAGGTTTTGTACTCGTACTGGTCAAGCCACTCGTTAAGAGCTTTGGCTGTTACGATATAGCGACCCCCAAGCTTTATGGACGGGAAGCTCTTGCTCTTTATCAGCGCATACGCTTTGTCTCGTCCGATATGAAGCCTGGATGCCAACTCTCTTGCCGACAAAACTGTGTATTCATCCTGTACCTGATTGATCATTGTGTTTCTCATCCGCTTCACCTCTTTTCTTCTTTTGATCGATTGAGTAGGTTTCCGGCGACTTTTTCCTATCGCGATATTCCTTCTTCAGGGACATCCCGGTTTTTCCCGGAACCTTCTGAAGAGCTGTTGATTGATTCTTTGGTTCACTATTATGAACTTTTATGTGCTTATTATAAGGTTCATTTTTATGAACTGTCAATAGGTTTTTGTAAAAAAGTTCATTTTTTTGAACGAAAGTGGTTCCGATACGGAAGAAATGTGGTATTATACTTGTAAAAATGTGTGTGGAAAGGCTACTGATATGATGACATTGGGCGAAAAGATCAAATACTATAGAAGTACACTGGGGATAACACAAGCCCAGTTCTCAAATCTGTCCGGAATTGGACTGAGTACTATAAAGAAGCTTGAATGTGATATGATGAATCCCAAGCCTAAGATGCTGCTGAAGATAGCAGATGCCCTCGGGGTCAGTATTAACATATTTACAGATTTTGACATAGTGACCGTGTCAGACGTTATGTCGCTGATCACAAAGATGGACGAACAGGTTGAAATGGAATTCAATGCAGAATACGACGAGGATGGTAACCCCATCCCCGAATCGATAAAGATATCCTTCAAACACCCGTCACTGAACAGGAAACTTGCTGACTATGTAAAAGTAAAAGATCTGCAGAATAAAATAGATACAGATAAAACACTATATGCTACACCTATCGATATGGATAATTATAAACGATGGGATACCAGTCTTGAAGAAGACCGGTTATCTATTTGCCGATCAAACATTATCATCTCAAAAGATCTATAAATAACAATTTCTAAAATACAAGCTAATTATTCACAAGACTTAATACTACTATAAAAAAGCTCATCTTTCTTATAATGCTTTGAATGCCTTTCCTTCAATCTGCACTATGTGATAATTCGATGCATCCAACTCATCAATCATACTTTTTAGATCCTGACTATTCAAGGTAATAGCAGTAACAATTTGAAACGACCCCTTGATATTCATAACTGATTCAATAAAACTTTTAATATCTTCTGGCACAATACTATGTTGTGCTGGTTCATCAAAAATGATAATACTCGGATGATTACCATTTTTTTCAATTGATACTTGTAATAATGCCAATGTAAAAGCCCAAATCACACGTATACCATCACTGGCTGACGAATCAAACTTCATATCAAATCCATCTATTGTTGGAAGTAATGATGACTTCATGGAGATATCAATACCATCAAAACTTGACAAACTACTATAATGATATTGTATTAGATTATCTATAAACTTCTTTTTTAAAAGAATAATCTTCTCATTATCAGAATCTGAGATGTCTGATTTGGGAAGGCGTCCTTTTCGATCAATATATGCTCTCCACTCAATCGACAACTCCTTAAGTTGCTCTAGAAAATAATCTGTTTTATCTTTCAGTTTTGATAATTGTTCAATACGATTACTTATCTCAATGCGCTTAAGCATGATTGCTTCGGATGCCTCTGTATCTACAGTTGAAAAGAGATCCGAGCGGATAGCAAATGCAAGCTTTCTAAGTCTCTGCAGTCGCATTTCCAATTCATTTTTTTCAACAACTATTATTTCTCGTGATTCTTTTCGACTTCTTAATGTAAATTCGAGCATCTTTTTTTGTTCCTTAAGATGTCTAATATTATCCTCAATGCTCATAAATCCGCTTACAACCTTTGCATCAAATAAATTATCTTGTATTTGTTGTTTGCAAACAGGGCAAATGTCTACCGAAATGTCTCCACCTACCGTTTCAGATCCAAACTTTTGAAGTCGAGCAGCGTCAGTATTATTTCTAATATCAGAACTAACAACTTCTAAATCTGCGGTTAGTCTCTTTATTGCCTCATCATAACTCGCTATATCTTTTTCTATTTCATTTATGCGATTTTCAAAGACAAGGATTTGCTTTTGTGTCTCAGATAACTCTATGTTTAGAGCATCATAATTATCACAAACACGAGGCTTCAGTTGTCGTAGATTGTTATACATATTTTTAAGGGATTGAATTTCCTCTTCTACAGATGATTCTCCCATGACAGACACAACTATTCTCGAGTAGTCAATATCCGATAGTACTCGGGGATGTGTAGGGAGATTAATAACCTCACACAATTCCGAATTAACATAGTCTTCGAAATCAGAAACAACTTGGTGCCACTTGTGTTCCAACTTTGTTTTAACAGTTTTTAGTTGATCCCTCTCCTTTTCATTATTCAACGTGTCTAGCCCTAATATATACTCAACTATTCGTTTTTTTGATTCGCGAACCCCAAATACTGGCATTCCAGACAAAATGTCAGACCATCCATGTTTCTGTTCAATAAACATAGACGCAAATATTACTTGTAAATACAATTTTCTTTCATTACCATCCGATGTTTGTACTAATGGGAGTTCCATATGAAGAAACTCTTCAAGACATGTATGAAATCCCTTTTTGCTTGTTGCAGAGCTTTGAACATTAACATAAAAATCTTCAGCTAATGTTTTATGATTATAGATTGAATCATAATCCCCATAATATACCGTCACAAGTCTATTATCTTTGCTTTCTGATTTTATGCTTCTGTATATCGTTCGCGTTTCATTTCCATTATTGATTTCAAGATATGCTCCGGATTCTGTTACTGTTAATGATTCTTTATCGTCCTCGATAATGGTCTTAAATGCCGATGTAAGAACCTTACTTCCGACCCCTCCAGCACCTCCTAAAATCTGCTCAAATCCAAGGCAATAATATATCGCGGCTAAAATAGAACTCTTTCCACATGTATTGTCAAGGCTTGAGATAAAAGTCAAGCCATCTTGAAATGTTTCATCAATTCCAAATATGCCTTTTATTGTGTTAATTTCAATTCTTAATCTGTTAATCCTTAGCATCCCTTGCTCTCCACTTATACTCTATTTCATCCACCATTCTCTCTGTTAATTTTTTTGATAATAAACTCAAATCACTAATTTCGGCTACCATTAGATCTCCCACCGCCAGAATTTGTTCCGTAAGAAGACGCCCGCGATCAGAAAGCTTAAATCTTGAATTTTTCTGTTGCTCAATCAATCCAAATCCCATAGCATATGTCAAAGCTCTGTTGACTGATGGATCAAATCGAACAACTGGCAAACTATTGGAACCATTCACAAATTCAATAAGACTTCTCATATTGTCATTGGAGATTAATGCATGAGAAATCATATGAAGTTTTATCAAGGAGCAAACACTTCCCCGGCCGCATATTTTCATTATTAAGCATAACTGTGTAACCTTATAGCTAATTCGATACTTATATGGAACCGCATCCGGTTTTTCATCAAAAACAATACCTACATAATCAATTGATATTTCATTCATATTATCTATCCTTTAAATTCCATGGAGCAATCCGCAAGCCAACTAGCAATTAAATCTTGCTTTAGTTCACAGATTGATGCCTCCGTTAGACTTATAGAAAAATCAGATTTGAGTTTAGAATAAAAATCATCGAGAATAGTCTCAAACAAATTACGATTCATAACCTTGTCTGTATTCATAAGTGTTTTTATTGATACCTCACGTTTGTAGGTTTTCTCAAGTTGATAAATATCTTCATAAATCTCCGGGAAGCGTATACGCAAATCATTAAGTATTTCCAAACCACTGATATAATACTCCGCATAATACCCGGTTATTTTATTTAAGCTTTCATCATCCTCATCTGTAAGCATGATCGCCTTTATTTTCCTCCGTATATTAGCGATCTTTTCAGAATCACATTTAGACCAATCTGGCTCTGTTCGATGGTTGATTACCAAATTAAGTTTCATATCTAACATATTTGTGCGGATGATTCTAGATATTTCTGGTTTAAAGTCTTCTGCGGTTTTAATAACAATTTGAAAACTCTCCGTAATATGCTCATAATTGGAAGGTCTGTCCTTTTTTTCCTTAAGAATTTCCTGCCGTTTGGTTTCTGCATGTTCTAGTATTCTTGAATCCCTGTATTCTGGAATATTAAAATGCCATTCTGTAATAGGTGGTACACCTAATTTCTTTAGTCTATCAGCATTGTTTTTTAGCTTTTCTATATCAGCCGTAAGTTTGTTACGCTGGTGTTCATATAAATCCTTATCTGAATATTCTCGTTCCGGGCAATAACACTGATGAACTATTCCTTTATTGGTAAAACCCTCTATTCCCGCATCGCCACCTTGTATAGCCGGTATAGGGGTATAATTGTCTACTTGAAAGCGGATGCGATAACATTGAACACATAACTCCTCCCATGAATCTCCCGTCATATTACCTTCAATATACTTATCTATACTGCTCATGGTTTTCTCCCTCGAATAAATATAAAGAAATACTATTTGTATTATCTGGCTTAAGTGAAAGCGCATGATAATCCACGCAAAACTCTTTATGTTCATTCAAATACTGCACTATTACAAGTCCAAACAGCGCATAAACCCTTGTTACTTTTACTTCTTTATTAATGTAAAATAACGTATCATTAATATGTGGAAGACTATAAATTCCCATTTCTCATCGTTATCTTGATATATGTATTTGATTAAGTCCCTTTATATATGTCTCTTCTAGGACTATTTCAATCTCTCTTGAAAAAAACCTGACAATTCTTCTATTTCCGGATTATTTGTTGAAAATAGATACTGCACAATAATATCTATTAAATCTTTATCATTTTTCCTTAGTTGAACTAATTCATTGTGCAACTCATCATATAGGCTTTTTCCATTTTTGATTTTCTCTTCATCTTTTATTTTTCCTGTTTTTATACCTGTCATATAATTACGAACAATATCATCTAGTGACCTTCCTTGAAAGAGATAATCATTCAGTTCACGAAAAAGCGTAATATCAACATGATCAACAAGTTTTTCAAGCAAATATTTTTCAAGACTCTTTATTGGTAAATAAACCGGTGCATTAGCAAAACCAATATGTTCCTTCTTCATAAATGGTGATACCATATTCTTTATATCACGGTCTAGAACTATAAGAATCTTTGTTGTACTTAAAGCAAGATTGGATCGAATCGTATCATATGCAAAACGTAATACTTGTGGCCATCCACCAACAGATATTACTAGTACTCTTTTATTTGATAGTAACTTTTTTTCACGAAGAATTCTCTCAACTATTTGTTTTGCTAGATCATCCTCCACCATAATAATATAATCATGTCCATAGTTTGATGATTCAAGATTTCTTGTAGCATAAATCGGATAGCACGGGTTAATAGTCTCAATTACTCCATCATTATGTCTTTGTAAATAATATATATTCTCAGGCGAAATGCTTCTAATCAATTCAATAGAATGGGTAGAAAAAACAACAACCGAATTATGATTATCCGCAATATCTTTTAAGAAGTATACGAGTCTTCTTAGCGCGGAAGAGTGTAGCGCCAATTCTATCTCATCCAAAAAAATAAATGCCGGCGTATCACCATAAATATCTTTTTTTAATCTGTTTTCAAGAGAAAAAAGGATAGACAAAAGCAAGTTCTCTCCCGTTGACATATTAAGCTGACTTATTAAAGCTCCTTTGTTCTCATAGTAATATGGCGATTTCTTTAATTTCATTTTCTTTGCTTCACCCGATTTCAATACAAACAGCTTCTCATAATATGTCTTATCATCATGTAAAATATCGCCCAAACTCTCTTTTACGAAGCTGGATGCATTTGTTAATTGCTCTTTTTTCACTAATGCTAGTTTTGACAAAAGCGAATAATCTATATCCTTGAATCTATTTCCAAATACTATACTACCCTCGTAGAAACCCGTTATTTTCAACTGTCCTTTAGGATTTATCCATTTATCGTTGTTTGCAGTTATGTTTCTCCTCCTCCCATCAAACTCAAAAGAAATCTTCGCACCCTCTCTCGGATCGCCAAAATAGTCAAAAAGAGAGGGCACATAGAACGCAGTGGCCGCACAAGAAATAACTGTACTCTTTCCTGTTCCGTTTTCCCCCGTCAGTGCGTAAAGTCCCTTCTGTGTCGGGATTTCAAATTCAAAATCATCTATATTCTTCACATTATGAATTATCATCCTTATACTCATTCTTGTACTCCTATTTATCTTTTAGTCATGATTTTATCATATTTTCATTATGATATATATTACTATACTGTTCGCGAACACTATTTATAAAACACTTTTTCAAGTTAATAATCCTAACACTACAATAAACTCCTTATCTCATTTTGTACTTCGTATATTTTCCCCCGCAGAACTTATACATCTTCCCTTCTTTAATCAGTTTCTTTATTTCTGAAT
>CAMVKW010000033.1:0-29313 GCA_947168155.1 uncultured Lachnospiraceae bacterium | reverse complement strand
CCGTTCTTTAACGTATTAATCTCAATCCGGTTTTCATCGATAGCGCCCTGTACGGTAGTGGCTGGGATCTGGCTTTCGGTGTTGTCATAACGCATCTGGGATGCAGACGGATATGACACATCGCCGTCCGTAATAAAGTAAATGGCGCCGTTCATTTTTTCGGATGTGGGGAGAAGGTCATACTCAGCCTGAGTCATCTCGACTCCACCAGCACCGCCAGATCCTACGAACGGAACACCATTTCTATAAATTGTTCCCATAAAATATCATCACAGGTTTTCAATAGCCTGCCGAACTGCATCGCGCCATCTAGCCGGAACCTGATCGAGCGTCATTGTGTGGTATACGGTGATCTGTCTTACATAGAAGTTAACCATTAGAATCCACCTCCGATAATTGTTGCCAGCTCTTCGATCGCGCCGTTGATTACGGAAATATCATCAGTGTGGCGAGCGACCACTTCTTCGAGAGTCGGCTGCATAAGTGTGAGAACGTAAATCTCTTTGTCGTCATAGTTCTTGACGATTGAGCGAATCTTGGAATAGCCGTATCCGATGAACTCTTCGCCGATTACGATCGTGCCTTCGCCAGAACGTACTGCTGTTTCGATCTGCTCAACGGTCGTATTCGACATACTGATGACGATTCCGTTGTCGATCTGGTAATATGACTCGAGCGTAAACTCGATATTGTTAATTTTTACTGTGGACATAATAAAAAGATCCTCCATTTTAAATTAGATTGTGGGGTTGATTAAGCTTTTCTTACATAAGCAACTTCAAACGTTACCGTTTCGTTCGCTGCAACGACTAACGCGTTATTTGATACTTTGAAACAGGTAAAATAACTGTCACCTCGTGGTATAGCAAAGTAGTTATTGCCACCGGTGCTTATAGTGGAAAGAATAATATTCAAGGTCGTGTCAACAGGTGCGCTAAGTGCACCAGACGCTGTAGTTGTTCCAGATGCAGTTGCTGTCTTTACTAATGACGATAAACCCGTATTTAATTCATCAATCGCCCCGGTAACAGTGCCGTCTCCGATATCGGAGATGTCTGTATTTCCCATCAGAGGTTCCTTAACCTGGACGGGATCGGCTGTCGGGGCCCAAGCCGTGACGACCTCAATGGGTACGCCTGAATATTCTTTTCCGTTTTTAATAATTTTTGGCATTAGATCCTCCTGTGTGGATTTAGCTCTTTTTAATTTACTGTTAAAGAATCGTATACACGACTGTCCCAATGACATAGGTAACACCAGTATTTACTGGATAAATGCGAACGTTTCTTCCGTTATTACCAACCATCATTGCCTGCAATTTGCCATCAGCAAGACCAGTTTCACCAACCGCATTTACAAGACCCGTTGAAGGTATGTATGCCGATGGTAAGTAATTGGTAATTGTTTGCATTCCCGTAACGTTTTCAAGTTTTATAGAAAAACCTAATATCGCTATTTTCCCTATGAGCGTGATAGTGTTTGCGTTATACAGCGAAACTCCTGTCGGAAATGTCATATCAGATGCGTTTAGAGTTATAGTTTGCGGAGTTAACCCCATCTTCAACTCATTAATCGCCGGAATAATGGTCTGCGCTGTTGTAGTGAGCGTTCCCGATCCGATCTTAGACGTATAGGTGTATACGCCACCGCTCTTTACAAGGTTGTCACTGTTCAGAGTCGGTTCGTCGTCTATCGCGTAGGCATAGTCCTCGTCAGTAACGAAATATGTCTTGTTGTCCGAGAGTTTTGTATCTGGCAGATTACGGTATTCCGCAGAAGTCAGCTGCACAACCTGCCCTTTTACTTTGCCAACTAATGTGGCAAGTCCATCTTCATTTAAATATCCCATTAATTGGCCTCCCAAATCTGATTAATTTCTGCTGTGGTGATGTAGTCACTGATTGGTACTGCAGCATTGGCAACTGTAAGAGCACTATTAGCCGTAGTTACAGCTGTCGAAGCGTTAGTCCGTGCAGTAGTATCTTTAACATCGTACTCAGCACTATTTGGCAAAATAATTTTTGAGATGTCTGCCATTAGGCACCTCCTTAATCGACTTCAATGGTCGCAGCTGTACCTGTGAATGTAGGTGTCGAAGCCGTAGCGCTAGCCCCTGTCATGACTGTAACGTCCGTTCCGGCAGTAGGAAGAGTGCCAGCACTCCAACCGAGAGTCAATGTCTCATTTGCAACTGTAGCCGTGAATGAGGGGAGTGTCCCTACACTGTCGATCGGAGTCACTGAGTCGGTCGTAGGAGTGACTGTGATTGTCGGAGCCGATACAGATCCAGCCGGCGTGTAACTGCCCTCTGCAGAATCTTTATAAGCCAGAGCTCCAAGCATGGACATGTCGCCGAGTTCCTGCCAGATCGTTCCGTTAAAAATGAATTCTTTAGACTGATAGGATGTGAGGTTTCCTGCTTCAGCTGTCGTGCTTACACCATTAATAAGAATCGGATTAGTGCTGGCTCCATCAGTCAGAGGAGTCGTAGTAACGCCAAGCCAACCGGTTCCAGATTCGATCTCAGCAATGAGATCACGAGCTCCCTGGTCAACGATGTTATACGTAGTGCCAGAAGGCAATGTAATTTGTTTAATATCAGCCATTAGTTATCTCCTCCTCGGCTTGCTTTGAAAACACCAGTCGTTCAGAATCAACTGGCGAAATATAACACGTGACTTTATTGTTCCACAAAGCTTTCTCAGCGGAAGTCACGTGGATGATCGTGTCTAAAATATGTGCACTTAATCTGGAATCATTGCCCTCTACAAAAGGCATATCGATCAGATAAGAAGTTCCGTCGCCAATCTTGATTCCAGGAACTGGTACTCCACTTACTGTCGCATAGTCAGTGTAGACGTAAATATGTTTTGACTTAGCGATAAGCTGAGGAGTACTATTCCACACGGATGTCGGGTTAATATGCACAATGTCGCCTGTCGGGACCTCAATGATCCCAGGCTCAAGGTCGATGTCGAGGTTATTCTCTTCGTCGAGGGTAATGTCTAATTCCTGATCTGGCATGATTACACCTCGTTACGAGCGAATGTCGACTCGTTATCGATAATGAATTCTCCGACTTTAGTTGTTTTGAACGTCGGAGCACTTATGTCTCCCTTAATCACCTCAATGTCGAACACGTAGCGCCCGTACGCCAGGTGATCCGTATCCTCAGGCATGATGACGGTGCGGTAAATGCCGTAGTCGTCTTTAGTAATCGTGCCTGAAGAAAGGCTCTTCTGGAATTTAGGTTCCGTGTCTGTGAAGTTCTTTTTAACAGTCAGGTAGGCATAGTCCAGATCGAAGTCAATGTACTGCCCCTGACTGTCTCGGACATTGATCTTGAGATGCTTAGTGTCGCCTCTCGGCATTGAAATATGTAACATTAAGATCCTCCTTAGTCAGGTTCTGTCTCGACCCAAATCTGAATCACATCCGGCACCGGGATTGAATCAACTGATTCGGCTGCTGCTTCAGCTCTATCGGCCTGAGCCATCGCTGTAGCTGCAGCTGCCATAGCCTCGTTAACGAGCTGTTCGAAGATCGGAATATCAGACTCACTCGGGGATGTACCGCCTTGAATAGGGCTCGGATCGACGACCATTAAGAAATTCGTGGTGCCGATCTGCTCTCCAGCGGCAGTAATTACAAGTTTGCATTTGACGTCTCCTGAGAGAATTGTCATCTGCTCTTTAACTACGAATGAGATCTTGTTTCCGGAGGTCTCGTCTGCCGGGTAATAGAAAATAGTATTGTCTGGCTTTTTACCAGAAAGATTTGCAACGTATGTTGATGGCGGTGTGTAAGCTGCTCCGTCCTTCGTCAATTCGAAGGTGAGTTTTCTTGAACCAACGTCGTATTGCGATACGTGAACAACTGTCACCATTCCCTGAGGGACAAGATCTAATTTATACGTTTGCTCAATCATAAGCCCTCCACCCAAAGATTAAGGGCGGCAGAATATAACTTCGTGTCGCCCTTTTCGAATAATAGTTTTGCATCAAATCGTCCAGTTTCGGACGTAAGTTCTGTTGTAGCTTGAACTGTAACCCGATTGTTCGAGACGGTGCCAGGGATCTCCAGATCTCTGCAGACGAGAGCTACAGAGTCGCAGTCGATGGTCCATCTTGAGTGATCGTTGTACAGTTCGAATTCCCACGTACGGAGGATGTTATCTCTGGCAGAGCAAGAGATGTTAATTATCTCCTTCTGAGGAATTAGGTTCAGTCGAATCGCTGCCATTTTGAATTCCTCCGGTGTTCATTTGATTCTTAACTGTTTTTACCTGGTTTAACAGGTTTGTAAGCACGAGTTCGATTACTGCTGGGTGCAAATTGCAGGTGTTAATTTCGTTAACGACCTTCGTTTCGAACTCACCAATTGCTTTAGTTAAATCGTCCATTAGTTCTCCTTTTTAATATTCAGCTGGTACACGATAAACGTGACCATCGGTCCCTTCTACTAGAGCTGAGCAATCGCAGTCGACTCTGTATCTAGCTCCTGAACCATCGTGAAAGATCATTTCAATCAGTCCATATTTGAGGGTTATTCTGGAATAATGATCATCTGGGCTTCCCCAGTCTCTGTTCTGCAGGATCAATACTGCTCCGTTGTTATCGATGTTCTCAACGGTAATACCTGCCCAACGGTTTCCTTGGTTGGCAGCGATTGCGAATCCTTTTGAAACGACAGCAAACGCATTAGCATCAATAATCACAGCGTCTCTTGTTCCGCCTGTAAAAGTAGCAGAAGATCCAGGGTTTGAGCTTTGGAAAACTTGACCCGTATACGTCGTTTGGGCATTAGCAGTTAATCTCGTGCTAACTGTTCCGGATCCGACAGTTACTCTTCCGGTTGTTCCGCCAGTATTCGTATAGTTGAACTGAAGGTATTTACCAGCTTCAATGACAGTACCACCAATATAACCGCCATTTATTCTAAGACCGTTAATATTACCAGCATTAAGAGTGGCAGTTCCGATAGTCAATGCGGTTATTGTTTTGGAATCCAACTGCTGAGCCATGAATGTTCCGTCGATTGTCCAAGTGCTGTTGTAAGTGACTCCGCCATCAGACGTAAAGCCAATTCCATGCTTGTTTAACCGAATCATCTTCATCGCTGACGATTCGCTTGGCGTATCCATAATAAGAATCTCGTCAACGTGCGGAGGATCTGTACTGGTATCTTGGTGCATGACGACATAGCCGCCTTTACCACCCATCAGATACTCTGTACTGTTCTTAATATCATCATCTATCTTCTGACGGATAGCTGCATCGTAAGCGATCATTTCTTGATCTATGTTGGCAATTTCCTGGTTTACTTCGTCTTCAAGTCTTGTAATCTTGCCGTCGATCGAGTTCGCCATTTGCTTCATAGATCCAGCAGAACTATCAACAATCGAGCTGACCTGCTCGGGCGTTACAAACCGATCCGAGAGACTAGCCTGTCGTTCGCCAATTGTGATGGAAATATACTTCTGTCTCTGGACGTCGTATACGGTCTTAACTATCTTCGCTTTCTTCTGAATGTGAAGAAGCGGAAATATAACCGTAACAATGTCGTAGAGCTTGACCTGCTGGAGAGGTTTAAGGTACTCATACTCGGCGCTCCTGGCAAGATTCTCCATACTAACGTCGATCGAGACCTTCGGAACCCCGATTCCAGCTACAGAAATATACTCTTGAGTAGCTGCTCTAAGCTGTGCAACAGTCGGCGGAATCATGTTGTGGTCATCGTCGTATGTGGCTTCAAGCTCACTCGAGAAGTCTACCGTTACGCTTCTCTTGAACGGATAGTCTGACGCATTCGAAGAATATAACGTGGTTTCAGGCAGCATTACAAGAGTGTCTGGCTCTTCGTTGTAGCCTTCGTTATACCAATAAGGGACTACACCTGTGATTGTGTCTGAAATGTTCTCTTCCTGCTTCAGATCTGTGACGTTCACTCCATACCGAAGCTCATAGCCAAAGTCTTCTCCGACTTCGTCTTTAAATATAACTTTGTAGTTGTCCCAGATGAATTCACCGCCAGCGATGTCCAGAAGCGATCCTTCTTGGCCTCCGAGAAGAGACATAGCCATTACCGGGTAAGGTCTGCTCATCCGAACTGGATATGCGCCTTTGTCCGTTTCAAACGTGAATGGGAAGTCCTCAGTTGCTTTCTGCTTCATCATTGTGAATAAGTTACTTACTGTATAGGCTTCATTCTCGACAAAAGGTTTAATCGGGATGAAGTTCAATTTGTAACTGACATGATGAGCAAGGATTGTGACTTTCTTGTTAAGGGGTTTGGAAATATGCACGATGTAAAACAGCTGAGGACTTGCCTCCATTCGCGGAGGGCAAATTACTTTAAGCCAGCATGAGTGTTCGATACTGTCGAAATGGATTCCGCCAATTGGGTATTCCATCTCAAGCTCGTAGCATCCGGCATCTTGAGTAACCTGGCAACTGATCGTGTCAGAAAGCACACCAATTCCCATGTGGTTGAAATTAGTCTCATTCTTAGCGTATAAGATAGGATTCATAACATATACCACCTCGGAATGATGTTGATGTAAATGTTATTGCCGGTCTTCGTGATCGTGTTCTTGCCTGGACTGAGATACGGGTATGTTAAATCTTTAAACGTAACGTTTTGATTGAACCACGTATAGCTCGACTCCAAATATGTCTGTTCGATCTCAGAATCGATGATCACGTCATCGGTGGTCGTAGCAAGATTGTTGATCGTGATGAGCTGCTCTGTGGCGTCTTCGTTGACGATCCTGATCGTGCCGCTTCCAGATCCACCGACCCGAATAATTGGTTTCGAGTCGAAATATGTCGGGTTGATCACGTTCACCTGAGTGTCGTATCGGCCAAGAGAGATCGCAGACTCACCGGTTTTCAAATATCTCTGCGGTTTACAGTCGAACGTAAGAGTTGTCTCGCCTGCTGTGAGCAGATGCACTGTAAAATCGATAGGACCTTTGAAAGCTGCCATCCGGTATTCTTCAGGGTGATAGTCGTCTTCTAAGCGACGATAGCCACGTCTTGAAAGAAGCCAGGATCGCAGCTCTCTGGCCTTGTGATCTAGGTCATAAGCGATGAAACAGTTGTAAGAATAGTCTTTATTCTTATACGTGTCATCGTTGAAAAGAAGGTCCCCACTCCGACCTGGAATGGAGACCTTTGAAATGTTCTGTTCAGGACCATTAAACGTCTGGTCCCCGGAGATATATAACCCGAAGTCCATAGACGATTTACCGTCAAAGTAAAATGCATTTCTGTATTTCACGTTAATACCTCCCATTTTGAATTAATACGCCCATCTCGAATTCTCAGAAGCGAGCTGCCTGTTCAGTTTATCGATTACTGCATCAGAAAGCTCGTTGACGTCCATGTTTTCGGTTCCATAAACGCTAAGATTCTGTATGGTGAATGATTTGCTGGATGCCGCGGCCACTGCGCTGTAGTCTCGGGACGTTCCAATCCTCGATGCTCGTCTAGCCATAGAGCTAGTGTCGAGGGAATCAAGGGTCGACTGGAATACTGGCGTGATACCTTCAGCCTGAGCCTCCAAATCGATAGTGTTGTCAAATGCCCCGTTCATGGCGTTGGCAAGGTCTTCTATCTGCTTTATAGCAGTAGGAGCAGCCTGCTCAATACCATAAGCAAGACCCTCGATCAGGTAACCACCGAAGCCGTACCATACCTTTGACGGAGAGTTGATTCCGGTAACGTGCCTGAATGCTCTACTGATTGCGTCTCCAGCTGCCCAAGCAGCGTCTTCTGCCTTCTTCTGTCTGTCGCTGATTCCTTGAATGACACCCTCGATCAGGTAAGCTCCGGCCCCTCTCATTCCGGTTGATTCAGATCCATAATGAGTTCTGATCTTTACCACCATCTCATCGGCCATTCTATCAACACTGTCGTTTATATCGTTTCGAGCTTCGGAACCGGAGAATGCGATCTTGAACGTAGTTCTAAGGGATTTTCCAGTTTCTTCGAAGTCTCTTGTGTGGTCAATGAAGTTATTAATGTAATAACTAACGAAGGTGTTCACGGAGTCTTGAACGACCGAAGGATTGCTCGAGAACGCCGTAGCCATCGATTCGCTCATCTGTCTTCCAATATCACCAAGAGCGACTAAAGTATCAGCGTTGAACAGATTTCTAAAATCCGCAATAAGCTGAGATACATAATCGTTGTCTGTGTTAACGGAAGCCAGTGTCTCGTAAGCTGTTTTGAAATATGTACAGAATTCGGCGATCTCGTTTCCAGCATAGATCAGCGAGTATCCATAGATGTCTTTCGCGGCATCTATGATCTTGGTAAGAATCGAGAAGGATCTTGAAGTTTCTTCCGGATCCAGACCTCTGGATGCAGATGCGAACTTAGCAAGCTCTGGTGCAAGACCGGCTAAAGCATTGGCCAGACCGCCCAACGTGTTATCACCAAGTAATCCGGAAAGAATGCCTCCGGTAAACGGATTATCAAGAGTCTTAGCCAGATCATTGAGTGAGCTTACGGCAGAAAGGCCATTCGCCAGATCTTCTTCTTTAAGACCTTTAGTAACGTCCGAGAACGATACTATCGCGGTCCCAAGAGATATGAGATCCGAAGAAATGGTTTTCCATCCCTGGAAACCTCCGAACCATTCCGACAACTGACCTCCTGCGTTTGGTACTTCGCTAGCGGCAGTTGCCAAATCTTTAATAGCATTGATAGCTGTCGTTAAATATGTCGAATCTAACGCTCCATCATCGCCAGTAATAGCAGACTTCATAGTGTCGTTAAACGAGACTATTGCTTGTCCAAGCTGCGTTAGACCGGAAAAGTCCGGCTTTCCGTTTGCTGTAACGTCGCTGCTGAACTGCATCAGAGATCCCCATCCAGAAAAGTCTCCAAGATCTCCGATTTCGGTAGCGGCTCTTCCAAGAGACTTAATAATCCGAATGGCTTTATTAATTGCTCCTTCGTCGAGGGTTGTTTGCCCCTTAACTGTGTCGCTGAACTTGACAAGAGATCCGCCAAGAGAATCAAGACCGGTTCCAAGGGATTCCCAGAACTGCTGGCTGATGTCCGGATGATACTGAAGGATTCCAACCAGAATATCTATTGCGTCTGCCGCTTGTTTCGTCATAGCGACGTCGATTTTCGAAGAACGAATAGATTTGTAGAAGCTGTTTAACCCTCCGGCCATGTATCCCATGCTGACGTTCATTTTTAGAGCGTCTTCTGGAGATACGTTAATCCTCTTGAGGCTATTAATCGCATTAGCAAGAGACAACGACGACTCTGCAATGTTTGACCATGAAACCTGCTTGTTTGAGAATACGTCTATGAACTTATTTAAATTATCGGCAAAGTCAGATAGGTTCTTTCCGGCTTGCGGAAGACGACTAGTAAGCCCTTCAATAAGTCCAGACACAACTCCGCCTATTGCCTCTCCGAATTTTGTCATTATCATGACAAAGTTATCAAGACCTATCTCTAACTTAGTTGAATCGACTAAACTAAGAAGTCCAGCCAAAGCAGCAACTAAAATTGTCAAACCGCCAATGACAATAATAAGCGATGCAACAACTTTTGCAGCTATTTCTGGTTTGATAGCCTGAAGAATCCATATGGATCCAGACACTGAAAGGATTACAGCCGCCATTGCTACTGTAGCTCGCATCACTTCGTCCATGTCCTGTTGCAATAAGTAATAGAATGCTGCTACAACAGCTCCGATTACCATAGTCATAGCTAAAGCGCTGCTTAATGCTGATCCGAAATCGATCGTCGATATTCCGTGTAATGCAAACCCAACAGCAGCAATCACTGCAGTGAGCATAAAGGCTGCTGTTAAGGCCGAAGGAATATCTTTAATCAACCAGGAAAGAATCAACAATGCGCCAGCCACCACGCCAATTACAATTGACATTGCAATTGCCGATTTAATATCGAACTCCGTCTTCTTTATCAAAGCAAGGGCTCCGCCAACAGCAAGAATAGTGGCGCTAAGAGCAATAATAGGACCGATAAGTTCGTCTATGCCAAGACCCGCAAGCATCTTTAATGAAGAAGCTAAAGCGAACAAGCATATGCCTATCGCTACGAACATTACCGAATACATGTTGAGCTGATTGGTTTTGATCGTCATGTTCTTTGAAAGATACGTGAGGAATCCTACCAAAGCCATAACAACAATCAGTAAAACGGATATGGCACCAACAGCGCCCCATAGATCGTCTGATCCTATTCCACCAATAATCTTTAATGAGGACGCAATCAATCTGAACATTATTCCGATTGACAGCAAGACTGCAGCAAACTTATAACCGTTGTCCCCAAGCATTTGAGCAAAAGTGATCAACGTAAGTATAGCCAGGAATATTGGTACCATTTTGAGCAATGTCGAGTAAATCTTCCTGTAATCCTCATCGGCAAGCTTCTTAAGCATTTTAACGAACAAACTTATCGAGATCACCATAAGCGCTAATCCAGCGCCTCCGGAGAACTTAACCTCGCTCGCCGTTGCCATGAAGATAGATAAAAGAATTATGATTCCGACATAAACTCCCAACGCTTTAAGGAGTTTTTCTGGATCTTGCGACGCAAGATCGGCAAGTGAACTAATGACCGTCTTAACTGCAACTACAAATATTAGCAGTGCAGCCATTTTAGACGGATCTAGAGCTCCTCTTTTACTTGTGATCCTGCTAAAAACGGCTATAACCACTCCAAGAACGATAAATACTCCCGCAAGAAGCCCAAGACCCTTTGCGTACTCGGGTAAAGGCATGCCTATAAGCTGATTCATTACGGAAGCAAATATTGCAAGAGTAATGCCTATAGCTAAAAGTGATCCAGCAATAATGGCAAGATTATGGGCATTAGCGCCTTTTGAAAGAACTAACATCGCACCAAGAATTGCGCCAATCTCAATAATGATCAAAGAGATTATTGCAAAAGCACTCCACAATCCACCGATGTTTTTAATCTTTGCTATCTCAGTTATTGACCACCCTAGAGCGGCAATAAGCGCAGCAAAGCCAAGAACTACACCAGTAACTGCCTGCATTTTCATCTTGAACGATGAAACTTTAAACATTTCCTTAAAGCCGGATACTACTCCGGAAATGCTTTTAAGGAAATCGGGAACAGCGCCGGCAAGCCTACTCATCTGGATTACGAAATAGGTAAGCACGCCAAAGCCAGCTGCAGCAAATATCTTTCCGAAATTGATCTTAGAAAGAACCTTTTTAATTTGGTCAACACCAAAGCCAAGCGCTTCAGCAATACCAAGGAACAAATCTTTAGCCGGATCAATAATATTTATAGGACCATATTTGAAATAGTCGGCTATTCGAGCGACATACTCTCCTATAATTTCCCCAAGGTTCTTCAGTGAGAACTCGACGCCTGTCACTGCGGCAAACAACTCTTTAAAAAGTGTCGGCTTCGTGAACAGCATCAGATTGTTCTTAAGTTCCGATATAACGGGATTACCTGTGGCCAACCCAACAAAGAATTCTCGAAGACCTTCTTTGAAATTGAATACTTTCATACTCCATTTCTTGTCTACGAAATCTTTAAAGAAGTCGGCAACACCACCAAGGGTGTCTACTGCACTGCGCATAGCAGGCCCGAGGAACTGGTAAATGGCAGTTCCAACAGCTTTAACAGTAGTCTTGATAATACTAAACACACTGGAAAGTGTTGTGAAGACGTCTCCTAGAAACGAACCTCGATCTGCGGTTTCTTTAAGCTGATCGTTTAGCACACCTGTGAAGTCAACAACTGGTGCTATTCGTGCGTTTATCGCTCCAAAGCCGGTGCCAAGCGCTGTGATCCCCTGAGTAACATTTTTGCTGAACATTGACTTAACACTGTCAGCCATACTCTTGAACCAATCTACAACAACTCCAAAGTTTCTGTTTTTGAAACTATTAAGTACTTTTCCAATCTGTTCGAAAACAGGGGCAAACTTTTCAGCGATAAAATCGACGATCTTTTTAAGGTTATTGTAGAAGAAGTCAGATTCAATTAAGAAATCTTTAAGCTGTACTATAGCATCACCAAGTGATCCTGTAATGCCAAGAATGCCGTCTCCGACTTTCTTTAAAGGATCAATCAGCTCTGAGGCTACGCGAACAAATGCCTGAAACAAGTTGATTACTATCTGATAAACAGCTATGACTCCTCTAAACGTGCTTACGATATTGTCAAAGGTCGTATAAACCCGTTCAATACTTTCGTGCACATGCTTAGCGGATTCTGAGAGCTTTGTATTTGCTTCAACCTGATCGTTTGTAGCCTCTGTTGACGCCTTTTGGTAATTCGTATACCTGAACTCATTACCCATGAGCTCGTTTACTTTGTTTTGAACTTCCTCAAAACAGTATCCGAGTTCTCTTAAGTTATTAATACGCTCTTGACCGTTTCCGAATTCGCCTCTTATTACTTTCTGTGCAACCTCGGAGATAGACGCCAATACCTCAGCGGTCTGTTCTCCGGCCTTATTAGCTTCTTGAATACCTTTTATTACTTTTTTTATAGCTTTCTGAGCGGGCTCAGTAGCGGTATCAATAGCTTCAAAAGCTTTCTTAGCATCTTTAGTAATATGCTCGAATCTTAACGAGATCTTGTTAAGAAGTTTCGCCATTCCCTCTTCGTCGCCGAATATAGGGAATAACTGAACGAATGCCTCTCTTATTTGGTTTACGGCATAATCAACTACGGTCAGCAAGTTGATTAAAGCTTTTCTAAAGATCTGAGCGCCACCAAACGAGTTCCAAAGTTTTAGAACTTCGTTTCTAGTGTCACCGGATGCAACGAACAGGTCGTACATAAGTTCCACGATTTCGCCAAAGAAATCTTTAGCGTCGTCATAGTTACCAAACATGTACTCCCAGGTTGTCGCCCAACCCTGGCTTACCGAATCTTTAACGTACTTATAAGCGTCGCCCCAGGTCTTGGTTTCCTGAGCTGCTTTAAAAGCTTTAAGCGAATACGCATCAAGCTCATCTTCGGTTTCCCTAATAATTTCGTATGCGGCAGCTCCGGTATTCTGATAGATGTCGTAAATCTTATTTGTGGCGACCGAGAATTTTCCGAGAGCGCTGTTAATCGCTTCTGTTGTCAACCATCCGTCTTTAAGATTCTCAACGAAATTTTCAACAGAAACCTCGTTACCGTCCATCGTCCGGTAAAGGCCTTCGCTCTCTTTTTTAAGCGTTCCAGCTGCTTCTGCGGCTTCCATGAAAGCTTCTTTAATTACAGGAACCTGGAATCCAGCTGTTTCGAGCCACATCCAGGACTGTCTATCAAGGAAGCCTTTACCAATTGCTTTCGCGATACCCGTCATTGCGTGGTTAGCTTTCTCTGCATTTACACCAGCAAGACCAGCTGCGTTAGCAATACCAACCATAGCGTCTACCGCTACGTCAAGATCTACCTTATTGGAGGTGAACTTACCAACGTTTGCGACCATGTTTGTAAAGTCGTACGAGGTTTCGTTGGTAAACCAAATAAGCTTATCCAGGTAATGGTTTACTTCGTCAATTTCTTTTCCGGTCGCGTTCATAATTGTCTGAACAGATTCGACCTTCGACTCGTATTTATCCCATCCCTGGGTGATTGGAGCGATCGTCATAGACTTTATAAGTCTTTCTCCGGTCGCCATAGCCTGGTTTGTAATTCTCTGAAGCGCTGTGATTCCAATAATCTCAAGCGCTGTAAACTTCTGCGTGACTACTTCAATGCCATTTTGAAGCGGATTGAAGCTCACTTTACCGGCAGCAGCATCCAGCTTCTCAAAACCCTTTGTTGCACCGTCTAATTCGAGACTGTCCTTGAGCTTATCTAAGCTGTCAATACTTTCCTTAACACCACTTTCGAATTGTTTATTGTTAAATTGCATTTCAACAATTCGTTCGTCGACGTTTTTAGCCATTGCCGGTCACCTCCTTCCAGGCTTTTTCAGCGATGTCGTCGAATGTTCCACGAATCGCCGGATTAATGTAATCAACACCCTCGACGTATCCTCCAGTTCCGGTAGCATGACCGTACTGGATCAGAACGGCGATTGGTATTCCTTTATTAACATGGGAGTTTCTCCAATAGATTCCGTACCCATTGCTTTTCTTAACGATTTCGTAACTCCACGAATTGGCGGTCTCTCCGCTGTCCTTAGGAGTTGCTTTTCGTAGTGCCTCAACGCCTTGCTGTCCGTAGGTTTCCAGTATTCCAACGACGTCAAGGCGTTCAGCCCTTTTAAAAAGAGCTTCAGTATTTTTGAAGCTCCCTTTATGTACGAATTTAATCATCCTTTTGTACCTAATGCTTTTCTTCTAGCTGCGTTGATCCTCGCGTTCTCTCTGTAAATATCACTCTTGGGCATGTTCTTCTTCGGTTTATTCTCCTCAGCAGCTATGTCCAAAAGAGCCAGCAATCTACTCAAATGCCATTTCTCGCAAGAAAACGGAATGCCATAAGCCGACATCCAGAAATATAATCGTTCGCTTTCGATTGCTTTCTTAGCTCCGCCCTTTTTCTCTGAGATCTTATGGGCGGTTAAACTGTCTTGAATGTAATCGACGATCTTACGCATCTCTGAGTTAGGTATAAACCTATAAATGTTCTTATCTACATTCTGTGTAATTGTCATGCACTGAATGTAACTAAGCATTTCTTCCTCTGTTAAGTTATGGTTCGGATCAAGGAATGGTCTTTTCCATTTCGACTCCCATTTTGAAATAGAGAGAAGGGAATGCTCGATTTTAATGACCTGACCTTTTGTATAAATGAATTCTTCTCGTTCAGCGTCCCAATACTCCGATCTAGGAATCACGACGTTCATTCCTCTTCCCTCCAGTTATTGTCAATTCTGTGCAATTGCTTTTGCCTTAATTTTGTCAAGCTCTTCTTTATCGAGCTGCTCTGCGATCTTTGCCGGAATGATTCCAGTAATGAACTCAACAGCAGCATCAGTATTGGTCGTGAGCTCAACATACAACTCGGAATACGCTTCAGTCTGTTTAAAAGCATCCAGAACTTCCTGATTCTTAATGAACCGCTTTCCATCATCAGACTTAACACCATAAGACATGTCAATAATGTCCTGGAAGATCTGTGCAATCTCGCTCGTTTCTCTTGTGTTGATGAGCCGTTCGAGCTTAGCCTGCAGTGTGCCGTTGTTCTGAAGCTGGATTCTCATGAGCTCGGCTTTATTGAGGTTAAAGTAAAAGTCCTCTGTCTGTTCTACATCGTTGTAATCTGTGTAAGTGATTGTCTTCTTGTACATATTAGTTCTCCTTTTCTCACTCAAAAATTAAAAGAAAAGAGATGGCCAGCCGAACTGAATACCATCTCTAGTGAATCGATTAATCGGCTGTGTAACCGAGAGTTGATGCCACTTCGTCCGGAAGCGGGAGGTACGGATCAGACGCACCGCTTGTGGTCTTGGTGTAATATGTCTTACCAGCCTGCTTAGAGGTATCCTCTGTCGGTGTGTAGACATAGTTCGGAGACGTGCCAGAACGCTCGTAGTAAGTGGTTCCTACAGCGAAAGACTCGCCTTCGAACTCTGTGTAGCTAACAGTTCCGTCAGAACCAAAGAGCTTCGCCTCAAGAGCTGTCAGAAGCGCTGCGTCATCGCCAGTGAACTTAGTTGAGTCGATTTCCATGTAAGAAGTCGGCTTGAATCCTGCGAAGTTTACAGGGTTTGTCGAGAATTCCCAGCTGAATGTAATTGCTTCAGGGGAATCGTTGGTTGTGCTGTAGCTACGCTGAGAAGGCGAGCAAGTAGCACCGTAAACCAGGTGAAGCATGTAGCCGTGGTTATCAAGATCGGTATCATTACCAATCTTTGTGCGATAAGCAAGACCAAATGCCTTACGAGGCTGCTGACCAGCACGAAGGCCGGATACAACATTAGCAGATCCATCGCATTCAGCGAATTCATCAGGATATGTGTAGGCTTCGATTGTTCCGCCGAATTCCTCAGCAGCACGAAGCGAGACATACTTGATGTTGTCTGCCCAAAGCTTTGTTTCATCAGCTCCGGAAGGAGACTGTGTAACGCCGGTAATACCATTCCAAGCAATACCAGCCGGATATGTTCCGTTGGAACCTACCGGGTAAAGGACGGCGTGATCTACGCCAGTTTCAAACAGATGGGTGCCAAGCGCATCCCAAACGAGTTTAGCCATGAAATTCCTCCATTTTGAATTTTTTAGTAGTACAAAGAAAACTGCCAATGGTTAAGGTTCTCTGCAGGATAAGCACGCTCAAAGCTGCAATATTCA
This sequence comes from uncultured Lachnospiraceae bacterium, assembly GCA_947168155.1. Classification (GTDB taxonomy): domain Bacteria; phylum Bacillota; class Clostridia; order Lachnospirales; family Lachnospiraceae; genus Eubacterium_Q. The sequence goes on along the minus strand of CAMVKW010000033.1, from coordinate 13,031 downwards.
AACTCTCCAAGCATCTTCTCATCCCAGGGGATGTTGGGATCCTTTTCTATAACAGTTACTTCGTATCTTCGTTTGTAAATGAAAACGCCATTATCGGCGTATCGTGTGTCACCAGTAGTCAGATTGTATCTGATTGCCGGGTATTTCATTCGGATAGATTCGGGAGGCTGGAAGTATACGTTCCTGGATCCGAGTAACTCACAGAGTTTCTCGTGAAGTTCTAGTCTTCTATTCTCCTGCATTGTACAATCCTCCAACCGATAGCTCGATCCGCGGATAAGAGATACTAGCATCAGTGATCTTCCACTTATGCCCGTACCATTCAATCCACTTCATCTCTCCGAAGTGCTCGTAAGCATACGGATCGGCTACGATTGAGAACTGATTACTAATGTTAATGTTGTCATTAACCTGCTGACCACCATCAAGGCGTCTGGTTTGTTTGTAGACATCTCCGTAATAGGACTTAACTGTCGTTACGGGGGTCCAAACACCAGGAGTAGACTCAACCATCCTCTCGTAGCCGATTTTTCCGTAATACTTAGCCATAAATATCAACTACTCAGTCGTCGATGTGAGAAACACGCCGGTAGTAAGTTGTGCCGGATACAACAGTTGTGTCGGTTGTCGGAACATACTTATTAGCAGCATTCTTTACATACCAGCCAGCCTGTGCCGGGTTGTCGCCTTCTTCCGGAGTTACAGCAACGTACTCGGTCTTGGACCGCTTAACATCACCGTCTACAGAAGTCGGGAGTGTGGAGCCCTTGAACAGAACGATTGCAGAGTACGGCATTGTGAGAGCGCCAGAGCAACGGGTTTCGATCAGGTACTTCTCTTTGTTGTAGTCGATGTCGAAATCTTCAAACATTTCAACAGCGCCACCCTTATCAGCACCAACCGTGTAGTCTGTCAGGTTAACAATGATGCCCATGAGGTCCTTGCCATCAACCTGGTGATTCTCCATTACAGGAACAGTAACGATGTTCTTGACACGGAGCTTAGTAGCAAGCGCCTGCTCTGTAGAATAGAGAGCGTGACCGATCTGGTCCTCGAGGAGGAGCATGTCTGTCAGCATATCTTCAGTTGTGAAGAGTGTCGGGTTGCCAGAGCCCTTATAATCTTTACGCGCTTTGATTGCAGCACGAATAAAGTTCTTAGCTGTCGCATCATCGTCTGCGCCAACAGCTACAGCCTTCTTGATTGTGAAAAGGTCTGCGTCGTTTGCGATCGGACGGATGTGATCTTCAGAGATCTTGTCATCGTCGGACGTGAGACGGCCATCACCAATGAGGATTGCACGAGCAATTTCCTCGTTGAGCATCATGCGCATTTCGCCCTTGATCCAAGCGACTACGTCGAAATCTGTAATATCAATCTTGTCGTCGCGATCAATCTTCTGCTTCTTGTAAACAGTCTGCGGGCTGGTGGAACGCTTGAGCAGGGAGAATACTTCTTCCTTCTTCATGTTGCCCTTAATGTAACCCTTCGCACGAGCTTCATCTTCAGTAATGTCTGCAAATGTGGTACGGACACGGCTGAACGGAGTATGACGAACGCCATTCATTACGGTGGTGACCCAGCCAGTATCTCTCTTGATCCACTGAGGAGTGTTGTTAAGCTCATGATCTTCAGGGAAGAGCCACTCAATACCGTCGATGCCGTAATCTTCAGCATGCGCAAGGAAGCTGTCACGGAGAGAGCCGCTGCGCTTAGCGTCATCGAGGATCTCGAGCTCTTCTGCGTGAGAAAGTGTGGGACCTTCGTCGTAAACCGGGTCAAATACGTTATACTTCATATCAAAAGTTTCTCCTTCGTCATCGTAATGTTCTACATCGTCATCGTATTCATCATCATCTTCATCGTCGCCTTCTGCGGCCTTTCCTACGAGGAAATACAGGACTTTCTTCTGATCTTCGTCCATTGAATCGACGACATCTTTAACAGTTTTTTCTGCCATTTCATTGCTCTCCTTATTTTCTTCATCTACGTCAGAACCAGACGCTTTGTCCTCAGAATGAAAAATGACATCTACTGGATCAATAGTGCCGTCGTCATTCCAAATGATTCCTTCGAATTCTGTGTCTTCGCTATCTCCGTGAGCAAGTGACGGTACTTCGATATAAGCGCCTGGATTCGCTCCGGACATAACAAGACTTACTTCTCTGATAACTCCATGCAGGACGTTTCCGCCTTTCTGCTTGAGTTTGTTTGCGTAAATGGACAACGCCGTAATATCGCCATTCTTGACAAATTCACGAGCGTTCTTTCCAGCATCCGTTTCGTTAAACTTTCCGTATGCGTAAACGCCGTCATCTCTATTCTCGAGAAGACAATGACCGAGCACTACACTCGGATCGTTGTGAATATGCTGCCATACAAGCGGAACGACTTTGCCATCGCAATCTTTGAATGCGTCACGACGAATGGTTCTTCCATCGGCGCATTCCAGATCGTTTCTAGTGGCCCAGCCACTGAAATCAAATCTTTCTTCCATTTTGATTTCTTCCTCCACAAAAGTTCTTACTCACTAGGCATCTCGTCTGGTACCTCCTCCGTTGTTAGCGGTTCTTCCTCTTCGCCAACATTCTTCTCCTTGTTAAGGTTCTTATTACGGAGTTCGTCAGCTCTAGGATCGTCAACAGGTTTCCAGCCAATTACAGATCTCATTTCGTTCGTAGAAGCGATCTCGTTTCTAGTGAACTTATCGGCAATCTCAGCTACCTGCTCAACAGGAACCAGCTTGAACGGGTCTCTGAAGAACATGATCGACTGCCCTTGGGATCGTGCTGTCTTGGTAATGAACTTTCTTTTAAATTCGTCAGTAATGGCCGAAAGAATTGGCTCAATTGTCCGGTTAAAGTAATTCAGCATTGTCTTATCGTCTGCTGTTCCCTTAATGATCTCGTCTGTAATTCCCAACTGGCCGTATAGCATACTCGTTAGATACTCGATCTGATTCATTAACTGGTTGTCCAGCGAACGATTAAGCTGTTGGATCTTTTCAGTTCCATCAGTATATGCAATGCCGTACTTAGATCCGGCTAATTGATCCTCAATGTCTTTACGTCGTTTCTCGGCTTGCTGACGACGTGATTCTGTTTTAACTACATATGGAAGCTGAATAATAAGATCCAGCTTTCCAGCGCTGCTTTGCTCATCAACTACATCGAGCAAGTTCAACTTGCGAATAAGTCTTTGCAGAGTTGAGTTAGGCTCGTTCATGACGGCATACAGCGGGTTTTCGATAATCGCGACCTGCCTCTTTGGAAGAGTAATATCTTCGCGCTTACCATTGGCTTCGTTGTAAAGGCGCACTTTAACAGCTTGCGGATACCATTCGACAATCTTGCCGACTCGCATCTTCTGAATATCAAACGAAGAAGAAAAACGAGGGTTTATGCTCGTCTCGACCGGGACGGCCGCTACAACACCCTCGTCTAGCATTGACATCACAATGTCTGTAATAAATGCTCTTCCTGTTTGATCCAGATTTGCTTCAAGCGTAAGGCAATTGTTCAAACCAGAGTCGATCGTGTCCTTATATCTCTCATTTTGATCAATTCGGACATGCTGGATCTTAACTGCAGCTGTGTCAATTGCAATTCGATTGATTACGGCTGTGACAATAGATCTCTCATTGCCTCTGGTCATTCTTCGTCGATCTGGCCGATAGGAGTATCCGCCGCCTTCAACGATTTTGTACTCTACGTTTGTCGGATCCCGACTAAAAAAGGCGTTCCAGGCATGCTGGAGACGCTCTGTGAATCGCGGCATGATTTACCTCCTAGTTATCGCTGGATCTTGGCAATTTCTTCGCTTTCGACCATATCTAAATCCTTAGGATTAAATACTATGAACGGCGCTCTACTGTTAGAGTTATCATCGTACACGGCATTGTATCCTTGTTTCTTAAGCTCTCCAATATATGCGTTCATTAGCTTGTCGCTCTTTGGAATCGAAGCGGTGAATAATCTAAAGTTATCCGGATTTGATAGATCGGCTTTCTTAGTTGTCTCATTAATGATCGATTTTGCAATTTTCTTGTACTCATCGTAATCGTCTTTAACGACTTTTGTAGAATACCCGGATTTATTTGCTGTTTTCGAAATATCAGACAAGCTGTTTGCCTTGAGATTTCCGTATCTTAACCGCATCTGGTCCATTGCATACGCCTTACCAAATTCTTCCATTACTTTCCGATCTGCGTTTAAAACGGCTTCTGCCGCCTTTACACGTTTTTCGTATGATGGTGCGATAATATCGGTCTTTACTTTATACGTATTTCTATAGACTTTTGCGTTTGGATTTCCTGAAATTTCCCTAAGCATTTTCGGCCATTGCTCTGCATAATACGGATCAAGACCCTTTTCTTCTCCATACGACGTGTACATACGCCTATTCTGTTTTTCTTTTTGAGTCAGCGATGTTCTTATAAGCTCCGTGTCTTTTGGAATCTTGATTTCGCTCATTTTTACATCGTTGAATTTTTTAACTATTGCGTCAGCATCTTGTCCCGCTTTTGTTGCCACGTTAGTTAACGACACTCCGGCATAAATAGCAGCTATACTAGCGCCCGCTGCGACAAATCCAGCTGGAGTTGGTAATGCTGCAGCAGAAGCAATCGATCCTATCATTGCTACGTTGTTTAGGGTCTGCCCGGCTACGGAAGTTGCGTAAAACTTACTCTTGTTCTTCTTTTCTTTTGTCCGCAACTCTTTCCAAGCGTCTTTAATATCCGTCTGCTTGCCGTATCTTTCGCGTCCGGCTTCCGTTAGCGTACCGTCTTCGTTTTGAAATCGCCTTATGCCCCACTTCTGACCGAGTATTCCATGATGATAAAGCTCGTCTTGATAAGTGAAATTGCTCATGGCTGTCACCTACTAATAAGCTTGTTTAAATTATTAACCTGCGCCTGAAGATCCTTACTTCTTTCATATTCACGCATGTAATTGACGTCAGAAGCATTGAGTTCGCTCACGGGAATGTCTTTAAATGTATTTTCGATCGCTTTTGCAAACTTCTCTGTCTTCTTGTCGTACTTAGCCGCTCTCATCTGGAACTTCTCGTACTTCTTGATTCTTCTAGCGGCACGATTCTCGGCTCTAGCAGCTTTAAGATTGTACTTGGCAATCTTTCTGCTTGCCCTTTCCGCATTCATAGGAAAAAGAAGTCTTGTAGCTTTTCTCTGCACCTTGGCAGATTTAAGCTTGAATCTTGTAGCCCTTTTCTCAGCTCTAGCCGCTTTATACTTAAGCCTATCGCTAGCTTTCGCTTTGTTCTTCGCAGCTTTATTCTGGTATTTCTTGAGCTGATTAACACTCTTTGAATACGCTTCTCGAGGATCTTTTCGAACGCCCCATTTCATACCGAGGACGCCGTAATGATAGAGCTCATCGTCGTATGTAAAATTGCTCATTCGAATGCCTCCTTATTGGCTTTGTAAGATACGTACGCATCCATCAATGCTGAGACATTATCGATCTTCTCGTCGTATCGTTTCTTCATTAGTTTTCTGTTGCCGTTTGTGTCTTCAAGCGTTATGCAGTTTCCCATAGCGAACTTCATAAGCTGCTCATCAAACAACAACAAACGCTGTTCGGCCAGAGTCTTTAATTCTCCAAGCGGAACAGATTCGGTTTTTGCACCCTGTATTACTTTGTCAACTCCATAAGGACCGTTCTCCATGGCCCACCGTTTGACAAATTCTTCTGCATTGTAAGGGTCATACCCGAAGCATCTGACGTCATACTCGTTCTGATTAATGAACGCATCAAGATCGTCATAAACTTCCATCATGTCCAGGACATTACAGTCGAGCACACACAAAGAGCCCTCAGCTATGAACTCTTCGTACTTTTGTCTCATTGCTCCTGGAAGTTTGTGGAACTTTAGACTCGAGATGTAACTACGTGTCTTGACTCCGTATGCGTCTGACCCCAAAGGGAATAAAAACGTAAAAGCCGTGAAATCGTCGCCTTGCGAAAGGTCAGCACCCATAGCGCAAGGCATCTTCCAGTAGCTTCTCTTTCGATGAACTTCTGTTTCCTCGTAAGTAAAAAAGTACGTGTAACCTTCCATAGGGATTCCGAAACGTTTTGCAAGAATATCATTCCTTGCAGCCGGTGCCATCTCTGCTCGTTCTACATCGAGCTGGTATGTTTCGTACTTTATTGTCTTTCCGAGATTCGGATTTGCCTTAAGCCAGGTATCTGGATTAGCGACTTCTTTAACATCGTCCAATCTGTAATACCAGATCGAGACATGCGGGTTAATGTACTTCCCTTTCAGGATGTCCATTAATTCCATTTTGATTGTATCTCCGGCTCCGTTTCGGACCGTGCCCTCGGAACTCATCGCTACGATTAACCAGTCATCTAATTTTGTAGCGCCCTGTTCTATCGCACCTATAACGTCCTCGCGGATGTCTCCGGAGAGCCACTCGTCTACGGTGGCGACCTTAGGTCTTAAGCCTTGCAGCTTGTCAATTGTCATCGGTCTGGATTCCAGAATGGATCCTGTAATAAAATTCTCGATTCCCTTCTTAGTAGAGGCTAGTTTTACTCTATTAGCTTTTGAACCAGTAGTATTTTGTAGAGATCCGTCTGTAAAGAACTTAAATAGCGGCCCTCTAGCTCTGGTTATTGCGGTTCTAAGTGGAGACATTACTTCGTCCGATTGTCTGATCGTAGGAGCTGTAGTTATCTGGTTCGTTGTTGATGGATCTACTACCAAGTAATAGGCCTGGATCGTAGAACCATACATCGACTTCGCAGCTCCTCGTGCGACTATTAAATACTGTTTGTTTACTAGTCGCTTTTTCACCATCTTCTTAACGTAATGCCCACCAGGACCATTCCGATTGGGACGGTAAACTTCCATCTCTACAAAGTAATACCAGCCAAATATTTGTTCTGCCCATAACTTAAACGAATCGAGCAAATGAAGATCCGTTCCATCAGTAAGAGTAAGCTCAGACTCACAGAACCGGACCCAACCATTAATTGCATCTTCGTCATAGTAGTATTCGGGGCTAGCGATTAAAGCGTCTATACGATTCATCTCCATTGAGATGTACTCGTTTACTGGGATTTCACCGCGAAGAACCGCGCTTCTAAACTCACCATAGTAGCGCGGGACTGCAGTGTTTGATAACATTGTTACTTATTTTTCTTGCCTTTCTTTCCGCCGTTCTTCTTTCCGCTAGCGTATTGTTCAAGTTCGGCAAGAGTTTCGATTCTCTCCATCTCTTTCTTGAAGTCTTCTTCTGATACTTTCTTGTCCATATACAGCTTGGCGAGGTCTTCTGCTCTGCGCATGCTTTCGGTCTTTTTAGCAGAATCCTTATACTGTTCCGGAATATTTGCATTGTTGTTATTAGCAAACGACTCGAATACTCTGAGATCTTCAATCTGCTTAACGGCTTCTTTCTTCTCAGCAGTAGACATGTCTTCATACTTCGAAAGAATCTCTTTCGCCATCTTGACTGACTTAGGGTCTGTCTTCTGCTGCTCGCCGATTAACGGAAGCTTTGTGTCGGAGAAGGCATTAATGACCTTAGCTGTAGCATTGTACGTGCTTCCTGCTTTGTTTACCATTTCTCCGATGTCGCCGACTTTACTTACAACATTCTTTAACTTATTCCATTTTGAATTTTTTGCAGCTTCTTCGGCTCTTCTCTTTGCTTCGTTGTCTGCAATCCTAGCCAGATTCTCATCGGCCTGAAGGCGGTTATAGATGTCCTGCTTATCTTTTGTTGTGAGTTCGTTCTTGTACTTAAGTACTTCTTCTGCGGTCCCAGTTTCTACCGCTTTCTTCTTAGCTGCTTCATGGGCTCGCTTCTCGGCTCTAGCTTTGCGTGCAGCTTCAAGCGCTTTTGCCCGCTTTTTAGCAAGCTTCTTCTTTTGGCGAGCTTCACGGATGTTCTTAATACCTCGTTTGAGGCTGTATCCGTAATGTCTACGCCCTTCTTCCGTTAAGGAGCCATCCTCGTTCTGGAACCGACGAATGCCCCATTTCATTCCTTTAGTACCAAAATGGTACAGCTCGTTGTTTTCCATGAACACTCTCCTAAAAGAAAAGAGGAGCACCCAAGCGAGTGCCCCTCGAACTACTTACTTCTTTTCAAGCCTGTCCATACGGTCCATGAGCTGCTGCAGCATAGAAGCCATGTCAGGCTGGAGCTGGTTTGCACCGCTCATGCCCATAGGATATGTACCGGACATCCGGCCGTCATCCCGGCTTACGTATCTGCCTGTCATTGGACTGCGTCCTCTGCGCTCGGACATTCCATTATCGTAAGAATATCCATCATATGCGGCGATGTCATAGTATCGGGGATGTCCGTACCCATAACTGGATTCGGACATGCCATCGTCCATGTAATGCATCTTCTTTACTTCCGGAACATACTTCAGAGTGCAGAGCAACTCTTTAACATTCGCCAGTGTCTGAGGAGTAAGATCACCTTTCTCGACAATCTTATTGAGCTCTTTATAGGCAAGCTCTTCGTATTTGTCTAATGCTTTTTCGTCATGCATGTGAATTACCTCTCATCAACCGACAACTGCCAGAGTCGGCTTTTCAAAAATAACATTTGCTGCTGATACCTGAATCGGCTGATCACTCGTATTGCGGATTGAGAAAGTCTGGCAGCATCCATGCCATACAGCTACATTAATAGCCCGGCTGATGTTGAATTCTTCCTCTACCGCTGCAGGAGTAACCGTCATGTTACTTTCAGGTAATGTGTTGCCATCAAGTGCCATGGCAACAGAAATAGCCCCAACTGTGCCTCCGGTCGGAATGGAGATATTGGCTCCAAAGTCGACCAAATATACAGCTGAAGGTCTTACACATGTGCATCCATTAAACGGGACATTGCCAAGACCACTGAGAAGAAAGTTTCCACTGTCTGCTCTATGGTTGACGAGTCCGCGTCTGCAGGGAACCGGTGCATTGTTAAAAATAATCGATTCTCCAGGATTCACAACCTGTGTGGCGAGTGCGCTGTATTCTGCCATGACGCACCTCGCTCAGAAACCACAATTGCAGTTGTTTGCTGTGCAGCAATTAGGATTCTGTACAATATAAGCCGGCTTGGCGGTCGGATTAAGATACTGCTCGAGAGCAACTGTCTGAGCTGCATTGTCCGCAAGAATAGCAGCTGTCTGAGCATTCTGAGAAGCAGCGCCATTTGCGGCATTAAGTGACGCACGGAGATTATCGATCTGGGTCTGCATACCACTGATACGGTTTTCATAGTTCTGCTTCATGTTGTCCATCTCAAGCTGGCAGAGCTTGTCGAGAATAGACTGTGTTCCTGCCTGATTGGCTGCCCTAGTCGCAGCTGATTCGTTGGCAATTGTGTACTTAAGATCGGCTGTAGCGGCACGATTCTCGCAGCAACAATTCTGAAGACCCATTGCGAGAGAATTCATACCTGCGGTTGTGGCATTCTGGTTGGCGTTAAGTGTTGCGGTAATGCCGTTGATTCCGTTAATCACTGCGGACTGATCAAATCCGCGCTGAACCTCAGAACCAACTCCTCCGTTTCCATAACCATTGCCCCATCCATTCCCGGCAAAGAGAAGAATGAGAAGAATAAACCACCAGGCTCCGTCGCCTCCGAAGCCAAAGCCGTTTCCATTGTTGCCCATTACTGCAGCAACATCAGCAGCCGAAAGACCGCCATTTCCATCTGTCAAAGACATAAACTTATTTCTTTTCCTCCGTCTTTTGAAAAATGTTTATACAAACCGGTGGCCACCAAGTTGTATACCTAGAATTTTTTGCCAGTAATCGCGTTAGCCATTTGCACGGCTCGATTGAACTGGTCTTGAGAAATCTGTCCCGACTGGAGCATTCCCATAACGATCTGCTGCGGACTCTGATTGGTCTGCTGCATTAGGTTTTGAACCTGAGCCAGGGCGTTCTGTCCATTTGGCATGTTGCCAAGGAAATTTAAAAGCGGGTTCCCAGTTTGGACCTGAGGACCCGGATTAAATGCGTTGAATATTGGGCTTTTCACGTTGTTCTCCTTTTCTTAAAAATCGGGCAAGGATTTGCACCTTGCATGATTTTCGCCTCCCGGTTCAGCTACCTTCTCCTGATACTCTTATAGTTGTGCGTCTACCTATTCCGCCACCGATTTCTCTTTTTAATTGATCGCCTACCCCAACGCCAGCGATCTGCATCGGTCTCCCGGATTGTCACTAGCTAAGAGCTAGGCCGATGTCCCGCTTGGTTGATTAAACTCTGTTTTAATTCACTTGTGAGTTTCTCGCATATCGGCTCCGCAGTTCGGGCAGTAGTTCGACTCTCCAATCCGCAAAACACCACACACAGAACATTGATTCATTCCGTCCGCTATCGGGTATTCAATCCACTTCCCATGTCGTACGGGTTCTGCGGCTGGTAAAGCCTGAATCACCATAATAGCGTTACCGTAATTCTTGAAATGGGCGTCCCCTAAAGCATCAATCGCCGCCTGCCTGCTGATTAAATCACTGATTATCCTTTCAGATAGCATGTGGTCACAATCAGCGTTCCTGTTGATATGTTTTCAGAAGTTTGTAATGCACCGCTGAAAGTAATACCAATGTCGAGTTTTTTATTGTTTGCGGCGGAAATCTTACCATTACCGCTTATTGGAGCGGGAAAAGTAGCGATTGCTGTTGTGCCACTCTTTGCTGTTGTGACATTAAATCTGCAATTCACAACAACAAGATTCCCGATTAAAGCATACCCGCCATTGTCAAAGGTAATTCCTGACGCGAGATTGGTCGGTGCAGTATAAGCGCTTGGCGTTAAACCGTTCTTTAACGTATCAAGCGTGTCGGTAAGAGTATCTCCGTTCTCATCCAGAACTGCGTCTGTTACTGTGATCGGAGCGAGTGGTGCTGTTCCGCCTTCGTCGGCGAGCTGTCTAATATCTAATTCTACTGTTGGCATAGGTTACCTCACTTAGTTAGTTCGTCGAGCATCTTCTTAAGCTCTTCGAATTCTGATCTCGTCACAAAATCGGACGAATTCTTTCCATTTTGAATTCTTTCGGTGTAATCGAACACGCGAAGACTGTTCTGATCCTTGATGTAGAAAACAGGGTAGTTTGCATCCATCAAAAGAACCGGTTGATTCGCTGGGTAATTTGCAGCTTCGTTGATTCCTCGAACAAAGATCATTGTGTTACTCTTCGGCTCCTGGGTCGGCTGGTACGGAGTGTACGTTGGCTGACCGAATGCAGTACCTGTGTACGATGCTGGGCTGAAGGTTGGTAATGCAGTGCCGTTTCCATATGCTCCTGGGTTAATTAGTGCCATTGATTAGTTCTCCTTTTTCCAAAAGTAAATAGGGACCTCGTCACCGGAGTCCCAAGTATCGTAATAATTGCCATTGATCACTGCTATGACGTGAGTTCCAGTTCCGAGCATGTACTTTCCTCTCGGATAGTCACGACAGAACTGTCTTACTGTATAGCAATCAGGACAATTGTCTGGTAGTTGCTTTCGAACGAAGCCTTTAGCTCTGAGGTACGAGCTCCAGAGATTGTTAACTGACGGCATGTCTTTCAACATGAAGCCCCAGTTAAAAATCTCTATGTAAGTCTCGTCCCAAGTCATCCCTGTTAGCACAGAGATTGCTCGTATAACACAATCAGAGGTTCTTCGTCCTGCTGGGTTTGCGTTGTATTTAATGAACATTCGGATAATAGTCGTTGAGAACCGTATAAATTCTCCACTCGAGTTCCGTGATCTGCTTGTTGTAGTTCTCCAGAAGCGTTGCATTGCTAGGTGGATCGAAAGCGATCTTCACCTTCATAAATACATAGTCCTTAATCCATTCGAGTCTTGGATCAGTAATGATAGTATCCCAAGTCTCTTCCGGTCCGTTGATTCTTACAGGTTTGTCTCCTCCGAATCCGCATACATCGAACAGAGTCGCAAATGTAGAATTGATGCTGACCAGGATGTCGTGGTCAAAGGCATCGTAATCAGCCGTCGGACCGATCTTCTTTTTCGTTGATTGCAGAATACTCATCTCTTCAACATCACTAAATGTCTCTGACATACTTACCTCCATGGAATCATGTCATTAGGTTTTCGATCGGCTGGTTCTAACGCCAGCAGTGTTTCGTCGCCGTAATGAATTGCATCGTGTGTTCTCTTGACTGTTGTGATTACGTTCTCAGGGTTTAGTAGGACGTCTAAATTACGATTGATTATGTCTTTAGGCTGGATAGGATTCAGATGGTGCACCAAAGGTCTGCTGTAAATATCTCGACCTTCTATTGCCAGGTCGCAGCAGTTGTCTCTTATGATGATCTCTCGTCTGAATGAAAGCCATTCAGGAGTTTTGTAAAATATCTGGTTTAGCCAGCGTTGTACTCCGAATGTCTCTTCTGAAACTCGTCCGTTAAGGCGCAAATATCTGAAACGATCTTCGAATGTGGTAAAACTTATTAGCTCAGTATATGTCTTCGTCATCGTACTCATCGAGAATATCCTCCTCGCCTCGATAACGCTTCATAGCTGCCATAGCTTCGTTGAACATGTTCGCCATGTCCTTCTGAGCTTTTAAATTTTCGGTTTTCGCTTCAACAAGCTTCTTCTCCAGCTCGAGTTTCTCGACTTCGACTCTGCTTTTCTCCGATCCGAGCTTCAAAAAGTGTACGACCTCTTGAGCAGTGGCCGTACCATTACGCAGTCGCTCCTCAGCAAGGTCTAAAGCCATGGATATCAATCGATTCTCGCGTCCTTCTGGGGTTCGATCTGCATGATTACGATTCTTTCGTTGACTATTACTCGTGTTCATACTAGATCTCCGTTTCTTCTTTCTGCATTGAATATGGTTTTGTTGGCTTTTACCGTAGTTTTTGGATACTTTTCACCAGAATATAAGGGACCCAGAAGACACTTTTAGTCGCTAAAGCCAATGCAGAAAGGAGAACTAATGATTGTCACCCTTATACTCTGGGAAAAATACCCAAATCGGTTTCTAAAATATCACCCCCGGAGAAATTCGAAAGTGGG
>CAMVKW010000032.1:0-29542 GCA_947168155.1 uncultured Lachnospiraceae bacterium | reverse complement strand
GATTTTTAGCAAATTTTTAAAATTTATCCCACATTTAATTTAGCAATTTAGGCTCTGGTTATACCCATAATCTCATGTGGTATGTATCATAAAAAGCACAAGGAGTCAAAAAGCCAGCGGATGAACCGCTGGCTTAGAGACTTTATACATATTTAGTTTTATTCGTCGACGATGCCGTATTCCACCATGAGTTGATGCTGGAAGTCTGGATCGCTAAATGATCTTTTCAAATCCTCATCTCGATTATCTTCTGATAGTTTTTGATTTAACATATTGATTTTTTCTGCTGCAGCTTCTGCTGCTTCTTCTCTCTGAACAGCTACATCTTCATCATAATCATATTCAGCAAATAACCAGTTTTCCACCTCATCACCTTCCTTCTCATACTCCTTTCAGCCTCCAAGGAGCTCACACACTTTGATAATAAAACACTCCACAGGCCATTGCAAGACAAAAAAATAAGTCAATTATCAATATCCCTTAAGACACCTTTTACATGGTTCATATCCTTGATTCTTCAACTCTTCTATTGTCCCTGAATAATACCATTTGTTATGTTCGGCCATATCAGAAACACTGGAACAAGTTGGTTTATGAATCTTTTTACTATTGGTATTTACAACATAATCACAAGCCTCGCTCTGCTCATCCGTCGTAATCTCTTTTGTTTCATTATTAGAATCGTAAGTTGTATCATTATTAGTCAGATCAATAACACCGCCGGAGATGTCATCTTCTTTACTTTCTCCCGTGGCATAATCAATAATAATTCCCGGTTGAACATTGTAACAGAAGACATTAAAACAAATAGCTTCCCCGCCATCCTCAACCGACCACGCTTCCATTTCAACGCCAGATGCAACCAGATTATTGCCTTCAAATATTGGAGTGACGCGATAAAGAACATGATTGTTGGTGCTTTCTATATAATCACAAACTGAAATTTCAAAAGATTGCATTCCAATCGTATTCAAATATCTAGTTCCCGTGATAAGGTTCTTCCTATTTGCATTTTCGCCAGCAAGGCTAAATGCAATCAAATGGCATCTGTTGTATAGATAGTTCCCTTCAATGAGATCATTGTACTTAACGGTATGCCAGCCTGATGGGCGAACATCCCCAATCTCGCCCCTTTCCTCTGTAGGCAATAACTCCTTGCAAAGATTTGCATATGCCACTCCACACCTGCCTAAACTATCAAGATTACTATAGCTCTCGAAAGCAGTCGTATTCCGCTTCTCCTCATCAGTGAAAAATGGGATATTATTATTGATCTCTACATAAGGACTAGAGCTATATTCTGGAATATCTTCTAAGGATATTGCTGTATTTCGCTCATCCTCCGCACTGACAGTATCACCCGTTGCCGCTTCTGTTATGGTTTCTGTTGTGGTTTCTGTTGTGGTTTCTGTTGTAATTTCAGTTGTACGTTCAGTCGTATTCTCTGGATTATTAGTAGAATTATTATTAGAACCCTGATAATCAGGAAGACACGCCCCAAAAATCCCCAGAATAAATAAAATTGTTATAATAATTAATGCTTTTTTCAAATTAAGTATCCCCGTTTATGGATTAAAATAATAACCATCTATATTATAATCCATATCATACACCTATGGCTATTCTATTATTAAGTCAATAAGTCAATGAGACCCGGTCCCATTGACTCCAAGATCTGTCCCCACTGACTCCAAGATCTGTCCCTACTGACTTATTTTGAGAAATAAAGAACCGACGGACAAAATCCGTCGGTCTAATATCATGCACCTACAGCTATTATATTATCATTTAACGAGCCAATCGCATTAATCAGCTGAAGGACCTTGGCGTTGTTATATGCCTGCTGTTTTTGCTTCATCTTAGCGTATTTAGCCTTATCTTTCTTCGTCCTTCTGGACATCGCTTCTACATTCCTTATCTCATCAGCACGGAAATCATCATGCCTCTTGATATATACCATCATGTTCATTATCGAATTTGTAGGCTTCACATCCTTCTGATAATGATAATCCGCCTCTCTGTACCTGCTAATGTTCAGATCCGTTGGAACCGTATTGCCGTGGTATAGCACAAAACTGTCCCACTCCTTTAGATAAGCAATCCTCCAGTATGCTATATCTGAGAGGACATATATGTCATTATCAATTCTCTTGTATACAAGCCCATTTGCTTCAGCGTATGAGCTGATAGTCAGACGTTCTGTGTCATAATATTGCTGCATGTTATTTGATGTATGATTGCTTGTTCCCATATTTACTACCTCCTGTTGATTAAATTGGTTTATCTGTTAATGATTAATATTAGTTTTTCAGTTATACCAATTTTCTCATGGAGTGTGGGTGATAAAAAGGACACGGAGTCAACGAGACCCGGTCCCACTGACTCCAAGATCTGTCCCTAGTGACTCCAAGATCTGTCCCTCTTGACTTATTTTGAAATGAGAAACCGACGGACAATGCCCGTCGGTCTATAGTCATTATTATTCAGTTTTGGATTCGTCCCACCAGCCGTCGTCATCGAAGTAGTACCAGGTTCCACGAATCTTGTACCACTTACTCTTAGCATACCAACCAGTGCTGTCTTTGAACCACCATTTACCGTTAGATGACAGACGCCATACGCCTGGCTCTGAGCCATCCCATGCGCCGTCATCTCCAACCCACCAGTTACCTTCAGAATATGAACCCCAGCTTCCTGCATATTCATTCTGGGCCATATATCCTATGGTATCGAAGAAATACCATTTACCGTCAATCTTCTGCCACTGATCCTGAGGATACCATCCTTTCTCATCCTCGAACCACCAGCCTATTGAATTCTTCTTCCAATAGCCCTTATACTTGTAGGTCGCATTTCCATTGGCATCATACCACTGATGATCAACCCATTCGTTTTGGTAGGAATTTGAAGAGGTTGAGGATTTATCTTCGTTTGTATCAGTAGTTTCCTTCTGTTCTTCCTTTTTATCTTCCGGTGTTACAGGCGTTGGGTCAGGTGTTGAATTATCTTCCCACTGAGCATAAAGAGTCTGTTCTATTGCTGGAATCTTTGAGTAGCTAGTTCCAGAACCATCAGGTTCTGTATTCCAGGATAGAAATGTATATCCATCTCGTGTAAAAGGATCTTCAATTGGAGTTGTTTCATCTTTAATACAGAAACCTTTACGCTCATTTGAACCATCATTTTTTTCTAGAGTAACATATACATAATTGCAGCCACCCGAATCGTTTTTTATTATATTTCCAACAGAACCACCTGTTTGATTAAATTGCCAATTCACTAAATATAAATCATAAGTAGAATTATTTTCACAGATACCACCATAAAAATATACATTGGTCTGAGAAAAATTACTCAACCCGCAATTACAACCATAAATCTTAGCATTATAAATATATACTTTGGCATATCCAAATGCTTTAATACCAAAATCGGATTCATTTATATTCCCACTATATAAATTTAAAACCGAATAACTAGCTAAATATATTGCACAATAATCAGTTACTTTTGAGGATTTTATAACTCCACTATCACCAACCGAATCGAAAATATTTAATTTATTATCGCCTAATATTTTAATACAATTACCAGATGAGCTTACGCATTTTCCATTCAAACATATAGTAGTCTCTCCACTTGGTGCAAACCAAATATTATTAAGACTAACATCATTAGCCAAATAATAATTACCCGCGGTACTAGGCAAACTATCCGTCGCAGTCCATTTGGTAAATGTAATCGAATGCGACACCCCATCAAAATCCACATATGTACCAACACGTGTATCTGTCTCTGCATCATCCTCCCAATGAATAATATACTTATCAGATGCAGCGAAAACCTTCTTTCCAGGAATTAACCCAGCAAAATTCGTTGCAACCAATACAACCGACAATAACAAAGCGATTAAAACTTCTAACCTTTTCTTCATAACTTAAATACCTTTCCTTAAAACAACCCAAAACAGAAGTTACCTTTTTTTACATATTTACTATTTTACCAAGTTCTGCGCCTTCTGTATAGCCATCTTGCAAAATAAGCCAATAAGTCAACGAGATCCGGTCCCACTTACTCCAAGATCTGTCCCCGGTGACTTACAGATCTGTCCCCAGTGACTTATTTTACGAATAAAAAAGCCAGCGGTTCAATGACCACTGGCTTAGTAAGTTTACGTATATTAAGTTCTATTCATCAATGATGCCATACTCCACCATAAGTTGATGTTGAAAGTCTGAATCACTAAATGATCTTTTTAAATCCTCATCTCGATTATCTTCTGATAATTTTTGATTCAGCTTATTTATTAGTTCAGTAGCATTTTGGGCAGCTTCTTTTGCAGCCTGTTTCGCAGCCTGTTTCGCCGTTGCATTTGCATATTCTTCAACTGTCATAAGCTTATTTCTCCATCTCTTATCTTTTCGAACTTCTCTAACCGCATCATCAAGATCTTGAGTTAAGTCGTCATTCACCGTTCCATTATCTATGTACTCCAGAAAGTTCTTAAGCGGTTTAGGTATATCATCCATCGTTCCTTTCGTATTAAGGAAAATCTTTGTTGTATGATCACCCAAAGAAATATTCGCAGCCTGCAGACATCTATTCTCAAACGTATAAAGATGCCTTCCACCATCAAACTCATCGAATGTACATATGAATATTATAATACTATTCTTCAATTCTGAATAGTCCTGTCCTTTCTCAAGGAGCTCAATATCAATCATATCCTGATAATATCTGCATCTTCGAGGCAAATCCTCAAAAATGCCATTCTGCAGCTCGATATCATAAGCCGTATCCTCACTCTCACAATAAATATCAAGCCTGATACTCTTTAAGATGACATCTTCATCAACACTAACTTCAGAATCAATGTAATTAATCTCGCTTATCTTCTTATTCAGAATTCTTTCCAAACATTTTTTACAAAGTTCCGGCCGTTTCATGACGATGTTAAACATCGCATTATTCTTCAAAGTTATGCTATTTATATCTACCATATATTAAACCTCCTTGGTTAACATAATTCAAGTAAATCCATGTACCAAAAAATACCCCGGAGGCCCGCGAAGCCTTATAAACACTAATGGTGCAACAAATACCAGCATTTTTTTCTCCGTTTTTTTTATAACCAAACGGCTATAAAAAAACGGAAATGCTAATTTGCAGCACCACCTTAAAAGTGTTGTTATTATACTTCAACAAATCATCATATTCAAGAATTATTTATTATTATTTGTCGGTTCAATTTAGAAGAAATAAATTCTATCCATGAGCATGACATCAAGAATAACCAATTTCTTTTACTGCATAAACACTATAAAAATGCAAATTATACTAAATCCGACATCAATGACATATAGTAAATAATAAGACAATTAAATAAGGGATACCACAGCCACACCTTAATGTGCAGCTATGATATTCCTTAAATTACGTATTATCCTTCAATAGCTATATACTGTTTTTCTGGAAGTTTCTCATCTTCATTCTTAGGAATTGATAATTTCAAAACTCCATCTTCGAACTTAGCTTTGACATCTTCCTGCTTTACTGCATCTCCTACATAGAAGCTTCTCTGCATAGCACCTGCATAACGTTCCTGACGGATAAGTTTACCCTTCTTATCCTTTTCGTCCTTATCAAGTCCCTTAGCAGCGCTTACTGACAAGTAACCATTTTCAAGTGATAACTTAATCTCGTCCTTCTTAAATCCAGGAAGATCAATATCAAGCTCATACTTGTCATCATGCTCATGCACATCAGTCTTCATAACCTGTGCAGCTCGTTTTCCATAAAGCTTGCGATCAACATCACCGAAATCAAACCTTGGAAAATCCATCCAATCATCCAATAAATTCTCTCCAAAAATACTAGGTAGTAACATAAGTCATTCCTCCTTCTCAAGAAAAATATAATAAATAAGTTTCATGAGCAAGGGAAGGAGCGTTTGGATTCTATCTTGGAATCTTCTCTATTCCTTTGTTCTGACTTTGTTATAGCACAAATTGTTAGCACTGTCAAGAGGTGAGTGCTAATTAATTTTTATTCACTACCCGGCTTTCCTCCACTTGGTTGTTCCCCATCTGACTTTCCTCCGCTTGGTGGTTCTCCATCCGGCTTTTCTCCACCACTGTGTCCGCTGCCTTCGCTTACATTAGCTTCTACCGCTGCACCTGAACTAGATGTACCGCTTGTATATTCCTTGCCATCTACATATAATTTATATCCGTTTAAATCTATAGATTCAGCATCACAGGTAAGACTTGATATATATGAATCTCCGGTAAGTTTCCATACCGCATCTCCACTAAGCTCAACATATACATCTCCTGCTGCACCACTACTATTAATTGAACCGGTAAATGTTGATGAATCTGCGAGATAAAGATTTAGGGTTGAAACATCATCAACAATTATATTTCCATCTATCACTTGATTCTTAGCATTCAGAGTTACATTTCCACCGTTAGAACCCTCATTCCCCCAGCCTGCCGCTTCAGCTCTGAGGAATATTCCTTCTTCATCCTCATTAGAAATATCAACACTATCAAGATCAATCGTTGCTACAGTATTATTTACAAAGAATATATCACCATTCTTATTGATTAGAGAACCGCCATTCATAGCAAAGCTTGCTGTTCCTTCATCTGCATCTCCGGACATAGACTGGTATATCATTACTGCCTGATAGTAATCTGATTTATCACTGTTCTTAGTGTTATTATCGGCTGTGAGTGCTACGTTATTTAGTGTTACCGAGTTCTGCCCTTCAACTACTACTCCCTGAGAAGCTGTTGAGGTAAGCGTCGCATCATTAACTGTAATATCAGCTGTTGAATATATAACCGGTGAACCTGTTCCGTTAGTTGTATAGCTTCCATTAGTCACATTTACGGTTCCTCCACCTCTGTCAGACCTTATAGCTGCAGATGAATTTCCGTCTGTGAGAATCGTGAGGTTATTTGCATTCATAGTACCTCCACCAGTTGTCATGAGACCGCCCGAGCAATTATTCTTAGTATAAATATAAGAATCAGAGATATTTACAGTAGTTCCTTCACCGTAAGAAAAGACTCCATTTGCATGTGTTCCATCAGTATCTACCGTGATTTCATCAAGGGTTAAGGTTGCTCCATTTGTTGCAAAGATAGCCGCATTCTCTCCATAAAAGTCAGCCTCGTCACCATCAGCCTCTCCGGTTTTGGTAACAGCGATGTTTGAGTATTCTGCTGTCTCTCCATCAGACTCTATAGCATGACCACCATCTGAGGAATCTTCATAAGTTTCACTAATTTGAACATCTTCCTTTTTAATGAAGCTTTTACTATCTGATACTTCTTCAGTATCATTGGAATTTGTATCCTTCTTTTCAGTCTCTCCCTCTGTTTGTTCTCTTGATTCATCCTCAGTCTCTGCCTCTGTGACCGCCTGTACAGACTCCTGCGTACTATTTCCAACTTCTGAATTATTCCCGCATCCGGATAACCCGATAACCAATCCAGTTGTAAGTAGAATTGAGTATAATCTCATAAAGTGTTTATTCTTTTTTCTCATAAAATCAGCTCCTTTCTGAACTTAAACCAATATATTTCTATCAGATTAAGTGCATTATAAAGCTGTAACCTTAAACGAAACTTAAAAAATAATCTTTTTTAAGACTTTTTAAAGTTTGGGTTATCAAAGCTTGCTTTAATGGTTTTAGTGTCATACTATAGTGTAAATATTAAAGTGAAACAGAGGAATTATTATGATTTGCGGAATGACTCTTTACCAGATATTCTGGTACTTTATAATCTATTCTCTTATAGGCTGGATGATAGAAGTTGTCTTTCATGCAGTCACTCAGGGGAAAATCGTTAATAGAGGTTTTTTGAATGGACCTATATGCCCGGTATATGGTTCCGGTGTTCTTATGGTGCTTATCGTGCTTTTTCTTATAGGTAGTATTCTCGGAATCAAAACATCCGTCGAGGTATCTCATCCAATGATCCTGTTTGCTATAGGTATAGTATTCGCTTCTTTAATCGAATTTCTGGCAGGTTTTATTCTTGACAAACTTTTTCACGCAAGATGGTGGGATTACAGTGATAGAAAGTTTAATATAAATGGATATATATGTCTGGAATTCAGTATAATCTGGGGACTGGCCATAGCATTTGTCTTAAGGGTAATACAGCCTGGAATAGAAAATATAATTGATATGATTCCCCACATGCTGGGCGATATATTACTTATAATTATCTACATGATTTTCGTGGCTGACATTGTAATCACTGTTCTTACAGTTCTCAAAATGAATAAACAGCTCGAAAGAATGGAGGATATCCAGAAATCCATTCTTAAAATCAGTGATGAAATGTCTGAAATAATAGGATCTGGAACTATAAAAACAATGGATACGCTTGAGAAGGGATATGAAACAGCAACTAAGAAGCAAGAGCAACTACACGAGAATCTAAACGAAAACAAAGAAGAACTGCTTAACGCTATAAAGAACAGCAAGGAAGACTATCAGAAACGCCGACAGGAGCTTGAAGAACGTTTTGAACACCTAAAGAAAGAGTTTATGTACAGCAAGCTTTTTGGAACACGCCGCTTGCTTACTGCATTTCCTGGCATGAAACATAATCTTTATCAGAAAATGATTGATAAACTTAAAGATAATAAATAACATTTTTCTTATTTCTTCAAATATTTGATAAAATCTTACACCATCATATGAGCTTCTTTTACGCAATCTTTCCTACTTTCTTAAGCCACATCACTTCATCATGTATGGTTTCTCTATAAGATCTTGTCTTATATCCAAGTTCTCTATAAGCCTTACTGGAATCAAATCTGTTATTTCTTGCCAGATTATAAACCGAAAATGTAGTCATGAGTGGTTTTGTCCCTTTCTTTTCAGCCTTTTTCTCCATCAATCTGGCAAGAAAATTCGCTGCTGATATTGTAAGGAAAAATTTCATTTTCCTGCATCCACTTTCTTCCGAAACAAGTTTAGTAAAATCCTTAAAGCTTACCGGTTCATTTCCGAGTATATAACACTGATACTATATTTTCTTTTCATCATTATACAATCCACAAGTAGAAATACCACAGATATCCATATGGTTTTTTCGCCTAGCACACCTGACAGAACTCCACCTACACCAGCTCCTATAGCAAAAATAAGAATTATTCCATAGTAGTTTATAGCTTTTATAAACTCTTCCTTATCTCTGTCTCTAATAAATTCTGATAAGCTTTCCGTTCCACTTCTTAGATTTCCTATAATCATAGTACTGGCATATCCATAACCATGAACCTTTCTAAAAGACTGTACCTGCATAGCACAAGAAAGTGAAACTAATATATTCGCAAGCATATTATATTCCTGAGGCAGTATACCAACTATCCCAAGAAGTATAATCTCGAGTATAAGTATAATCTGTCTCCAATGAATCTTCTTCGCATGTTTAAACTTATGCCCCACTTGTTCTGAAATCAGTATGCCGAGCGCAAAAGAGAAAATTGGAATAAGATAACGAAAACCTATCATCCATTCTCGTTGCATAAAATGCTGACTCATAAGAACTAGATTACCTGTCTGTGCATTTGCAAACACATGCCCTCTTATATTGTAAGTGTACGCATCCTGAAGTCCTCCTGAGAACGAAAGAAGTGCACTCAGTCGAAAACTATCAGATATCTGCCTTTTTCTATTCATAGTATATTCACCTATTAGAATATTACATCTTTCAGCCTTTGGAAGTATACCATATTATTATATTTTATAACAGATGAAAGACACCTTTCGGCATCCTTCTACCATCTCTTATCCTTTCCGCCCTTTAAGGAATTAAAAAAACGCCTACAAGTATTTCTACTCATAGACGCCGTAACGCTGTTAATTATTCAATTATTCTCCCCAGTAATCTGTGGATTCTTCTGACTCACTACTAATACCAAAGAGCTTATACATAAAGTCTTCTCTTTCATCAAACATTTCAGCTACTATTACTCTATCTCCTATTAAATAGTAAAACATGTAATTATGATTTACATACAGGTAGTAGTAATCCGTATCAATTCCAAACATTTCAGCTACTGAAATGCCTTTATCAGGAAAAACCCCCAATCCTTTTACGCTTGAAGTTATTGCTTTAATTCCTTTTTTAGCTTTTTCTTCTCCAAAATTATCGGTCAGGTATTTTTTTAGATTTTTCATCTTACGTCTTACAATCTGGGAATACTCAACTTTATACTTCATGTCATACACCTAATTCCGCCTCAAGATCATCGGCTGATATAGTTCCCTCTCGTTCAACTGATTCCTTTGCTTCATTCAGTTTTGTCATTAATGTAAGAAGCGCCTTCTGCTTATCAAGCTCATCCAATTCTTTCATATCAATGATGGCGCACTGTCCACGACCATTCTTTGTAAGATATATTCTATTTCCATAGGAAACCTGATTTATAATTGATGTATAGTTTTTTAATTCAGAAATAGGCTGTATATTAGGCATATAATCACCTCCCTCAACTGTTAATTTATACGATGATTATACACCGTTGAACTCTGCCTTTCAATAGTTTTACCATAAATTATGGGTTAAATTCACACCCAAATATAATCAAAGAACTTGTTGTTTCTTTTTATCAGGAATTACTCTAATATCTAGTAAACCCAAAAAGATGCGGTCCCACTGACTCCAAGATCTGTCCCCAGTGACTTATTTTGCGAATAAAAAACCAGCGGTTCAATGACCGCTGGCTTAGTAAGTTTACATATATTAGTTCTGTTCAATATCCTGATAATTTTATTTATTATTTGTCGGTCCATTCTGTAAGTTCAATCCTTGGCCTTGCTGGTTGTTCCGCATCTGATATTGATGAGATTGTTGTTGAGGCTGCGAACGATGGCTCATATGATATGCCATTGTATCTGTTAGCGTAGTAATTGACTTATTAATTTCTCTTAATTCTTTGATGATGAAATAATTGAATAAGTATCCAACCAATAGAAGTAACAATAGAGAAATACATAAATAGAGTATCCAAAAGAGACCTAAGCTTGCTAAGCCTTCATAAAAATCACTTAAAATCATAATATGCTCCTTTCTGTGCTTTTTACTTACTTTTCAGCACACATACTACTCCTCTCTCTGTAAAATCTTCTTCATAGTTACGACCTCCTTAAATATATTATTTGTCAATCATCTTGATTATCAATTTCATCTTCTTCCCAAAACGCTGGCACACCTATTTTTTTATATAGAACACTCATCGCCTGCATAAATTCTTCAAAGTTATCTGGATATGCATTACTACCATGAATGTGTCTGCATCTCTTGTCCTTTACTTTGTACTCAAGCAGCCACTGTGTTCCATCAAGTATTCCTAAAGCAATATACTGCTTATGCCATTTGTTTATATGCACTCTCTCAAGTTCTTTGTTAAATTCATCAAGATTTAAATCTTCAAATGTCTGCCATTCTTCCCAGAGTGCCTTCTGATACTTAACAGTATACGTTCCATCATTTTCAATCACTTGTATTGTTTCCCAGCCAATATAGCCACCAATCTTAAACTCCATGTACTCTATCATATTAAACAGCTCCTTTCTCTTAAATAATGGTTTTCTGGTTATACCAATTTTCTCATAGTGTATGGTCAATAAATATACCAAACAAAAAGCCAGCGGATAAACCGCTGGCTTCTATATGTGATGTTAAATGAGCGTTATTGTATATCTTCAGTGACTTATTCTACCTATCTGTAGCGTGCTCCAAGCGCGGCAGCCATCAAAGCTCCAATTAATACAATAAAAACAATAACACCAATAACTATTAAGATAGGAATAATATGCTCAGTACCATTATCAGCCTTTTTCCCCCAAGGTGTACAGCTATTTGATGGATCATGTGGATCATATAAAACATCTATTGTTTTCCCTACTCCACCTAAAGAAGTAAATATTTCATCGCTGCCAGTATATCTTAAACCATTTACAAAATACTCATAACTTGCAATTGTACGATCACCACCTGACCAAGCATCAGAATTACCGCGAAATTCAACTGGCATAGTACCATACATATCTGTAACTCTCGCCTTTGTTTTTACAGTACACTTTTTATTTCGTTTTATTTTTTCCTTAACAGTCTTAGGATTAGTAAGTCTCGTAACTAATATAGGCAACCCGAATGCTATAAATACCATTAAAATAATTATTATTATCCCAAAAATCTGACGTCCACTTGCCAAAATCATCATATACCCCATAAAACCATCCCCTTATGTAACAAAAAGATTTATATTGTCGTCCTTTACCACTCCACTCAGCACTTCTCCGAGTTTCTTATGCGCCTCCGCCGACAGATGAAGCGAATCCACCGAAGAAGGCTTGATGTAGGCAGCTGCATCTAAAAACTCGCATGCATTTGCCTCCGCAACCTTCTTAAAGTGCTTTGGAAAATCCCTTGAGCGCAAGATAGCATCTTCATCAAAACTTCTGCTAAACGCTGAATTCCTGATATCCTCGCCAATTTCAGGCGGCGACACAAGAATAATGCGAGGGACAAATGCCTGCTTAACTTGTGTGAATTCAATTATATCCTTCACGAGAAGCTCGGCTCCCGCCGCGATGTCCTCCGCGCTTGCATGAAAGCAGCGCTTCAGGTCATTGCTTCCCAGCATCATGATAACTATATCCACCGGCTTGTGCGAATTCAGGCATGGCCTCAGATAATCGCGACCGTTCTTCCATCCCTCTAGCGGATCGTCGAAGATTGTGGTCCGCCCATTGCAGCCCTCTTCAATAACCGTGTAGTCATCACCAAGAAGGTTCTGCAGCACACCAGTCCACCTGACATCCTTCGGGTACCTGAGTCCTGTGTCTGGCATGTAGCCATATGTATTCGAATCGCCGTAGCATAAAACTGTTTTCAACGATATTTACCTCGTACTTTTTATATCATTAAATATTTACATCTTTAAATGCTTATATCATTATTAAGGTTATAAGCCACATGTAGCACATTGTTTTTGGAATCATCAGCATCCCGAGCTTCGGATTGCTCTTTCCTTTAATTGCCACTGGCAGATAGAAGGAAAAACTCAGGGCAACTGCGATGATTATCTGAACATACATTGATAGCGGGTAATTCATCCTGTGATGGATGACATTTATATACCCAACGATCGTCAGGATGCCGATCAACGCAAATGGGACATTGCGGATGATGGCCCAGCGCACATTTTCCTCTCCCGAATACCACTTGTTCTGCGGAAATAACAGGAGGATGATTCTGATGATGGTCAGGATCAGGATGGCATTTTCTATACCCAGATTGTACATGGACTCGTGGTATTCCAGTGAGTCGCCCATGCTCATCAAGATGTCATAGAAAACCGTCATCGTGATTGAGGACACCAGGTTTCCGAGGCCAAAGAGGAAATTCTTCTTTTGCAGCGAGCCCTTGAAATTGAAGATAATTCTTGGAATCAGGTGAAATGCGTCCCCGCCGCCGAGCAGAATCGCCAGCATGAAGCCAAATGACAGTTTCAGATACGGCAGGCTTACTGCGTCCGGGTTATATAATTGTTTCGCGCCGAGGCGCATGATGATGGCCGCTGTGAATATGAATACCAGGTAGATCACGCAAAATGCTCCCTCTCCATACCTCGCAGCCTTAGGTTTTTCGTTCATATATATCCTTCGTAAAATGTTTATTCAGCTTGGGATTCATCCCACCAGCCTTCGTCATCGAAGTAGTACCATGTTCCGCGAATCTTGTACCACTTGCTCTTTGCAAACCAGCCAGAGCTATCATTAAACCACCATTTTCCGTTAGATGAGAGACGCCATACACCTGGCTCTGAGCCATCCCATGCGCCGTCATCTCCTACCCACCAGTTACCTTCGGAATATGCGCCCCAGCTTCCGGCATATTCATTCTGAGCCATATATCCTATGTAATCGAAGAAGTACCATTTGCCGTCTATCTTCTGCCATTGATTCTTTGGATACCATTTATTTTCATCCTCGAACCACCAGCCAGTTGAATTCTTCTTCCAATAACCCTTGTACTTATAGAATGCATTTCCATTGGCGTCATACCACTGGCCATTTAACCATTCATTACGGTAATTGGTTTGTTTTGGAGTGGATGATTGCTGGTTAGGAGTGGATTTGTCATTCTGCTGAGAGTTGTCTTTTTGAGGTTCTTTCCGCTTGGAATCGTCCTGTTGAGAGTCATCCTGTTGAGAATCGTCCTGGTCTGGATCAGGCTCTTCGCCTTGCTTCATTTCCACTTCCACATAGCCAGCGGGAGAATCTATATAATTAGACGATTCAGTGGCGTCAGGATAAATTTTTGAACCATAAGCATAAAACCATACATAATATGTACCTGCCTTTATGGCTGTAGGAATGGTTGAAGCAAAAGAATCCTCTGCAGGAATATCAACACTATTTGAACCGAGGGCATACATCATCGTACCACCAGTTGCGGTTCCGGGAGTTACAAGTTCCTGATCAGAACCATTGGAAGTCAAATCTTTGGCTGCTGGTGGATCTGTAACAACAGCACGTACATTAAGATGAAGCGTACTCTCCTTCATTACATTATAATCCTTCAAAGTATGTCCATCCTCCAAAACCTTCCCGGCAAAAATCAACCTTTGACAAACTGCAGGAATTTCTTCTTTATCATAAATTTTTGCCTTAACATTATCAATAGAATCACTCGGTTCAACCTCTAACGTGATTGTTTTTCCTGTCAAAGTCTTAACAAAGATCTGCATGGCGTAAACATCCATATCCTTTGCAATGATAATTACAAATACAATAATAAGTGAAACTATAAAACTAGCGGTTCTTCTCTTCTTGCCCATAATAACCTCCTATTATTAAGATGTTACAGCTATTAGTAATTATATCAATTATTTAGTCTTCTTGCCTGTCACTGCTTCAAAATGGTATCTGACAATCCCCAGGTCGACTCTGGTGAATGGCCCTTTCTGTGCTGTAATGATTACATCTTCCCCATCAAGCGTTACATAGAACTTCTGCTGATTGAGTGCCGTCGGAGCTAGCATTGCCGCAACCATGCCATTTTTAAACCAAGTTGGCATTTCACTCTCAGGGACATTGCAAAGCTTACTAACATCCTTCGACTTATGCTTAATCCCCTCCGTCACTCCATAGCCAAATGCAATCACACAAACAATTTTCTCGCCTTTTTCTTTGTCAGCCTTACATTTTCCTTTACCGTAAGTTCCACCAACCCAGCAGGTATTGAGGCCCATTTCTTGTACTGCAAGAACTATTTTCTCACCATAATAGCCGCAAATCTCATCAAGATCCGGATTGCTCTTGTCCCCTACCATAGCTATATAGTTTACGGCGTTCTTGAACTTTCCGTAATGAGCCAGAAGCGTATTAAAACAGGAAGGATCATCAAAGATTGCCTGAATCTTCAGGCCACTCTCCATGTTGCATTCAGCTACTATATCGCGCAGCTTTGTTCTTAACTCCTCTTCTATAGGAGTATCCTTGAACTGCCTGACACTGTGACGAGACTTGATTAATTCTTTTAATTCCTTAGTATCTACTTGATTATTCATAAAACATCCCTTTACCTTCTGTGAATTTCATTAAATGGTCAATTAACTATGCATAAATTGATAATAAAACACTCCATAGTGCATTGCAAGAATAAGTCAATGAGACCTGACCCCATTGACTCCAAGATCTGTCCCTAGTGACTTATCCAAAATAAAAAACTAACACAAAGCATTATTACAAACTTTGTGTTAGCCTCTATACCTTCATAATATCAGGTCAATATACTCACTCAGTTTTTTCAAGCAAAGTCAATCTAGGCCATATTTGCTACTGCAACTTCAGCATCTTCGTCCTTCTTCTCATCTCTTCCGATGAAGTAAAGTGAAACTGTGAGAAGTACTGCACCGATGAGTACAACAGCAACTGTTGGAATCTCAAAACCAAAATCGCCTTCTGGAACTAGTGATGCAAGCGAGTTGTTAACCATATGCATTATGATTGTTGGAACAATTGATCCAGTCTTGATTCTAACGATGTTAAATACCACACCAGTAAGTGTTGCAAGAAGTGCCCAGATCATCTGACCATGAACAAGTCCAAATGCAACAGATGTAATGATTACTGCAAGCCAAGTTGGCATAGCTTTATCAAGTCTAGAGAACATAAAACCTCTAAATACAATCTCTTCCATTATTGGAACAATGATTGATGCTGCTAAAACGTCCTGCCAGAATGGCATTTCTGAAACTTCACCTGTACTCTTTTCAAGTCCGTTCATAAGAGCTTCTGGTATAGGAAGAAGTTCAACGCCGTAATCTATAACACAAATCGCACCGATTGCAGCTGCTACAGCAAGGATGATTGTCTTTACTCCAACCTTCTTAATCGCAACTTCCTCAGTGAACTTATGTTTTCTGACCTTCATAACGATTAAGTAAATTACAAGGGCGAGGATTGCATTTATTATGAGCACGATGCCCATATTTCCGAGTATCATATTCTGAACTTCTGTCCCCATATCTGCTGAGTTGACTGCTGTTTCGCCAGCCATACCTGCTTTGAAACCAAGCACCGCTGAGCAACCTGCCATCATAATGAAAGTCGCCAGCAACTGACACACCATGTACGTTCCGAAATAGCAAAATGCCTTCCCTGTCTGTTTAAAAAAGTTCTTCATTTGTTCTACCTCCACTTTCTTTTGAGCCGTTGCTCATCTTTCTTGATGCAAAGATAAAACAAATGAAGAACTTTTTGTTATAAAACGTCGCCAGTTGCAATTATATTGTCGCAAATGGTCAAAAACGAGCAAGTTCATCCTGATATGCGTTGTAGGTTCTGCTATCGAAGAGTACCCACTTGATCAGGTCGAAGCTGTCTGGGTGTTCTTCAGTAAATCGTTTAGCTGTGCCAATCGCAATCTTCACCGCCTTATCCAGCGGGAAGGAATAAACGCCAGTAGATATCGAAGGAAATGCAATCTTTCTCACACCATTCTCAACAGCCAGTTCCAGGCATGATCTATAGCAGGATTCAAGAAGCTCCGACTCATTAGAATTCCCACCACTCCAGATTGGTCCTGGTGTATGAATTACATACTTGCAAGGAAGATTGTAGGCTTTTGTAATCTTTGCCTTACCGGTTTCACATCCTCCCAGTGTATAACACTCTTTCAGAAGCTCAGGACCTGCGGCTCTGTGAATAGCGCCATCCACTCCACCTCCACCAAGAAGACTGGTATTCGCTGCATTTACAATCGCATCTACATCTGTGATCTTAGTAATATCACCCTGTTCCATTAATATTTTCATATAACTCTTCTCCTATTTACTCTGTTTTTTTATAATTATCAAAGCAAGAATAAGTAATGCTGGGAAGATGGTTGCGGAGATCATGCCCACCTGCATGTTGTCATTTGCGGTCTGTGTGACAAAGCCAACTGCAGCTGGACCTACGGAACCGCCTATATCTCCTGCCATAGCCAGGAGTGCGAACATCGCCGTGCCACCCAATGGCATTTTCTTGGACATAATGCTGATGGTTCCTGGCCACATTATTCCGACAGAGAATCCGCACAGAATGCATCCTGCTAGACTCAAAATCGGGTTATGTGATAAGGAAGCGAGTAAGTAACATATCAGGCATAGCGCTCCGGAGCCTATCATGTATTTCGTCAGTTCAATACGACTGCCCCGCTTTCCGTAGATAACCCTGCTAATTCCCTGCATCACGGCGAACAAGCATGGACCTACTAGGTCGCCGATTCTCTTTTCAATACCTAGGGCTGATTCTGTAAAAGCAGATGCCCACTGCGCCATAGCTATTTCGGAGGCTCCTGCGCAGATCATCAGCAAAATGCCAGTCCAAAAAAGTGGTGATTTGAGAAGTTCTCTGACAGTCATCCCCTGACCATCTTCTACAAGGTATTCAATTGGGCAGGTCATAAAGTTGTAAATGTTATAAAGAGGTACGATCGCCCAAATACAGGCCATCCACCTCCAGTTTGATATTCCGAAGATATTGAAAAATACAGTCGAAAGGAGAATCACCGCTACTGTTCCCCAGCAATAGAAGGAATGCAGAAAGCTCATTACGGCTTCTTTGTGATCAAATGGACATGCTTCAACTATAGGGCTTACAAGCACTTCGATTAATCCGCTGCCGATTGCATATATGACGACGCTAATGATTATGCCTGCAAATGGACTCGGAAGCAGGTCCGGTAAAAATGCAAGCCCAACAAGTCCAACAACCGAGGCCGCTTCGGATACAACCACCGCCCTTCGATAGCCAATTCGGTCTACATACTTCGCGCAGATTACATCTACTATCAGCTGGGTAAAGTAAAATGTAGTCGAGATGAGGGCAATCTTTCCAATTGGTATCCCATACTCTGAGTGAAATTTTAGAAACAATAATGGCGTGAAGTTGGCCACTATTGCTTGTGTTATAAAGCCCAGATAACAGGCTAATAATGTTTTCTTATAATTCTTTTCCATAAACTGCAATTATCATTTCGTTTAATCTATAATATTATGTCAACTAAATTTATAACACCCAAATTTACACTAATGGCGCAATGAATTTCATAAGTGCCCCACCGAGTTTGTAGCCAATCTTCTCGTGCTTGATAGTCTCCAGATTAACTTCCCTGCACTTAGCCAAAGTCTCCTGAAAATCAGCTTCGATGTCATTCACGCATTCGGTCTGGTACATATATGTCGCGCATTCAAAATGGTGATACAGGCTTCGGTAGTCCATGTTGATGGTGCCCACCACTGCCTTCACGTCGTCGCTCACAAAAACCTTGGCATGCACAAAGCCAGGCGTGTACTCGTAAATCTTAACGCCCGCCTCCACAAGCCTCTTGTAGTGGGACTTTGCCAGGGCGTATATCGGTTTCTTGTCCGGAATTCCAGGCAGGATCATGGTCACGTCAATGCCTCGCTCCGACGCAAAAAGCAGGGAGCTTTCGAACTCGTCGTCCAGAATCAGGTACGGCGTCATAATGTGAACGTAGTCTGTCGCCCTGTTCAGAATGTCCATGTAAACATTTTCGCCCGCCTTGTCCTTATCAAGCGGGATGTCGCCAAATGGCATCACAAACCCACTCGGTCTTGCAGGCGGCTCGTATTCCGCTGTGATCCATTTATCAAACTCAGGTTCCTTTTCCGTCGTGTTCCACATTTGAAGGAAAAGCAGGGTGAAGCTCTTCACCGCATCGCCCTTCAGCCTAACCGCCGTGTCCTTCCAACGCCCATAAATCTCAATATGATTAATGTATTCATCCGCCAGATTAACTCCGCCGTTAAATGCAATCTTACCGTCAATTACTGTAATCTTCCGGTGATCTCTGTAATTGTAATGCGATGAAACCACTGGTCTTATCGGTGCAAAGGATTTTGCCTTAATGCCCTTTTCATTCAGCAGTTTGTCATAGTTAAAAGGAAGAAGTGTTATCAGGCACATGCCATCATACATAATGCGCACATCAACTCCAGCCTTAGCCTTTTCAACAAGTATCTCCAGAATCTTGCCCCACATGTAGCCCTCTTCTATTATGAAGTACTCCATGAAAATAAACTTCTCGGCTTTTCTTAGATCCTCCAAGAGATCCTCAAACATGTTTTCTCCCAAAGGATAATATTTTACTTCTGTATCGTGATAAACATTGAAGCATCCGCCACGACACAGATATCTTGAGAGGTCATCCGTTCCCGAACCGTCCTTCTCGATCAGTTCAATAACCCCCTCCGGCTGAGGGATTGCCGTCTTTGTTTCTTCTATTATTTCGCCAATTCGTTTTTTAGTGGCCCGCTCACCGAAATTCATTTGAGTGAAGAATAAGAATATGGCCCCGGGTATAGGCAGGAGCGCTATCAAAAACATCCACGTCAGTTTCGCGCTGGAATCCATATCATTATTAAATATGTAGATAACTCCTGCCACTGTGAATAGGGCCATGAAGACTGAGAAATATGGAAGCAGTGAGTTGATGAGCAGGTAAAATGAAACGTAGATCAAGACTTCAAGAATCATTAAGAGCAGGAAAAGGAAGAATCGGCTGAATACGATTCTTAGAATTCCTTTTCGTCTCGGTTTTGCAAGTCTGTAAATCTCTTCCATCACAAGTCTCCAATCTTATTTATGACGTTTTTTATAGTCATTTATTTTGAAGCTTTTTGTTTTAAATGTAATCTCACCAGCTTGTCTTTCAAGCTAACTTCTTTGATTATACTCTTCACTATTTTATCAAGCTCGGAGTCTTCAGTATAGTTTGCCGCAGCCACGAAGTTTACTCTATGGTCCTGAATCAGCTGATTTGCCTGGTTTTTCTTACCCTTTTGATAGACAGCTATTGAATTACCGCCATTGACCTTAACAAGCTTCATGCATGGCACATCTGTAATTCCATCTGCAATATAGATCATATTTCTAAAAGGAATTCTTCTCTCATCCTCCGGAACAAAGTCATTCAGGGACTTATCATCCGAAAGGTCCGTAACGCCTTTATTGATCCTGAAGAGGAACTGAGTCTTGGTTGTGTAATTCACCACATTCTTTGGCCAGCAGGCCGTGTCATTTTCATCATATAAATACTCGCAGGCGAATACATCTTGAAACTCTTTATAAATGTCGCAGCCCTCAATAATTTCCTTGAGGCCAGAGGATATGATGTAATGCTCTACCTTCACACCCTGCTCCTTGCCGAATGCATTTATCCGCGCAAACCATTCTTTTACGCCACTATAAAACTTGAGGTTTTTGCCCAGCTCCACGAAGTCTTTTCTGTGGATGCTCTTGGAGTTCTTCTTGGATTCAACGATCATCTGCCACATGTACGCCAGAATTCCGTCCATCTGGTTATTCTTGGCGAGCTTTTCTGTGGTGTCCCAGAACTCTTGCTCGGAAAGGCCCATGTTCTGAATGAAAGAATATTCCTGCATGTTCTTGGTGCAGAGCGTCTTATCAAAATCGTACATTATCGCGATCACAGGTTTTTTCGTCACGTCCACGCCCCCTTTCTAACTTTTCTTCTTTTTCCAGATTGCATTCATCATTAGGTGCAGGCAAAATGCAATCGGAATCGTAAGTGCAATTATAGCCAGCACATAAAGAAATTGATTTTTGATATAAAGAATCGGCGGTGTCATATTGTTCACGAAGGCAAAGCTGAAAAGCTGTACAAATAGTGGGTGCACAAGGTAAAATTCCAATGTAAACTTCCCGAGGAAGCTGAGCACTGGATTACCGATCTTCACTTTCATTCCAACGAGAAGCACGAACCATGTAAATGTCAGCGCACTGACGAGCTGTCCAATCAGCTCACCAAAGAAATGCCCTGCGTCCGTATACTGCATGCCGAGCTTTGTGATAACCCAGTAGTAATAACTTGCATAGGTAAATGCAATCGCAGTTATTACTAATGAAAGTATAAGCCAGAGTGCATATGCCTTCTTAAAAAATGCGAGAAGTCCTTCTTTGTGGCGCGCAACCACAATGCCGATTACAAACATAAATGGTGTGTTGTACCACCAGGTTCCCGGGCTGAAGAACATACAGGCCAGGAAATAAAGAATCGTTCCGACGATCATCACCGCCATGGAAACTTTGTCATTTTTTATGATCTTGAAACTAAGATAAAACAGGAAATATAGATAAATGATGGCAGGAACGTACCATAGATAACTGTAGGTTTCCAGCCATACCGGCTCTCCAACTTGGATGTTTTTGATCTTTTCTATCGCGAAAAATACCAGCCACATGATGACAGTTGGCATGAGAATTGGCATTATCCTGCGCTTTATGAAATGGTCAAAAAATCCTTCTTTAAAATGAGCTGTGTAAACGCCATATCCGGAGCAAAAGAAGAAAACCGCCACGCAGAGATAGCCCACATAGACAAATGCGTCCAGGCCGTGCTGAATTCTATTTGCCGGAAGCCATGGTGCACAGACTCTTTGCGATGCGTGGTGAAAAAGTACCATGACCGCGCAGAAACCTAAAAAAGCTTTTGTATGTTTAAGTGAGAGTACATCTTCGTTCCACTCTCCTTTTTTGCAAAGCTTTGTTCCCGCGAAAAGAAGCACAAGTAACGCAGGGTAAAATAAAAAATACACGTTCAAATCCCCCTTACATGATTCTGAGGTCGACAAGCACCCAGTCGTCGGAAATGCCATCGTACTCATTACCGCAATATGGGCAGTTCTTAAGCCTGGTCGCGTCAAAACTTGCTCCGCAGGATGGACATGCAATCCTGGTCATGGAGAAGTTCATATTCACGGGTATATCGGTGCGACGTCTTAATGTGGCACTGAAAACCTGGGATTTTGAATAAACCTTGCTTTCATTTGCGTAGAGAACATCGAAGTAGGCCTTGGTCTCAACCGTGACGAAATTGCCTTCGTCAACAAAGGTTGTGCAGCCAAGGGCTCCGCCGTAATTCAAATCTATAATATCCTTCATTTTAGGATCCAGCGCGCCGCCACGATAAAACATGAGTTGACTCTCATCCTGAGAGAAAACAGCAGTTTTAATCAGAGACAAAACCTTGCTGGTGAAATATTCATAAGAAAATTCAGGGCTTATACGTTTCATCCTGGATTCAAATTTAGCCCTGGAACCCGCGGTTCCCATCTTGCCAGTATTTGCTATGGCTTTGACGATGAGCCTCATGAACAGGAAATAAACATAGAGAAAATAAGCTGCTGGAATACTGCCCAGGCCGATTCCGAAAATCATACCGATCAGAGTCGGAATGTTATGGATCAGGTTCCATGGAAGATAAACCTCAGGCTTAATGATGCAGGTTAAAATGTACATGCCAAGTGCTGTAAAAGGATAAAACTTGAGAAATCCAGATAAGAGCTCCTTTTTCGTCATGCCTGCATCTTCCAAAAAATAGTAAGATGTAATCTTTGGAAAAAGTTCATCCATCCTGAATCTGGTTCCGCAATACGAGCAGCCGTTCTGAAGAGCAGAAACGGTTGAGACCGAACCGCAGTTTGGACAGCTGTAAGGATCATTGTCTGGATGCGAGCCAGTCGTGACATCCGTGATGGTACCATAGAAAACCGACCTGATGTCATCGCGGTAGGCCACACTGCCGCCCCGTTTCACAATCCTCTTCACACCAGTTGATTTGAAACAGACCGTGCTGTGATAATGCGCATCCTCCCAGTCACTCCCTGCAATAAACCTATTACTATCTCCCTCATCCCTTCGGACGTAAGTACTGTAATCCAGGTCTATGCCCTTCCTTCGGATCCTTTCATTCTGGAGCTTTAAAACGTAAGAAACATCACTGTCCGCAAAAGGGATATTCTGCCCCTGCGAAATTGCTGCTCCCAGCGAATTCCTAAAATCATCCAGCTTCTTACTAAAAACCCCCGAAACCTCCTTAATTTGAAAAAAATTATAACCCATCTTATTTGTCCTCTATGTGCCAGATGCTAGTTCTACTATATTTTTCAGGGAGTTGCGTCCATTTTCCCTCGGACTCCTCAATTTCCCATCCATTTTCCTCGCACCTCAGCCATGCTTCATGTTTATATTCCCCTGAAACATTAACAAACCAATAATGCCACTCTTTTTCGGTCGCATCGTACCAAATATACTTGGAATAAACACCCTCTTTGTAGCAATCATACCTCTCATCCCACTGCATTTTCTTGTCGAAAACATCTTGTTCAGTCACAATCTTGTAAGTTGAGTCATCAACTTTCTGAAGATAAATGCATTCTCCGAACGTTTCGATGTTACTCTCCCTCTGGCCATCCGGGTGGTATCGGTAAATCTCATCCTCCTTGGTATCAGTGACAGCTGTATAAATAGCTACGCCCCAACAAATAACTATTATAATAAAAGGGACAACGGTTATTGAGCCAATTAACAAATATATTCCAACTCGCTCCCAGCCAGTCGCCTTGATAAGCCTTGTATCTTCCTGTTTTATTATAATTTCACTGTTCTTTCTATTCGTTTTTTTCTTTTTATTACGCGGTTTCTTACTCATGATTCTATTATTTCGTCCAAATCAGATTACTCGTCCGATTCTTTATCAGTCTTACTATCCAACCACCTGTAAATTCCGGCCAGCACAGCTCCAGAAATATTATGCCACACCGAGAATATTGCTCCAGGCACAGTTGCCATTGCCATATCAGGAAATGCACTCGTAGCGAGTGACGTTGCCAGCCCCGAATTCTGCATTCCAATCTCAATCGAAATCGCTTTCTTTCTAGGCATGTCCATCTTGCATACGACTCCAATAAGGAAACCACATGCATATCCCAACAGGTTATGCAGGATAACAACCGCAAACACGATGAATCCTGTAGATATAATCTTCTCACTATTATGCGATACAACAGATGCAACAATCAAGCATATCGCCGTCACCGAAACCGTTGGCAGCGCGCTCGCAATTTTCTGCGTGTGCTTCTCGAATAACATATTAATGAGAAGTCCCAGTCCAATCGGAATTATCACGACCTGCACGATTGACAAAAACATAGATTTCACGTCCACGCTCACCGATGTTCTCAGATAAAGATATGTCAGCATCGGAGTCAAAAATGGTGCGAGCAGCGTGTTGATGCTTGTCATTCCAACCGAAAGCGCTGTATCTCCCTTTGACAAGAAGGTGATGACATTGCTCGATGTTCCTCCTGGACAAGTGCCCACAAGCACTACTCCCACAAGAAGTTCAGCATTGAGTCCGAAAATTTTACCAAGTCCAAATGCCAAGAGCGGCATTATAACAAACTGCGAAATACAGCCAATGATGACATCTCGCGGATGTGAAAATACCACGCCGAAATCCTTCAGTTTCATCGTCAGTCCCATTCCGAACATGACGATTATGAGCAGATAATTTATCCAGGTCGTCTCAATCCACAGGCACGACTTAGGAACGAACAGAGCAAGCGCCGCGACGGCAAGGACAATCCACGCCATAAATTTTCCGATAAAATCACTTATTTTCTTCATTTAATATGCACACCCAATTCAACCTTATTTGAATTCCATCAACCAAAAAATTAACACCCCTCCATTTTACCACCACCACCCACCAAATTCCATAATAAGTCAATGAGACCCGGTCCCGATGACTCCAAGATCTGTCCCCAGTGACTTATTTTGAAAAATATAAAACCAGCAGATTTCTCCACTGGTTATATTTATTATTAAATCATTATCTCTCATTTTCTTAATGATTCATTTATTAGAAGTAATAATTCTGGTATATCATCTTTTAATGTTGAAAAAATAATACCCAAATCCACATTTCCATAATCGTGAACAATTCTATTTCTCAGGCCATAAATATCACTCCATGGAATATCAGATATATTATCTTTATATTCTTCGCTCAGACTCTTAGCATTTTCAGAAATTTGAATTAATCTAAACATCATTGAATCAAGAAGAACCTCATTCTCACCCAAGTCCTCCTCGTTTACATCTTCCATGTGTCTAATTATAAATTTTAGATCATCTATTATTTTGTCAATATAATATGCATCATTTTTTGTATTATCCATATATTTTTATCCCATACTTCAAAATCTCATCAAGCAACTCGGGATTCTTTACCAACTGTGATACATCCAACAAATCAACTTTCTTATGCAGCTGTTCTCTGAGTTTTTCAGCCAATCCAAAAAACTTGAGCCCCTTCACATCCGACGAAATCAAAAGATCAACATCACTCTCCGCCTTCTGGTTACCCTTTGCATACGAACCAAACAAATAACAATAATTAATTTTATACTTTGAAAAAATTTTGTCACATGTTAGTTGAATGTTATCTAAAGTCAGTAGCCCATGCTCCTCATCAATCTTGTAAATCCTCTCTAGTTCTTGATATATAAACTTATACTTTAATGTATTCTTCTTGTTTGCATCATTTTCATACATAATATAGGAACGAAGCGAAATGCCAACTGCAAGAGCCGCCTCTTTTTGAGATATATTATATGCTAATCTCAGTTCTTTTAAGGTCATATTATTGCACCTCCTTTTAGATATTATATGCAATTTTTGCATATACTGTCAATTAGAATGTGCAAAGCAGTAAAGCATCACGCCTTCTGAACTATATTTCTCCCGATTCCTGTCAAACGGCTTATCTGTCTAATCGTCATGCCCTCATCTTTCAGTCTCTTCAATGCATTATCACGCTGAATCTTGTCGAATTTCATCAGCTCCGAACCACTTTTAACATCAAGCATCTCGGAAATTCTTCGGTATGCAGAAGTATCACTTGTCTTCTCGATTTCATATTCCATACAAATCTCGTCCATCGGTGAGCATACATATTTTAAATATGCATCATACCCTCCAAGCAAATCTAGAAATAGCGACGAGTCAACAAATGCATTCCGTCTGGCGTAAATATCGAAACTGCTCCAAGGATAAGCTTCAACTGTACTGATTCCCGCCTTCAAAGGATTCTGCAAAATGTACTTATTCACAACAAGAAAATATGTCTCATCATTGACATTTTCCGACTTATAACGCCCCTGAAACAAATGCCCACAATGATCATATTTCATATTGTAATAACGCGTAAATGAAATCCCAATCTTCTGCATGAATTTTGAGACATTTTTCTGATGATAATGCACCAGCAAGTGCACATGATTTTCCATCAAGCAATATGCGCACACAACAACACCAGTTTCCGCCGAATATCTCCTTAGCAGCTTAAGATAATAATTACGATCCTGATCATCCTCAAAAAGAATCTGCTTCCCATTTCCACGCGTGATTAAATGCATGAAACCATTGTCCAAAAACATTCTTTTAACTCTCACTAATCTTCCTCCTTTCTTTAAATAAAATGTCATCGAAACTTTTAAGTCACAAAATACTATCACTATTTAAAAAAAATGAAAACCACAAATTTTTCAAAAACCCCCGTTTAGATTACATAACCTGGAGAGATGCTTGG
This sequence comes from uncultured Lachnospiraceae bacterium, assembly GCA_947168155.1. Lineage (GTDB taxonomy): Bacteria > Bacillota > Clostridia > Lachnospirales > Lachnospiraceae > Eubacterium_Q. Next base: position 2,534 of record CAMVKW010000032.1, on the reverse strand, counting down.
ATTTGTTGCACATTTCACAAAATCTACACAAAATAAGTCAAGAGGGACAGATCTCGGAGTCAATGAGACCCGGTCCCATTGACTTATTAATGGACAAGCAAGACTTGTAAATGATAAAATAGCCACGTGATTTTTTGTATTTATAATGAGATTGAAAATATGTCTTCAGGGATTTTAAAGAAGAAATGGTATCTGTATATGACTGAGTTCTTTGCAGGAATGTCGGTCATGGCAGTTGAGTTAGGTGCGAGTAGGTTGTTGGCGCCTTATTTTAGTTCATCTCAGATTGTCTGGACCATCATAATCGGTACGATCATGATAGCCATGGCGCTGGGAAATATCATGGGCGGCCGTTGGGCGGACAAGAACCCAAATCCTGACAAGCTTTATGGACGGATTATCATCGCAGCTATCTGGATTGCGCTTATTCCGGTTCTTGGAAAGTACATAATTATCGGCATTTCCGCCGTTCTGGTTCTGACCATCAGCACGAACTTCCTTGTTATCGCTGCATTTGTGGCGTGCATGGTCATCTTTGTTTTTCCGCTCTTCCTTCTAGGAACTGTCACCCCATCGCTTGTCAAATACACAGTGGATAGCCTCGACGACAGCGGAAAGGTCGTTGGATATCTGAATGCGTCCAATACGATCGGCTGTATCATCGGCACCTTCGTCCCAACATTTATCAGCATTCCCGCAGTCGGTACCAGCATCACGTTCCTAATTTTCGCTGGCATTTTGCTCGCGTTGTCGATTGCATATTTCGTTTCTAATAAGAAGAAATCCGTCAAAGCCATCGTCGGCGTGATTTTTCTTCTAATTTCCTGTGTTTTCGGCCACAGCTCTTCTTTCGCTTTCTGGAAAAATGACCTCGTTTACGAGGGCGATTCCATTTATAACTATCTGCAGGTTTCCGAAGACGAAGATAGCATTTATCTTTCGACAAATGTCCTCTTCGGTGTGCAATCCGTCTACAATAAGGAGAAGAAGTTGACCGGGATGTACTACGATTACGCGATGGCGGCGCCTTACATGGTAAATGCGTCCTCACATGATCAGCTTGATATTCTGATCCTCGGCATGGGCACGGGCACATATGCCACCCAATGCAACCGCTATTTTGAAAATGTGAATGTTGAAGGTGTTGAGATTGACGCGAAGATTACGGATTTGGCTCATAAATACTTTGAGCTTCCTAAGGACATTAATGTTACAACCTATGATGGAAGAGCCTATCTGCAGGGGCTGGTTTCTGAGAAAAGTGACAATCCCGCAAAATATGATGTCATCATGGTCGATGCTTACCAGGACATTACTATTCCATTCCAAATGTCATCTGTCGAATTCTTCACTCTCGTAAAAGAATGCCTGGCCGACGACGGCGTGGTTGTCCTCAATATGAATATGATTTCTGACGGAGAAAACGGCATAAACAGTTATCTTTCGGATACCATCGCCCAGGTTTTTCCTTATATTTACACTGCTGATGTTGCCGGCAATACTAACCGCGAACTCTTCGCTTCTTCGAACCCTGAGATGATCAGCAATTTCAAAAACGGCTATGCTAGTGAGAAAGATGAAAACCTCGCTAATATGATGGCGAAGGTTGATTCTAATCTTGTTGAATATAAAGCTGGGAATCACATTTTGACTGACGATAAAGCTCCAGTCGAGCTGCTCAGCATAAATGCAATCGATCAGCTGATCCGCGATGAAGTTGGATACTACAAAGAAGTCTATAAAGAAGAAGGCCTTGAAGGTCTACTGAAAGATATGTAACTTAAAATAAGTCAACGGGATCTGACCCCGTTGACTCCATTTCTAATTATCTTAAGCGCCATCAATAATCATCCCATACATCTTCGTTATCTTCAAAATCGTCCCAGGCATCGTCTTCATCTTCAAAGCAATCGGTATCCTTGTAATCCTCGTAGTAAGTATCGATATCATGATCAAGTGGATCAACCTCTTTATCTTCATTGTAAGTCTTCTTTGTAGATGTTTTCTTCTTGGTTGAAGTACTTCTCTTCGTTGAAGAGTTCTTCTTGGTAGATGTACTCTTAGTACTAGTCGATTTCTTCGTAGAACTATTTTTCTTAGTCGAAGTACTCTTCTTCGTAGAACTATTTTTCTTTGTCGAAGAATTCTTGTACTTATTACTATTATATGTATCGTAAGTATGAGCCTCTGTAGTCGTATCATAACTATGATTACGATATCCACTATAATTATCATTCTTATCTTCGGTCATATCGAAATACAACAAGATAAACCCCAACGCCGCAAGAAGTATAAGAATAATCTCACCATTACTCATCTTCTTTTTACCATTATTATTGTCATTCAAATTGTTACTATAATTATTCATAGGCACCTCCAAAATTCAAGATGCAAATACAATTATTTAACTAATGTAATTATACTTCTCAGATACCCTTTTCATCAATAGCTTTGGTTACGTTTCGTAACCATCTCTCCTGTTATACCGGTTGAATGAGAAACTAAATTTCGACTCATACATCAGCCAATCACTC
>CAMVKW010000031.1:0-31880 GCA_947168155.1 uncultured Lachnospiraceae bacterium | reverse complement strand
TGGGTGCTGAGACTGAGATTGTTTCAGGCGGTAGCATTGTAGCCCAGGCAAAAGAGCTTCACGGAGCACACATCTATCTTGATACCGTATCTGTTGGTGCGACTATCAATATTATGATGGCAGCATCTCTCAGTCCTGGAAAGACAACTATTGAGAATGCAGCTAAGGAACCACATATAGTTGACGTAGCTAACTTCCTGAACACAATGGGAGCTAATATAAAGGGTGCTGGTACAGATGTAATCCGCGTTCGTGGTGTTGAGAAGCTTCACGGAGCTGAGTATTCCATTATTCCTGATCAGATTGAGGCGGGAACATTTATGGCGATGACAGTTGCTACTCGCGGAAATGTACTCATCAAGAATGTTATCCCTAAGCATTTGGAGGCTATTTCTTCAAAGCTTGTGGAAATGGGCGCTCATGTTATTGAGTATGATGATTCTGTAAGGGTTATGGCGGACGGAGTTTTGAAGGCTACACAGATCAAAACCCTTCCTTATCCAGGTTTCCCTACAGATATGCAGGCTCAGATGGCTGCAATCCTGGGACTTGCAGATGGTACAAGTATCGTTACAGAAAGCATTTTCGAGAACAGATTCAGATATGTTGCTGAGCTGGCTCGAATGGGTGCGAAGATAAGAGTTGAAGGAAATTCAGCTATCATTACAGGTACTAAGAAATATAATGGTGCAACCCTCAGGGCTACTGATCTGAGAGCGGGAGCGGCGCTTGTTATTGCGGCACTTGCAGCTAACGGCGTCAGCAATATAGAAAACATCCAGTACATCAAGAGAGGATACGAGGAGTTTGCCGATAAGGTAAGCGCTCTTGGTGGAATGATGAAGGTTGCAGAGAACGAGCAGGAAGTTACAAAGAAAAAGCTTGAACTCGCAAGTAATTTATAAATGATTTTATTTTGGGCATCCAAGTGGATGCCCATTTTTATTTTCTTTAAAATTCTATTGGTTTGTGCTAAAATGTCGAGTAGCGCTTTTATGTACTTAACCCATGTAACGATAAGTTTCATTCGCTTAAGAAACATAGTGTGAATACATAAAGAGGAGATTTTTTAAAATGGCAAAGAAACCTTATTACATTACAACCGCCATTGCATATGCATCAGGTAAGCCTCATATCGGCAATACCTATGAGATCGTGCTGGCAGACAGTATCGCAAGATACAAAAGATTCATCGGCTATGATGTTAGATTCCAGACTGGAACCGATGAACATGGACAGAAGATTGAAACTAAAGCTTTCGAAGAGCTCAACACTCCTAAGGAGTTTGTAGACGAGAAGGCTGCTGAGATAAAGCGTATCTGGGATCTGATGAATACCTCATATGATAAGTTCATCAGAACAACTGATCCAGATCACGAGAAACAGATTCAAAAGATTTTTAGAAAGCTTTATGAGCAGGGTGACATTTACAAGGGTTCTTATGATGGACTTTACTGTACACCATGTGAGTCCTTCTGGACTAAGTCACAGCTGGTTGACGGCTGCTGCCCAGATTGTGGAAGACCTGTAAAGGAAGCTTCTGAGGAAGCTTACTTCTTCAAGATGAGCAAATATGCTCCAAAGCTTATTAAATATATCGAGGATCATCCTGAATTCATTCAGCCTGAATCCCGTAAAAATGAGATGGTAAATACATTCCTTAAGCCAGGTCTTCAGGACCTTTGTGTATCAAGGACTTCATTCAAGTGGGGTATCCCGGTTGACTTCGACGAGAAGCATGTAGTTTATGTTTGGATAGATGCTCTCTCAAACTATATCACTGGTCTTGGATATGATGCAGATGGTAACCATGGCGAGCTTTACAAGAAGTACTGGCCAGCTGATCTTCATCTGATCGGTAAGGATATTCTCAGATTCCATACAATTTACTGGCCAATCATGCTTATGGCACTTGGTGAACCGCTTCCAAAGCAGGTATTTGGACATCCATGGCTCCTTCAGAGTGATGGAAAGATGAGTAAGTCACGTGGAAATGTACTCTACGCTGATGATATGGTGGATCTCTTCGGTGTTGATGCCGTTAGATACTTCCTTCTTCATGAGATGCCATTTGAAAATGATGGTGTAGTTTCATGGGAGCTTCTTATTGAGAGAGTTAACTCAGATCTTGCAAATACACTGGGTAACCTGGTTAATAGAACTATCTCAATGTCTAACAAATATTTCGGCGGTGTTGTAACTAACACAGGCGTTTCTGAGGAAGTTGATGACGACCTTAAGAGAGTTGCTCTTGATACAAGACTCAGAGTTAACATCTGCATGGACAAGCTTCGCGTGGCAGATGCTATCACAGAAATTTGGAATCTCTTTAAGAGATGTAATAAATATATTGATGAGACAATGCCTTGGGCACTTGCTAAGGAAGAGGGTAAGCAGGACAGACTTAATACTGTTCTCTACAACCTGATCGAGGGCATTGCAATTGGCGCATCACTTCTTGAGCCATTCATGCCTGAAACATCTGCAAAGATTCTTGCTCAGATTAATACTGAGAAGAGATCTGTGACAGAGATGGGCAGCTTTGGTCTTTATCCAAATGGCAACAAGGTAACAGATGCTCCTGAGATTCTTTTTGCAAGAATTGATACTAAGGAAATGCTGGATGAGATTGAAAGAAGATTCCCAAGCGTAGTTGAGCCAGAGATTGATCCTGAAGAGGAGAAACGTAAGGCAGAGGCTAAGGCGAAGGAAGAGAAGATGGAACCTACAAAGGTTGCTGCAATTCAGAAGCCACTTCTTAGCATCGATGATTTTGATAAGATGCAGCTTCAGATTGGTGAAGTTATTTCTTGTGAGGAAGTTCCAAATTCTAAGAAGCTTCTTTGCTCACAGGTTCAGGTTGATGGAAAGGTTCTTCAGATTGTTTCTGGTATTAAGAATTACTACTCACCAGAGGATATGAAGGGTAAGAAGGTTGTTGTTATAACAAACCTCAAGCCTGCTAAGCTTGCCGGTGTTGTTTCAGAAGGTATGCTCCTTTGTGCAGAAGATAATGAAGGAAGACTTGCACTTCTGACAGCAGACAAAGATGTTCCAGCAGGATCAATGATCAGCTAATTAATGAAATATAAATTATTATTGGAAATATCAATATAGAAAATAGGAAAAATAGATTTGAAGACTAAAAGAATGATATGCCTTTTACTTTGCATGTGCATGCTGCTTAGCTTAACAGCTTGTGGCAAAGCATCAAATTATCAGGCGTATGTAAGAAGTATAATTTCATCAAATTATCTGGGTGTCACAGATGAATACATTAAGATGACTGGTGCTAATGAAGAGGATGCAGAGGCCATTTACCTTCAGAATGTAACCCGTCTGGCAAACAATCTGTCGAGCTATTATGGACTTGAAATTTCAGGTGATCCAGAGCTTGCCCCAGCCATGGTTGATCTTGCAAAGCAGATTTATGGCAAGGCCAAGTTTGATGTAGGCAAGGCTTACAAGGACAACAATATCAATTATGTGGATGTTACTATCTACCCAATTGATATTCTGAATCAGACCAACCCAGAGATTATTGAATATGTTAAAAACTTCAATACTGCAGTAGAAAATGGTGATTACAACGATTACACAAAAGAAGAATATGAATATGAATTCGCAAGTGGAATTATTGGAATCCTGGCAGGAGCGGTAAGTGATATTGACTATGCCGATCCAGAAACTGTAAAAGTCAGAATTATACTTTCTGACGACTCCTACTACATTGGAAGTGATGATGTGAAGAACATCGACAGAGCTATCATCTCAACTGACGTGACACAAACCTTTGATGATGCAACTGCTGCAGATGCAACTCCAACTGATGGAGAGTAGGAAATAAATTAATATGTTATAAAGGGAGGCTCTACGATACGTAGAGCTTCTTTTAATTAAAATCAAAGAATCCTTGAACAATATCGACAATGTTGGTCGTGGTATCAAGTTCTGAGTGGGTGAGGATTTTGAAACCTCGTGTGCTTAGATCAAAGAAACGAACTTGCTCACATATGATGACACCCTTGATTTCGTTTTCATCAATTGGGATGTGCGTTGCGGTTTCGGATTCGTTTTGAACAATTGGACATCCGATGATGCCATCTGCCTGGTTGAAGTAATTGTTACTTACAACAAAGACAGGATATTTAATTTTTTCTATTTTCAGTATTGTGCCTTGGTATACATCTTTCATTACCATACCTCGTTTCCGACAGGATCCCCCCAATCAATTTCGTTAGAGAATTTTAGCGGTTTACCGGATTTTTTTACGCGCTCCTTTAAAGACTGATGTTTGAACTTTTTTGAGATGACAATCTCATCATTCCGAACTTCTATATCAAGAGGTGTATCGAAAGATATGCCGAGAGCATTAATGAATTCTTTGGGGATACGAATACCTTGGCTGTTACCCCATTTTGAAATAGTAGCTTCCATAAAAACCTCCAAACGCTTTTGCAATATATGTATATACAAAGTATATACTAAAAGAGCGATTGATGTCAATCAGATGAGTTGCCGGCGTTATATAAAATTGACCGGAGGGGGGTAACATGATACAATTTTTTCATATTTCATCTGATAAAGATGTTCAATTGAGGAGGTTGTGACTTATGAAGAGAAGAATTATGGGATTCTTTCTGGCAGTGGTGATATTTATAACTGCATCACTTAGTTTTGGTGGGGCTGCAGGACAGGTAAATGCTAGCCCAGCTGAGGGGATGGAAAGATATTGGGTAAATTTTTATCGATATGATAAAGATGGATATAAAGAAATGAAGGTTATGGCATCTTGCATGACTTCGAATACTGATCCTATCAGTGTCAAAAAAGATGGTTCAACTGAGTATGTAAATGTAAATGTTGAGGAAATAGTAAGTAAATACAGCATTGGTGATGGATACACAGTTACTGGATTTATATGTAACGGTAAATATTATGATTATCCTGCAACAAAGAGTATAAAGCTTTATGAAAAAGACTTTAAAACTTCTTCAAGTGGAACCGCAAAAGATATTGATATAACATTTACAAGAAACAATCATACTAATTGCTGGTTGGATGGCAGATGGTATGATGGAAACGGAAAGAATAGTTATAAAGCGACAGGTTCCTGGAAACATGATGGAACAGGTTACTGGTATGAGGATTCATCGGGGTGGTATCCTGTAGATAAATGGCAGAAGATAGATGGACAATGGTTCTATTTTAAATCTAATGGTTATGCTGCTGAGACAGGATGGCATCAGATTGGCGGTAACTGGTATTATCTTTGGACGGCTCTTGGAAGTGAGTCAACATATACTAGTTATGACGAAAATGGAAAAGTAACAAGCACGACTACTAAAACAGAATATTGGGGAGGATACTCATCCAAGTGCTGGGTAGATGGCTACTGGATTGGTGCAGATGGTATTTGTTCTTATCCATATACAGGAGCATGGAAGAGCGACGGTAATGGTTGGTGGTTCGAGGATAAGTCCGGATGGTATCCAAGCAGTCAGTGGCAACAGATAGACGGTAAATGGTATTATTTTAAGGCAGATGGTTATCTTGCAACTAGCCAATATGTAGATGGCTGTTGGGTAGGTTCCGATGGCGCCTGGGATTGGAATTAGAATTAAAATATAATTAATATGTTATAAAGGGAGGCTCTACGATCCGTAGAGCTTCTTTTGTATTTTCTGTTTATTTGTTGCGCATTTGTTGCGGTTTATGCTGTATAATCGCTTGTAAGAGAATGGGTAATTATCTCGATAGAGTGAGGAGGATATAAATTATGCCTAGACGTGAATTAAATGATGCGGTTCTTGCTCCTGTTAGTTCTATTGATTCAAATGATAAAGAATTTCTTGATATTCAGAAGAAAATAAGGGATTTCGTTCTTCGTAATGACGATTATTTCGAAGCTATGAAATCTGGCGTGGATGCTGATGGCAATCCAATTTCTACATATAGTGAGGAAAGATTAAATCTTGCGAGAAATCTGATCCTTAGAAATGATATTAATAAATATCTTGAAACAAATAAGTCCAAGATGACATCTGTGGAGTATCAGTCTGTAGTTCAGGCGTATGATAATCTTGTAAAGAAATTTGATGAGGATTTTAAAGGGGTAGAAGGCGAAAAAATATTTGATACCTACAAAGAAGCCCTAAATGACCAGTTGCTTTTGCCTGTTGACGAAGTTAATGTAGAAACGGTATCTAGGACTATGGCTGCCAGATACTATATGACCGCGCTTAAGCGTGAATATATGACTGCGGACGAGGCGTCTAAAACAGGTTCTGAAGAAGAAAAGGAAGCGGCGAATAAGTGGAAGAATAATATCATCAAGAAGCTGTATTCTGGTACTCTTGATGATGATATAGATAGATTCGTTAAAGAAGATGAAATAGGGAAAACTGTTTATAATTATTGTAAAAATCACATTACATACGATCATTCATCAATAGGGTTGGACTATTCTGATATAAAACGATACGATGAAATGATCAGTTCAGAATTGCAGAAAATCGTATTAGATAAAGAAAATCAGGCAAATAACATAAAAATAGAAGGTGAAGCGGATAAACAGAAGGCTTTGGATATAATCTATGAGGCAGAACGTATACGTGATGTTGGAAATGCCACGACAGGGTCTGTAGCCACACCTGTAATAAAAACTGATACTAAGAAAATCATAGTGAGGAGGAACCTTGCAGGAAAAATAAATGATAAGCTCGCTGAAGTAAAGTTAAGAATGCGAGATTATTATAATGAGCAGGCAAAAGCTGAGATGGATGCTCAGATAGCTGAGCATGATAAGAGTTTGGAAGAGGTCAGGAAAGCTCATGCAAGGGCTGATCAGAATTACAGAGATGCCCAGCAAGAGGTGAAGGTTCAGGAGGCAAGATATAAAAAAGCTAAATCAAACTATGATATGCTGAATAAAATCGGCTTCATAGATGAAGATGACCGTAAAGCGAACGAAGGTGTATATCAGCGTGAGCTAAAGCTTTTAGATGATCTGAAGGATAAGCTTGGCAGTGCTGCATCAGAGGCGTCACGAAAGTCCATGGAGGTTGAAAGATTAACCAATGAAAAGCGTGTGATGCAGGAAAATGCTAAAAAGGTTTATGAGGAAAAATGCAGGAACAATCCATTTGAACCTAAGAGCAACCTTCTTGAAGAACAGGGCATATTTAAGCCGGTAGAGAAGGAGTTACAATCTGGTGGAAAGGTTACAATTTACGAGTTGGCTCATCCCAATGATGTAAAGGCCCATAGATTTTCGCAGATGTTCAAATGCCTTAAGGTGTTACAGCCTGGAGAACTCCCTGAACTTCTTAAGATAGAAGAAGAAAACTATGCTTTTTTAACAAAAATAGAAAGTGATATGCCAGCAAAACAGACGGTTGGTGATGTTGTTGAACCTGGTCAACTGGCGCTTGAGGAAAGAAATAGACAGTTAAGCCAGAACGCTTCTAAGCCGGAAATGGAAGAAAAGCCTATAGAGGAAAATAAAGAAGAAGAACAGCCTGGTAAACAGGAAGAGGAACTTCAGGAAGAATCAATTAATATAGATGAAACAACTCTAGCTGAAGAATACCAGGGAACTTCTGAGCGAGAGTTTGATACACCATTATACGGTGATACGCATGAACATCTGGTGGGACTCAGTGCTGGTGTCGCCAGCCTATATGCCGCTACAAAAGGCGTATGGGGAGGAAGTAGAGAGTATAGTAACATAGCTGAATCTCTAAAAGCTATTAATGAGCTGGAACAACATCGTGAAAACAATGCTGGTTCCATTGAAAATAGTGAGCTGTATGGCGAAAGAGAAACACTCCTCGCAGCTAAAAAGCAGCTGGCTGTCCAGATGAAGCATTATATAGCTCGTAAAAATGAAGAAAAGGAAACTGCTGAGGCAGGTGGCAAACAAGAAAAAAAGAATTCTGCATTTCGTAGAGAAACCATGGAGAATGTCCTCGGTCTTCTGGAAGAACATATCCAGGCTGATGAGCAGTCTATGGGAATCGACAAGAGAGATAAAACCTTTGAAAACTTGTCAAACGAGCTTCATTATATAAAGGATAATATCAAGAGCAATAAGGAACTGACGGCTCTTATTAGTAAGGTGGATCAGTTAGAAAAAGACGCTCCGGAAAATCTTCCATCAGAGGAACGTATCAGAAGATCTCAGGAGATTGTAAATGATATGCAGAAGCTTTCTTACAAGTTCCGTAAGGAGAAACTGGGGAAGAACGTATCCGCACTCTTAGAGGATTTTGGAGAACATTATCTTCGCGATATCGCTGAATATAAGCCTGATCAGCTTGCGGAAGAAAAAACCAGACTCTTTAATATGAATGACGTTAGAATAAATACTGATGTGAAGAGAGCGGATAGTACATTCAATTCATATGATGATATGAAGATGTACCAGCAAAGACAGATACAGGACAGTGTGAATGCCATTTTCAAGGAGGAGGCCGGAAAGAAGAGTTTCGTAAGTGAATGGGCACTGTATGATGAAGTGGAAAAAGATCATTCCTTTGAGTATATTCCTTCTGATAAAGAAAAAGAATTAGAAAAGAATATTACTGCATCGGCGCTTAAGTGCATTTATGCTGATCAGCAACAGAATGCAAATGTTATCTTTGATCCAAAGACTATTAATGCTAAGGCTGATGAATTTGTAAAGGGAATGAGTGGTTTCAAGGCATTCAATAATAAGTTCAAAAAGCATTTGTGCAGTGGACTAAAATCAGTGGAGAATAGCAATAATCCGCAGGTTGTAGATATGTCAATGGATACTATCAATATATGCAAAAATGCAGCATTTCAGGAGACTCTGGTTAGTGAACTGGGCAAGCTGACTACCAAGCTAAACGAAGGTAAGAGCAAAGAGGAGATACAAAACAGTCTGGATAGTTTAAATAATCTGAATAAACTATCAAAAATGGTAGGTACTCAGGATGTTTATAAAAATAAAATCAAGGTTAACGGCAAGGAAATCGAGCTTAAAGAGCTGAGCGATCTTGCCATGCAGAAGGCACAGAAAAAAGTAGCACCGGAAAAGGGACCTCAGAAGAAGAATAAGGAACCCGAAAAGGAAAATATAGTAAAGGGTAATGCACCTAAGAAATAAGGGAGACAGTTATGATAGGACTAGAAGAATATATTGAAAAAATCAAGAAGCTGGGATGGGATACAGAACCAGAGATAAAGTTTTTTACAAATTTACATGGATACTTTTCAAAATTAAATAGTGATCCGGAAAAATATGCCGAAGATGTTATAGACGGTATAGAGAAGTATGATAGTCATACTAAGAAGGGACGCCTGGAGCTATCAGAAAAGCTTCGGGAAATCTCGGATGATTCTGACTATAAGTTCCCTTATAATCTAAGGGTTTCATTTGCTTTTGATGTTCTTCAGCGCGATTTATCTGAAGATAATTCTGATGATTTTGAAGATGAAGATAATATCTTTGTCAATGATGAAGTAGATGAGGAAGTCTACGCCTTTGATAAGGAAAAAGAAGAAAATATAGCACGCATGCTTAAGAATAAGGTGCAGGCTGATGCTGACCGAAAGAAGCAGATTGACAAGGATGGTATGGATGCGGATGTAGAACTGTACGAGAATGAACTTGAGAATTTCAAGGCATCGCAGGACTATAAAGTAGGTGAAAAGGGCGATTTTGCAAAGAAGGTCAGCTTTAAAAAGTATGTAGATACTATTAGAAAAAATGGATGGGTAGATGAGACTGACTTAAATACATTTAAAACTCTTTACAAGATTTCTGAACAGCTTAGTTATAAGCATCTGGATGATTTTCTTAGTGATTCCATGAAGAATAAGTCCGCATATGATGCTGGCGAGAGGATTCATTATCTGAAGAGCAGAGTTGATGATATTTATCGAGAGCTGAGAGATAGAAGGTTTATAGATAATAAGCTATTCTATAATACTACAGATTCTTTCATATTCAAGGATCAGCAGCGGATAGATAGAGAATATGAGAGGGCTTTGGGAGTTAAGAGACCAAAGTCTCAGAAAGAAATAGAGCTGGAAGACAAGAGAAAGAATCTGAAGCCGGGTGAAATACTACTAGAGGATTATACTACCGAGAAGTTTCTTCAGGAGGCAGAGAAGAAAGGCTGGATAGATTATGACGATAGTAAGCTGCTTAAGGACCTTTTCGAGTATAAGAGTCATAATAACTGGAGACCTGAGCCAATTATGGATCAACTCCTGGTTAAGATACTGAAAACACCTGTCTGGAAAAAGTCTGTCCGAGATAGCCTTCTGAATGAAGTAAATAGAGTGGTTAATCGACAGGAGTTATTTGGATATACTTTTAATAAGAATTACCGTGAGAATATCAAGCAGAAGATAGAGACTGTAAAAAATATTACTCAGGAAGAATTAGATGATCATTACTTCGTTGAATTTGGAGAGGAACGTCAAAAGACTGATGACGAGTTAGAAGAGGAAAAGAGAGCCAAGGAAGAGGCCGAAAGAGAGAAGCAGAAGGCACTTGAAAGGTTCAGAAGAGACGAGTACGAAGCAAAGAGATATGAAAACAGAAGGAACTTTGGTAAGAAGTATGGACTTGGTGAGGATGAGTATTACCAAATAGTTCATAAAAATGGCTGGGGTTATGAAGGCTTTATCCAGGAAAGTGATGAAAGAGGTATAAAGACTATATATGATCTTGCCAGAAGCTCAGGCAACCCTGAGTTAATATCTCTTCTGGATAGGCTTCTGAACACCGAGGTAGATACCAAGGATAAGAGAGATGCGGCGGTAAGGGACATATATGACACCTTAAAGAGTGTGCAAAGTAGTGGCACTCTGTATGGTGATGATAGACGTACACTAGACAAGTTAATCAAAGAAAGGGTTATAGCACATAACGTATCAGAGAAAAAAGTTGACGAGCTTGCCGAGCATATTAAGGATGAAAAAAGAGAGGCAAGCAGAATACAGAATATTAAAGCATTTGAAAATCATATGCATGATAATGGCTGGTCCAAGGATTATGATGCGGTGTGGAAGAATCTTTATGATTATCAGGTGAGTGAACTGGTAAATAATGTTTCTCCTATTGATGGTATTCTGGGAGAACTAATGAAGGTTAAGATAAATCCGGACCTGCCTGCTAAGAGCTCAAATGATTTCCTTCGTGATTTTCTGGATAAATTCAAGGTTGCTGAGTATAAGAAGGCTTACAAAGGCACTGTTATAAGAGCGATAGATGATGCCATTGAAAAAACCAAGGAAAAAGAGGCTGCTGACATTCAGATAATCGAGGTAGCTGCGAAAAAGGTAAGAGATGCCGAGACTAACAAAAAGATGGCGGCTCTTAGAGAAAACTTCAAGCTGGATGGTCAGGAGGGGGCCGGTAAAATAGTAAATCCTGACACAAAGAAGGATAACATTAAACCCGCTGAGGCCGATGAGACGGTAAAGCTGGCAGAGAAAGTCATAGCTGATAAGATTAAGGCTGAGAAGGCTGCCAAGAAGAAGGCGGATCATGAAAGATTTATGAGCATGAAGGAAGGCTTCAACGAAAAGCCTAAGACTAAGACACATTCGAAGGCTGAGGAAAGCATAGGAAAACGTCGCACGGTTAAAATGAATCTTCATGCTATAGATAATAAAACCCTGGAAAATATGAAGAAGGAAGCTAAGGAATTTAAGGCTTCCATAAAGAAGGTGGACTTTAACCTGCTTGGTAAGGGCTCTCCGGAATTCAATAAGATTGTAGTTGATATAAATGCGCTAAATGACTATGCACAGCGTAGTCTCAGACCTGATAGAAATGGCAATGTGGATACCAGTGTTCTTGCTACATACTTTGATAAGCAGAAGACATGTATAGATTCCATCAGGAGTTATCTGGCACACAAGCAGCAAGAATTCCAGGAGGATCCGACCAGAATAAATGCTTCAAACAGGCAGAGTCATGAGCAGCCTCGTATACATACTAATATTAGTATATTGGAGAAGATGGAAACCTCATATGCATTTGGTAAGTACGCAATTGAGGCTAATATGCAGGGGCTGATGAAGCCACGCCTTGAAGAGATGCTGAAGAATGAAGAGACTCTGAGAGATGATAAGGATATCACTGTGGTAAACTATTTGTCATCTCTGAATCGAAGCAAGGAGCTTATCGGCAAGATAAATGGTGACATCTGGACTCCTGGTACTAAAGAAGATGGAACTGCTGAAACACTAACTGAATACGTAAATAGAATGAAAATAGTTACGACTCTTGGGGCGACTGAAGTGGCAATAAATGATAATCAGAAACTGGATGACGCTGGATATAAAAGAGTCAGCAACAAAGAGCTGGAACAGATAATGCTTCGTGGTGATGATGCTCTAAAGAATGAGTGGAAAAATGCGAAGATAAAAGAAAACTATGATCCAAAGACCAGAGTATCTGAAGTAAAACAGGAAACACTTCAGATGAGGGAAAATATGCTTTCCGATGGCGAAAAGATTAAGTACAGTTTAATGGGAAAGAATAAAGCTAAGGATATAGAAGGCCCAAGGGTTAGGATATAATATTCCAGTGATTTGATTATGATGCCGCAGATATGTTATAATATCTGCGGCTGTTTTAATTGGAGGAAACAGCTTTGGAAAGCTTAAAAAGCTTAGCGCCACAGTGCTTGATTTCGAAGAAATCAAGACGACGAGGTAAGGAGTTATCGAAACGTATGTTCTGCAGTGCAAAGGGCACGAGATATATAAGGACATTTCGAAAAAATTCGGCGGATGCTCCTTCGGATGGCACATTCGTGATCTACTTTTTTAAAAACTGCAGGCGACTGCGGAACAGAGGGATGTAGAACGTGCGTGATTTTTAGAAGTCCACAAGCTGGATGCTTTTTGCGTACAAAGTGGACAAGTATCACACTTATGATGTTTCAATGATATTCATTGAGTTTCATTGATATTCATGAGAATCAGGCGTGCACGAAAGGAGAAAAACAAATGTGCGGAATTATTGGATATACAGGTAATGAACCTGCAAAAGATATACTTATTAACGGGCTTAAACAGTTAGAATACAGAGGATATGACAGTGCTGGAATAGCGGTGCTCGATCCTAAAACAGGGATAGTTTTAAAGAAGAAGACAGGTAAGGTTGAGGAACTTGCAAAGGCTGCAGAGGAAGAGAAAACAGATGCTTCCTGCGGTATTGGACATACAAGATGGGCAACTCACGGTGGAGTTACAGAGACAAATGCACATCCACATCAGCAGGGCTCAGTTACTATCTGTCATAACGGAATTATTGAGAATTATAAAGAACTTACAACAGAGTACGGTCTTAAGAACGTACTTAAATCAGAAACAGATACAGAGGTTGTAGCTGCACTTCTAGATCAGATGTATGAGGGCAATCCTTATAAGACTATCAAGAAGGTTGTTGATCTTCTTGCTGGTTCATTTGCTCTTTGTATTATGTTTGATGATCAGCCTGGCAAGATCTTTGCTATAAGAAATGTCAGCCCAATGGTTGCTGCTTCTTTTGATGGCGGTTCTATCATAGCATCTGACCTTACAGCAGTTATCAATTTCTCAAAGAAGTATTTTGTAGTTCCTGAGTATCACATCCTCACACTTTCACAGGAAGGTATTGAGGTGCAGGATCTTAAGGGACGCGCTGTACAGCCTGAAATACTTGAAGTAAACTGGGATATCACATCAGCTCAAAAGGGTGGATACCCACACTACATGCTTAAGGAAATCAATGAGCAGCCAGAAGCTCTTGAGAGAACAGTTGCTCCAAGAATTCAGGATGGTCTTCCATTCCTTGCAGATGATGGAATTGATGATGATGTTTTAAAGAATCTTAAGGATATTGTTGTAGTAGCATGTGGTACTGCAATGCATGCTGGAATGGTTGGTAAGTCTCTCATTGAGACAAAGCTTCGCATTCCAGTAACTGTTGAAATTGCATCAGAATTCAGATACAAGGATCCTATCATTGATGACAAGACTCTTACTATTGTAGTTTCCCAGTCTGGTGAAACTATCGATACACTTGAGGCTCTTCGCCTTGCAAAGCAGAAGGGCAGTAAGGTTCTTTCAATCGTTAATGTAAAGGGTTCAACAATTGCTCGTGAGAGCGACTATGTACTCTATACACATGCAGGTCCTGAGATAGCGGTTGCCAGCACAAAGGCTTATACAGTTCAGATTGCTGCACTGTATACACTGGCCGCAAGACTTGGCCTTGTAAGAGGCGTTATGACTGAGGATCAGGCAAGAGACTTCATGACAAAGCTTTCTAGCGTTGGCGAGATCATGCAGAAGACTATTGAGGCTTCAAATGACATCCGCCGTATAGCTAATCATATCAAGACAGCTCCAGATGTATTCTACATCGGAAGGGGCATCGATTATACCCTCAGTCTCGAGGCTTCCCTCAAGCTGAAGGAGATTTCTTATATTCATTCAGAGGCCTATGCAGCAGGCGAGCTTAAGCATGGAACTATCGCACTTATTTCTGAGCAGGTTCCAGTTATTGCCATTGCTACTGAAGAGCATGTTTATGCAAAGGTCATCTCAAATGTTCGTGAAGTTAAATCCAGAGGTGCTTATGTAATTCTCATCAGTCAGGAAGGAAAGACTGAGAGTAAGGAAGTTTGCGATAAGCAGATCTACATCCCACAGGTGGATAGTACATTTGGCGTTTTCGCAACTGCAGTTATTTTACAGCTGATAGCATACTATACATCTGATGCCAAGGGCCTTGATGTTGATAAGCCTCGTAATCTGGCTAAATCAGTTACAGTAGAGTAAAGAAAGAGAGGCTAGATAAATGTATACAATTTCGGATCTTTATGATTTAAATCACACTTTAGCAAAAGATTATCTTTCACAGTTCACATATCCATGGGAGGCGCTTAAGGGAATCAAGGATTTTATACTTGAGCTCGGCCCAACTCTTGGAGATGAGTATGACGAAATTAGTGAAAATGTCTGGGTGCACAAGACAGCAACTGTGTTCCCATCAGCTTATCTTGGTGCTCCATGCATCATTGGACCAAACACTGAAGTAAGACACTGTGCATTTATCCGTGGTTCGGCGCTGGTGGGCGCCGACTGCGTTGTTGGTAACAGTGTGGAACTAAAAAATGTCATCTTATTCGATCATGTTCAGACACCACATTACAATTATGTTGGTGATTCCATTCTGGGTTACTTCAGCCACATGGGTGCTGGAAGCATTACAAGTAATGTAAAGAGTGACAAGCAGCTGGTAGTTGTCCGTGACGGATCAGATAAGATAGAAACAGGAATTAAGAAGTTCGGCGCTATGCTTGGAGACTATGTAGAGGTTGGCTGCAATGCAGTCTGCAATCCTGGAACAGTTATAGGAAGACATTCAAATGTTTATCCTACTTCTTGTGTAAGAGGAGTTGTTCCGGAGAATTCCATTTGGAAGGATAACGGGGTAGTAATCCACAAGGAGGATAATTAAATGGGCAAATATTTTGGAACAGACGGATTCAGAGGTGAGGCAAATGCCGACCTTACTTTCGAACATGCAGTAAAGATTGGTAGATTTCTTGGCTGGTACTACGGTGCAAAGGAAGGCAAGAAGGCCAAGGTTGTAATTGGTAAGGATACAAGAAGAAGCTCTTACATGTTTGAGTATGCTCTTTGTACAGGACTTATGGCCAGTGGTGCAGATGCTTACATTATGCACGTTACAACAACCCCATCTGTCGCATATATTGCGAGAGTTGATGATTTCGATTGCGGTATCATGATTTCTGCATCTCACAATCCTTACTACGATAATGGTATTAAGCTTCTTAACGGAAACGGCGAGAAGATGGATGAAGAGACAATTCTCAAGGTTGAGGATTACTTAGATGGTAAGGTAGATGTGCCTATAGCTGCAAAGGATGAGATTGGTCGTACAGTTGACTATGTAGCTGGACGTAACCGCTACATTGGTTATCTTATTTCCATGAGTAAGTACAGCTTCAAGGATGTTAAGGTTGGTCTTGATGTTGCTAATGGTGCAGCATGGCAGATTGCAAAGGGCGTTTTTGATGCTCTTGGTGCAAAGACTTATGTGATGAATGACAGCCCTGATGGTTATAACATCAACACTGACTGTGGTTCTACTCATATTGAACATCTCCAGAAGTTCGTTGTTGAAAAGGGACTTGATATTGGTTTTGCTTATGATGGTGATGCAGACAGATGCCTTTGTGTAGATGAAAAAGGACATGTGGTCACAGGAGACCATATCCTCTATGTTTATGGCTGCTACATGAAGGAGCGTGGAAAGCTTGTTAACAACAAGGTAGTTACAACTGTCATGAGTAATTTCGGTCTATATAAGGCATTTGATAAGGTTGGTATTGAATACGATAAGACTGATGTTGGTGATAAGTATGTTTACGAAAACATGGTCAAGACTGGAAACCGTATAGGTGGCGAGCAGTCTGGTCATATTATCTTTTCTAAGTATGCAACAACAGGCGATGGTATTCTCACAAGTCTTAAGATGATGGAGGTTATGCTGGCAAAAGAGAAACCTATGTCAGAGCTTATAGAGCCGGTTGTTTACTATCCTCAGGTTCTTAAAAATGTACGTGTTAAGAGTAAGCCGGAAGCTCAGAATGACAAGGATGTTCAGGCTGCAGTTGCAAAGGTTGCAGAGGAGCTTGGAGACTCTGGAAGAATACTTGTTCGTGAGTCTGGAACAGAGCCAGTTATAAGAGTTATGGTGGAAGCTGAGACAGATGAGATATGCGAAAAGTATGTTGATCAGGTTATAAAAGTAATCGAAGAAAAAGGTCATTTTGCATAGAAAAAGTGAGTGCATAATAAACCCTAGTATGATATACTACAGGTTAGGATTTTTTTAGTGAAAGGGGTACAAACGAGATGGAATTAGAGATCAAAACAGTCTCATTTGGTGGATATGATAAGAAGGCTACTGAGACATATATACTTGAACAACAGAGACAATATGAAAACGAGATTGCAAAGCTGAAAGAGGATGCTACAAAGCTTAGCGAAGCAGTTAAGGGATTGCAGCAGATGCGTGAAGCTAATATGACAGAGTCTAAGAGTACAATTGATAATCTTCAGACAGTAAATGAACAGCTTCAGGCAGAGGTTGAAAAGCTTAAGAATGATCTCGAAGGATATAAGACAAGAGAAATTGAATCAGCATCAAGATATGAATCAATTTCAAGAACACTTCTTTCTGCTAGAGAGTCTGCAGATGCACTTACACAGAAAACAAATGCTGAATGTGAGGCTAAGACTCAGGAGACTACAGAACAGTGTAAGGCAATGATCGAAGAAACAAATGCTCGTTGTGAGCAGCTTAAAGCTGCAACAGAGTCAGAGTGTGACAGACTTCTTTCACAGACACAGAGTAGTTGCCAGGAGAAACAGGAAACAACATATGCTGAGTGTGAAAGCCTGAAGAGACAGACTAAAGAAGAAACTGAAAAGCTTTCATCTGAGACAGAAGCAAGATGTGAAAATCTTAAGGCGCAGACAGAAGCGGCATGTGAAAGACTTAAAGAAGATACAATTGCTCAGTGTGAGAAAGAAAAGGCAGAGGCAAGAGAAGAAATTCGCCAGAATAGAACAGTTGTTAAGAGAGAGTTCGATTCAATTGGTGGATTCATGGCACAGCTTCAGGTTGCACTTGCAGATGTTAATACAGCTGTAAATGAGACCAAGAGAATTACTGATAGTGCTTTTTCAGATCTGACAGATAAAAGACCTGAATAAATAATACTGTATAAAGTTTAATTAGTCGGGTAGCTTCAAAATGCTACCCGACTTTGTGTAAATAATGGGGGAGGGGTAAGATGGCAAAGCCAAAATTAGATCAGGAATTCCTGAAGGAAAACAGCATTGAGAAGCTTGTGAACAGCTTTGCTTCGTCTGCAGAGCTCTATAGTGTTGTCCTGGATATTAATGGCAAGCCTCTTATTAATCCTGTTGGACCTGCTCCATATCTTGGTGAATTCCATGAGATGGTCTTCAATCCGGAGTTTACAAAGCTCTATGAAGAGATAGTTAATTGTATAGCTGATTCCAAGCAGGCTATGTATTCAGAGATAGATGATGGTAATCCTGACAGCAGATTTGCTGCTGCACCTATCTTTGTTAATGGAAGATTCTATGCTACATGGATAATCTATGCACATACCAAGAATCAGAATCAGAAGCTTTTCAAGGCCTTTGACCATATGGCAAATGTGGCCAATGTACTTTCAGATATTATTTCCAAGCTGTTTATAGGTTCTGCTATTTCTGATGAAGAAGAGGAAATGAAGAGCGAGCTTGATTTTGAGAAGAATGGCAGGGAGATAATGACCAAGATCCTTAAGATAGTTTCTGAGGGAGATAAGTCAAATGTCCTCGAAGTGTATGAGAATGTTGGAACACTTCTGGATGTTGATTATATAGTTTACTATGCAGTCGATCATAATCAGGCAGGACGTATGAAAATGATCGACTACTGGGCTAGATTTGGAAAAGGCCCAGAGGCTGAAGCTGCTTTTACCTGGGATCATGATCATTATGATCTTGAGCTTCAGGAAAAGATAAGAGAAGATGGACTCATTGTCGATAAGAATAATATGACTAATAAGATGAGAGTCGAAGTCTTCCAGGGAAATGTAAAGGCTATAATGGTATTCCCAGTAAGAATAGCTGGTGAATATGAGGGTAGAATGATATTCATTGAGAATTCCAGAGAACGCATTTGGAAAAAGAATGAGATATCATTTGCTAAAGAGGTTACAGATATGATATCCCGTGACCTTACTATTGAGAGAAGAATTCAAAGATCCAGAAGAGGAACAAGAATCCTTCAGGAAATTTTTGATGAACTTCCAGCTTTACTATTTGTTAGAGATATAGAAAATGGAAAAGTAATCTATACTAACCCGGCTCTTAAGGGCAAGATGGGTTATGATATGACAGGCGAAAATAGTTTCATGATGATTCCGAATGTAAAAGAGGAATTCGAGGGTATGGATAATAAAACTCACGAAATAGTTCATCATCGAAAGGAATATTATAAAAGATATATAGATAAGCTTGGTGGCATTTATGATGTGGTAGAGTGCTTCACAAGATGGAGGGACGGCGAAAAGGTTGCTGTTCTCATAATGACACCGGAAGAGTAATATAAGGAGACGTAAGTAATGGCTAATCTTGATATAGGAATCGATTTAGGAACTTCCAATATCCTTGTATATGTTAGAGGAAGAGGCGTAGTTCTTAAAGAGCCTACAGTTATTGCATATGATAAAGATTCTGAAAAAATAGTGGAGATAGGTGAAGAAGCAAGGCTTATGCTTGGTAGAACACCTGGTAATCTTATAGCCATAAGACCACTTAAGCACGGAGTTATTTCGGATTATACTAAGGCCGAGGAAATGATAAAGTACTTTATCAAGAAGGCTATAGGCCGTAACTTCTTTGGACGCAGACCTCGTATTTCTATCTGTGTACCATCTGGTGCAACAGAGGTTGAAAAGCGAGCTGTTGAGACTGCAACATACAATGCAGGCGCAAGATACGTTAATATAGTTGAAGAACCAATAGCAGCTGCTATTGGAGCTGGTATAGATATTGTCAGACCAGTAGGAAATATGATAGTTGATATCGGTGGTGGTACTACTGATATAGCTGTTATATCAATGGGTGGAGCGGTTGTAACCTCTTCCATCAAAGTAGCGGGTGATGACTTTGATGATGCCATCATCAAATACATTAGAAAGAGACATAACCTTCTGATCGGTGAAAGAAGTGCCGAGGAAGTGAAGATAAATATAGGAACAAGTTATAAGAGACCAGAAAACATCTCTATGGATGTTCGTGGTAGAAACCTTGTAACCGGACTTCCTAAAACAGTAACCATAACCTCAGATGAAACTGAAGAAGCGCTGAGAGAGCCAACAGGACAGGTTGTTGAGGCTATCCATGCAGTGCTGGAGAAAACACCTCCTGAGCTAGCAGCAGACATTGCCGACAGAGGCATTGTTCTTACAGGAGGCGGCGCATTGCTCCACGGACTGGAACAGCTGGTAGAGGAGAAGACAGGAATAACAACTGTTACTGCCGAAGATCCTATGTCAGTAGTTGCGGTTGGTACAGGTAAATACATAGATTACCTTGCAGAGCAGGATTTATAAGATGAAGAAAGAGCCATAGCTTAGTGTCCACCACTCGGTTATGGCTTTACTCGTACTAGAAAGGATAATAAATGATTCTTGAAGGTTATATAAACAAGATCATATATCAGAACGACGAGAATAGTTATACGGTTTTTGTGGTTGAAACCGCAGATGATACAGAAACTTTTGTTGGACAGGTTCCAGGAATTGCAGAGGGTATGTACATAGTGGCTGATGGAGAATATGTTCATCATCCGCAGTATGACCTTCAGTTCAGTGTATCCTCTGCTGAGCTTAGTATGCCCAGCGATACAGAGGGAATTCTTAGATTCCTCAGCTCGGGAATAATAAAGGGTGTTGGAGAGGTTCTGGCTAAAAGAATAGTTAAGAAGTTTGGTGATGATACTCTTCGCATTATGGAGGAGGAGCCTGAGAGGCTTGCGGAGATCAGTGGTATTTCTGAGAGAATGTCCATGAAGATCGCAGTGTGCTACAACGAGAATAGATCCTATAGAAATGTCATCATCTTTCTTTCGAAATATGGAATCAGTGTAAATCAGGCAATGAAGATTTATGCTGAGTTCTCGGATCAGATATATGATGTTATCAGAAAGAATCCTTATGAGATAGCAGGCAGAGTTCCGGGTATTGGTTTTAAGACAGTGGATGCTATTGCCATGCAGACGGGTATTGATGTGGACTCGGAACACCGGATAAAAGCGGCTATTATTTTTGCGCTTAATCAGGCCATGTCTCTGGGACATATTTATATGCCTGAAAAAATGCTCATAGAGGATGTTCACCATCTCATTTCATCAGAGCAGGAGATGGATGTTTTTAGTGACAGAGTTCACGGTATTATTACCGATATGGAGCTTAACCGAAGCCTCATTTTGAAAGAGATAAATGGGGAAACGGCAGTTTATAACAGATGGAACTTCTTTATGGAACTGGATAGCGCAAGAAGACTTCTGGACCTTAGACTTGATTATGATATAGATGAAAAAGAGGCTGACATGGCTATTTCCAAGGTAGAAAAGGAAATGGATATTCAGTTGGCAGAGGAGCAGAGAGAGGCTGTTAAAAACGCTGTTAGTTCCGGTGTTTCAGTTATCACGGGTGGTCCTGGTACAGGAAAGACCACAATTATAAATGCTATCATCAGATATTTTGAATATAAGGCAGACAAGGTTCTTCTTGCTGCGCCTACTGGCAGAGCAGCTAAGAGAATGACTGAATCCACAGGTTATAAGGCTCAGACTATTCACAGACTTTTGGAATTCTCAGGAGAGCCAATGGAAACCGGTGAAAGAGTGGGACTTAGGTTTAAGCGTAATATGGATAATCCGCTGGAGTGTGACGCGGTGATCATAGATGAAGCTTCAATGCTGGATTCGAGCCTTTTTTATTCATTGCTTAAAGCATTAGTTCAGGGAACTCGTCTTGTGCTGGTTGGAGATACAGATCAGCTTCCATCAGTAGGGGCTGGAAATATACTTCATGATATCATAGCCAGTGACTGTTTTCCTGTGACTACTCTGGATAAAAACTTCAGACAGGCAGATGACAGTAGTATTATTTCTAATGCACATAAGATCAAACAGGGAGTTCATCTTGAGATTAACAATAAGTCTAAAGATTTCTTCTTCATGGCAAAGAATAGTGCCTATGATATAGTTGAGGAATGCAAGACTCTGGTTAATCATGATCTTCCAAAATTTCTTAATGTTTCACCTCTGGAAATAGAGGTGCTGACACCTACCAGACAGTATGAGCTGGGAGTTGAGGAATTAAATAAAAAGCTTCAAGGCAGCATTAACCCTCCTTCTAAAAAGAAAAGAGAGAAGGAAAAGGGAAGTGTTATCTTCCGCGAGGGAGATAAGGTTATGCAGATCCGCAATAACTATAAGCTGGAGTGGAAGATTTTTTCTGACGGAACCAAAGGTGGTCTGCTGGATCAGGGCATTGGTGTTTTTAATGGTGATATGGGTATTGTCACTGAGATAAATGATTTTGACGAGAAGGTTATTGTGACCTTCGATGATGGCCGTGTGGCCTCATATGATTATAATATGCTGGATGAACTTGAGCATGCATTTGCTATTACTATCCATAAGTCACAGGGTTCAGAATATCCGGCAGTTGTTATTCCACTTCTAACAGGGCCTTATAAGCTTTTGACCAGAAATCTGCTTTATACAGCGGTTACAAGAGCCAGAAGGCTGGTAGTGATAGTGGGTAACATTGGTAAAGTAAACGAAATGATTGATAATGTTTTTGAACAGGAGAGATATACTTCCTTTACAGAAAGAATCCGTGAATTCGCAGAAGAGGCTGAAAAGGAGGATTATATGTCTATGTTTGATGAGGATATAGAAAATTATGAAAGCTTCGAAGGTGATGATTAATTTCCTGTTTCCTCCAAGATGTGCTATTTGTGATAAGGTTATAGATGTAAAGGGACCTCATATCTGTGATAAATGCAGGCCTTTCCTGAGTAAGCTCGAGGAGCCGAGATGCTATAAATGTGGTAATGAACTAAGTCAGGAAGAGGATGAATATTGTAGAGGCTGCCTTGAAAATGAAAGGTCTTATATAAAAGGATTTCCGGTTTATAAATATAAACCACCACTTCAGGATTCTCTGATGGCATTTAAATACCATGGAAAGCAGGAGAATGCTGAGTTCTATGCAGAAGAGATTTATGCTGAATATGGAAAGACATTCAGGGAGCTGGGTATTCAGGCACTTATCCCTGTGCCTATTCATCGAAGAAAATATATAACAAGAGGTTATAATCAGGCGGGGCTAATAGCAGCTGAGCTTGGTGAAAAGCTGGGGATTCCTGTGTTGGAGGAGCTTCTGACCAGGGATACTTATACAGAGCCTCAGAAAAATCTTAATTATGAAAAAAGAGAACATAACCTGAAGGGGGCATTTTCCGCAAATGAGCGAGTTCTGGAAAAAAACGAAGTCCCGGAAATAGCGCTTCTTGTAGATGATATTTATACTACTGGTGCAACAATTCAGATATGCACAAAGGTATGTATGGAAATAGGAATTCAAAAGGTGTATTATACTAGTGTTGCATGTGGCTCGGGTGCCTAGTGCCTGAGTGTATTTAGGAGGAAAACAATGAGTAAGAAAAGTCTTGTACTGATATTTGGTGGACAGTCAAGCGAGCATGATGTTTCGTGTGTATCGGCTTCTACAGTAGCGAGAGCAATTGATAGAGAAAAATATGATATTACATTTATCGGTATTACGAAGGATGGTCACTGGCTTCTGGTTGAAGATGAAAATACTATCGCTGATTTATCCTGGGAAACTGGTGATAAACCAAGGGCTGTTATTTCACCTGATACAGATCATAGGCTGATAATTAGAGACGGGGATAAATTCCAGATCAAGAATATAGATGTGGCTTTCCCTGTTCTTCATGGCCTTTACGGCGAGGATGGAACTATTCAGGGACTCTTTGAGATGGCACACATTCCATATGTTGGATGTGGACATCTTTCTTCTGCAGTTACAATGGATAAATTCTTCACAAAAATAATTGCAGATCAGGTGGGAGTTCAGCAGGCTAAATATGTTGGCGTAAGAGCTCATGAGCTTAGTGACATGGATAATGTGGTTGCAAGAATTGAGGCTGAAAGAGAGTATCCTGTTTTTGTTAAGCCTTCATGTGCCGGCTCATCAATGGGTATTACAAAGGCTCATAACAGAGAAGAGCTTATAGAAGGTCTTAAGCTGGCAGCTCAGCATGATAGCAAGATTCTTGTTGAGGAAAGCATTGTAGGACGCGAAATTGAGTGCGCTGCATTTGGCTTTGGAGACAATGCGTTTGTAACAGGAGTTGGCGAGATAGTAGCAGCTGCTGAGTTCTATGATTTTGATGCAAAATATAATAACGAGGATTCTCTTACTGTTGTTGATCCTGACATCCCAGCCGAGAAGGTTGAGGAAATAAGAGAAGCTGCTTTAAAGATTTATAGAGCCTGTGATGGATATGGTCTTTCAAGAGTTGATTTCTTCCTAGAGGAAGGAACTGGAAGAGTTGTATTTAATGAGATAAATGCATTCCCAGGTCATACTGCTATCAGTATGTATCCAATGCTTATGGAAAAAGCAGGACATCCTATGAAGGAATATGTTGAGGAATTGATAGAGCTTGCCTACAAAAGACATGAATAGATGACAGAATTAAGAATCTGATTCTTCTGACTGAGTGGCAAAGTTTTTGTACGTGATGAACAGCAGCATGATAGCTGCAATCATAAAGGCAAGTGAAACCAAGCCTATGCATATAGAAATAGGGATGTTAAGGAATAGTTTATCTGGAATGAGATAAAGAGTTCCGTTAATAGCCATATGCAGGAATATAGATGGAATTAAAGAATTGGTCTTAATGGCAATTGCTCCGAGGAGTAGTCCGAAAATAAAGGCATATGTAGCCTGGATAAAATTGCCGTGATAAATACCGAAAAGAAGAGCCTGCACTACTATAGCAAGTAGTGGGGCTTTTTTAATGCCCTCAAATGCTCTTAGACTGTATCTCATTGCGAGTCCCCTGAAGATTATTTCTTCAGCGATAGGACCAAGTGCGATTGCGGTAAAAATAAACAAAGCGGATTTGCTTCCTGTGAAGGTTTCCATCATATGCTTATAAGATGCAAATGTGGTCGGAAATGATTCGCCAAGAATATAAAGAATAGAATCGGTAGTAACCTGTATGCTCAGACCTGCCAGTAAAACGATAAAGATAGTAAGAGGTCTGATGACAAAATGAAGTGATGTGATAACAGAGGCTCTTCTTTCGGAAACCTCTTCGTTTTCTTTTCTGTAAAATGCCCAATAGTATACAAATCCACATATTACTATGAGGATGGTATATCTGATAACATTAAAATAACCCTGATCCACCATCGCGGTATCAGTGTCCAGAACATTAACGCCGCCTGCCATAACGGTTACGGCAAAAGCGGCGAAATATGCGATTACATTTAACACTGAAGCGAGTATTACTGTGCCCAGTGCAAGTATCAAGTTAGACAGTAATTTTCTTTTCACGTTCTCTCTTCTTCTTCTGTTCAGCCTTCTGCTGCTTAATTTCTTCCTTGGACTTCTTGTTAGCCATTTCGTAATCGAGCTGTTTCTGGTAATCAGCCTGTTTTCTCATAAGTCTCTCACGCAGGCTCTTTCTACGTTTCTTGCCATTAGCAGCTTCTTCCTGCTGCATCTTCTTAGTTTTCTTATGAAGAGTCTTAACACTTGTGATATAGATACCGCTGAGGGTAACCTTTACTTCACCATGTGAAGGAACATCATCAAAGATTGCTTCATCACAGATAAGAGTCATTATCTGTGGACCAACCTTTGCTTTTACGATTGGAAGCTTAGCTCTGTGGTAACGCTTTGGAGCCTGGTCCATAACAACCTTAGGGAGCTTTGCATCCTTCATAGGCATTATCTTTTTATCGATGATAAAAAGTGTGGCTGGCTGAGATGCAGCTTCAATCTGTTCTCTCTGCTCAAGCTGTTTCTTCTGCATTTTGTTACCAACAAAATACATTACTAATAATATTCCCATTAGTACGACAAATACTATCAGACTAATTATGAATACCTTGCTAAGTAGTATCATTTTTTCCTCCTTCTAACCCTTATTTATGGGTATCCAGCATTTTCTTTATTTCATTAGGGAAATTGTCATAAACTTCGCGTCTTTCTTTTTTATCCATCTCGTGAGGATAAATAGGTGCGCTAAATTCCACAATTACATTTCCTTTCTTTATTCCAATAGGTTTGTTATTTTCGAATATGTCATCGGCGCCAGTAAATGCAACAAGAATGATAGGGCTGTCAGACTCTTCAGCCATTCTGTAGCCACCCTTCTTGAATGGGAGCAGCTCATCTGAGTGATTTCTGGTTCCCTCTGGGTAGAGACCAATGGAAAGACCTTTCTTCATTGACTCAGTTCCCTCTTTAATGGTTTCAAGACCGGCACGCACATTCTTTCTGTCGAGGAACAGACTTCCAAGGTCAGCAACCCACCAGCTGAAGAATGGGATTTTCTTGAATTCCTTCTTAGCTATAAAACCTATAGGTCTGTCAACAATAGTAGAAAGGATGATGATATCGAAAAAGCTCGTATGATTACCAATGAAGAGGATACCCTTTTCCTGTGGAACCTCTTTTAGGTGCTCAGCTCCTCGGACTTCAACTTTCGAGCCAGACATTTTGATCAGGGATTCGAAGAATCCGTTGATGAATTTCCAGCTCTTTTTCCATCCCTTGTAATTATTCTTTTTGATTGAAATCCATAAATAAAGATGGACTGGAAGGCATAAAAGAACAGCCAGAACTGCATATATGCCTATTATGATGAATTTTATCATGTTGTTACCTCATCTGTTTAACGACCGAACATCTTAGCTGTTTCATAGAGACGGCTTGAGAGATGCTCTGTGAGTGCATCCTGCTTATATCTCCATGACCAGTTTCCTTCTCCTACACCAGGAGTGTTGAATCTTGCCCAGGAATCCAGCTCCAGAATATCCTGCATAGGTACGATAGCCATTGTTGCAACAGAACCGAAGCAGGCTCTGATCATTACCCAGCAGATATCGCTGGCATCAGTACTGAAATATCTTCTCAGCTTATCTCTGGACTGCTCGAAACAGTTCTTGTACCAGCCAAGAGTTGTATCATTATCATGTGTACCAGTATAGCATACACAGTTTCTTACGTGATTATGTGGAAGGAAGTTGTTCTCATTTGGATTTTCAAATGCGAATTGAAGGATCTTCATTCCAGGAAAACCAAACTTATCACGAAGCTGAACTACGGAGTGATCAATCTCACCCAGGTCCTCAGCAATGATAGGCATATGGTAACCAAGAGTAGATTCCAGCATGGTGAAGAAATTCTCGCCAGGTGCTTTCATCCATTTTCCGTTTACAGCTGTAGGCTCACCGTAAGGTACTGCCCAATATTTATCGAAACCACGGAAGTGGTCTATTCTCAGATAATCTGTAAGCTTAAGCTGGTGCTTAATGCGAGCGAACCACCACTCGTATCCAGTCTTCTTATGCTCAGGCCACTTATAAAGTGGGTTACCCCAAAGCTGACCTGTAGCTGAGAAATAATCTGGTGGTACACCGGCAACTACAGTTGGGTAGCCCTTTGTATCAAGGTTAAAGAGCTTCTTGTTGACCCATACATCAACACTGTCCCAGGCTACGAAGATAGGAATATCACCTACA
Source organism: uncultured Lachnospiraceae bacterium (assembly GCA_947168155.1). Taxonomy (GTDB): domain Bacteria; phylum Bacillota; class Clostridia; order Lachnospirales; family Lachnospiraceae; genus Eubacterium_Q. The sequence goes on along the minus strand of CAMVKW010000031.1, from coordinate 4,423 downwards.
ATGCGTATACCCTTATCGTTAGCATATTTCTTAAGCTTCATCCACTCATCATCGAAGAAGAACTGGAGGAATTCATAGTAGCCGATTTCTTTTTCCAGCTTCTTTTCCCATTTCTTACGCTGAGCAGCAGTAGGGGATTTAAGATCATCCTCCCACATGTACCAAGGAGCGCCTTCGTGGTAATCCTTGCCTGCCATAAAGAGTGCATAGTCAGCTAACCATTCATTTGAATCCTTGAAGGTCTGGAATGCCTTCATCATTTCCTCGTTTGTAGAAAATCCGTCATGGATATCCTCGTCGAGAAATCTTTCGTAAGCCTTTTTAAATAATTCTGTTTTAAATGCAATCACATCGCCGTAGCTTATATCTTCAGGATTCCACTGTGGCATTGCTGCAAAGTCCTCATCGTAGAGGAGATTTAGCTGTCTCAGATGATCTATGCTGATGATCAGTGGCTGTCCTGCGAAGGAAGAGAATGGCTGATATGGTGAATCACCGAAACCTGTATGTCCCAGTGGAAGCACTTGCCAAAGCTTCATTCCTGATTTTTCCAAAAAGTCAATAAAATCGTAAGCGCCTTTTCCCAGGTCACCTATTCCGTAAGGTCCTGGAAATGATGTTGGATGAACAAGTAAACCTGCCAGTCTCTCTGGTCCCATATCCACGCTGGCGGTAATGTCCAAATCCATACCTAATGTCATGTCGGTATCCATGATGTAAGTTCTCCTTAAAAGTATATTCCCCTATAATACTTTAACGGTCAGTTGAGTTAGAATTCAAAAGCCTTCTCAAACAGAGGTATAGCTTTTTCAATCATTTCAGTTGGTACACAATATGAAATACGGAAATGTCCTGGACACTGGAAACTGTCGCCCGGAACAGTAATAAGTCCAAGTTCCTTTGCTGCCTTCCAGCACCACTCGTTGGCATCGCCATTTTCTGATGGTACGCGAGGCATCATGTAGAATGTACCCATAGGCTTAACTATCTTGTAGCCTATTCTTGTGAGCTCCTTATAGAGGAGGTTTGCATTTTCCTCATAAATGCTGAGATCACTTGTTTCATCTATAACTCTTTCAATTGCAAACTGCATAAGTGCGGTTGGGCAATTGTGACCTGTGAATCTTGAAACCTGACCAGCCATCGGAACCAGAAGGTCTGCATCCTTGGCTGCAGGATTAACTGCCATATATCCAATACGCTCACCAGGAAGTGAAAGTGACTTACTGAATGAGTAGCAGCAGATTGAATTGTCATAGAACTTTGAAGGGAATGGACTATCAACTCCCTCAAATACAATCTCTCTATATGGTTCGTCAGTAATAAGGAATATCTCATGACCATATTCGTTTTGCTTTGCTGTAAGAATATCAGCCAGCTTTGTGATTGTCTCTGTTGTATAAACAATTCCTGATGGATTGTTTGGTGAATTGATGAGTACTGCTGCAACATTCTCATCAAGCATCTCTTCAAATTTTTCAAAATTGATTTGGAATGTATCGTAGTCAGCTGGGACAACCTTAAGTGTTGCGCCTGTTCCGTTTACATATGGGATGTATTCTGGAAAGTAAGGTGCGAATGTAAGTACTGTATCACCTTCGCCTGCAACGCATCTGATTGCATGAGCAAGAGCTCCGGCTGCACCTGATGTAGGGAAGATGTGTCCTGCTGTGTAGTTCATCCCGAATCTTCTGTTAAGTGAATCAGCGATTGCCTTCTTGGTTGAATCTTGACCAAGTGTAGGACTGTAACCGTGAAGCTTAACTGGGTCACCATTCTTTGTTATATCTATGATCGCATCAGTAAAACTCTGAGGTGCAGGTACTGATGGATTTCCGATAGAAAAGTTCAGTACGCTGTCAGGTCCCATCTCAGCAGCACGCTTTCTGGCAAAGTCAAAAAACTGACGTATTACTGATTCTTTTCCAGTCATCTCTTTGTAGAATTCTGATATCATAATAAGCCTCCATTTCCTTATCAAGTGTATACTTTATATGTGGCAGAAAATATGGTATAGTACATCAGTATATTTGTTCCTGATGGGGCATTATTTTCAGCCAAGTACACAAGCTAGTATTATAGCTGATTTGGCTAGATAATACAAGGTAAAGATGGGATTGAAAACGGTATAAATTATGATATTTGACACACATGCACATTACGATGATGATCAGTTCGATTTGGATAGAGAATATCTTCTGGATAAAGGACTGAAGGAGAAGGGGGTAGCCAGAGTTACAAATATTGGCTGTGACCTTCCGACTTCCCGAATGACAGATGAGCTTACAAAGAAATATGATTATATATATGGGGCAATCGGAGTGATACCTCACCATGTGGGAGATATGACAGATTCTGACTTGGAGGAGCTTCGCCAAATTGCGAAGTCCAATGATAAGATAGTTGCGATTGGAGAGATTGGACTGGACTATCATTACGATGAGCCTTCAAAGGAATTACAACATAAATGGTTCAAGGCTCAGATGGAGCTTGCCCGTGAACTTGGACTTCCAATAGTTATTCATAGCCGTGATGCGGCTCAGGATACAGTTGATCTGATGAAGGAAGCTCACGCAGAAGAAATAGGCGGAGTTATTCATTGTTATTCATATTCAGAGGAACTTTCAAGGGAATTTATAAAAATGGGATTCTTCTTTGGAATAGGCGGAGTGGTAACATTTAAGAATTCCAAGAAACTAAAGAGGGCGGTTGCATCTATCCCTATCCAGTCTATTGTGCTGGAAACAGATAGTCCATACCTTGCACCATCGCCTAACAGAGGAAAGAGAAACGACTCTGGATATCTGAACCTTGTCATTGAAGAGATTGCCCGAATTAAAGAAATGACTCCGGAATTGGTAGAAGAAATAACTTACGAAAACGCACTGAAATTGTATAGACTTTAAGGTAAAATATTAAAACATGGATAAAGAAAAAATGCTAAGTAACCCACAGGAAACCATCAGGGTTATTAAGGAAAATAATTTCACATTCAGAAAAAACTATGGTCAGAATTTTCTTATTGATTCGCATGTTATCGACAAGATTATTGCGGCAGCGGAAATTGATAAGTCCACAAAGGTTTTGGAAATAGGCCCTGGAATAGGAACCCTCACCCAGTATCTGGCTGAAGCGGCTGAGTCTGTTACGGCTGTTGAGATAGATGACAAGCTGATTCCTATCCTCGAAAAAACTTTGGCTGACTATGATAATGTTAATGTTATTCATGGTGACATTCTGAAACAGGATATAGGAGCTATTTATGGTGGCGAGCCTTTTAAGATAGTTGCTAATCTTCCTTATTACATCACAACACCTATCATCATGAACCTTCTGGAATCCAGAGTTCCTGCTGATTCAATTACAGTAATGATACAGAAGGAAGTTGCTGATAGAATGAAGGCAGAACCTGGATCAAAAGATTATGGTGCGCTTTCTCTTGCGGTTCAGTATTATGCTGATCCTTATCTTGCGGCTAATGTTCCTCCAAATTGCTTTATGCCAAGACCTAATGTTGGCTCGGCAGTTATCAGATTAAAACGTTTGGAAGAGCCTTCTGTTAACGTGAAGGATGAAAGGCATATGTTCAAATTGATCAGGGCTGCATTTAACCAGAGAAGAAAAACCCTGGCCAATGCAGTGAAGAATTTTGAGGGCCTGTCTTACAGTAGAGAAGAGGTTGAGAATGCATTAACCAGTATCGGACTTGATACAAGAGTAAGAGGCGAGGCTCTGGGACTTCAGGAGTTTGCGGCACTGAGTGATGCCCTGTCTTAAAAATCACTGAACTGAGAAAAAGTAAGAATAAAGATGAGTAAAAAAATAGATGAAGAAAAAGAGGTGCTGGAAAAACAGCATCAGAAATATATGAAACAGGCTCTTCGTCAGGCGAAGAAGGCTTATGAGAATGGCGATGTTCCTATAGGATGCATCATAGTTTATGAAGGCAAGGTGATTGCCAGAGGTTATAATCGCCGGAACAAGGATAAGCAGAGTCTGGCCCATGCTGAGATGATGGCCATAAAAAAAGCTTCCAAGGTGATGGGAGACTGGAGACTTGAGGACTGCACTATGTACATTACACTGGAACCATGCCAGATGTGTGCCGGAGCTATAGTTCAGGCCAGAATTCCTGAAGTGGTCATTGGCTGTATGAATCCGAAGGCTGGCTGTGCAGGCTCTATTATCAACCTTCTGGATATGAAAGCATTTAATCATCAGGTGAATGTAACCAGAGGAATTCTCGAAACGGAATGCTCCGAAATGCTGAAAACCTTCTTTAAAGAACTAAGAAATAAGTCAGTAGGAGTCAGGTCCCATTGACTTATTCTGATGTATTATGTATACTGATGTAGTTATAAAACTTCCGCGCAGCCGGGGAGATAGCGGTGCCCTGTACCTGCAATCCGCTATAGCAGGGGTG
>CAMVKW010000030.1:0-37295 GCA_947168155.1 uncultured Lachnospiraceae bacterium | reverse complement strand
CCTCTAAAATACTCCGGGGGATATTTTTATGGAATGTTTTTACCCCGCGGGTAGATTTTCTAGTTACTATTTAACTATTTCAAGGAGTCAATAAGGTTTCAGTTATGATTTTTTTACTGTTTTAATCATATGTTTCCTCTTGTTTCTCCTTCTTAGTTGTACGCTATAGTAAGAATTGGATATTGGGTTTAACTTTATTGATTCCTTAAAGTAGTTAAAAAGTAGCTTAATACTATGCACATTCTCAATTGAAGTCTACAAGAAAGATAATTAATCTAGAGGAGAGGACTGATAAACATGCCTAGAAGAAAACCAATAGTCTCTGACTCTGAAGAACTTCAGCCTATGAGACCGGCTTTAACTCCAGAGGCACGAGAGAATCGTATGATAGGATTAGCTTTTGATCTTGTTGAACAAAGATTGAGAAATGGTACAGCTTCCTCACAAGAAACTACACACTTCTTAAAGCTTGCTTCAACTCAAGCTCAATTAGAAAAAGAAAAACTAATCACTGAGAACAAACTTCTTCAAGCTAAGATAGATAATTTAGAATCTCAATCTTCAAGTGCGAGTCTATACCAAGAAGCTTTGCAAGCATTTAGTGTTTACAGTGGCAATAAGGTGGTAACAGAAGATGACGACGAAAACTAAGAGATATTCTGAATTACAAAAACTTAATACTTTCGAAGAAAGATTTGAATACACCAAGTTAGATGGTCAAGTAGGATTAGATACATTTGGTTTTGATAGATATATGAATCAACAATTCTATCGTTCCAAGGAGTGGCGAGATATTCGTGACAAAGTCATTATTAGAGACAATGCTTGTGATTTAGGTATGCCTGGTCACGAGATAAGAGGACGAGTATACATTCACCATCTCAATCCACTTACTCCTGAAGACATTGAAGAATCAACAGACTTACTGTTTGATTTGGACAATTTAATCTGCGTCTCACAAGAGACACATAACGCAATACATTATGGAGACGACTCCATATTAGACAAATACAAAATTATTGAGAGGACACCAAAAGACACATGTCCTTGGAAAAGATAAGGAGGAAATATGGACGTAATAGATTTAAGTAATTATACTGATAGAATCATTCATGAGACATCAGTAGACTTTATTAAACGTATCATACAAAGCTCTATTCATATAATGCAATACGACAATAACCTACCATTAATTGCCGTAAAGCTTTATAAGAATGGACAAGATTATATTTTACCTAGTACAGCTATTGTTAAAATCAGATGGCACAAGAAAGATGGCACAATTGTCTACAAGGCAGTATTAGGTACTAATGCAACAAGAGATACTGTATATTTCGAAGTAGATCAACAAATGACATACTTCGATGGTAAGAACACTCCTATTCTAGAAGTCACTGTACCAATTCCACAAAGTGAAGATACTAGAATGGCAGGTTCAGGTTACTTATATTTCGAGATTGATAGAAACCCTATTCAGAACGGTGATATTGAGTCTCAATCAGAGTATCCTGATTTAGTTGAAGCAGTAAGAAGAGCCGAGGCAGCTGAGGCAACTGCTGTAGAAGCAGCTGAATCAGTATCTGCGAGCGCAGCACAAATTGAAACAAATAGATTAGACATCGTAGATTTAAAGGATGAGGTTGCAGGAATTGAAGCAGGTCAAAACTTAGCTGATATTGTTGCTGACTTAACTGCTTTAAATAGTTTAGATGTCACAAAATTAAAAACTAATGATAAGGTTCAAGTATTAGTAGACTCTAATCATGATGATGCGAGTACAGTTTATAATTTAACAAAATCTGGCTCATCACATACTTGGACTTATATTGGTAAGTATGGCTCAAATGCTTATACTAAAACTGAAGTAGACAATAAACTTGCTGCTAAACAAGACACATTATCTGGTAGTACATCTATTGATATTACATCAAACGTTATAAGTGTGAAAGACACTTACGTAAATTCATTCTTCGCAACAGACGAGGAAGTAGCAGATATGTTAGAGGAGGTATTTGGTAATGAGTGATATTAAGCAAGATTTAAAGAATCACAGACAAGTCGCTACGGCTTGCAAGAGTTATGCAGATACTGAAATCGCATCTGCTAAAACTGAGTGTAAGAACTACACAGACGCGCAAATCGCTGCAAGCGAAGAGCGTATGAAGTGGTATATAAGTGAAACCACACCTACCACAAGCAATGACAACACCACTGCCTACGTCAAGACAGTTCCTGCCAATGCCACTAGAGCTAAAATTAAGCGTATTTATGGTTTAACGCAGAAATTCAACCCTACTACAGCTGCAGATGACACAAGCTACATGGTTAAGACTATGCCTGCAACTGTATATGACTTTGATGTAAGTAAAATTGATGGTGCTAGTGTAAAATACAATCAATTAGCACAATATGGAAATTTTCCTGATGATACACATGTATATGAAGGTTATAATGCTAGTAAAAGTGTTTCAGATAATGTTTTAACATTAACTACTATTGATTCTAGTGTTACTGGAAATAGATATGCTTCTATGAGCATAAATTTAAAACAGAATCATAAATATTTAGGTATTGCTTGGTATTATGTTCCAACTATATCAACAGCTAACCAGTCTCCAACATTAGCTTTTGCTGGAAATTTTGAAGGTACATATTACCATCAAAACATTGGTATACTTGATTCATCAGTTTCAAGTAATATTGGAAAATGGATAGAAGTATCTGGTATTGTAACTTGGTCTAATCCTACAGGAAGATTTAATTATAATTTTGTATTCGACAGAGTCGATGAATTAAGAGTTCGTCAAGCACAAGTATTTGATTTAACCGATATATTTGGTGCTGGTAATGAACCTAGTACTTATGGAGATGCTAAAGCAGCATTAATACGTATTGGTATAGATACTATGTCATTTAATACATATAGTGAAGGTGAAATTCATAATTTCGCTTGGACTGGTATCAATGTATACGAAAATCAATTTAATAAAACATTAGAAAATGGTGGATACAATAGTGCAGGACAAAAAGTAACTAGTTATCCAACAAGATGTAGAAATAGTGAGCCTTTTACATTAAGTGCAGGAACTTATACTATTTCTAATACGGGTGGCTTTAATGTTGCAGTAGCTGGCTATAATTCAAGTATGGTTAATACTTTTAATAGTGGGGAACAAACAAGCCCTTATACTTTCACTTTAACAAATGACACGCCTATTGTATTAATTCAATTTCTTTCTAATATTAATCCGTTAACGCCTAGTGCAGTTGGAAACGTAATGATACAATCATCAACACCTACTACAACAAAAACTATTGATTTATCAACTATCCTATACAATGGTAGTCCTTTGTTTGAGGGTAATAGCCTAAAAGCAGTAAATGATGTAAAAGACATTTTAACACCATACAAAGCAACAAAAAAACTAGGCTATGTGAATTTAGGTAGTTTGAATTGGACTTTATATGATAATAATGTTTTTTTAGTATCTAGGAGTAATATAACTAATATATCAACAAATCTCATAGTTCAACTTTTAACGGCTAATTATACAACACGTAATGTGGATTTCGGTTTTATAAATGATAAAGAAATATCTAGTGTTGGTGGTGGTGGTCTTTATGTAGGAATTAGAGATACTGCTTACGAAACTGCTAGTGCCTTTAAAACTGCGATGAGTGGTGTATATCTAGTATATGAACTAGCAACACCAATAGAAGTAAGCATTGATTGGTCTAGCACATTGAGAGGTATTCAAGGTTATTCAAATGGTAGTATCACATTACAAAACACTTATAATATGGATACTGCCAACACCATTACTTACAACTCTATTATCAAAGAGGTATTGAATACTGGTGTTAGATTAGATGGCGCGAATTTAGCTAATACAGCTTTATTTGAATTAGGTGCTATTGATACTAGTAGTGAAAGAAAAGGTCAAGATATTGCTAGAAATGACAGAATGAGAAGTAACTATATTGAAGTAAAACCAAATACTCAATATACTTTAAAATATGATGCAACAAATGTTAATGTTTTCTTATATGATGAAAATAAAAACTGTACATATACAACAGTTGCAGGAACAATTATAACAGGTGCAAATACCAAATATATTAGATTTTATGGTTGGATATTTACTGAAAATACTAAAATTATGTTAAATGAAGGTAGTACAGCCCTATCATACCGTCCATACAAATCCCCTGTAACAGTCAACTTCCCAACACAGGCAAGTGATGCTTACAGTGTAGGTAGTGTATCAAATGTGAGAGACTTTACTACTTGGAAGCGTGGTAATAATGTTAATAAAAAAGATATGGGGGATGTTGTTTGGTATAAAGCAACAATTGGAGGATACTATCGTTATACAGGTCAATTAGAAGATAAAAAAGGATATTCTACTGATTTTCACCAAAAATTATTATCAAGAGATTATATATCATCTGCTGCTCCTATTGGTTCAAATAATGTTGATAAAGCAATATCTGGTTATTCAGATCCTAATGTTTACGTTAGAGATGATAGATATGATGTAACAACAGAATTTAAAACTGCAAATGCTGGTAACCCTGTATACTATGAATTCGCAGATAATAGCAAAACAGAAACTGATATCACAGTATTCAATAACATTCTTGAGGTTGAGGAAGGTGATACTCTTACATTCTTAAATAGTGAGAATATGGCTGTTCCAAGTGATATAACATATAGAATTGAGGTGGCTAACTAATGGAATACACATTTAAACTAGATGAAACATTACAAGATTTAATTGACACTTCAATTACAGACAAGGACAAACAAAATACTTATGGTGTTCTTGTTAGCAAATTTATTCGACAATACTATCCAGAAGATAGAGTCGAAGCAATTTTAAATAACAAACTAGCAGACCCTACAGAACAACATCAAGCAGACTTTGATGAGTTACAAGTATGTAGAGCTGCTGCTAAAATTTATGCAAAGGAATTATTAGGTTTATAATATGGAAAATTTAATAGAAAACTCCGAGAATGAAAACGGATACGATTTTACAATCGATGATCCTGACATTGCTACAATTATTAAGTATACTAAAAATTCTTGTGTTGCAGTAGGTGCTTGTCCTCAAGTATACCTATATCTAGTACATAAGAAGTATACTCCTGAGCAAATTAGATCTTTAGCTAATCCACAGACTTCACTTGAAGAAGAGAAGGCGTACCAAAAATACTGTGACGCCTGCTATTTGGAAGCTAAAGCACTTCTTGGATTATAATAAGCAAATCTGAGGATAGGAATATGAACTTCTTGTCCTCTTTTTTGCATTAAAGGAGGAAAACAATCAAAATGGACAATAATGATAGTATTCTAAATACTACGAAAAAGTTATTGGGTTTGCCAACTGAGTATCAACCATTTGATGAAGACATTAAACTTCACATTAATTCAGTCTTCGCAACATTAGCTCAAATGGGTGTATGCGCTCGTGAAGATGGTAAAGATATTTGCTTCGAGATTACTGGTCCAAATGAGAAATGGACTGATTTCATTCAAGATGACAAACTTATCAATAACGTTCGTTCATATATGTATTTAAAAGTTAAATTGTTATTTGACCCTCCAATGAGCAGCGCGTTGATTGAATCAATCAACCGACAAATAAGTGAATTAGAGTATAGACTTTATACTCAGAAAGGAGGTTACTAATGGACTATCTACAAATTAGAAGCTTATACCATTCAGGTATTAAAGGCCAGAAATGGGGCGTTAGACGTTATCAGAATCCTGATGGCACCCTTACTGATGCAGGAAAAGCTAGATACAATGCTGACTATTCCAAGAAAAGAACTGAGACAATGTCTAACGAAGAATTAAATAAAGCTAATCAAAGATTATCTGCAGAAAGAACATACAACCAATTAACTGGACGAAACTATAAGAATCGTTCATCTAATACTGACATCGCCATTCGTGCTGGTGCATCAGCTGTAGGTTCTGCGCTAATCTCCTCAGGTGCGTATCTCGTAAGAGAAATCGCTAAGCATCCTGATACCAAGATTGGTAAAGAGAAGATGGCTACTGCAGCTTTATTAGGTTTACTTGGTGCAGGTGTAGGTACAATCAGTTCTGTAGCAACCTCACTAGGTGGACAAGTACAAGTCCAAAATATTGGAGATCAAAAAAAGAAGAAATAAGGAGGGACTATGGATTACTTAGAAATTAGAGAATTATACCATCACGGTATTAAAGGTCAGAAGTGGGGAATCCGTAGATTCCAGAACGAAGATGGTAGCTTAACAGCTGAAGGTAAAAAGCGTTACCAAGTCAATGACTTCGATGGTAGTATGACCAAAGAAGGAAAGAAACTTTATAAGCAAGACCAGAAGCAAGTTAAGATTGCTAATCGTTCAAAAGCAAAACAAGGAGTCATTGGTGGATTAAAAGGTATGGGTATTGCTGAAGTAGGAGCTCTTGCAGCAACTGGAGCTTTAGCTATTACTGGAGCAATGATTCTTAAGAATGAAAATGTTTCTCTTAGCCAAACTGTTCAAAATGGAAAGAGTTTGCTTAAAGCTTCTGACATTTTAAGTAAGGCTATTTATGTAGCAGTGCCTGTTGCAACTGCGGTTGGTGCTGGTGTTGCTATTAAGAAACAAGAAAAAACTCGTGATAAATTAAATAATCAATAAGGAGGGACTATGGATTACTTAGAAATTAGAGAACTATATCATGCTGATTTACTGGAAAAAGAAAAAGCTAGATTAATTTCTGAATTTGAGATATATAATAAAGATTTTCTAGACGATTTACCATATCAAGTAAGAAATGTTCTTGATAGCTTAATGTGGAGATTCCGTCAAGAGGATTGGTTCCTTGAAGCTTGGGAGAAGTACAGACAGCATGTTCTTGAAGCTGGTCTAGGTGGCAAAATTAATATGCCTGGTTATATATTTAACCCATATTTAGAGCGTTATGTTGAAGAACATTCCAGAGAATCCAATAATAATTTAGGTGAATGCAGATATTCTGATATGGAGATTGGTGAATACTTAGCTCATCATGGTATCAAAGGTCAGAAGTGGGGTATCCGTAGATACCAAAACGAAGACGGTAGCTTAACAGCTGAAGGTAAAAAGCGCTATGGTGTTAATGGCGATGGCCAAATGTCTAAAGAAGGTAAGAAACTTTACAAGCAAGATGTTAAAGCTACTAGAAGAGAAATCGTTGGCGACTATACAGATATGTACGACAAAAATTTCGAAAAATATTCAAAAGAATTATATGGAAATAAGCATTGGACTAATATGACCAAAGATGAAATTACTAGAGTAAGAAATCTTGCGGAGAAGGATACTGGTGATGCATTAGTTAAGAAATATGGTAATCGAAGTGTTCAAGAATTCGAGAAACATGATAAGACTGTCAAAACTGGTATTGCGGCAGGTGCTGCAGCTCTAGCTGTTATAGGAACTGCTGCAGCTACAGCATATGTACTAAAAGATACCGGTCTTGGTAACAAGATGGGTTCAGCAGGTGGTAAAGTTTTTGATAATTTAGGTAAGGCTGCTTTCCGATAGGAGGTAACCATGGATTACTTAGAAATAAGAGAACTATACCATCATGGTATCAAAGGTCAGAAGTGGGGAATCCGTAGATTCCAGAACGAAGACGGTAGCTTAACAGCTGAAGGTGAAAGAAGATATTACAAACTCAATGGTAAAAAGAAATCCAAACATAGAGTTAATTTGGAAGCTCATTATATGTCCAAGGGTTTAAATTTAGAACAAGCTGAAAAGAAAGCTACTAATCGTATGATTACTGAAGGTGCTCTTGCAGCAGTAGGAACAGCCTTAGTAACATCAGCAATTGTTGCTGCAGTTGTAAAACGTCATAAAGAAACTGCTGACCAAGTAATAAAAGCAGGTACAAGCGATTTTCAAAGAGTCGACTATGCAAAGAAATCTATATTTAAAAAAAATATGGAAAAGAAGAATTTGTATGATGTCTTTTATATGACAGACAACAAATTTGATAATAAAAATTATGAGCAAGCATTTACGGGTCCTGGTGACAAATTAATTAAAATGAAAGCGGCAAAAGATGTTAAGATAGCTTCACAATCTAATGCTATAAATGCTATGCGTGAAATTAATAAAGAGTCTCCGATACCATCAGATATGTATAGATCAAGTTTTCGTAGCGGTCGACGTGGAGGACCTATTCCAAAAGAATATGTCGATAAATTTATGAAAGGCGAAAAAGTTCCTCCAAAAATAGAAAAACAAATATATGAAAATTTTAATGTAAATATTGTACGAGCTAAAAATAATCCAAATTGGAGCAAAAATTATGATAGATTTTATAAAAATTTAAAAGGTAAAGGATATTCTGGTATTCAGGATATTAATGACTTGAAAATTTCTAATTTAAGAGCTAAAAATCCGTTAATAATTTTTGATAGAAGTTCTGTTAAAATAACTGAATTAGTAGACCCTCAAGTATCTACTGTTAAAAGGCGAGCTGCTAGAGAAGCTATGGATGACCTAATTTTTAAAAATTATTTAGAGGAGATTGCTCCAAAAGCTTTAGGAACAGCTGGAGCAACAACTTTAGGTGCAGTTGGTGTAAGTAATATAAAAACTAATGCTAATAAAGGTTCTAAAAATTTTGTTGCTAATTATTTAGCAGAACATCCTGATACAAAATTATCTGCTGTACAATTAAAAACTATATATAAGCATAATCAAAAATAAGGAGGAAATTATGGATTACTTAGAAATTAGAGAACTATACCATCATGGTATCAAAGGTCAGAAGTGGGGAATCCGTAGATTCCAGAACGAAGACGGTAGCTTAACAGCTGAAGGTAAGAAGCGTTACCAAGTTAATCAATATGATGGTTCAATGTCTAAAGAAGGCAAAAAGCTTTATAAGCAAGATTTAAAGCAATACAAACAAGAGTTAAAATTAGATAAGCTTTCTAAATCTGAAAAAAATAATTTAGCCAAAGCCGCTGTAAGTGGAGCTGGACAAGGTGCTTGTTTAGGTATGCTCGCAGGAACTATTGGATTAATGTCTGTTGGTGCTGATGATTTCCTCAGTGCATTAGGTGTAGCAATATTATTGCCAACATTTGCTGCAGGTGGAGCAGCTGCAGGTGGTCTTTTAGGAGCTGTAGGAAATGTTTCTGTTAAAGCTATTAAAAATAAAAAAATAGATGAGGCTAAAGCAATAACAAGTAATACTAAACAAACTGTTTCAGATGATGAAATATTTAAACAATATCGTAAAGAAACTCGATAGGAGATGAATCTATGGCTCTATCTAATACGGCTGTGCCAAAATATTATGGCCGTTTTAGAGAAGCGGTCAAAAGAGGAGAGATTCCTGTATGTAGGGAAATAGCTATGGAGATGGTTCGTATAGACCAACTCATAGATAATCCCGGTATATATTATGATGATGAAGCCGTTGAAGGCTTTGTTCAATATTGTGAAAATGAATTGACATTAACTGATGGTTCAGATGTAAAAATGTTAGATTCATTTAAATTATGGGCTGAGCAAATCTTTGGTTGGTATTACTTTGTAGAACGAAGTGTATACATACCCGGCAAGAATGGAGAGCCTGGACATTATAAGCAACGCTCTATCAAGAAGAGACTTATTAATAAACAATATTTAATAGTAGCGAGAGGTGCTGCCAAGTCTATGTATGGTAGTTTCTTACAAAACTTCTTTTTAAATATTGACACAACAACTACATACCAAATTACTACTGCTCCTACAATGAAACAAGCAGAGGAAGTAATGTCTCCTATCAGAACTGCTATAACAAGGTCTAGAGGACCATTGTTTAAGTTCTTGACAGAAGGTTCATTACAAAATACAACTGGTTCAAAGATGAATAGACAGAAATTAGCTTCTACCAAGAAAGGTATTGAGAATTTCTTGACTGGTTCATTACTTGAAATCAGACCAATGCGTATTGATAAGCTTCAAGGTCTACGTTGTAAAGTTGCAACGATAGATGAATGGCTATCAGGAGATGTTCGTGAGGATGTAGTAGGTGCAATTGAGCAGGGTGCTTCTAAGGTTGACGACTATTTAATAGTTGCAATCTCATCAGAGGGTACTGTTCGTAATGGTAGTGGTGATACCATCAAAATGGAATTAATGGACATATTAAAAGGTGAATATGTTAACCCTCATGTGTCTATTTTCTATTATAAGTTAGATTCAATAGACGAAGTTGCTATGCCAGAAATGTGGATTAAAGCAAATCCTAATATTGGCAAAACAGTTTCTTATGAAACTTATCAACTAGATGTAGAAAGAGCAGAAAAAGCTCCTGCTACACGTAATGATATTCTTGCAAAAAGATTTGGTATACCTATGGAAGGTTATACTTACTTCTTTACATATGAAGAAACTCTTGTACATAGTAAGAGAGACTACTGGGGAATGGCTTGTGCACTTGGAGCCGACTTATCACAAGGTAATGACTTCTGTGCATTCACGTTCATGTTCCCACTAGCTGATGGTAGCTTTGGTATTAAAGTACGTAGTTATATTTCTTCAATCGTCTTTCATAAATTACCTGGTGCTATGCGCCTTAAGTATGAAGACTTTATGCGTGAGGGTTCACTTATTGTATTAGAAGGAACAATCTTAGATATGATGCAAGTATATGAAGATTTAGATGCACACATCCAGAAGAATGAATACGATGTTCGTTGTTTTGGATTTGACCCATATAATGCAAGAGAATTTGTCGAAAGATACCAGTCTGAGAACGGACCTTTTGGTATTGAGAAAGTTATTCAAGGTGCTAAAACAGAGTCTGTACCTTTAGGTGAATTAAAGAACCTATCAGAGGAAAGAATGCTAATCTTTGATGAAGAATTAATGCAATTTGCAATGGGTAACTGTATAACATTAGAAGATACTAATGGTAACAGAAAACTATATAAGAAACGTTATGAAGCTAAAATCGATAACGTTGCAGCTATGATGGATGCATTTGTAGCTTATAAATTAAACAAGGAGGCTTTCGAATAGTGGGCTTTTTAGATAGACTAGCACATGCGTGGAACGCATTCAAACAATTAGAGGAGCCTAATACTTATCGAGCTCCTAATTATTTTAATCTAGGATATTCTACTACTCAGCGTCCTGATAGAATGTATTTCTCAAAAGGAAACGAACGTTCTATTATCACTGCTGTTTACAACCGTATAGCAATAGATTGTGCAGCAGTTAAGATTCAACACGTCAAAATGGATGAAAAAGATAGGTATTCAGATACAGTTGACTCTAAATTAAATACTTGCTTAAACTTAGAAGCAAATAAAGACCAGACTGGTCGAGCTTTTATTCAAGATTTAATTCAGTCAATGTTTGATGAAGGCTGTGTTGCAGCTGTGCCTATTGATACTAGTGTTAACCCATCTTTAGGTTCATATGACATTGAATCAATGAGAGTAGGCAAAATTACTCAATGGTATCCAGATGATGTTCAGATAGAAGTATACAATGATAGAATTGGCCAAAAGCAAACTATAATGATGCCAAAGAAATTAGTAGCTATCATAGAGAATCCATTATATTCTATCATGAATGCTCCTAACTCAACTTTGCAACGTCTTATTAGAAAGTTGAATATTTTGGATGCAATTGATGAACAATCTGGTAGTGGAAAATTAGATTTAATTATTCAATTACCATATATTGTTAAGACTGAAACACGTCGTCAACAGGCGGAAAAACGCCGTAAAGATATAGAAGAACAACTTAGTGGCTCAAAGTACGGTATTGCATATACCGATGGTACAGAAAAGATTACTCAGTTGAATCGTGGTGTAGACAATAATATACTAAATCAGATTACTTATTTAACGAGCATGCTATTTAGCCAGTTAGGTATAACCGAAGAAGTATTAAATGGTACCGCAAACGAATCAACAATGAATAATTATTTAAAGCGTACCGTAGAACCAATAGTAGCGGCTGTAGTTGACGAATTCAAGCGCAAATTCCTAACTAAAACAGCTAGGACCCAAAAACAGACTATTATGTATTTCTTAGACCCATTTAAACTTATACCAATATCTAACCTTGCAGAATTTGGTGATAAGTTTACTCGTAATGAAATTCTTTCTTCAAACGAGATGAGACAATTAATTGGCTTCAAGCCTATTAAAGACCCTATGGCTGATGAATTACGTAATAAGAATATTAATATTAAGGATAATCAAAAATTTGCGACAACAAATAGTAGTGAAGTTGTTAATCAAATCACTAACAAAAATCTAGAGGAGGAAAACAATCAAAATGGCTAAAAAACAAACATTTGATTTCAGTGGTTGGGCTACTCGAAATGATGTAAAATGTTCCGATGGCAGAATCATTCGTAAGAATGCTTTCAAACATTGTGATGGTCAAGAAGTACCACTAGTTTGGAACCATAACCATGGTGCATTAGATAATGTACTAGGTCATGCATTACTAGAAAATCGTGAACAAGGTGTTTATGCTTATTGTTCTTTCAATGCAACTGCGCAAGGTCAGACAGCAAAAGAATTAGTTAAGCATGGTGATATTGGTTCATTATCTATTTATGCAAACCAATTAAAACAAAATGGTTCAGAAGTAATGCACGGAACTATTAGAGAGGTATCTTTAGTCCTTGCTGGAGCTAATCCTCTAGCTAAAATTGAAGATGTAATGGCTCATGCTGATGGTGAGGAATTTGAAGCAACAATTTCTTCAGCACCACAGACATTCAATTTCGATGCAACCAAGACTGAAGATGTTGTCTCTCATTCTGATGAGGATGAAGACGACAATGAAGACATCCAACATAAGGATGCCGATAAAACTGTTCAAGAAGTATTTGACTCATTTACTGAAGAGCAAAAGACAGTTGTGTATGCCTTAATTGGTGCAGCTGTTGAAGAGGCTAAGGGTAACAAAGTAGCCGCTCATTCTGCAATGGATGATGAAGATGATGAGTTTGAACACGCTGAAGGCGGTAAAACTATCAAAGAAGTATTTGACTCATTTACTGAGGAACAAAAAACTGTAGTATATGCATTAATCGGAGCAGCTGTTGAAGCAGCTAAGAAGGGCTCTGATAAGAAGAAAGAAAATCAGGAGGATAATAAAGAAATGAAACAAAATGCATTTGACGCAACTTTCAACGATCAGGGTGCTGCTGTATTAACACATTCTGATATTTTAGCTACAATTGAGTCAGCTAAGAAGACTGGTTCAATGAGAGAAGCTTTCGAAGGTCTATGTTTACAACATAGCATCACTAACATTGGTGAATTATTCCCAGACTGGAAGGCTGTAAAGGGTCCTGCTACTAAGGATGACAGCAATAACACTTGGGTTCAAAAGGTAATGGGTAAGGTTCATCATTCACCATTCTCTAGAATTAAGTCTAGCTACTTTGATATTACTGGTGATGACGCTAGAGCAAGAGGTTATATTAAGGGTAACCAAAAGGTAGAAGAAGTAATCGCTGCATTCAAGAGAACTACTTCTCCTCAAACTGTATACAAGTTACAAAAGTTAGATAGAGATGATATCATTGATATTACTGACTTTGATGTAGTAGCTTATATTAAGGCTGAAATGAGATTAAAGTTAGATAGAGAAATCGCTAGAGCTATCTTAATTGGTGATGGTAGACCAGGTTCTTCTAATGATAAGATTAATCCATTAAATATCAGACCTATCGTTGGCGATGATCCAATCTATACTGTATATCGTACAATGACTAAGTCTGTTGATGAGCAAGCTGAAGTAACTGCTACAGGTATGGCTACTAAGTTTGCTAAGAGATTCATTAAGCAAGCTATCAAGGCTCGTAAGGATTATAAGGGTTCAGGTAACTTAGTATTATATACTTCAGAAGACATGTTAACTGATATGTTATTAATTGAAGATAGAAATGAAAGAGTTATCTATGATACAGTTGAGAAGTTAAAGACAGCTTTAATGGTAACTGATATTGTTACAATCCCTGATTTCGCTAACGCAACTCGTACTGTTAGTGACAAGACTTTAAAGATTATGGGTATCTTTGTTAACCTTGTTGACTACAATATTGGTGCTGATAAGGGTGGAGCTGTTAATATGTTCGATGACTTCGATATTAACTTCAATAAGTATGAGTACTTAATTGAAACTCGTTGCTCAGGTGCTTTAATTGAGCCATATTCAGCTATCGCATTCGAGGAAGAAGTAAATTTTCAACAAGCTTCTCAGTAGTACCCGAGACTGATGAAGCAGGACCTTTATTTGGGAAGCTAGCTAGCGACTTACAATCTAATCTTGCTATCAATGGCAATATAGCTACAGGTACATTAAAGTATGTAACTGGCTATACAGAATTCAGTGGTAAACCTGAAGAGCAAGAAGGTAACTATATTGCATTAAAGGTTACTGGTGCATCTGAGACAGCTGTTGTTAAGTACCAAAAGGTTGGTGGAACTGCTAGCCCTGTAACATTAGACAGTGATAGAAATATTGTTATTATTGTAAAGGATCCTAATGCTGTATTAAGATTTACAGTTGAAGAGAACGGTACAGTAGCAACAAATGATATTTACATCTCTAATGTTACATTAGAACCAGCTCCAGAAGCTGAAGAAGCATAATAAGGAGAATAAGTCAAAATGGCAAAATATTATGGATTAGTAGGCTATAAGCTAAGTAATGTTGAAATTAGACCAGGTGTATATGGATCTGATATTGTAGAGCGTACTGTCTATGGTGATTATGAGCGCATTGATAAGAAAACTGAAAACCAAGGACAAGTTAATGACGATATTAAGATAAACCATAGAATAAGCTTTATTGCTGATCCATTTGCCATTGATAATCAATTCAACATTAAATATGCCACCCATCGTGGAGCTAAATGGAGTGTTACTTCAATCGAAGAAGCATATCCAAGACTAATTCTAAATCTAGGAGGTATCTATCATGATTCGCACTAGATTGGGATTACAAAATATATTAGAAGAGATTCTTGGGAGCAGAGAAGTATATTTTCAGGCTCCCGAATCTATACGTATGTCTTATCCAAGCATTGTTTATTCATTAAATGAAATTGAACAGAAATATGCTGATGATAAGCCATACAAAAGAGATTACAATTACACCATCACCTTGATGCACGAAGATCCTGATAATGATATTGTGGACAAATTACTCGACAGGTTTGACCATATTAAATTAACTAGGACCTTCGCTGTTCAAGGGTTAAATAATTATGTATTCTCGCTATACTATAAAAATGAAAAGGAGATTAATTAAAGATGCCAGCATCAATTGGAAAATTAAAATTTGATCAAACAGGTGAGCGTTTCTTTGAAACAGGCGTATCACATGGCGTATTATTCGTTTATGACGAATCAACTACTGCAGCAGGTGACTGGAAACCAGGCGTTGCTTGGAATGGTTTAACATCTGTAACTGAGGCACCAGAAGGCGCTGAAGCTAATGCTATTTATGCAGATAATATTAAGTATTTAAACTTAATCTCTGCTGAAGATTATAAGGGTACTATTGAAGCATACACTTATCCGGAAGAGTGGGGTGCTTGTGATGGTTCTGCTCCTCTAAATTCTAGCTTCCCTGGAATTACTGTAGGACAGCAAAAGAGAACTAAGTTCTGCTTAGTTTATATTACTAAGGTTGGTAATGATGAATCTCAAGATTTAGGTGAAAAGATTCATATCGTTTACAACTGTATTGCAGCTCCATCAGAGAAGAATTTCGAGACTATAAATGACTCACCAGAAGCTATTACATTCTCTTGGGAATTCTCAACAACACCTATGGCTATCAATGCTGTTGAAGGACTTAAGCCAACTGCAATTGTTACAATTGACTCAACTAAGTTCACTACTACTGAAGCACAAGCTAAGTATACAGCAATCAAGAATAAGTTATATGGTACTGATGATGCATCAGGTAATCCAGCTACTGACCCTGAATTATTAACACCAGATGCTATTATTGAGCTTTTAAATGCTTAATTAGCAATTCATTTAAAGGACCGGAGGGACTAAAACTTCTGGTCCTTTAATTTTTATTTAAAACATTCAAAATAGAAAACAAAAGGAGAAACAAAAATTATGTTAAAGAAAACTATTAAATATACAGATTACAATGGAGTTGAAAAGGAAGAGGATTTTTACTTCAACTTAACAAAGTCTGAGCTTACTGAAATGGAAGTTAACCAAGACGGTGGTATGCAGGCTTTCTTAAAGAGAATTATTGATTCAAAGGATGCTAAGAGCATCATGAAGTTAATAAAGGATTTAATTCTTATGTCTTATGGCATTAAGCGTCCAGATGGTAGTTTCGACAAGTCTGATGAGATTTCAAGAAACTTCTCTCATACAGTTGCTTATGACCAATTATTCATGGAACTAGTAACTAATACTGAAAGTGCAGCAGCATTTGCTAACAGCATTATTCCAGCAGACCTTATGGCTAAGGCAAAAGAATTAGAGAACAAAAAGAATTAATTAGAAAACAATAGGAGGCATTTATGCTTACTATACATATAGAAGGTTGTGAACAATACAACCAAATTACAAAAAAATTTTTTGAGGTTAAAGATGCTGATTTAACTCTAGAGCATTCGCTTGTTTCTATAAGTAAATGGGAAGCTATGTATCATAAACCATTTATTTCAAAAGAACCTAAAACTCAAACTGAAATTATTGATTACATTAAATGTATGACACTTACACAGAATGTAGACCCTTATGTTTACAACTTGTTAACAGAAGAACATATTAATGCTATCAATAAATACATTGCTGACCCAATGACAGCTACTTGGTTTAATGAAACTGAAACTAAAAGTAAAAAGAGTTCTGAACAGATTACTTCTGAACTAATTTATTACTGGATGATAGCATTTAATATTAATTGGGAAGCAAAAAAGTGGCATCTTAATAGATTACTTACTTTAATTAGAATTTGTAATATTAAGAATCAACCACCTAAGAAGATGAGTAAACGTGAAGTAATGGCTCGAAATGCAAAATTAAATGCAGAGAGATTAAAGAAGCTAGGAACTTCAGGATAAAATGAGGAGGTCCCGTGATTAGTATCAAACAAAAAGGTAACTTTTCTAAATTTGATAAATATTTGGAAAAGATTAAACGAACATCTGATGTTGGCAAAGAAGCAATGCTAGTCGCTGATAGAATTGTTGATGAATTAGCGAAAGCCACACCGAAAGATACTGGATTAACAGCAAATTCATGGGGCTATACAATTTCTCAAACAGGCAAAAAAGTGACTATTACATTCCTTAATAAAAACCTTCAAAATGGATTAAATGTTGCATTATTATTGGAGTATGGTCATGGTACGCCATCGGGTAGATGGGTCGAAGGTAAACAATATATCGACCCAGTTATTCGAAAAAATTATTTAGATATTATTAATAATGCTTGGAAGGAGATGATCGAATCGTGAGTACTTTGGTAGATGAAAGAGTAGTCCAAATGAGTTTTGATAACAGTAACTTTGAGAAGAATGTTAGACAAACAATGAACTCTCTTGATGATTTCAAGAAAACACTTGACTTTGATAGTGTTGCTAAAGAGCTAGACCGTAATATGTCAAGTATTGACATGACTCCAATTACTTATGGATTGGAACAAGTAAAAGAAGGATTTACCGCTTGGGAAATAGTTGCGATTTCGGTTATTTCAAATTTAACTAATCGTATCACCAATATGGGTGTTAAGATGGTTGAGTCCTTATCAGTTGATAACATTTCTTCTGGTTGGGCAAAGTATGGTGAAAACGTTAAATCTGTAGGTACATTATTGTCCCAAGATGGAAACGATATTAATACCGTTAATGCCGCATTAGAGAAACTAATGTGGTTTACTGACCAGACTTCATATTCTTATACTGATATGGTTTCTAATATTAGTAAATTTACAGCAACAGGTCAATCACTTGAAGATTCTGTACAAGCAATGATGGGTATTGCAAACTGGGCAGCCTTATCTGGTCAGAATGCAGCTACTGCATCACGTGCAATGTATCAGTTATCTCAAGCAATGGGTCAAGGTACTGTAAAACTAATGGATTACAAATCTATTCAAAATGCTAATATGGATACCAAGGAATTCAGAGAGAATGCTTTAAAGACGGCTGTTGAATTAGGATATTTAACAGAACGTATTGAAGGTGTTTATGTAACTACTGAAAAAGCAGCAGAAGCAGGCAAAGAATTTAATGTAAGTCAATTTGCAACTCAACTATCATCAGGTTGGTTTACTTCTGATGTATTAATGAAAACATTGTCCACATATTCTTCAGCAGTTGATAAATTGTATGACGATGTAAATGATGAAACTAAAAACTTCAAAACTGCAGCTGAAGCAATTGAAGCTTATGAACAAGAATTGGAAGCAGGCGGAACTGAACTTGAAAAGTTTGGTTTAAAGGCATTTAAGGCAGCCCAGGAAGCAAGAACATTCGAGGATGTTATTAATGCAACTAAGGATGCTGTATCATCTGGATGGTTATCAACTTTTGATAAGGTATTTGGTGACTATGACGAAGCTAAAAAGCTTTGGACAGATTTAGCAGATGAACTATGGGATGTCTTTGCAGCTGGTGGAGAAGTAAGAAATAACATATTACAAGCTTGGAAAGAACTTGGTGGACGAGCTGATATTTTTGACAAAGAAACTGGTGCCTTCTGGAATCTATTCTATGCAATAAAAGGTGTTACAGATATCATCAAGGAAGCATGGCGTTCAGTATTTGGTTTTGGTAAAACATTAGATGATAACGACCAATACGTGAAAGAGGCCGCTGAAAATTTAAAGTCAATCACAGAAAGACTACAAGAATCTACTGCTAAAATTAAAAACTTTGTTGAAAGTATTTCTGGTGATTTACAAAATGCATTACGTGGCGTATTCTCTATATTAAAGGTTATTACTAAATCAGTAGGAGCTTTGTGGACAGGTATTAAACCATTATTTGGTTTGGTATCTGAAGGCTCTTCAAGTATATTAAGTGTATTAGGCGATGTTGGAGATAAATTCGCTAATTTTGTGGAAACTACTGATATTTTTGCAAGAATAGGTTCAACTATTGCTAAATACACAACAGAATTTGTATCAGCAATAAAAGAATTACATATTATGCAAACTATCAGTGATATTTTTGCAAAATTTGTTGATTCATTTAAGGAAGGTAATAAGACTGCCGGTACAGGCAAGAGAATTATTGATGGTTTAGTTGCTGCATTAAATTTATTATTAGAAGTTGGAAAAGCTGTATTTAAGGTTTTAAGCCAAATAGTATTCCCTCTAGTAGTTAAATTGTCTAGTGTAGCATCAGGTGTCTTAGGCAAATTAGCTAACATATTAGTAAGATTATTAGCTAATATTGCTGATGTTATTGTATTGTTTGTTAATTGGTTGCAAACAAATAATAGATTCCAGAACGCAGTTGATAAAGTTATCAACTCAGTTAGGAAGATTCCAGCTATATTTGCTCCTATGTTACCTATATTTAAGGGCTTAGGAAACATATTATATAGATTATTAGAAATAGTAATCCAATTACCAAAAGCATTCGCAGGCTTTGTTCAAAAGGTTACTGGTAGTAGTATCGGTGAAATATTTAGATATTTAGGCGAAACTATTTCTGGTGCTGTAAAGGCTATTGCTAATGCTTTATCAGGATTTAGAAAGATAGACACTGGTGGAATTGATGAATTCTCTGATTCAGTTGAACCAAAATTAACTCCACTTCAGTCTCTATTTATGGGATTAAAGAACCTATTCGAAGGATTATGGCAAGTAATAAAGGCAGTTATGCCTGTTATTGGAGCTGCCTTCGAGTTAATAGGTCAAGGACTTACTTGGGTTGCCAATGTATTAAAGAATACATTTGGTGAAGGTAGTCCAATAGAAACAATTAAAAAGATATTGTCGATTGGTTTCTGGGTTGTAGCAATAGACTATTTGTATCAAATGATGTATGCCTTAAAGACATTTATCAGTTCATTTAGCATGATATTTGAAGGTATCTATACTGTAATTGATTCAAAGGCTATGATGCAATATTCAGAAGCTATGAAGACATTTGCTATAGCAGTATTATTAATAGTTGCTTCATTAGTATTATTAGCATCTATGGATCCAGATAAATTAGCAAAAGGAATAGTTGTATTAACTACATTAATGACTATGATGGTCATGGTAATGAAAACATTTACTAAATTATTTGCTACTGATTTCACAGGATTCAAGAGTGGTATACTAGGTTTAGGAGCAGCATTTAAGCAAACTATGGTTATGAAATCAGCTGCAACTATGATGTTAACATTTGCAGCAGCAATTGGTGTATTAGCATTAACTATGAAATTATTAGGTACTATGAGTTTTGACCAAATTTCTAACTCATTAGTAGCAATAATGACATTAACAATGATGATGGTTACTGTTTCTGCAATACTTAACCACCAGCGACGTATAATGGCCAGAGGTGCTATGTCATTAATAATGTTTGCAATAGCAATAAGATTACTTGTAAAGCCTATTAAAGTTTTAGGCAAAATGGGTAAAAATGAAATGATGCAAGGTCTAGTTGCACTTGGTGTAATTATGGCCATGTTAACTGTTATAGGAAGAATAACTAAGGCTAGAAATGCAGTAGCATTAACAGCATTTGCAACTAGTTTGTCAATGTTGTCAGTTGGTTTATTGATATTATCTGGTACATTAGCTATACTTTCAACTCTACATGCAGGAAAGATATGGAATGCAGTAGGTGTTATAACAGCTTTATTAGCTATATTTGTAGGTATAGGTAAAATCGTCAAAATAGGTGATGCAGCTACATTAGCAGCATTCTCTGTATCATTAATGCTATTGGGTGTAGCGATTGCAGAGTTAACTGCATCCGTCACAATATTAGCAGCCTTACCAGCAGCAAAGGTATGGAACGGTGTTGGAGCAATAACTGCATTTATTGTAGTAATGGCTTTAGTAGCCAAGTTAGTAGGTATATTTAGCTCATTAAAGTTAATAGTATTTGCAACGGGTATGATTGCTCTAGGTAAAGCTATGGCTATATTTGCAGCAGTAATATTGATATTAGGTACAATGAATGAAGATGCTCTTACAAGAGGTAGAGAAACTATTCAGTTCTTTATACTTGCTATGGCAATGATTGTCAAGTTAGTCGGTATATTTAGTGCATTGAAACTAAATGTATTTGCAGCTGGTATGATATTATTAGGTGCTGCAATGATGGAATTTGCATTAGCTATTTCAATATTAGGAAGCATGTCAGCAGGTGACTTATGGAAGGGTGTAGGTGCTATTGCAGCATTCGTAGGAGTTGTTATATTATTAAGTAAATTAACTTCTGCTGGCTCATCTGGTAACCTTGCAATATTGGGTGCTTCACTAGCAGTTATAGCAGCATCTATGTTATTGTTGACTAGTTCAATTGCTATATTTGGCAATATGAATTGGACAACATTATTAAAAGGCTTTGGTGTATTTGTTGCAACATTAGGTGTAATGATAGTACTTTCAAAGCTATTAGGACCAAGTGTAATAGTATTACTAGCATTCGGAGCAGCATTAACTATGGTTGCTACAGCAGCATTGATGTTTGCATCGGCACTTTCAATATTAGTTGGTTTAGGTTCATTAGCAGGATTAGCTATTGCAGAATTAGTTACTGGTTTAGTTGATTCACTAATAGCATTAGGACCAAAATTAACAGAAGCTATGACAGCTATTGTATCCGCACTTATTGAAAGTCTATCTAATACATTGACAAAGATATTTGAATTAGTTGATGGACTAATAGGTAATATTATTTCATTAATAGCTAATAGAGGACCTGCTATAATTGAAACAGTTGTTAATATTATAACTCTATTATTAGAGAAATTAGCAAAGAATATGCCATCCATTGCTAAGAGCTTGATGGAAATTCTAATAGCATTATTAGATGCATTAAAGAATGCAGCTGGTAGAATTATTCAAGATGTTATAGAGATATTATTTGCATTAATTGATAAGATTACTGAAAATGTTCCAGAGTTTATGAAGCGAATTGGTAATCTAGTTATTACTGTTGTAGAAGGAGCTGTTCAAACATTAATTGACTTAGTTCCTAGACTAATTAATGCTGCATTTGATTTAGTATTAGGTTTAATCGAAGGTATCGGTCAAGCTATTGAAGATAATGCAACAAAAGTTAGAGATACAATGATAAGCTTCTGTAAGCACTTATGGAATGCATTCTTAAACTTCTTTGGTATTCATTCACCATCAAAGAAAGCAGAAGAGGGCTCTAGCAATATTATATTAGGTATTGTTAAGGGTATCGGTGCAGGTATTGGCAAAGCTGTAAAAGCTATGGGTGAACTTGTTAAGAACATGTGGAATGCTGTCAAAGATTGGATTAAGAAATTCGGAGAATGGGGCAAGAATATTGTTCAAGGTATCTGGAATGGTATCAAGTCCGTTTGGAATGGATTTGTTAACTTCTGGAAGAATTTATGGAATGGTATAAAAGATTGGTTCTGTGATTTATTTGGCATCCATTCACCATCAAGATTATTCTATCAGTATGGTCAAAATACTGTAGAAGGTTATGAACAAGGTCTTGAAGACGGTGAAAATGGTGTCTATGATTCTATGGAAGATATTTATGATAGTGCAGCTGATGTATGGTCTGATGATGATATTTATGAAAAATATGGTCGTCAAATTAATATTGCATTAGCTGAAGCATTAATCAATAATAGTGGTATTATTTATGATACTGTTAATCAAATGGTTACTGATTCTATAAATATTATGGAACTATCAAAAGACGAATTCCAAGAAGTAGTTCAACATATTCTTACAATTATTCAAAATGAAATTCCTGAAGATGCACTTACAATTACACCTGTTATTAATTATGATGAAATAATTAATGGTGTAAGCAACATTGCAGGTATGTTATCTACATTAAATGGATATTCTGTTTCTGGTTCAGTAAAATTAGCAGAACAGACTTCAAATGATATGGTAAAGACTACTAATGCAAGCACACCTAATGGTGTAAATTCAACTTCTAATAACGGTACTGTAACTGGTGGTGCTGAATACAATATTGTATTTAATATTAGTGGAGCAGACCCTGAAGAAGTTGCTAACGAAGTTAATAAGAAACTTCAAGACTTTATTGATAGGAGGAATAAGCAATGGGCATAGTTAATTACAATGGTGTTTCTACAAAAGATTTAGACCTTATAGTTCAATTTATTCCTACTTATAACTTCCCTGAAAAAGATATTTCAGTAGAACACGTTTCAGGAAGAAATGGTGATATTTTATTGAATAATAACTGTTATAGAAATGTAACAGTAACATACTATTTAGCAAAAGTATTCAGAAGTGGTGAAAAGTTTGTTAATTCTGCAAATAAAATAGCAGAATGGCTTCACTCTTCTGAAGGCTATGCTAAATTAGAAGATTCTTATGAACCAGACTATTATAGAATGGCAATATTTAAGAATAGTGGTGAACTTTCAAATTATTATGATGTAGCTACTACTATCGAAGTACAATTTGAATGTAAACCTCAAAAATGGTTAAAAGTAGGAGATACACCTGTTGATATTTCGTCAACAGCTAAAACTTTGAGAAATCCTACAAACTACGATTCTAGACCAATATTTGAATTTGATGTAGCTGCAAATACTACAGTAACAATATTTGTTGGAATAAATACTATAACATTATTACCTTTAACAGCTAATACTCACGTTATAGTTGATTGCGAAAATATGGAATGTTATTCTGCAACTGCTAATCTTAATAAATATTTGCGTTTAGATTCTAATGATTTTCCTACTTTAGGAAAGAAAACAGACACATCAGTAAGCATATTAAATGCTTCTAATGCTACTATAAAACCAAGGTGGTGGACATTATAGTATGATTATATTATACGATGAAAATACAACGTCTTTTGGTACACTTGGAATAGGTGTATTAAGAGATGCTCTTTCATGTATAGTAATCGAGGAATTAAATGGAAGCTTTGAATTGGAGATGGTCTATCCTGTTAATGGAGCATATTACAAAGATATTTCATTACGAAAGATTCTATATGTAAAACCTAACAAGTATGACCCTCCACAAGCTTTTAGAATTGATACCATTTCTAAACCTTTTGATGGCAAAGTTACTATAAATGCTGTTCACTTATCTTATGATTTAAGTGGATATATTGTAGAACCATTAGAAGCAGAAGCTACTGGTATTCAGGATGCATTTACTAAAATTAATGCAAAAATTCTTAATTCAGCTAGTTTTCCATTTACATTTTCTACTGATATTACTAATACTGAAAGTAAATTTAATATTCAAGTACCAGCTTCAGTTCGTTCAATTTTAGCAGGTACTGAAGGTTCTTTACTAGATATTTTTGGTGGAGAGTATAAGTTTGATAACTATACTATAAATCTATTAAAAAATCGTGGTGAAGATAGAGGTTTCAGTGTACGTTATGGTAAAAACCTAACTGATATTAAACAAGAAACTAAAAGTGATAAACTCTATACTGATATTTATCCTTATTTTTATAGAATTGTTACTGAAACAAATACAAGTGTTGATAAAGTATATCAGCAACTTTATATTCGTACAGCAGGCGAAGGTGAAGAGCCAATTGTACCTTTTACAGCTCAATGGTTAAGCTTAAAAGAAGATGGTTCACCTTTCACTCCTATTATAAAGCAAACACCTGTTCAGATTGCAACTGAAGGTCAATATTATCAAAAGATTTATATTTGGGATGATGTTGTACAACAGGATGGTAGCACTATTACTCAATATGTTGAAGTAAATGGTACTGACTATCCACCTAATATTCCTAATCCTTCAAATACTACTACCGAAACTACTGAAATGGTAACTCTTACAAATAAGACTATTGCCATTGCAGGTCGTGAGAGTGTACAACCTAAAAGGATATTACCTTTGGATTTAACTCAATCTTTTAACGATAAACCTACTGAACAAGAGCTATCAGATAAGGCTAATGAGTATATTACTAATAATAAGATAGGTACAATAGTAGAAACTGTTGAAGCCTCTTTCTTAAGAATTAATGACCCATCTATTAATGAAGCTATATGTAAGTTAGGCGATACTGTAAAAGTATATTTTGGTAAGATTGGTGTAGATTCATCATTACAAGTTATTTCAACTAAGTATGATGTTATTACAGAAAAGTATACTGATATTGGTTTAGGAACAAAGAAATCTAATTTCTCTGATAATGCATTATCTATTGGTGATGATATTTCATCTCTTAATAATGATGCTAACTATACAGATGAAGCTAAGGTTGGAGAATTAATCGCTAAGACAATTACTGCAGAATATATTCAGGCTACAAATGTAGAATTCACGAATGCTCAAATCACAGCATTAAAAACTGATAATATTCTTGCATCTGGTATCATTCAAGCTGCGGAAGCTTCTATTGATACTTTAATAGCTCAATTATTAGTAGCTGAAGATGCTGAAGTTCGTAATCAGTTAATAGTTGGAGATAATATAGTTGTCAATGGCGAAATCAATATTAAATCTGGTAGTATTTCAATAGTAACTGATAGTAATATTCAAGATAAGATTAACGGTTATATTGTAAAAGATATTGATGAAGACCCTAGTACAAAATATGGTTCTCAATGGTTAAAAACAAGTTTTAATGGAGATACAACTATTACTCCAGATGCTACTAAGATTTACAAAGTTTATGATATTTACAATGTGTGGACCCAAAGTTATTTTAAATGGAATACTACAAATAGTAAATATGAAGAATATTATATTTTACCAGAAGTCTGCTTTGAAGTAGATGAAGAAGGTAATTTAACTGCTAATTCTGCTGATATTCGTGGTAAAATTACTGCTATTGAAGGAGATATTGGTGGTTGTATAATCGTTGGTGTACCCGATGAGTATACACAAGCATATATTATACCAAATGCAGATGAATATTCTGCAGGATGGTTAACTGATACGGAAGGTAGTACAACTCCGTTAACACCTCAAACTGGGCATAAGTATAAAGTAACAGAATCATTAAAAGATTACTATTATAATTGGAATGGTTATAAATATGTTGATATGCTTGTAGGTGTATTACAAGTTAATGAAGCTAGTATTGAAAGTTTAAGTGCTGATAAGATAATTGGTGGTACTATTTCAGCCTCATCTGTTCTATTACAAGATGATAGTGGAGTTTCTAAATTTGAAATTAATGATGACGGTACTGCAATTGCCACTTCATTAGAACTTGTAGGTGGTTCAATTTCATTAAGACCTAAGATTGTAAACGCAGTAAATGTTGATAGTCTGGGTGTTGGAAGTATTACACCATATAGTAGTACTTGGTTAAGAAATTCTAATGGTGATACAATAGTACCACAAGAAGGAGTTTATTATAAAATAACTAACTATGTAATAAAAATATATTTTGGTTCAAATGGTAACTATAGAACATATTTAGCAGATGCATTTGCTAATAGCAATTTTATAGAAGATAGTGAAGGTGTACAAGGTAACTATCACGATACAGCTACTAATACTACTATGTTTACAAGACGATATGATAGTAATACTGGTGAATATGTTGAAAATTTATATATGGATCTTATAAAATCTGGCTCTATTCTAAACGTTTATGGTATGATCACAAGTATTTCTTATATATACTTTTATAGTGGTATTTATCGTTGGGATTTAATGTCTACTGATTGGACATCACCTACATTAACGTCAGATTCTAATTATTTTAGATTATATAAAGATAATAGTAGTCCACGTATTATGAGAATGACTATAACGACTAATAAAGATGCATATTTCACTTGGAGTAATTCTCAAAATAAATATATTCAAGTAGATATTCCAAATACATACTTTGAAGTAGATTCAGAAGGTAATGTTACTGCCAATAATGTTACATTAACAGGTCAAATATTTGCCGATTCAGGTAATATGGTTGGTATAACAGGTATCAGTACTGAAACTCTTAATACTTCAGATTTATCAGCATGTAATGTAAGTATATCTAAAGATTATTCTGATCCAAATAATCCAATAGATTCTAGTTTTTCGTTAGATTGTCCTATTGATTTAAATGGCATAAAAATTAGTAATTCAACTGTATATACTCCAGTTGCAAATTTACGTAATATAACCTATGCATATCAAAAACAAGAAAAAACTATAGATAATAAAACTTACACTGATATTATACTAAGATTTTCATTAGAGAATCATGACTCTAATGATACCGGCAAAACACAGATATTCTTTGGAGTTATTCAAATAAGCTATGTTCAAAGTGGCCATGAATATACAGTACCTATTGGTATAAACAGTAATGTATACCTAGATGCTTCAAAAGGTTATACAGATGTATTAATAACCACTGTCGAAGGTGGTTCAGTAACAGGTATACAAGCTTTACATACAACTTATGCTCCAACGCAGGCATATGTTATTACAAATGTTGGAATGAATAATTTAACATTATTATTAGATTGTGATGCTGTTGTTCCATCTAGTAATAGAACATCATATTTGGGTAATGTTGGCAATGAATGGAATTATTTATATGCTGATAATGCAACATTTAGTCAAATAAATATTAATAATGGTAATATAAATTTAACAAGTTATAGTAGCATAACTGGAAATGGTCTTTCAGAAATTTCAAACTTTCACTTAATAAATGGTTCAAGAGTTGAAGGAAGTACAGGTAGTTTTGATATATTATGTATAAGAGATCGTAATGATACTGTTGATATGATTGTACCCACATGTGTTACTAAAGTAACTACACTTGGTAGTAAAGGTTGGAATTCATTTAATTTATATTCTGATTTTAATAGTAAAATATCTACTGTATTATATGTGCAATATATTCCTCATTATAGAGTAAACCAAAGAAATAATTATGGTGATCGTTCATATGAACCTCAAGTTGCTTGGGATTCAAATAATACAACAATTTATGTTTATAATGACTGGACTGCGGGTATTGAAGTTTCAATATTAGTTATAGGTTATTAAAAAAGGAGAAACAAAAATGAAAATAGTAAATATTTTAGATGCTAAAGAATCAATAGCTAAATTGAATAAAATTAAGTTTAATGATTTTAAAATAGTATCAAAAATATACAAATTAACAAAGGAAATTAATAGTGTTCTTGAGATGGTTCAACAAGAACAGAATAAGATTATCCAAAAGTATGTCAAAAAAGATAATGACAAACCAGTAGTTGTGGATGGTCAGTATCAATTTGACTCTGCTGAAAACAGAAACAATTTTGTAAAAGAAATTGCAGAACTTAAGAATTCTGATGCAGATTCTATTGTCGCAATAGATATTCCAGTTGATTCGATTCAATACATGAGTGAACTTACTGGAGCGGATATGATTATTCTAGAACCTTTTGTTAATTGGATATATTAATACAAAGGAAGTACATATGGAAAAAAGATATTCAAAACTTTCATATGAACAATATTTTATAGATACTTCTGCAGATTATAATAAAACAGGAAAAGCAAGATTTGAAATCAAGTACATTGATGTTCCTTATACTTACAAAAATAAGGTATGTCATGCTAATTATGAAATACATTACGAGCCTGACCGAGATGTAATACAAATTAACTTCCAAGAAACTGATGGAAAGAAGGATTGGTTTGTTAATTTAATGTTCACTCAAAGATATTACAATGCTTTTGACTATGAAGGTAAACCTATCGTGTTAAAAGTACATAATGGTTGGGCTGCAATGTATAAAGCTATAAAAGATATTATTCGAGAAAGATTTACAGATTTACATAAAGCACATCCTACTGCGGAAGTAGAAATTATAGGTTGGTCTTTGGGTAGTGGACAAGCTATGCTTTGTGCTCAAGATTTATATTTCAATTATGGAATTAAGTCTTACTTGTATACTTATGGTTCTGTAAACCCATTTAAAACTAATATATTTAATAGAAGAAAAATTAGAAGATACTTGAGAGAATGTTGCAAGGAAGTTTATAACTTCGCAGATAGAAGTGATATTGTTACATATTTACCATTTAGATTGATATTTGGCTTCATTAAATTCAGAAGAGTTAATGTCAAAGGCCGATTCAAACTATTTGGTTTATTTAATCCTTACAAGTATCATACTCATTATGATCAAAAGGATTTATATTCTAAAATAAAATAAGATAGCAGGTGATTCAATGACTGATAAAGAATTTATGGGTTATCTTATCACTGCAATACTTTCTCTATTAACAGGGGCATCGATAATTACAGCTATAATTATTAAGCCTTTATTAAAACTCAATTCTAAAATTACGACATTAGAATTGCTTATACAAAATCTAAGCGGAGGTCCAGATTCTAGAATTGGCAAGATAGAGCAACGAATCGAAAAACATGGAAAAGAAATTGATGATTTTAATAAAGATACAAAAAACTTCGAAGGAAGGATATCTAAATTGGAGGCGAGAAAGCAATGAATCCATATAATGGAAATGTAAATTGGAATCCTAACCAAATGCCACAACAAAATGGATATACAGGTAAACAACATCCAATTAAACAATATACATTCGTAAGTGGTGTAGATGAGGCAAAAGCTTATCCAGTAATGTTAAATCAAAATATATTACTAATGGATGATGAAGGAAATATGTGTTATCAAAAAACTACTGATGCATATGGAAAACCAGTTACAAGATATTTCAAAATGGAAGAAGTTGATGAGGCAACTGCAAGAGAATTCTTACAACCTCAAGCTCCTAAATTAGATTTTGCTTCTAAATCTGATATAGATAACATTAATAGAAGACTTGATGAATTATTTAAGTTAGTAAGTCCACAAAAGTCTAATAATAGACCTGTAAAGGAACCTAATAATGCCTAATCCATTTTATACAGGCGCTAATACAACACCTAATACGTCTTATAATATTAATGATATTTATAGAATATTGTCAAGTTCTAAAAATCCTATGCAAGCATTCGAAAATATTGCAAAGAATAATCCTAATATGGCACCTATTCTAAATCTTATGAGAAATGGATATTCTCCAGAACAAATATTTAGAAGTATGTGTCAACAAAGAGGTATAGACCCACAACAGTTTATACAAAATTTACAGAGGTAATAACATCTTGATATTTGTAGCGCTTTAAATTTTAAAAACAAATATTTGAACAAGATGATTATTATAAATAAAATACATGAAAGGAGGCTAACGTAGCATGGACGGAATTACTCCTACATACAATATTGGTGGAAACAATGATGGTTTCTTCGGTGGTAACGGCTTATGGTTATTTGCTATTCTTGCATTAATGTGGGGTGGCAATGGTTTCTTTGGAGGAAATAATAACTTAGGTTATAGAGCTGCAACTGCTGAGGATGTAAACAATGGATTCAATTTCAATGATTTACAAAACCAAAATAGAGACATTATAACTGCCATTACATCTGGTACAGCTCAAACTGTAGCTGCTACTAATCAGACATTCCACGACACAGTTAATGCTTTAAATGATAAGTATACTGAGTTACAGAGAGACCTTAGTGGTTTAGCTGTAGGCCAAGCTAATTTATTAGCTAAGCAAAATGAATGTTGCTGCGCTCAATTAAGAGCAATTGATGGTGTAAATTATAATGCCGCTATGAACACTGCTGCTATTAAAGAAGCAATCTTATTAGACGGTCAAAAGACTCGTGATTTATTCACTAGTGACAAGTTTGAAAGAATGCAAGCTAGAATTAACCAATTAGAGTTAAAAGATGCCGTAGCAGGCGTTGTAAGATATCCAAACTCAACAGCATATAATGCTGGCGCAAACCCATTCTGCAATTGTAATTGTGGATTTGGTAACTAATCAAATCGCCTAATTTTGGCAATTTTATGAATTGAGGGGACCTACCATGGCTAGTACAAGGTCCTCTTGGTTCAACTTATAAGGAGGTTGATTATATTATGAAATTACTTTCAGCTATTAATGTCAATGAAACTGACGTTTCTTCTAATAATGCTATTCCATTATTTATTAATTATGCTCAATCTTGTAGTGGAATGATTTCAACTGGTAACTCTATTATTGTATACAGACCTGGATATTTCTTGGTCACAATTACTGTAACAGCTACTGCCGCTGCTGCAGGTAATATTGTATTATCTTTACAGAAGAATGGTGTTGATATTCCAGGTATTACTGCTACTGAAACTATCACAACTCCAGATACTGAAGTAAGAACCTTAACTTTACAAGGTGTTTTCAGAGTTACTTGCAATGAAGGTAAGCCATTATTAACATTAGTTAATAAGAGTACTATTGATATTACTACTACAAATGTATCAGTTACTATTGAAGGATAGGAGATACATATGCATCATAAGTTAATAGAAGCAGCATCTAACGAGAAAATAAGAAAATTTGCTCTTGATGCTTTATCAATGTTAAAAGAAACTAATCCAAAAACATATGAAGATTTGGAAACTTATCTTTATAAGGATTTATACGGAAATCATTTTTGTGATTGGTTGCTTGATATTGCTACAAGCAGAATGCTTAATGAAGACGGAACTACAGGAGCACATTGGAAGGTAAGTGATACTACATCTGTTGCAAAGCAAAATGGTATCACTTTTGACCACTTCAATGAGTATGATTGGAACTACGTAATGAATATGATGTACAGTGATTATTTCGGTGCAGTTCCAAATGACCTTAGTTCATATGTCAAATTAGCTAAAAAGTTTTTGATGGATAAAGATGCTAAAGAAGGAAAAGCTCTTTGTTACTATCTAGCAATGAAGTAATCGTTTATATAAAAAGCTTAATATAATTGATTTAGCGTCGATTACATTGGCTTTTTATTTTTTCTTCGCACCATAGACAAATAGTATAATGAGGTGAATATTATGTTTGATATAAGATTATTTGAATTAATAAAAGAGATGCGTGAAACACAACAACAAATAGAAGGAAAACTTATAAGTATGGCACAAGAGAATTTTGTTGATAAAGGAAAAGTCGGTAAAACTATAAAATTAATTGACTACCAAGTAGTAATAATATTGGAGTTAATGAAATATGGTATAGCTGATAATTCTCATTATGAGACTATCTTGCAAAACTTATATGGTATGAGAACTATATTGGAGAGCGTTTAATTCGCTCTTTTATTTTTTCGCATTAAGAACACTTCATAATATGAAAGAGAGGTATATAAAATGAAAACAGCAAAAGAAATTGAATTAAATTGGCTAAAAGATATTTTAAAACGAGAGGAAGAAAATCGTGATAAATATATGGCCTTATACAATTTGAAAGGCGAAAAACAGTATGAAACAAAAATGAATAAATGTGAAATCAGAATGAATGATTTAAAAAAGATGATTGAAAAATTAGAGAACTAATTACAGGTTCTCTTCTTTTTTCGCAAATAAAACATGCTATAATATGAAAGGAGAAATAAAAATGATAAAATTTTTAAAAGTAAAAGGAATTTATAAAACTCCTAATGGAGCACCAGCATTTGATGAGGCTACAAGAAAATTCCTTGATAATTTTGGTACTATATGTGCAAATAAAGGATTTGTATGGGGTATCGTTATAGGAATTGGTATGGTTGGCGGATGTTATGGAAGTTGGCATTTAGGAAAATTTATAGGTGGTAAAATTAAAGATAAAATTGAATATCGTAAGAATAAAAAGAATGAAGAAGCCAAATAATCATTGGCTCTTATTTTTTCGCAAATAGAACAGTTGATATATTGAGGTGATAGAATGGAATATTATTTAGAAGAAACTAAGGATTGGTATATTATTAGTGATGAGAAAGGAAATGAAAGACTTAAAATTAATAGACATGCCAATTCGAAGGAACATATTTTAATGATGTTTCCTGAATTAAAGGAAAAACAAATTGAAGAAAAAGAAAGATTAGTTAAGACTGATTATGGATGGTTAGATACTAAAACTGGCGTCGAATATGCGACGGAGGAGGAGTTCTACGAATCTATAAAGGAAGATTAACATCTTCTTTTCTTTTTTCATCGCAAATAGAACATACCCGTATATGAGGTGATATATATGAAAGAAATTAATTTATTATTTAAAAGTTATTCAAGGGACAAGATTATTTATATTGATTATCGTAAATTAAATAATGGTCCTCATATTGTAGTGGCATTTAAGAATGGATACGGTGCTAGTATTATTAGTAATGAGTATAGTTATGGAGGAAAAGACGGACTAATAGAAGTAGCATTGATAGAGTTTAATAGATTTGATGCTACATTAAAGGATTATATATTAAGATATGATAAAAATAGATTCAAAGATGATCAAGTCATTGGATGGCTTAATGAAGAAGAATTAGATGATATATTAGGTTATATATCTAGAAAAAAAGCCTTAATAGGTTTTAAAAAGTAAGAGTCACATAGACTCTTCTTTTTCGCATTAAGAACAACTTCCTATATGGACACAAAGGAAAAAGCAAATTGCACTTTTTAATTATGCAAGGACTTTTTCTTTTTATATTTCGCAGCAAGAACAGATGATGTAATAGAAAGGAGAAATAAGAAAATGGCTAAAACAGACGATTTAAAATTACATTATGATTATTTAAAGGAGGCAGCTGATATTTTGAAAAAGGCTACTGAAATCAGAGTAAGCCCAACTCTATTAGTATTAGTAGAGAAGCTTTATGATGAAATGGGAGTAGTTCTTGATGAAAGAGTTGAAGCTGTTAAAACTGAAATAATCGAGAAATTTGGCCCTGAAGAAGCTGAAAAATTTCTTAAACAATATGAAGGAGTCATTTAAACAATGACCCTTCTTTTTCCAAAAATTTGCCCGGATGATATTTTGGCAAAAACTTTTTAATCGCATTATGAACAATTCATTATATGGAGAAAACGAAAGGAGTGAATTGTATGATGTTATTAGAATATTTAACAATAAAGAAAGTTATAGCAGCATTATTATTAATGTATGGTGTATTTGGAATTAGTAAAATGTTCACTATATGTAATGATATTGAATGTAAATTAACTGGTAAAGGTTATAAGAAAGACATTAAGAATTTAAAAGAGGAAATTAAAGAATTAAAAGAAATGATAAAAAATATGAAAAAGAATGAGGCTGGTGCTTAATTGCACTGGCTTTATATTTTCGCATTATGAACATCTACTAATATGAAGGAGATGAACGATAATGAAAGAAAATTTAACTTATGGATTTATTGATGGATTAAGAGGCATAATAGTAGGATTTATATATTTAATAAAGCATCTAATTAAAGTATATGGTATAATATTATTTGTGATGATATTTTGGCCAATAATGCTAATTAGAAGCATGTTAGGTATTAAAAGGGTCTAATTATTAGGCCTTTTATTTTCTTCGCATCAAGAACATATATGTAATTGGAGGTATATAAACAATGGTTAAAAAGATATTAAAATTTATAGCAAAGCCTAGCATTGCGACAATCCTAGTGGATGGAGTTATGGTAACTCTTACCGCATGGATTGTAACAAAGGTGCTAGACAGTATTGATGAAAAAGTTAATAAAGATAAAAAAGAAGACCGTGTGGTTATTAATGCCGAAGTGGTAGAATTGAACACAAATTAGGGATGCAAACAAGCATCCTTATATTTTTAAAAAACAGGAGGAAACATGAAAGATTTTAAAGAAATATTTGAAAACAAGAGGTTAAGTTTTATTGAATTTAGTAGAAATGAATATGGAGAATGCGTACTAGGTGGATTCACAGTAGAACCAATAACTAATAAACGATTAAATTTTAAATTTACTAAAACACATGGATGGGAACATTTATCTGTATCAATGCCTAATAAATGCCCATCATGGGAACAAATGTGCTTTATCAAAGATCAATTTTGGAGAGATGATGAAGCGTGCGTTGAATATCATCCTAAAAAAGAAGATTATGTAAATAATCATAAATATTGTTTGCATATTTGGAGACCTTATGAAGTTGAATTACCAACACCACCAAGTATAATGGTAGGCATAAGAAATACAGATGACGTACAATATTTATTAGACCATATGGATGAATTAAGAATCAAAAATGAAATTAAGGATGACTTTTATATTCCTAGAAAACAGGGTATAACAGTTCATTAAAAATATTAGGAGGATTTATGAAAGTAAAGTTAAAAGTTCAAGTGATGGTTCCATTTATTAATTTATATTTAGATAAAGGAACTGTTATGGAAGTAATTGAAGAAAAAGGTTCTTTTTATATTTGCAGTAATGAGCAAATTGATTCAGTATTTATTCAAAAAGCTAATTGTGAGGTTATTAAAAAATGAGTAATTTAAATGAGTATAATGAACATACTAAAAAAGTAATACAATTATTGGTTACTACATTGTGTGATAGAAATTGTAAACATTGTTGCAATAAGCAATATGATTTGAATGATATTCCATATGTTACAGATGAAGAATTAAAAGAGTGTGAAACTTTATGCATAACAGGTGGAGAACCATTTTTATATTCCAATCCATCAGAAATAGCAAGATATTATAAGCTTAGATATCCTAATATTAAAAATGTGTATGTATATACTAATGCTAATGAATTATTAGAATGTCTTAAAGAAAAAGATGTTTCAGCTTATATAGATGGTATAAATGTATCAATCAAAACTAAAATGGATCTAATTTCTTTTTACGGTATCGCTAATAACATGAGAGTAAGAGAACTTAAACATAATAGATTATATGTTTTTGATAACTTAATGCCAAGAGATACAGGTAATTTTGAAGTATTCAAAAGAGATTGGCAAGAGGATTTTAATCCTGCTGATGATAGTATATTTAGAAAGTGTTAGGAGGATTTTATTAATGATATTAAAAGATTTTATATCAATAATAGATTCAAATATAATTTGTTATTTGCCAAGTGACAATGGTAGATTTGATTACAAAGAGGTAATGGATTTTAAAAAATATATCGCTTGCCAAAATATGCAAATAGAAAAAATAGAATCTATTGATAAAAATGAAATTTTGATTCATTTAAAGGGGTAATAATATAATGAAAATAATAAATAAGTATAATCAAATTTATTGGGTTGATTTACATCCTGGTGATCAGATTCAAATAGAAACTGGTGAGTATATAACTTTAAATAAGGATGATATTGATGAATATGGTCGTCTTAAAATAGATGCAGAATTATCTCCTGCAATAGAAGCAAACGATTTATATATTGAATCGCTTCGCAAAAAATTGGGTGGTGATATGAATAAAGATCCTGAATTTATATTTTTTAGAATGCTTGCTTCTATGAGTGCTACATTTACTGAATATGAAAATTTAAAAAATAGTGG
Source organism: uncultured Lachnospiraceae bacterium (assembly GCA_947168155.1). GTDB lineage: Bacteria > Bacillota > Clostridia > Lachnospirales > Lachnospiraceae > Eubacterium_Q. The sequence continues at coordinate 785 of CAMVKW010000030.1, read as the reverse complement.
CAAATTGTCTACTGCATTTGATATTATGCAAAAAACTAAGCATGATATAACAATAGATAGACTTGATTCTCTTGAAAAAGTTATTATTGATATTGTAAGAACATTTAATTTAGACTGGCATAAAACAGATACAGTTACGCCATGCTATTGCTTAATGAAGAATATGGATCGTTATTATGAAGTCATAAATATACCTGAATGGTTATATAATTATATTGATAGGGAGATGAGAAGAAAATGACTAAAGAATTAAAAGCATTAAAAAGAATGGCAGAATATAGATTTGAAGCATATGGTGTTGAAAGAAGTGATGAATACGATGAAGATTTTAAAACTATCAAAAACTACATCTTAAAATCTCAAGAGCAAGAAAAGGAAAATGAGATATTAAAGGAAATTATAAAAAGTTTCTTTGATAGAGGCTGCCCTTTACACCAATATATTAATACTACATGTCGTCGGAGATCGCCAAGGTGCCTGCGGGCAGTGAAGGAGTGATATTCACGCCGTGGCTGCACGGAAACCGCTGTCCTTTCGAGGATCCGGCGGCAGGCGGCATGTTCTTCAACATACGCCTCGAGACAGGAAAGAGAGTGATGCTCAGATCGGTCCTCGAAGGCATATGCTTCCACTTAAGATGGATGCTTGAGTGTGAGGACAAGAAGGTGGAAACCTCAAAAACCATAAGATTCGTAGGCGGCGGCGCCCTCTCAGAGGTAACCTGCCAGATTCTGGCGGACATCACGGGACGCACCATTGAAACCGTTGAGGACTCTCAGGACGTG
>CAMVKW010000029.1:0-38314 GCA_947168155.1 uncultured Lachnospiraceae bacterium | reverse complement strand
ACCATATATCTTACCTCATTAAATCGGTCATTTAATCTTCAAGCTTATGTCATATTATTTCTCATGTATCTTGCATCTTTATAGGTTCCTATCTTTTTAATCTTATTATCCTTAAGCATTTTACTCAAAACCAGTTCAATAGTCTTCACACTGATATCAGGAACTTTCTCTGCAATATCCTGCTTCGAAATTGGAACAATTGCTCCAAGCAGAATACTCTCAACTCTTTCGGATTTTTTTGCTTTTTTAAGAGAAATATCCGTAAATGATTCATCCAAATCCTTAAAACATCTGTATATTATCTGTAAGAAATTAATTATAACAGGTACATAATCATTTTTATTTTCATGCCATCCGCTTGATGATTGTTCCAGTGATTCATAATAACTTGCTTTATATTTATTTACCTGTCCTTCATATGAAACATATCTAACAATATCATATCCAGAAAGATAAAGAAGAAGAACCGTAAGCAATCTGGACACTCTTCCATTTCCATCTGTAAAAGGATGAATGCATAGAAAATCTAATATAAAGCACGGAATAAGAAGCAATGGCGAAATTTCCGAATTCTGTCTTGCATCATAATAGGCTAAAATAAGTTGCTCCATGTTTTCAGATACATTTGCAGGCGAAATCGGTTTAAATCTTACGCGTCTGCTTCCATCCGGTCCATACTCCATGATAAAGTTTGGCGTCTTCTTATACTCACCGGCAGTAGATGCATTTACACTCTCTTCTATCATCCGATGAAACATTCGAATTACATCTTCTTCGATGTCCATATTTTCATGATTCATATGAATAGTATTAAGTGCATCTTTATATCCGGATATTTCCAGCTCATCATGAGTAACAGGAGTCGATCCGTTAATGATATCCCTGATTCTGTCATCGGTTGTGACAATTCCCTCAATAGCATTACTTCCTTTTACTGACTCGATTATTGCCTTTTGCCTTAGTCTTTCAAACGTCTCACTGTATTGCAACTTACGAAATTCTTCCTTAGACTTTAGGTCGGCAATGATATCTGTCAATCCAACTATATTTCCTGGGATTTGATTTATAAGAAATGTATAATCATACCTTCTCATATTTCTACCTCGCGTTTGATTTACTACCTAAAAATTATCATTTTTTAGGTAGTAAATCAATAGTTATTTGCTTCCCACTTAGAAAGTTATCCTGGAATATATTTTCCGTTTTTATTATCGCATTTAATCAGTCATAATATCCATCTCTGCCAAATAAAATACTCTCCATTTCATCATCCGGTGCATAAATTCCAATAGACCTCTCATATGATATCGGTCCAATATCATCCTCTTCAAGATCAGGCAACAACTCGATCACCTTTTCCATATCTATCGGATAAACTTGTTTCCCGTCAATAAATACTTCCGCATCAAAAATCTCTACAGCTTCACATCTATCATCTTCATCATAAAAAACATGACAAAATCCAAAATCATCTGTTGTTATGTCATCATCCGGATCCTTCTTAAATTCCTCCGCATCCCCAAAAATAGATCTTACCTCTTCTCGTGTCATTCCAAATTTAACATCCCCTACGCTTTCAAGTGGATTTACATTTAATCTCATTTTTTATGCCTCCCTTAGCCAGTTTAACTGGAATAAACTTTACTTACTCTTTCAAAAAGCAACGCATTATTATCCTATAAAACATATTAATTAAATTATAGAGTAAGCAGAAAGTTTTGAGTGTATCAAAAATTTATACCCATGTCATACGCCTTGGAAAGATGCCGAGGAATACTCTCACTACGTGCTTCTTCATTCCAATGCGTTACACTATCAAAAATAACCATTTCTTTCTCTTTTGCTCTATCACGAATTCTATCTCCCAACATTACTGTTTCCATAGCACTCTTTTCCCCAGTTTCAATGAGAGATTTCATTGATTTTCCTGCACAAACTATAAATAATGCTTTTTCAAGAACCTTCATCGTAGGATCTGGTTTATAAGCAAATCCTGTTGTCCAAATCCGGTCAAACCAACCCACAAGCTTTGCGGGTGCTTCTGTCCAAAATACAGGATATATAAACACAATCGCATCACTGTTCTGTATTTTTTCCTGTTCAATCAAGACATCTTTTGATTTTATTCCATCAGCTCTGTAATAGGTTTCTCGTAAATATTCTTCTTCACTTATATCCGTTTTAAAATTCATATCATATAAATCAGATATAAAAATCTCATGACCTGCATCTCTTAAACCTCGTTCAAAAGATTTATATACATCATTCGTAAAACTATCTTTTGAAGGATGGCAATATACAATAAATACTTTCATACCAATACCCCATATAATATACTTATCACTTTCCAAATAATTCAGTAGCCTTTTTCATTCTGTCAGCAATTGGAACTCCAAATGGACATCTGGGTTCACATTGCTTACATCCTATACATTCAGAAGCCGTATTGCCAAGTTGCATATAATGTGATTTTACTGATTCCGGCACTTCTGTCTGCATAGTAGCCAAATCATAATACTTATTGATCATAGCAATATCAAGCTTGGCAACGCATGGTTTACAGTGACCACAGTATGTACACTCACCTCTATAGGAATGTAATGGCGCACCACTAAGTACCGATGCATAATCTTTTTCTTCATCAGTTGCGCTTTCATAGGATATTGCTTCATCAACCTGCTCCTTTGTATCATATCCGCAGAGAATAGATGATACACCCGGACGCGTTAAAGCATAATGAATACACTGTATAGGAGTAAGAGCTACACCAAACGGTGATCTCTTTTCATCAAAGAGTCGTCCTCCGGCAAAGCCTTTCATAACAGTGATTCCCACATTATATTCTTCGCAAAGCTTATATAAATCAGCTCTCTCTATATTAATTCCTGCAAGTTCACTATCATAACGGTATCCTTCTTCCAATAATTCGCCCAAATCCTGACCGGAAGGAAGCATATCAAAAGCAGGATTAACACTAAACAGAAGCATTTCTATAAGGCCAGATTTTACAGCTAAAGCAGCTGTCTTGGGATCATGAGAACTCATTCCAATATGACGAATTACTCCTTTTTCCTTCATCTCCATAACATACTGCATGAAATCTGAATTCTGAAGATATTCCCAGTCTTCTACGGTATCCACAAAATGAATCATTCCGATATCTATATAATCAGTCTGAAGTCTTGTAAGAAGATCCTCAAACGCAGGTTTAACAAACTTCATATCTCTTGTACGAACATACTGGCCATTTTGCCATGTGGAGCCAAAATGGCCCTGCACATACCACTTATCTCTATTACCAGTCATTGCCTTTCCAATGATATCTCTTGACTTAGGATCAGGCATCCAACAGTCAATAATATTGATACCTTTTTCACTGGCATATTTCATTAATTCAATAGATTCTTCTTCCTGATGACGCTCCAACCACTCTCCGCCAAATCCTATTTCACTTACTTTTAATCCTGTTTTTCCAAGTACTCTATAATTCATATTGACGTCTCCTTCCAGATAGGATACTTATTTTTATCTTCATCAGTAATTTTCCTTATAACCTTCCATGTATAAGCATCAAAAGCCTATTATAATAATTAAGCTTTGAGGCGCTGGCATCCACATCGGAGCTGACAATCTGCCCCTTGCCAAGTTTTCTTGTAAGTGAAGGATAAAGTCCTCGTCCAGCCGTATGGTTTACCATACATCCGAAAGGCTGCGCAGCAAAAACCTTATCTATCCCATGTTTAATATACGAAACTGCCTCAGCACCAATCAGCCAGCCATCTCCATTACGAATGTTATAATTAACATAGCCGTGAGCCTCTTTCTTAAAGGTCCAGTAATCAGGAAGAGAAAAGAATCCATACTTCCGCAGCGTACGGTTCATATCCCTCTGAATCAACTCAAATAGTTTCATCAGGACTCTAGCACCCTTTGCCTCAAGATTATGCTTTCGTATCATATGCGTATCCATGTAATACATTGCATAATAAGACAGAGGATTCACATGAACCTCTGCACCTTGTTTCTCCGCAAAGTTGATAACATCCCAATTACCCAGGTGGCAATACTTCACATACAGCTCCCCAACCAGAGCAATCTTCTGCTTATCAAATCCTTTACGTCTTATTTTAGAAAAGCTCTTGCACATCAGATCAAAATTCCGATGCATATATAAAAGGTTCAAATTCTTTCCTGAAATCATATCCTTGGAAAGAATTTCAACCCACTTATTCCACAGCCTCTCAGCCGAGCCTTTCTTCTTCTCATACGGACGGGTTGCATTAAGGAGAACCATCAAAATATCTCCGTAATAAAGTCCAAAAAGAGCACGCCAAACCATCCCAAAATCAAATTTCATCATGCTTTCCGGCTCACAGTCCCGAACATTTAGTGTAAGAACAGGCACAAAATCATAGCCGGCATCCTTCATTGCACGCCTGAGAGCGCCGATATAATTAGCACCGCGGCATGCATCTCCCGCAGTTGGCATCAGGAGCTTCACACGATTCACATTGTACTTACCACTTTCCAAGGCAGCTAGCATTTGCCCTACTATCTGGCAAAGTGGATAACACATATCGTGATTTATATAACGTAGCCCCAGCTCAGTAATACCATCCTCTTCGTCCATGATCACAGGAAAATAATCCTTAGAATAAAATGCATACTTTAGCAATGGGAAGTGCGCATCAAGCATGGCAGGCACGAACAACACACTGTCGGCCGTATCGCTATTCACTTTTATACTTTTAAGCCTCACTAAGTAACACTCTACACTTTCATTTTATTTCATTAGCCTTCTTCATTTCCATCTCGGCCTTATGTCTTTCCAAAGCCTGCTGATATGCAGCCTCTCTTCTCTTATCCTCTTTAATCCTATCCATTATCTGAATGATAGCCAGAGGAATTGCTGCTAGTACGCTAAATACTACAAACACAATACCCGGATAATAGAAAATCATTTTCTTAACATCACCAGAAGCCTCTTTCTGAATCTCAACCTTTAAATAAGATTGGTTCGGATCATTTGGATTATACATAATATCTAATGTATCTCCCATTTCAATCTTCTTACGACTGCTATAATTGCCGTTATATTCCTGTCCATCAACAGTAAAGGTATAACGAGCGTCATAAATATTGTATGTAGGACTATCTATTTCATCAGGTTTTGTCTTCTCTGTAAATGTATTCAAATGTGTAACCGTTGCAGTCGTTTCCTGAGTACAAGGTTTCATATTCTGATGATTTTTCTGAGTTTTCTGAGCACGGTTGTAGCTCACTAAAAGTAGAATAACTCCCAACAGAAATACAAAAAATATTAATCCATCCAGAAAAGCCATCACCATTCGTTTTGCGGCATTTGAATTATTAGATTGCATTTAACTCCCCCTAATACTTCAACTAATAACCTTCATAATAATCAAGCCAGAAACTCGCAAGCCAGTTTCAAATTCCCAACCTCATCATTTATTACAACGATGTATCCCTCTTCCGTCTTTTTGACAACAGGATACAAAACATCCCCAAGCTTAGATTGCATTTTGTATTCTGCCCGGAAAACATTCGCTTTAAAATCCGCAGGCAGCTGTGTCGTTGCAAATGCAATATACTGAGCATTATTTACATGATTATTTGTATCCAAATGCTCTCCTGACACTACAATGGATTGAGGAAACCAAATGCTATCATCCGTATTATCCAGATCATCTAGGAAGCCAACATCTATCTTACCTTTTAAAAGAGTCTCCTCTTCAGATTCGGAAATGCCAAATTTAGAAAAACGTTTTTCGATAGGTGTGTCGAGTCCATAAGCTTCTAATTCCTTATCTGGAACATTCTTCTCAGGACGATTCTTAACCGTATTCACATAAGCCCACTCAGAAAGAGCATAAACTAAAGGCTCACCTTTAGTAGTTTTAATTAGAAAACTTCTCTTTCCAATGAAAAATTTAAAACCTGAAGCCCATGTAATTATCTCAATATCCTCACAATATTCAGGTCTTCTAAGAATATGAATCTGCCAGTTAGTTAGCATCCAGGCTGTATTATGATCCGCCAGCCACTGAAGTCCTATATCTTTATCCTCTGCCTCAAAAGTACAACAATCCTGAAAATAATTAATTATTGAAACCAAAGATAACCTTTTATCCGCCGCTAACTCGCTGTATCTTACTCTAGAATTAAAACTATACATGTCACATATCCTTACTATTTATTTTTTCTTGGACTTACGCTTTTCCTTATTTTCCTTAGCATTATCCTCAGGCCCCCTAACAGGCTCACTTTCACTAAATGCAATCGCATAGAAAATCGCCGCAGGAATAGCAAGTACCAATAGAATTAACAAAATTATAAAAATCATATAACCCCCAACTTATTCAGCAGAATAGAATTCTGTGGTTGTCTTGTTACTCTGGATCAGAACTGAACTCTGATGGAATACTTCTAACATCTCGTCACAAGCTTTGTGAACTTCATCAATATTTGTATCACTCAGATAAATAACCAACGTATACTCTTCATAAACAGTGTCGCCATCTTTCCATCCACCATTAGCTTCCTGAATAGTATAACCACCAAAATGATCAAGAAGGATTTCTTTCAGCTTTTCCTTTGACTCTTCTTCATCAAATACCGGTTCATTAGAATCCTTGTCATTGGTACCTAAATAAAGAACATACTGAATATCCTCAGAAGTCTCAGTTTTTTCAACCACCTGTCCCTTGTTTGTCTCATTCTCTCTAACCTTATCACCCGTCTTGAGAGAAATCATAAATGAAAACACTGATAAACACAGTGCCAGCAAACTAATCGCCAGAATAATAATAAACTTCTTGTTCATAAAAACACCTCCACAAAAACACCTCCATAAAAACACTAGCTCTATAATAAAACAGATGAGGCTAAATTTCTAGCCTCATCCGTCTCAAAATAAGTCAACCAGACCCGGTCCCAGTGACTCCAAGATCTGTCCCCGTGACTTATTTTCCTTTTTTAGGAGCTTTATTAACGGCATCACCTTTGGCCTTACCTTTATCAGGTTCTTTAATCTGATTGCCGTTTTCCTTAGCTTGTTCTGCCGTATTCTCGGCATTTTCTTTTTCCTCGAGCTTTTTGAACTCATCTGTATACTTGTCATCCAATCTTTTATACGTTGAGAATTTATTATCAACCATAATCTTACCGATAACTTCAACATACTCAGGAATGAGTGGACTGTTCATGATTTGCTCAAGACTACGAGAATCTTTGGTTTGCTTAGCAATTTCTGAAAATTCATTCTTACAGAGATTTTTATAATTAACTAGGATTGAATTCTCGAGTTTAATCATCTTCTTTCTAGCTTCAACTAAATTCTGATAGCCATCTTCAACCTTGTAATTATTATACATATCTCTATATTTTCTATATTCCTGAATTTCCTTTTTATAATCTGGATCCTCGTTATAAATTCTCTCCATTCCCCTATCAAACTCTTCATCTTCTAAAGAATTTCGAATGGTTTCTGTAAATGCATCAATTATTTTGTTTCCCCTCAAACGACTAATATCGATTGCATTCTTTGCATCAATGTAGCCATTATCCAGTTCTTTAACCTGCTTATCATTTAATTTTCCATGTTTAACTTCATAATCCAGCATTTTCGCATTTTCAGCAATTGAACAAAAATCAGCATCAAAGATTGCCATAAGTTTATCAAATGCAGCTTCATCATATGGATATTGAAAAGCTTTATTATCAAGTTCTCTAATTGCTTCTATAGACGAATACTCAGATGTAAGACCTGTATTATTTGCATTCAGTTTAAAAAATCCAGATATAATTGAAATAGCAGTTCTTGTTTTTTTATCAATGTTTTTAAAGCCAACATTTTGCTTCTTAAGTTCGTTAAAATGCATTCTGAATTCCTGAGTTTTCTTAGACAGATCTGAATTTTTAAGATCTTCATAACCAATAAATGAATCACAGAAAGAATCATATAATGGATAGTATTTTTTCTTAACTTGCTCAAGCTGTTTATCTACATTCACGCCTTTATCAAAACTCGTCCTAAGCTCAGAAATCTTCTCTATCCTTTCATCCAAAACATCTCGATGACATTGTTCAAGAAGTTTAGTTGCACATTTATATGAATTCTGATACACATATTCTTCACTATCAGGGGCTACCCTACGATTCATCTCTCGTTGCATTACGATTAATGGATCGAAGGAATTCTTAATGCTATCTTCAATAGGAAGTCTCTCCAGTCTTTCTATTGTCTTTCTAAGCTCAATCGCACCATTACGAACCTCAGCCATACTATTCTCAAGTCTCTGCTGACACTGTGAGAAATTTTGAAGCTCCATAGGAAGCTTAATACCTAGATTCTGTGCCGTAGTAAGTGCCAGAAGAATCTTAATACCTGAAGATTCCGGCGTGCCTGTTGCAAAGATTTGCGTAAGTCGCTTAATGTATTCCTCACGAACATTTGGCTTAAGCTCAGAATAGCCAATATGACCAGGACCATCAGGATCCTCAGCTATAGATTTTTTAAGGAACTCTTCAAAAGCCTCAACAAACCACTCCGGTTTATTAAGAACAACCGCACTCATCATCTTCATGATGATTGTGACCTTCTCATGATGCAGTTCGCTTGCATTTCCATAATCAAGGATCGTCGCAAATTTATCACCCACCATAATATTACCTGAATGAAGGTCTCCGTGACGGAAATTATAATTGTTAAAAATACTCCAGGCAGAACCATAAAGTGCTTCATTAGTCCAGACCTCAGCAATCTTCTTAACCATATTTCCATACTTAAGAGTAATCTCTATATTGTAATCAAGTGTATGGTAATAACTTCTAAGCTTAGATATGTTACTCAGATTAACTTCATGAACCTTAAATTGAGCTCCCTTTTTCACCTCAAATGGGACCAGAGCATTTTCATAAACATTTCTAATATTATTTATGTGTCTATCAAGGGTAATACCTTCAGCCTTTGTCATTACCAGATAATTCTCACTACTAGGTATGTTTTCATACAAAGCTACTGACTTAACTTTATCATCTTTCTTTTGATACTTCTCTTGACCAAGCTGTATATTTTTAACTTCATTCTTTAAGTTAAATTCCTTCTCAATCTCAGAAAGCTGTGCCAGGAAACCAGCCTCCGTTGCCTTAGGCGTATGCTTAGGAAGATCACCTTTGTATTTATTCCAGAATAACTTCTCCTGCTTAGGACTCATATCAGCCACAATTGCAGCTTTCTTAACGAAATTAAGCTCCCTTTCCATATGCGCCTTGGCATCAGGTCTAAGAATCTTAACAACAACCTCATTAACATTGTTCTTCTTATCAACAACAGTACAACTAAAAGTTTCTGCCACAGAAGCAGCACCTAGCCTATCATTAATAGTAAACTTCTTTATATTCTTTCCAGCCTTTTCTTTAATTTCTTTAACAACCTTATTAACATGACTATTTGAAATATGACAAAGGTCTGATTTAACAACGTTAATAGCCCCTCTGATTTCAGGCACAACAATAAATTCAGGAACACCCTGCATCATCTTCTGCATAAGTGGGCCCGCACCCTTCATTGAAGAAGCAAAATATTCGCCACCCACCTGTTTCTCGTTAGACTTATCGCCATTCTTAAATCCTTTAATTATATAGGAAAGCATATTGCGTCTATCAGTAGGATGAGCATTCTTATAATAATCATTCATCAAAGTCTGAAGGAATTTACCCTGACCATAATCCTTGTTATATCGCATACCATTATGAATGAATGCAAGGGTTTCTTTATCATTCTGCACACTTTCTTTTTCATCAAAAAGATTTGGGAAACCAGAACCCTCAATCTGATCAAAACAGTCATCTGTTGCCTCACGCATCAATCTGATAATCTCAGTTTCTGCAGCGTCTGCAACCTTATTAAGCATTTGAGATGCATTCTTAAAATCAATATTTATTTTCTGCGTCTTCAAAACATTCCTGATATCATCATAAGTAACGCCCTTTATCTCACCATTTCTACTAGCAATTATAGCGTCATTAAAGAACTTTGAAATGCTTTCTATAACAGGTCTTGCGCCATCAATAAACATCTGCTCAACAGGTGAAAGACCCTTTTTAAGAGTTTCAAACATATCAGTAGGAAGCTTCTTGTTCATAAAATTAATGCAATTAGCAAAAATAGATGGATTCATATCCACAATTCTCGCCAGCTGCTTTGCATTCATCGGATTACTTCCAGCAACAAGGAAAAGATCTCCTATAACATCTAAGAGAAGCTTACTCTCATTAGACCAATTCTTTGGTTTTTCAATTTCAGCTATCTTCTTCTCTGTTCTCTTCGACTTATACTTCTTCTTAGCATCAGCGATTTCACCATAATTTGCATTACCGTACACACTAGGATCCACTACATAATTCTCATCAATATCCTTATTAAACTCAGAATTAAATAATGGAGCTTTTTTCTCTGGAATCTTATCGCCAAATGTATTCTTAATGGCTGCTTTTATATCATCTCCAAGTTTAAGACTATTAAGCACATCAGCAGCCTTCTCAAGATCTTTAACAGTGATATCTTTACCATCATAGTATTTAATCACGCCAAGATTAGAAACAAGCTTATAAAGAGAGTCATCATCCAGCTTATCTAAAGACTCTAAAGGCATAACCTTAAGTCCAAGCACCTTCTTAATATAAGCATAGCCAAATTCTTTTCTTTCTTCAGGCTGATCAGCTACATTTCCGGCGCCTCTCTTCGTCTCAAGATCAAGATACTTCTCTCTATAATAATCCTCGCTTCTATCTAGTAATTTTTTTATGCCATCCTTACCATGTTTTTTAATATTCTCTACAGACTGAACATGTTGCAGCAAATCCTTTGCAACTTCAATAAGGTCAGCCTTAGGAATCTCATCAAATTCCTCCTGCTTAATCTTAGAATAATTAGAAATCAAATCACGAAGCTTCTGCTTATCTGCCGTCTTGATAGCATCTGTAAGAGAATCAAATCTCTCCTTAATTGCAAGTGCTCTTTTTTCGCATTTATTTAGAATTTTCGCGAATTCATTTTTATTCGTAATATTATCAATTAAAGCATGAACAGATTTGTCACTATCAACAAGAGTAAGGAATTTAAAAATCTCTGGAGACTTTCCACTAAGAATAGAAAGAAGTTCAATTGACTGAAGTCTATGCTTCTCCTGTGTCTCCTTTGGAAGATCATTAAAAACTTCACCCTTACTTGCATCAATATCCGTCGCGTTAAAATCAATCAAATGTGTAGTTAATTCTCCAAGTTTCTTTAAATCTATAAACTTAAGAGAATCATAATCAATAGCTGTTTCACTAATAAAATCTATGATATGCAATGAGTATTCATATGCATTTAACTTATCAAGCTCAGTAACATCTTCTGGATTCTTATTCATATAATTTGAAATAGGCTGTCTAATATCTTCATTGCTCTCAACATTATCCCAGATTTTTAAACTAATGCTATCCTTAATCAGCTTTATATATTTTTCTTTTTCATATGTGCCCTTATCTGCATCTAACATATGCTCTTTAAGAGAATCAACTATCATCTTTGTTGGGACAAATTCAAGATGATTGTTATCGAAATCATCATTAAGCTGTTTGTCAGCTTTAAATATATGCTCATTTAAGAATGCAAGAACGTCCTTCCTTAAATTTGCAGCATCTTCAGGAGTCTTACCCTTATGACCAAGAGCATCGTAATTTTCTATAACCTTATTAAGATCACCGAAGAATTTATTGTAGGCTTTCTCTTCTGCAGCCTTTCTTTCTCGTTCCTCCCTGATCTTCTTGGCCTTTTCTTCTTCTTTTTTCTTTTCTTTACTAAGATACTCCATTGCCCCGTCATGAGCATTATTCTTTGCTTCCTGAAGCATTGCTTCTTTTTCAGCATAATTTTGCTGTGCTTTGATAGCCTCTTCTGCATCAGCAGCTTCCTTTTTCTGAGCTGCAACTTTTTCACGCCCCAACTCCTCGACGTACTGAGTATAAAGCTCAATTACCTCCTCGCATCTCTGCTTACGGTTCTCATATGAAGATTCCCCTCTCTCATCAAGATACTTAGCAGCAGCATTTACCACTTTAGTGATTCTTACTTTGCTGTTATCTGGATTATTTTCATTATAAAATTCACGAAGTGCTTCCTTAACAACGTCATAATGAGAAGATCTTCTATTATCATCAAACAAAACCTGGAACTTACTTATTAACTTGTCATAGATTTGTTCTGACTTAGGTCTTGTGTCCTTCTTTAGAACATTGCCAATCTCAGTGATATAAGTTGTTTCCTTCTCATGTGTATCCACCATCTTGTAAGATGCAGTCTGATTCTTAAGCGTTTTATAAGCCACAACATCATCAAGATAAGCATCCAGAGCCTCATGTCCCTCACCCTTCTTGAGTTCATTTATCTTTTCAGGTGTCAGCTTATCAAAATCCTTACCTGCAAAAAGGGCATAATAAGGCGACGAAACCAGTCTCATCCTGATTTCATAATCCTTAAGCATTTCAGATGCCATTTTACATTTAGCTTCTGTTTTCTTAACGCTATTTTCATTATCACCATTAAATAAACTTGTTTTAGTTTGGAGTACATTTTCATTATGCTGCTTAATGTAATCTATGATGGCAATTCCATCAGCCAGTGCCTTAAGCTTCTGATATTTCTTGGCAAAATCATTTATGAAAGTATTATTATCTGAGTACGCAAACTCGCTCATATCAGTATCTTCAACCATCTGAAGCATATCCAACATGATAGGTAGTATACTTGAAGACTCTTCAGAAAGAAAATGGAAAAGCCGACTAGGCTCAAGAGACAAATAATTATTAAAACCAGCAGGATTATCCACTTTATACTGCGCCATAAAAGGAATCCAGTTAAGCGCAATATTATGAAGTTGCTGATTCTTAACGTCAGTTTGTCCATAATCTTCATTGCTGGCATTATTAGCAGCTATAATAGACTCGATTCTCTTATTCTTCGCCTTATCAAGCTCAGTGCGGAGTCTATTTACATCCTGCATACGATGCTTGAAATTACTAATTCTATCAGACTTTTCAAACATACCAATACTGCCGAGCCCGACCTCTCTTCTAGCTGCTCGAATCCTCTCAAGCACCTCATTATCCGTCCACTCAGCATATGGCTTATCAAGATTTAGATTATTATCAATATAATTCCTATTAGTATTAAGGAATCCTATCAAATCCCTCGATGTCTGGTCATTATCAACAACAGCATCATTATTATCATAATTTAATATTGGCATAACAAAAAACCTTTCTAAAAAGCATAATTTACCCAATTTTCTTTATCATACTGCAATTCTACCACACAAAATATAACAAAAGCGCAACAAATCTGTTGCGCTTTAAATATTTTACTTATATAAGTTTTTTTACAAAACCATTTCCATACCTATCTTCTGAGGCTCCATACCCATTGCCTCATAGAACTTCAAAGCATCAGGATTACAACACCATACATTAAGTGTGATGTTATAAAAGCCTTCTGACTTTGCATAATCCCTAATAAACTCAAACAAAGACTTTCCTACACCAAGTCCACGAGCTTTCTCATCCACGCAAATATCATCAATATAAAGTGTTTTAATATCAGTAAGCACCGAATCATCCTTCTCCTGCTTAAAAATACAGAACATATGGCCCAGAACCTTATCGTCATCTACATCATCCACACAAACAAAAACAGGAGTCGAATCATCATCAATTATAATCTTCAACTCCTCAGCATTATACTTAGTCGTTGGTCCTTTAAACAGATCTGGTCTTCCATTATGATGCACCATATCCACCTGAACTAACAAATCTAATATACTTGGTATATCTTCAACCTTCGCTCTTCTAACAACTCTCATTAATTCTCGCCTCTATTCTTTCTATAAATTCTTTATAAATGATTGCGTCCAGATTATAAAACATAGATTCTTTTTCTTGTGTTTTTCCCGGGATTGCACCATGCGGACTGGTTATTTCCATTTTGGAAACAACCACTTTTTCATCAAGCCTTTGAACTATTTCCATTTTGGAAACAGTTGCCTCTTCCCTGTATTAAAGATCATAACTATATTCCTTTAATTCACAGTTTTTTATACCAAAATCACCATATTCCTCATTTGTCATATCATAGAAATACGAGTTAACGCACCTCACAATTCCATTATGCGCCACCAAAAGATAAATCTTATCATCCTGCGCCAGCTCATCTAAAAGATTATAAATACGCTGAGCCATTCGAAGCATAGACTCCCCACCTTCGTAAGAATTCACAAAATTCCTCTTATCTTGCTTGAAAATCTCACCATTTCTAGGAGTCCCTTCATACTTCCCAAAATTCTGCTCTCTCAACCTCTCATCAGCCCTAAGAGGAAGCCCAGTCATATCCGCAATATGCTTCGCAGTGTCAAATGCCCTCGAAAGCGGTGACGCTATAATCTCATCAATATGAACCTCTCCAGAATCCAGTCTCTCCTTTATAAGCTCACCAGTTTCCCTGGCCTGCTCATGGCCTCTATCAGTAAGCCCAATATCCGTAGCGCCACATATTTTATTATCGACATTCCAAAATGTCTCACCATGTCTTACAAAATAAATCTTTTTAGTCATTACGAAAAACTCCTATTCCGGCACGCATCACACTAAGCTATATCAACATAAAAAATCAATCTTTCACCCATGTTATTCTCCGAAAGCTAATCTTATATCTACTTGTTTAAAGAATATACTCAAAAATTATAAATGCGTCTCCGCCATTAACCTTTGACCATTATCCTTCAACCATTTCTCCTGCACTTTATAATCAGGCAAGACTCTCTCAACTTCTTTCCAGAACTCTTTAGAATGGTTTGCATGCAGTCCATGACAAAGCTCATGAACCACAACATAATCAAGAACCTCAATAGGAGCCCTCATAAGCGCCACATTGAAGTTCAAATTACCCTTCTTAGAACAGCTGCCCCACAAAGTCTTCTGGTTCCTTATCGTAATCCTTCCATAAGTCACCCCAACAATAGGTGCATAAAACTCGACTTTACTTTTAAAAACCTCACAAGCTTTATCCCCAAGTTCCTCAAGCTCTAACTGAGTCAGTTTCCTAATCTGACCAAGCTCTTCCTCCCGAACCTTAGCCGCAGCTTTCTGTTTTTCAATCCAGTCAGCATGTTTCTCCAGAAACTCATAAATAAACTTCTTTGAAGCCCTATTAGGAGCCCTAACTATCACAGTATCAGAATTCTCTACTGACACAGAAATCGTTTTCCTGCGAGATTTAATTATCTTAATTTCACCATTCAAGCTACTTACTTCCTAAGTATTCTTTAATCTTATCTATATTCTGATTTGCATCATTGTAGCCAAGCCAGTAAAGATCACCAAGTTTTTCCATATCACCTTCAAACCTTGTGACTTCGACAGGCTTAGAAGGAGCAATAACAAAAACCTTACCCTCATTATGCAGTTCAAATAAAGAATCGGTCATCTTATTGAATTCATCATTTGCTTTATTAATGCTATTCACGAACTCAGGATATCTACGATACATGGTCATAGCAACCTTATTAGGCGTTGTATCTCTTCTAAATGACCATTCTCTCGTCTTAACCACAATAACCTTCTTAGCACCTTCTTTAAGAGCATATGGATATGGAATCTTAGTAGAACATCCACCATCAAGGTAAGGAACACCTTTAATTACAACTGGACGCGAAACAAAAGGCACCGTCGCTGATGCTCTAACGGCTGCCGACAGATTACATTTACCCTTTTCCATATATTCAGTTTCTCCAGTAATCATATTCGTAACGCCTACAGCAAGCTTTCTGGAAGGATCCATAAGCCTTTTCTTATCCAGTGGCATACCATCAACTATATCATTATATAGATAAGAAAATCCTGTAACTCCGTGATCCTTTAATACTGCACCAAGTCCCACATATTCCTTATCATGTCTATAAGTCAGGTCTATCCTTGCACCCCAGCCAATCTGCCCAGATACATAGCCTATAGCAGAAAGCGCTCCGGCAGATATACCGACAGTACTTCTCATGTTTATTCCATTTTCCATTAATGCATCAAGTACTCCAAGTGTATAAAGACCTTTCCATCCACCACCTTCAAGTACCATGCATCCTTCTGTAATAATATCATTTGCTCTTCCAGTTGGAATTCTATTTATACCACTATATACTTTCATATCTTAATCTTGCTGTTCCTTATCTATTATTTTGTTTATTGCATTCCAAACTCTTCACATAGGCTCTCGTAGTTTCCTGCGGGTAAAAATCTACGATATTGAATCAATCAAACATTTTCTGGTCAAGAATAAAATCTATGATATCCACGTGTTTTATTCCATTTCTTTTTTGTATCAAATCTCTTCGTGTAACCAGATATTTCGGATAGCCGTCTGCTATGTTTTCAAGAGGCCTGTACTCTCTGTCTTCTGTATTTTTGCTATCCATGATCGTTAAGGCTACTTGTACATAAGCATATTCATTCTGTATGCTGCGCAGTACAAAATCACATTCCAAGTTACCAATCCTTCCGACGCTCACCTTATATCCCATTGACCTTGCATATTGATAAACCACGTTTTCAAGCACCGGCCCATAATTTATCCTGTTATCAGTGTTGGTCGAAAAGTAAATACTAAGATCAGCCAGATAATACTTCTTTTCATTCTTCATAGAACGTCTGGATTTCATGTCAAAGCGGGTACATTCACTGATGATCTTGGCATCACACAGCGCCTGTATATATCTGGTAATCGTAGGACGAGTAATAGCTATCCCTGTTTTCTTAAGATCATCGCATATGTTACTAATGCTGACAGTTGAACCAAAATTATTTATCACATAATTTCTTACAATATTGAAAGCCTCAACATTCTTGATCTTAACCCGCCCTTTTATGTCCTTATTGAATATGTCGTCAAGAACTGTTTTTACATACAACTGCTTATCATACAGTTCATCATATAATAGCGCTTTAGGGAAACCACCGCCAATCAGATATGAGTCAAATTCTCTTAGCATATCTGTGTCGATCATCTTTCCATAAAATGCCTTCATTGCTTCATACTCATCAAACCCAAGAGTCTGAATCTCAAATTCTAAATATCGTCCGGTAAGTTTGGTCGCCAATTCGCCGCTCAACAGGTAAGAGTTAGATCCTGTGATGAAAATAGAATAATCCTCTTCCAGTCTAAGCGCTTCCAATACCGGTTCAAAGCCTTCAACGTTCTGTATCTCATCGATAAAAACATACTTAATTCCCTCGGGGTGTTCACCACCAAACAGTAATTCTTCCAATGCTTTCGGAGTTTTAATGTTTTTATAGCCGTATTTGTCAAGGTTATAAAAGAATAAATTATTTTTACTCACGCCGCTTTCCATCAATTCTTCTGCAACAGTTTGCAGCAGACTCGACTTCCCTGAGCGTCGTATTCCTGTTATAACCTTGATTATGTCAGTATCATGTAAAAAAGGTCTTATTCGTGATATATACTTTTCTCGCCTAAACAGTTTCATATAAAAATCACCTCACGTATATTATACGAGAGGTGATTGAAATATGCAAGTTATTGCAACATTTTTGCACATTTTTTAATTATTGTATTGTTAACAGGTCTTTTTTCGCATATATTCATATTTCACCCTTTGCCTTCTCTTTTGTTATTTTACAAGAACCATCCCTTCTTTTGATGGTACAAATCCAAGGCTTTCATATAGTGGACGCCCTTCCTCTGTAGCATCAAGACTGATTTCAGTAGCTCCACGTTTCCAGGCTTCGTCAATCAGCATCGATACCATTTTCCTCGCGATGCCCTGTCTCTGCCATTCTTTCATGGTATATACATTCATGATATGAGCACGCTTTCCAGTCGGATGATCAAAGGTAGGCATTATATATATGTAGCAGATCGATGCACAACCTATAACTCTTTTTCCGTCCATAGCAAGAACCGTTGTATGATCCCCTTTTTCAAAATATTCTCTAATATTCTTTACTATCTCATCACTATATTCATATGTATAATCCAGGTCATTTACCACCTTAAGCATTTCCAGCCGACTGCTCATCAAGAGTTCCATGTCATCAGGGGTAGCTATCTTATACGTAACACTTTCAGTTTTTTCTAAAAATTCGTTATACATGATATCAATTCATCCCAAATTCATCACACAGCTTCTCAAACCTAACCTTCTCTTTATCCTTAATATCCTTAGTTGGATCATTAAGAGTATGAGAAATGACATCCGCATCCTTAAGAAGCTCATCAAACTCGCCATCAACCACCAGTTTATCTCCGTGATGAAAGATGGCTGAACAAATCATATCCGTTTCTTCAGCACTAGTAAGGCCCAATTCTTCTAATATATCACGAGCTAGCTCAGCCCCTTTATGTTCATGTTCGTCATATGAACCAGTTTTATAGGCATGCAAATCATGAAGTACTCCAGCCATAGCTGCAACCTCAGGATCAAAACCTCTCTTCTTCGCAATCATAGTAGCCGCAAGAGCTACACCATTTAAGTGTACTATTGCAGAAGTCCTTTTATCCTCATCTTCCATCTTATATAGTACAGAATTTACATACTTTCTAAGTTCTTTTAATCTACTCATTATTAACACCCCGAAAAATATTTTATCGTAATTACTGATTATTCCTCATGTTCTTAAGCATATTTAGAGTTTCTATATCATCATCTGTAAGCTTGATGTTAGCAACACTTTCTCTGCCATCTTCAGCTTTATACTTAATTTCTAGAATATCTCCTTTTTTAACTCCACTTTGAGATACACTGCTAAGAAACATTCCAAACTTAGGATGTTGCTTCTTAAATATGCTTATTCTTCCAACAAACTGCATCATATCCATTGGATTCATGTTCTAGTCCCATCCTTTCCAAACATCAGGCTGATATCCTACTGTAGCCTTCTTACCATTTCTAACTATTGGTTGTACAAGCACCTGCTGATTCTCAAGAATCTTCTCCAACTTATCTTCTTCAGCTGTATACTTAATAAGAGCTAAAGTATCCTTATCTTTAGCATTCTCGTCAATCAACTTATCCATTCCGCCAATAGCTTGTGAAACAGAATTAAACTCACCTTTACTGAGTCCCTTTTCCTTCAGATCAACAAACTGAAACTTAATTCCACGTTCTTTAAAGAATCTCTCAGCTTTTCTTGTATCTGCACTTTTCTTTGTTCCAAATATCTGTATATTCACTTCACTTCTCCATTTGCCTTATGTATTTTCTATAATTATTCTATAACAATGTATACTGAAACATTTCATAAGCCAGCTTAGAACCTTCAGAAATCTCTTCTGGCAATAATGCTCTAGCAACACACTTTAATTCTTCATCAGGAGCATCTATGTTTTTAAGATAAGCATAGTCTCCATCTAGTCTCTCAACTATATATTCAATACGCTCAAACATCTTTTAATACCTTCTACTCAAATTTATCAGCATCCAATATTTACCTTTTCTATTTCATAGATATTGTAACGGTGACATCTCCATTACTGAGAAGCTCTGTCATTTCTTCTTCTGATTTATCCGTTATCTTACCAAGTCTTGTATAATCCCACGTATTAGAACCATAGAATATAACTATATTACTACTGTTATAAAGTACGATATCTCCCGCCTCTGTTGTCGTATTTGTATCACTACTTGGAAGCGTTGAACCAATCGAACCCACCTGCTCATTTCCGCCATTCATAGAAAGCTGTAATGCTAGCGGCTCATTCTCAACCATATCCTTTAAAGCACTAACCGATTCATTGTCTTCCCACTGTACTTCTACCTCAGTATCTCCTATTTTAAGCTTCATTTCCTTCGAATCCTTACTATCCTCTTTAACAGTTGGACCAGCCCAATCAATTATTCCACCAAACTCATATACATTCGTATACCCTAAAGCCGCGAGTTTCTTTGAAGCTTCCTTACTTCTCCTCCCACTCCTGCAATATACAAATATAAGCTGATCTTTATTAGGTAGCTGCGATATGTTATCTTCCTCGCCAATACTTTCATTTGGTATATTCACTGCATCTGGTATATGCCCATCTGCATATTCTTCAGCTGTTCTAACATCAAGAATAATATAGTCATCAGATTCTTCCATCATTTTCTGTGCTTTTGTTTGGTTTATCTGTCTATAACCATCTACCACAAGCTCTTCCTCCGTACTTAACTCCGTTGTAGCTTCACTTGATTCGTCCATCTCATTTTCTCCCGAAGAGCATCCTGATATGATTAGAAATGCCATCATGATAATGAATATAACACCAAACGATTTAAGCACAGTTCTTAATTTATTCTTCATCAACCATTTCCTCTGTTGTTTTTTGCTATTTCAAACATATAAAAATGCCTGCAACCTAGTGAATGCTCCACATTGCCTACGCATTAGAAAAAAGAGTCACATAGGTTATCCAGCAAACGCCAGACTCATACTGAACAGGCATTTATTTTTTCTTCTTTTCCGCCTCAGAATGTTTACCTTTATTAATCATCACACCCGCTAAAAATAATAATACAGAACCAAATAATATGATTAGAAATCCTATTCCCGGTTCAAAAGCATCACCCAACATTGAATTAATTAATTTAACATCTTCATCAAGTTCAGCATTTCCTGTACTAATATATATACAGAAAAATATATTACCAACTAAAATAATCAATGAAAGGATACTTGTAAGTATTCCTTTATTAGCATATGCAGTAATAAAGGCTAATAAACCTAAAACACCTATAACTATAGCCCCCGTCCTATTATAATCAAATAGGCTCAAAGAAAAAATAGATATACCAAACAGACCAATATTTACATATGACAAGAATATCGAAAATATAATCGCTACTGAAGAAAATAAACCTATTATTTGTCCAATCTTTTTTAATACCATATTTATATATCCTCAAAATATCTATCCTAAAAATACATTTTCATTATGCCATTCCAAATACTCTTTAGAAGGTCTATTAGCCCATATCGAATGCAAGTTATCCTTATAACACTTTTCAAACAACTTATTACTTCGTAATCGAGTGCTTAGTATCAGTACTCTTTTTCGTACCAAATATTTGTATATTCATTTCAACTTCCCCATGTATAATGTCATCTATAATTTATACTTGTGGATTTACCCTCAGCCAATCTACAATATCATCACTTTCATACATTGGTTTGCCATCAATAAACAGACATGGTACCTGCTGCTTGCCACCCACTCTGATAAGCTCCTGACGGTCTTCCTCATTCTTATGAATATTATGATACTCTATATCTGTACGACCACTCGCTTCAATTTCATTTATTACCTTCCGACAATATGGGCAAGTATCAAACATATATAACTTTAATTCCATAAAAATCTCCTGTAACTAATAAAACACACTTCGATACATAAATAATTACCGATATTCCGCAGTAATATCCATAAAGTCCCTTGTTCCGTTAATATAATCCTGATATACAAGCATCGGATCCTGATTTCTGTACATAGTGCAAATCCCACAACTGTCACAATCACTTATACATCTGAAACGATTTCTTATATATTCTTCTCGTTCCTCTTTAGTTGAATTATCCAAATCAGGAATCATAGGCTATCCCTTAACCCTTCCTGCTATATACTCAGCATTTATCTCTCGGAGTTCCTTCTCGCCATCTATATATGGCTGGTAAAATGTCTCTGTCTTACCGCCACCTATGTTGTCACAACCATTACAAAACTGACATTCCTGACCACAAACTTCAAGCGATTTGTTCACTATTCGGATGCGCTCTTCACGAGTTGTATCTTTTATTAGAATTGATTTAATACCTTCCATAACAAATTGCCCTCCGAAAATCTTATTAGGAGCAAGACTCTTCCTATCCAAGACTCTTATAAAAATCTACTGCACCTTGATACCAGTTCTTCAAGAGTATTACATGATTTTATTAACATTTCCAACTTTTCAAGCATCGCACATCCCCCATATCAACGATTGTTATTCCATGAATCACTTGCTTAATCTTTCCATCTATTACCCGAAATACACCAATCCTAGCACGCATTATACTATTATTACCTATTTACATTTCTTTTCCCAAAACTCTTCTTACCTGATACATATTGTCATTATCTGAAAGCTCATCCCAAGTAAATTCATTGACAAAACTTATATATCCAACTTTACTGGTAGTAATCCATATTCCTTCTTGCGAAGCTATCACTGCATATTTTGCACTAAGAAGTAATGCATAACTCCTTACTTGTTCTAATGCAGCAGATAATTCTTTTTCATTACGAATGCTTTTCTTTGCTTCGACAACCACATAAGCAGTATGCTTTCCACCATATGTCTCATGAGCAATTACAAAATCTGGAATTAGGGTATTATTATGATTACCTATTGGAACTCGTATTTGTTGCTCATAATCTGTTTCATCATATCCAATATTTCTGAGGAAAGGCTTAATTAATCTGTCTTCTACATCTCTTTCATTCACATATTTATTATCTGCAGAAATCTCTTCATATTCAAGCTTAGTTACCTTTGCCTTTGTTTTATCCACGATATGATTATACTCAGACGGTTTTAGCTCAACTCCATTCACCCCCTGCATGGTCTTATGCACTATCGGCATTTGGGATAATATTCTATTTCTCTTAATATCATTTATTCCAAATCTTTTGACTTTAACCGGATGTCCCACATATGTACATCGATAATAAAAGAAGAATGGATCATTAAATCCTAAAGAACAGCTTTTCCATATAGAAGAAATTGCACTGATCGGAGTCCTGAGATACATAACAATCATATCTCCAGCTCTTGTATCAGGATTACACTGCCAGCAGCATATTTCTTCCGGATTATCTTCTGCAACTGCATCAGCATTATCACCGCCACCACCTATAAAGAATGCGCTTTTAGGTTCTGGCAAGTCACTAATAATATAACTATCTATTCCGCCTATATACTTCGGAGCAAAGTCATATAAAAATGCAAATAATTCATATGGACTCCAGCCATTATCCATGCGATATTGGCTAAATACCTTGCATAATTCTCCGTAATGAAAGAAACGTCCCTTATAGTCTTTTTTACTGGGCAAATCAGGAAGTTTAATATCAAATTGACTAGCAATAAGCTCCAGCACATTATAATTACACTGAAAATAGTATGGAATAAAGTATTCCGGACATTCAATTGCAAGAGATGTTGTAAGACTTACAATGCCTCTCATCCCGTCATATTCACTTATAAACTCACTGAAAGCTTCTTTATCAGTTGTGCTTTCTTCAACTAATAAATCCCATAATTCATTCATTATATCATCAATAACTTGATGATAGTCCTGATTATCATACTCCTCATATTCTATATCATCAGAAGAATTACTGTTTTTAATAAACACATCAAGTGTTTTTTCAGTATCCTCCTTAAGAGTATTCGAAACGCAATATACCTCCTGAAGTTTTTTTATTCCGTTAACATATTCCATGGAAATCTTATTGCCTATATTCTTTTTAAAAAAATCAACAACTTTATGCCCACCACTCTCAAGATATAGTTTCCAAACATACCCATTCATATATAACTCCAACCTTTATATAATCAAACCAATCTTAATCAGTCATACAAAAATAAATCTTTATATGATTCTCCTACCACAACTTTATGTTTATCCGTTCCTTTAAGGTATTTAGCCTACCATATATATCTGCGACATTAATAAAATATACGTATACTTTAACGCCATCCTTACTTGTAAAACTGATATCGTTCCTATTTCCCATCTCATTATTTCTTGGATATAGAAGATAAATCTCTGGTGTTTCATATTCTTTTGCATAAGCATACATCTGATACATATCTGACTGCGCTATACCATAATTAGCATATGGATCATCAATAAGTCTCTTCCATTTCGTATCCATAACTATAGTTTTCCATCAGCCTCTATAACAATATCAGGTCTAAGAGCAAACTTTCTTGGCGAATCAAATAAATAGTATTTTTTATCTTAAGAAGACACTTTCCAACCAGCTTCTCCAAATACTTTTTTCATATACTTAGCGATATACGCTTCATACACTTTTTCCATAGGAAATAGTAACGAACGTGATAAGTTAGATCCAGAGAAGGTGGTGAAACTCTTATTGAAAAGAAATACTTTTGACCAGTCCATAGGAGTTCTTTAGTTGATACTATATATAGTATCTGTTAATTCTCCATTTTAGAATATATGGTATGCTTTTTCCAAATATTCCAGGTATTATTTTGTGTTTTGACACTTTTTATTGACATTTTGTTGACATGAGAAACATTATTCTCTTATTTTAATCAGCTGTCCATCGACTTTCAAACTCTTCTTTATCCATCGCTAAGCCTTCACCAAGCTTTTTAACTACATCCATTCCTTCTGGTAATAGTTTAAGCATTTGTAAAGAGCTTCTAATTGCATTTCTAGTATCTTTTAATGAGGCTTTTGCCTTAATCCAGTTCTGTGGACTAAATATTTTATCATCATTACTAGCCTCAGCCGATGCATTTTCTAATGCTGAATTCAAGCATTTACCTGCCATATCAACGACATAGTCAAGCAGCCCACTTTTTCTAAGTTTTTCAACAGCAACTGAAGGATTAGGAACCGATTCCGGCATTTTATTTATTTCACAAAATATTACCGAAATTGCAAACAAATGATGATATGGCGCATAAGCTTTCATTGCCAATAAAGACTCGTTTAACGCCATAGGGTTTTCTTTATTCCACTTTGAAATAACAACTTCATACATATCATGTAAAGCCTGTATGTTTTCCGGAGAATATTCTTTATGGAATAATTGATCAAAATACTTATCAAATATTTTTGTTTCGCTATACGATATAGTTGGCCTCTGAGAATGCCATGCAATTAGTTGTTTTCCTAAATCTGTTAGATCAACAATATGGTTTGTATTATACTTTACTGTATCTACCTTTTCTCCTCTTTTGGTTAGAAAATACCCATCCGTAAAATGCTGTTCATAAGCCTTTTTCATTGTAAGAACTGACTTATCATTACTTCGAAGATCTCTTGGTTTTACAGCACTTTGCGAATTTGTAGATGTACTTATCTTGTCAGCTCTTTCCGGATTACTAATTTCGTAGAATCTAAACATTATGTAAGAATCATCTGCCTTCTTTGCATTTTCACTGCAATTAAAAATAGTACTTAAAGATTGGCATCCATTTACTACATTTAGTTCTTTCGTAATAAGCTGATTATCATGTATTTCTATATTAGAACATATAGCAGTTATCCCATTATGCAAAAAGAAGAAATCTGAAGAATCATTCTTTATCGTTCTCGCTATACCTTTATTAACCTTATTTCCAGAACCTAATGACTGACGAACATTCTTTCTGAATAAACTTCCATCCTTGATTCCCGGAATTTTTATGCATTCTTTAAGAGACAATGCAGCAATCACAGCTTTTGTATCACCTATCATCAGTTCCATATACTTTCCTTCTTCAAGAATAAACTGATGATTTATATATGGTCTATTTTTATTTAGTGCCTCATCATACTTGAATTGCAAGGTGTCATTATCAACCAGCTCTAGATAAGCACTAAAAGACTCGTCCTCAGCTAATTCTTTTTGAAATGCCTCAAAATCATTTTGCGCAGACTGAGTCAGTCCAGCAGTAGTAATCAATTCAAAATGCAATTCATATCCATCATCTAATGCATTAGCTAGCTCAACAATTTTCACTTTAAGTTTATCATTTGCGCCTTCCTGTAAATGCGCTAAGTTTTTTATCTGAACCCAAGATGAAAGAACCTCTCTTAAAGGTTCAGCGTCTACCTTATCCCCTGAATAATACTTACCTTGTATTATGTATATTTTTGAGGATTCATTATCTATATATACTGCATCAATTTGTTTATCTCCAGCTCCATCAGTAATACAGTCCCTAGTTTCATAAGTATCCAAGTTATGGATATTTCTCAAATACCATGCTACAAACCGCTGTCCTTCATTTGGATAATTGTCTTTATAATATGGTTGTGCAATTTCCTTCAATATTTGTTCGTACATGTACCCCTCCACTTATTTAAGCAACTTCTTAATTCTATTTTTTATTGTAACAAGATCCTTTTCACTCTTTATTATGTCTAAAGGACTCAATATTTCAACAGAACTGCTATCATAATCAAACCAATACACATTATTAACATCTATTATTAAAACATTCTTTTGAGCAACAAAACGATTATCTGCCAATTCTTCAGACGCGGTATTTAAAAATAATTTTGTTAGATTACAATATTTTTTCACCTGTTTAACAAGATCTCTTTCTGCATCTATATTTAGTTTTACTTCAACTGGCAGGTATAATCCACTTATCTTAATAACATTGTCTACATACGATGGATGTACAGTATTTTTCTTCAAGCAAGGACATTCCATGTAAACTATTTTGTTATCGCTTATTCTATTAAGAAAGTAGTCAACATATAAGCTTCTAAACTGACTTTCAAACTTATATTTTCTTTTATATTTATTATTTATTTCTAGCCAATTAGAATTGTTTATCTTGAATACTGGGATTCCATTTGATGTAGTATCCGCAAAATATCCTGGTATCTCATTACGATACCATATTTCATCTCTAAGTCTTTCATATGTGTCACCAAAAACAGGTGTACATTGCTTTTGTCGAGCTATCTCTACAAAAGCACATTCATTTATATGTAACATATCCTCAAATACATTAACATATCCTATTGTAGCCCACATATTCATATTATAATGAGTAATATTGGGATTATCAAACTCAGAATCCCCAACATAATATGGATCTGACAAAAGAATTCCTACCGCAAGAATTTTTCCCCCATAATTTTTAAATAGTTCCGCCGCCCTTTCAATCCATCCATTTAAGAGTTCTTTTTGTTCTGTTGTATAGTAGGTATCCTCTCGCAAATCTCTTCTTAAATATGACAATTTTACATTTGCTGTTTTAGAAAAGTAGAATAATACTATATCACCTTTTCTAGCCCATCTAGGTGCTGTCCACTCAAGAACCCACTCATCGCCATATTCAGACTCTAAAATTGTATCTACTGTAAATTGCCCATCATTTTCGACCATATCATACAATTCATCCAACGATGAAGGCAAAGATACACATGAGATATACGCTTGAACATCCTCAATACTATTATTATCCGCCATATTTTATACCTTAATCAATCTTCTCGATAATGAGATGTTTCAGCAACCATATCTAGGTCTGAATTATCCATCTTTTTTCTCATCTCTCTATAAATAACCTCAGCCAAAGCCCCCATAATAGCCTGGTATTTATTCTTATCTTCGAAGATAGATTTATAACTCTCTTCAGACTCCGTATAACTCTCCATGGCAGCTTCTCCGAATATAGCAGGGAAGATGCTTTCAGTGAATATGACAGGATCTGTTGATATAGCTGAACTAAACAACTTCTTATTCTTGATAAGCTTATCATGAAGTGCGCCAAGTATAACTCTATCTGCCTCAGTGAACTTACCCTTATACTTCTCATTTATCTTTTCAATAATCTCATCTAAAGTACTCTTTTTCTTTAAGCCGGTCTTTCCTTTTTGTTTTGCCGGAACATAGACTCCATATTTGTTCTCAAGCTGTATCGCACCTTCAAATGTCTTCTGTAGCTTATAATATTCCAGTTTAAGCTTGCCATCCAGATCAACTGGCTCATCCTTTTCTGCAGGAATCAGGCAGATAAGATAACTAAGGAACAGATATTCTTTATGCATATCTTTATCAAACATTCTTACAACCTGAGAGATATATCCATACCATTTAATAAAGTTTCTAACCTGTCTTCTGAACTGATATCTTTCTTCAGGATTCTTTAAGTTATATCTATCTGCTACTGGCTTAAGAACACTTGTCATCTTACCCATAGCGACATTATCCTGTTTACCCGGCTGATTATAAACTTTGATAAACGCTTCAATATCATCACTGTTATAGATACCGTAGCCTAAAAGCTCTCTTTCAGTCTGATATATAAGATCAACATTCACTTCCTGTTCAAGACTTGTCTCCTGATAGAAAGGCTGAAATGCTTTTAATATATCTTCCTTCTTATTTGCAAAATCAAGAACGAATGTGTCTATCTTTCCTGGACAGGTTCTATTTAATCTTGATAAGGTCTGAACAGCTTTAACGCCTTTAAGCTTCTTATCTACAATCATTGTATGAAGAAGTGGTTCGTCAAAACCAGTCTGATACTTCTCTGCAACTACAAGAACATTGAAGTTATCATGAAACTCTGCTTTTGTCTGAGTTTCTGATATATGAGTACCATCTTTACGAACATTCAGTTTGCTTTCTGTATACTCCTCATCGCCATCCTGTACACTTCCAGAAAAAGCAGTAAGTACATCAAGATCATCATAATTATGTTCTTTGATATATCTCTTTATCTCATGGAAATACCTTACTGCAGCAAGACGAGAATCTGTAACTACCATCATCTTGCCCTTTCCACCTATCTTATTCTTTGTTGTATCCTTAAATGTCTCAACAATAATAGCTGACTTCTGGCTTATGTTATAAGGATGAAGTCGCTCATACTTCTTGATAATCTTTGTAGCTCTACTCTCAGGAAGCTCAGGGTTATCAGTTGTATTCTTTGCAATCTTGAAGCAGGTATCATATGTCATATAATTCTGAAGGACATCAAGAATGAAACCTTCCTCTATAGCCTGTCTCATACTATAGATATGATATGGATGGAATGAACCATCTTCATAAGGTACGCCAAACATTTCTAAAGTCTGAGCCTTTGGTGTAGCTGTAAAAGCAAAGAATGAAAGATTAGGATGATTACCATGTGTAATCATCTCCTGAACTATCCTATCATTCTTATCTATTTCATCTTCTACCTTACCTTCAATCTCAGCATACTCTCTTAGTGCTTCTTCTGTATCAGCAAGTGCAGTTTTAAGTTTCATAGCAGAACTTCCAGTCTGAGAAGAATGAGCCTCATCAACTATAATCGCAAAGTTTCTTCCTTCTACTTTATCTACTTCCTGATAGATAACCGGGAACTTTTGAAGAGTTGTAACTATGATACGAACCTTGTTATTGATAGCATCTCTTAGATCACCTGAGTTCTTCTTTTCATCTATAGTTTCAACTACGCCAAAAGTATGATCAAACCCAGAAATAGTATCCTGGAGCTGCTGATCAAGAACTCTACGGTCTGTAACTACAATTACACTTGAGAATATAGGTTTATCATCGTCATTATGAATAGATGCTAGCCTATATGCTGTCCATGCAATAGAATTTGACTTACCAGAGCCGGCACTATGCTGAATAAGATAATTCTTTCCTGCTCCGGTATCTCTAACATCTGATATAAGCTTTCTTACAACATCTAACTGATGATATCTTGGGAAAAGAATCATCTTCTTTTTAATAATCTGCTCAGAACCATCTGAAAGCAGCTTCTTTTCTTCCTTAACCTGAAGGCTGATGAATTTCTGAAGTATATCCATCATACTTTCCTTCTGGAAAACATATTCCCAGATATATGATGTAGGATAGCCATCAGGGTTAGCAGGATTGCCTTTACCACCATCATTTCCAGCCCCATTTGAGCCCTGGTTAAATGGCAAGAAGAATGTATCCTTTCCATCTAACTTAGTTGTCATACACGCTTCTAACTGATCAATACAGAAAAAGGCAAGTATCCTCTTATTAAACTGGAAACAGATTTCACGAGGATTACGGTCATACATCCACTGTCTTTTGGCATTTTCTATATTCTGCCCTGTGTACTGATTCTTAAGTTCAAAAGCAAATACAGGAATACCATTTACGGAAATAACCATATCAACAGAATTACTGTTTTCGGAAGAATAGTACCATTGACGATTTACTGTAATCTCATTTGCTGCATATAGCTCTGCGGCGGTCTGATTAAGACTTGATTCAGGAGCAAAAAAGCACACTTTAAATGTAATGCCACGATGCTTAAAACCATGCCTTAATACATGTATCAAACCATCCATATCACAAGCTGTATTAAATGCCTGAACAAACTTTAACTCAGTGTTTACACTATTTTGTAATTCAAACCTCTTCCATTCTTTTTCTTGAGTGGTTTTAACAAAACGAATCAGTGTATCAGTATATACTCCAAGTTTTGGATCATAAGCATCCTCATTCTTTGTATATCCACCATCTTTAGATAAAAGAAAGGCTTCAATATCTGATTCAAATTGTTTTTCACTTGTAACTGTAACTCCCATAAGTGCCTCCCTATTGAGATTTTTTAGACAAATGTTTCTGAATATATTCCTGATAATATTCCAATGTTTTTCTATCTTTTGAAATGATATATTTATGTTTCACATCCGTTTCGATATGAATAGTACTTCTTATTAATGCTATATTATAATGATTAATTATCGGCTTTATAGCATAAGAAACCGAAAACTCTTTCAACTCCTTATCACCTTTATCAATAAGTAACACATAATACTCTGGCGATAAAGGCATATACCCTCTTGTCTTACCGCGTTTGTCATTCATAATTACACTTGGATAATTACCTGTCAAAAAGCTTGTATTCGTATCATTCTTTAGGAAAACCACTTTATGTGTTTTATACAGCTTTCTTGACATATTTTCTAGTGCAGTAATACTCAATATTGCATTATTATGTGCCTGCAAATCATTCCATTCTATTCCCATTTTTCTTCCGATTTCTGGAGTCATAGAAAATGCTAAGGGATTTCTTAATAACATAATAACCATCCAAGTGATTAAACATAGACTATTATCTTCTAGTTTTAAGAACCTCTTTACATTATCTGTTTTCAATGCGAGAAATAAATCTTCAAGATAATTAGAATATGATGTTTCAAGTTTTTGATATACGCCACTCTCAAACAGATTTTTGTATACTATTTCACCTTCAGAATCCCTTAGCTCGTAATAATCATTCTCATAACAGATGCCTTCAATGCTTTTTGAACTAATCTTGCCATAGCCATCTATTACATAACATGTCTTTCCATCAGCGAAATACTTAAGGTATACTTGTGGTACAACATGCTGATCATGCGTCATCAGACCACTTCCTTCTTACCTGTGACATATTCATATATCAAGGAGCGCTTATATGCCTCTATATCCATTATCAATTTTTCTTTTCTTTCAATCATTTCATCTATTTTTCTGCATTTATCTTCCAGATACTCAACAATCTCATGCTGTTCATCTATAGATTGAAGAATAATAGGCATTTCTCTATATCGGTCTGCTCCAATATTTTGTATTGTCGACTGAATAAATATTTGTTTTTTCCATTCTTCATATATTGACGATTGCGTATAATAGAACATTAAGTCTGGTATTAACTGATCATTAAGGGATGCTTTAATCAAATATCCTGCAAAGGCTGATTTTCCATATTCAGATTTAAAAATAAAAGCCTTTCCAACCGTTCCACCACTTCTTGCGAACAAAATATCGTTATTTTCAAGAATATAACCTGCGGAATCTTCCTCAGATAATGATAATGCCCCCGTATCTTTTAACTTTCCATCAGCTGTTATATCCGTAATTCGAATATATCGCGGTAATGATGAATCATATTTTATTCCACTTTGATTTGCACCATACTGTAACTGTTTATTTAGCACATTTTTAAGTTTAACAAGACAAAAGTCATTTGAAATATTTCCAATCCATTCAACCCCACTATACTTCATTTCTCTTTTACCTCGCACACCTTTGGTAACAGCCTGAGTGATAATAGATTGCTTAAGCTTTTTATATTCTTCAATGGATGCTTGAGTTTTTAAGATTATATTATCAATATATGAACATTTAACATTTAGATAATCTGCTATAGCCACTTGCTCATTTATTAGCGGAATTGGGATGGCTATTTTTTTCATATCTGTCCAATTAGTAGTCCATAAATCGTTTACTATACCATGCCCCCACTTATAAAACTCATCAGAAAACATCGAAGTATGAAACAACCAATCGTAATAGTCAGGATTCATTTCATCTTTAGGCTTTAATACTGTGTTAATTAAAGAAATAGAACCATCCATCGGTGCTATACCACAAGAACCTCTTCTATCCGATCTACTGTTAATTGCAAAATCGCCTTTTTTAACAAGTTTTCTGTCATCATGAGCATCTGTTTTAGCAGCAGTACTAAGCTGAGGAACAATACCATTCATCGTTACAGACAATGGTTCAAAATCTCGATCACTGACTTTTTGTTTTCTCTCTGTATATATCTGACCTATATATCCAATATTCCAATTATCCGGAATATCACCAATCCACTCTATTCCTGAATCCTTCATCTTCCTACTCATTATCCTTACCTCCGAATAATGCTTTAAGACTTTCCTGAATATCATTTTCAAGAACACTTATTCTCTGAACTATATCTTCAACCTTTTCAGGTGCCTGATATTCATAGAAATATCTAGTCATAGGTATTTCATAACCAATCTTTGTTTTCTTCTTATCTATCCATGCATCTGGTGCATATGGTAGTACTTCTCTTTCAAAATAAGCATCGATATCTTCCTTAAGTGGTACATTTTCAGTATCACGAAGTGATGCATCAGCTACAGGCTTGCCTTTCTTAAGTACAGACTTTCCATCTTCATCTACCTGTGGACGCTCAACTACTATCTTGCTGTAACCAAACTCATCATTATCAAAGATTTTACTTTGACAATAAACACCTGATTTGTCACCATAGATTTCATCATTCTTAAACTCACCGTAAGCCTTAGAGATAAGATCACGGCATAAATCAGTTATATCATTTCTCTTTGTACCAATAGATTTTCTTCTTGCCTCAGCACAATGTGATGCGTCTATAAGTTGCACTTTATTTACTCTATATGAAGGCTTATTCTTATTAAGAACCCATATATATGTACTGATACCGGTATTCATAAACATATCAGTAGAAAGCTGAATAATAGCATCTAGCCAATCATTTTCAATAATATATCTTCTAATTTCAGAAGGTCCACTTCCTGCATCACCCGAGAATAATGGAGAACCATTCTGTATAATTGCCATCTTTCCATTATTAGCAAGCTTAGCTAAACCATTAAGCACAAACAGCTGTTGTCCATCAGATATTTTAGGAAGACCCGGTGCAAATCTACCCATTTCACCCTTTTTAGCTTCTTCCTCTACCTTCTTCTGTTCTCTCTTCCAATCAATACCGAATGGAGGATTTGAGATGATATACTGGAACTGGTAACCACTGAACTGATCCTCAGAAAGGGTATCGCCAAAACGCATATTGTTAGGATCTCCACCACGAATCATCATATCTGCCTTTGCAATAGCGAATGTGGAAGGGTTAAACTCCTGACCAAAACAGGTTACATCTATGTCCTTATTCAGCTCATGTATTCTTTCTTCCATACAGCCAAGCATCTGAGAAGTACCCATAGCCATATCGTAAACTGTAACATTTCCGGTTTTTGATAAATCAGCATCAGAAAGAAGAATATCTGTCATAAGGTAAATAACATCTCTACTTGTAAAGTGAGCTCCTGCCTCTTCTCCAAAAGACTCAGAAAATCTCTTAACAAGATCCTCGAATATATAACCACAATCAACAGAGCTTATCTTGTCAGGTCCAAGATAACCCTTCTGAGAATTAAACTCCTTTATAACAAGATACAGGGTATTACTTTCAACCATTCTCTTTATAATATTTTCAAAATCAAACTTAGCCAGTACATCCTGAACATTAGATGAAAATCCAGCAAGATAGTCCTTGAAGTTAATCTCAATATTCTCCGGATCTGCCACAAGAGAATCAAAAGTAAACTTACTTGTATTGTAGAACTGATATCCTGATGCTTTTGTAAGGAATCCATCAATAACAGCAAAGTTCTTTTTGCTCTCATATTCCTTTAATACTGCATCATGCGTAGGAAGAAGACAGTCATGAAATCTCTTAACTACTGTCATTGGAAGGATTACCAGGCCATACTCATGAGGCTTAAATGGGCCTCTTAGCATATCTGCAACATTCCATATTACTGTTGCCTTCTCTGCTATATTTGTACCTACCACTGTAAATTTTTCGTTTGACATTTTACCAACCACCTATTCATATAATATTGTTATAAAACTGCATTTTTCCTTTTTTTCTTTCTACATTTTGGACACCTAACTGGTATATCCCAACCATTGTTTTCATAAAATTCTTTTTCTTTAAAAGAAATATTAAAGTTTTTTTTACAATCTTTACATTTTATTGTTTTATATATTTTGCTTTTCTTAAGCTCTTTTTCTTTTTAGACTTCTCTTCCTTTTTTTTCTTCTAATTCTTTAAAATATTCTTCAATATCATCATATTCAGTAGTTAAATCAGAAAGAGCCATTGTAAATGCTATATATTTTTCATTATTGCTAAGACCATTAACCACAACAAAAACCTTATCAAATTCAATGCCTTTTATTTCATCTACATATGAAACACAAATTTTGCCTGTACCTATTTGATCTCCGACTATTTCACGTATTGAGTTAGGCAACTGATCTAAATCAATATACTTATCCTTTTTAATAATATTAATTCTAGGAAGAAGAACAGCAATCCTATCATCTGATAATTCAATTTCTGGGAGAGTTATTTCTAGTTTACTTCTTATTATTTCATGAACCTTTGGTCCATCTACAATTATTATGTTCATTCCCTATATTACATGTACAAGTTTTAATTAATATTGATTGATTATCGTGCTTGATATTAGCATGATATGTTTCAACATCAAAAATATCATGTATATCAGCACTTATTTCCCCATCAATATCTTTATACGAAACAACTGAATTATATCCATATATTTCCTGACCTTCATCAAGTGTTTCCTTATCAAATAACATCTTCCAATTCATATTAGTAACCCCGAAAAACAAATATTTATATTAAAATACTATTCTCCTATTATTACGATTAATTATTATTTGCTTCAGGAATAGGAGGCGGTGTTTGAGATAAAACATCCGACAACTCACTTATCTTTGATAAGCTTACCCAATCAGCCATACCTTCTCTCCATAAAAGTGACTCACGATTAATTTTTCCTGAAAGCAACATATTCTTAATTTCATCTTTTCCAAAAGGACCAGTCGCTTGTCCATCTATAGCCACATGATATTTTATAGTATTAGGAATCGGAGGTGGAGTGACCGGTTGCTGTGGATTTTGCATTGGCTGTTGTGGACTTTGTATTGGCTGTTGTGGACTTTGAAGCCCTCTCATTTGCCCTTGAGGACCAATTCCTTGAGCCATATTTATACCCATAATCATTCCACCAACATTGCCAAATCCATTATCTTGAATTCCTTGAGCTATTTTTTGTTGCGCAGCAATATTTGATGCTTTTTCAGAAATATCCTCATATGCCATAAGATCCATTTTATTTGATGAATATTGCTTAATAAGTTTCTTAGAATCTTCTGTCATTTCAATATTTTCGATAGCAACAGAGATAATTTTAAATCCAAATCTTTCTTCCCATGATCCTGCATTAATCTGGTCACTTGAAACAGCTTTTGCGATCTCATTAGCTTGGGATGGTATTTGAGAAATTCTAAAATTACTTGATAATGAATTTAATGCCACAGTAAAAGATTGCAAAAACTCAGCAAGAATTTGAGATCTTACTTTGGGATCATCAAAAGAATAATAGTTTACATTAGCTGGTACAAAGTTTTTTATAAATTTGATTGCATCAACTA
The DNA here is from genome assembly GCA_947168155.1 of uncultured Lachnospiraceae bacterium. Taxonomy (GTDB): domain Bacteria; phylum Bacillota; class Clostridia; order Lachnospirales; family Lachnospiraceae; genus Eubacterium_Q. The sequence continues at coordinate 2,409 of CAMVKW010000029.1, read as the reverse complement.
TTCTAATGCTAAAAGATCCATATGCCTGAACCTCTAAATCAGTACCATAAAAAAAGTCGTTATAAACCTGAGGTCCTTTTGTCCCAAATTTTATATTTCTTATTTCTCTCAAGTTTACAAATGCAACTTGTTTATAATCGGCGGTTATTCCCCCATATCCTACACGATCCTTAACCTGTCCAAAAATTGATTTACTTATACTATCTCCATTAAATACACTTGCTTGTCCATTTTGATATTCATAGCCACCAGGTGTTGTAATTATTTCCTCAATTCCTGATTGACTAAAAATAAATGCAACACAATTTTCCGGAACATATATTTTTGAACCGTTTGATAAAACACCGTCTGAACCATAAAAATTTGTTCCGCGTCCATTATCGGATGATTTCAATTGTCCTGGTGCAACAACCGTGTGTTCATCAAAATAACCTGCAGTAATAATATCTTTCCACTGATCCGCAAATGTACCACTGATTGCACCTTCAAACGCTTTTATAATTCCCATAATAAACCTCCTATGTTATATTTTTTGATCTGTATCACAATATTTACATCTTATTATCTGACCAGCCACCCCAATTAGTGGAGCCGAACAAGAAATACATTTTTTGTTTATTTTATCAACGTTTGTTTTTTGTTCTTTTTTCTTTGACTTAATCCCAAAAGCATTTAATATTTCTTGTTTCACTTCATTTAGATCATCTTTTATATCCTGAATTTCATCCGAAAAAGATTGTTCTTCCTCCACAGGATTATTATATATATTATGGCTATTTCCATTTATTACATCAATTATCGCTTCTCTCCATCTCTCGATTCTTTTCTTATTTCCGCCATTAAAAGAAAAACAATCTATTGTATTCATAGAATAAACTTCAAGTCCAAGAACTCCATTTTGTTGTTTACCGATATTAACCTGTGGATTCCCCTCAAATCTTTTTATTTGGTTTAAAGGAATTTTAATTATATTTTTTGATGTTCTAATAAAAACACCTTTTTTTACACAAATTATATTCATATTTGTTAAATATAAATCATCAGTATAAGTTGTACTATTATGACAAACATTCATCTCTCTAAGAAGTATCACTTCATTTGACATTAAATTTAAATTATCCATATACTACACTCCGTAATAAATTACAATTGTTGCGTAGAATCACAATAAACACAAGTTTTTAATGTTCCTATAGGTCCTGAAATAGGAGCTCCACAATACTTACATTTTTTAGCAATCTCTTTTATTTCTTCTTTATTATCTTCTTCTTGTTGTTTTTTTCTCTTAAACAAACCAAACAAGCCTGAAGATTCTTCTTCAAGCTCATTCTTTACTGGCTCAATCAACTCTTCTTTTCCAGTTATATAAAACATAGATTTACGCATCAATTGAGTCATATAAGAAATATTCCAATCACCAAAAAATAGTTTGACACAACCATTAGCGAAATAATATTCCAAAATATCTTCATCTTCATTGTTATAAATAATATTGGGTTTTCCATTGACCATAACTATATCGCGTAAATTATAAGTCATTAATTGCGCATTCTTTTTCCTAAGAGCATCTCTATAAATAATCATCCTTTGATTTGTTAATTCAAATGTATATTCCTCACAATCGTCATTTACAGCAAGATCCTCTATTTTTAAAACAAGAAATTCCCCATGATTATAATTGATTTTTACACCCATTAAAATTTTCTCCTTTTGTTTGAAAAATAAGCTAGATTTTTATAATCAATAAAGAGCATCCAAACTAACATACACTAAGGCATTTTACTCAGCGTGTGTTACTTGTCTGCTCTCGTAAGATTTTCAATATTTGTTTGTATTTGTCACCCCTCATCGTAGCTGTCACTTTCTCCAAGTAGTATATGCGTCTCCGACTTTTGTATTATACCACAAAACATGGGATTTTTGAATGTTTTACGAGCAGACAGACGTTATAATTATTTTATCAAAATCAGCTAACACTGATTACTTTCACATCCGTCCCTCTCTTGCAGAATGGACACCAACAAGGCTGCAGTCCAGTGTCTTTAGGATCTACCATGCCTTCATTAACAGGAAATGTTCTTTTGCATATTACACATGCTACTTTAATAGTTGAATTATATCCAAACATATCTCATAACTCCTTTAATATAGAATGCATTTTCCTATCTAGGTGGTCTTGGTCCAGGGCCATCATCGAAGATCAGTCCTAACAGGCAAAGTGGAATCCAGAACATTGCCTTGATTACAAAGATCATTATATAAAATGGTAACATGAATATATACGCGAATAGTCTTAACATATAGATCAGCTCCTTTCTATTTACTATCTATTATACTTCATTTTTGTTTCTCTGGTTATACCGGTTGAATGAGAAACTAAATTTCGACTCATACATCAGCCAATCACTC
>CAMVKW010000028.1:0-42396 GCA_947168155.1 uncultured Lachnospiraceae bacterium | reverse complement strand
TCATCTAAATCAATGATTGACTTGGATTCGTTGTCAAATGAACTAACTATGCTCAATATATTTATTACCTCCTTCACTACTATACAATAGGTTTCTTAATATTCTTTGCATCTTTTAATTGCTTATTAGAAGCTTCTTTTGATTCTTTCTCATACATTTTACGACCTAATTCACGCGCTTTAACTGGAATGGCAACTTTTTGGAATTCGTCATATATTGACTCTGCTTCTTTAGGAGATATATCCGGTTTTAGAAGTTTTTTCATATATCCACCCATAATAGCAACCTTTGCTTTCTCATAATAACTAAGTTCTTTATTATTATTAACTTCATTCATATACTTATTTATACTACCAATGTTACTATATTTAGATACATGAAAAGGATCATACTCCCTGACAATTGAAAATCCCTTAAGCTGAGCCATGGAAACACTTTTTTCATACTGATAGCCTCTATACTTCAAATCTTCTTTTACCAGATTATACTTCTTAGAAGTAATATCAGCATTATTCTTAAGATTATTTAATGACTCATTTCCAATCTTCTTAGCTTCATCATACCTATTTATATTTTTCTTTATACGTTTAAGAGTTGTAAACATTGTAGCTGCTTTTTCGCCAAGATTAAATGACTCTCTTAGTCTTACCTCGCCATAATCATGGAACTTAAATCCAAAAAGTCCAAAATGCGAATCATGATAAGCGTAAGATTTTTCTTCAAGAGTACCTATCTTTTTTATCATATCATTTAAACTCTTATCAAAGTTTCCATTTTCAAGAGCATCTATACAATCATCAAGAGAAGCAGCCATATTGCGATAGTCTGAATGTCCGTCCTGTCTATAATCCTTAGCATTAGCATTCTTTCTACCTGCCGTTTTTAGAGTTTCTCTTATAGATTTTAATTCATCTCGGAAAGCAATTATACAGTTTTCAAGATTATCAACCTCTTCAACGAAACCTTTTCCAAGCAGTGCATCTGAAGTAAGCTTCTTTTTACCTTTTGGGTTTGTATCAGTATTTATTTCTGTTTCAGAATCATGCTTATTATTAGTTATATTCTTATCATTATTTTTATTTAATTCGTTATTAATGTTTAGATTATCTAATTCATCAGTCTTTCTGGTTTCGTCCTTTTTCTTTAGATCATCCTCATATATCTTCTTACGTGTAGTTATTGTATTTTGGAGAGTCTTAAAATCTTCAATTGATTTATTAATACTCTCATATCCCTTAACAAATCTCTCAAGTTGAGTCTGACACTTAATAACTCTGTCTATATTTTTCCTAAGACTTTCATATTCTTTGGATTCTTTACTTAATTTACTAAGTGCTTCTTCATTTAACTCAATATAATGCTTCGTTTTATTATACGCTTCTTTTGAATTATCAAGAAGCTGAGTAGCATCTTCATTAAATATAATCTCTCCTGAATCAGGATCATACCTGAAAGTATCTTTCTTAGACTTATTATAGTTATTTTGAAGATCAATGATAGACATGATCATATCATTAAACTCAATATTTGACTGATACTGCTCCTTAGCATTTTTAATATCATCAATAATATTTGTAAGCATTATATTTGCAGCAGCCACCTTATACTGAGCTTCTTTCGCATCAAGCCTGATAGAGTTTTCAAAATCTCTGGCAATTGGATCTTGATCATTTTGAATAGCAAAACGATCATAAACTCTGGAAAATAGATTAAAGTATCTATCATCACCTGGAGCCTTCGGTCTTGCAAGATCTTTAATAGAAAGATTAGCAAAATCCTCATCTTTTATTATTTTAATCTGACCTTCTTTTATCGGAGCTTTAGAACGATTCTCATAATCATTATAAAACTCCTGAATCTTGTTTTGGATAGCTTCTATTCTAATTATAGCCGCATCTATAGCATCCTTTGATATATCATGACCTATAGCCATAGCCCTAAATATATCTTTATCAAGATGAAGTATCATCTGAGCAGTAGACTCAGGTAATACAAGCATCTTATCAAATGCTGTAGAGGCCATAGTCTCCCACTGAATGTTGTCATATTTTGCAAGAAAACTTGTATCGTTATCTAATCCCTGAATGCCAACAAGCTTTTTTGTAACCTCACCATTTGGAAGAACAACATCCTCTATAATATATGAATAATTGCCACCATGTCGATCAGTGTTACCACATATCAGATCGAGAATCTGCATATTTGCAATGGATATAAGTAGTTGTGGATTATTTTCTAATTGTTCATTTGTAATAAATAGCTCTGGCGAGTCAGGCTTAACACTATTCATAGTGACGCCCTTAGCCGTCTCCATAAATGTACCCTTATATGTTTCATTGCCAATCTTAACTCGCATATTTCTGGATTTAGCTATTAGATTATCGAGTCCCAGCATTCCGGCAACCATAGACATGGCTGAATTACGTTTATCAACCTTGGCATTATTATTAATACCCAAATCATTAATGTTTTCTTTCATCCTAATCAAGAATGAAGAATGTAAAAGACCAAGTAATTCCTCTACAGAATCAGGATCCTTCATGAAACGATTCTTAAGATCTATAATTTTACTGTATGACGGATTCTTACTGTCTATTCCATAGCTGCTTATAAACTTCTTTATATCGCGATCAAAAGCTGAAGAAAATGCTTTTAAGAGTTTATCTGGAGATGAATAATACAAATGTATTTTTTCAATACTACAATTACGATCTATCTTCCTTTGAAGTGTTTTTATATTTGAAGAATTATTACCCTCATCACGAATCAGATACTTTACAAACTCGTGAAGTACAAAATCATCCTTACCAACTACAGAATCAGCCAGTTCATTAAGCCTTTCCTCAGCATCAAATGGCTTTTCATGTATAGTAAAATAACCATCTATTGGCTTATTATCAAAATCATTGGCCTTAATATGAAGTCTGGAGCTTAGATTACCACCCTTTCTTTCGATATTTTTCTCATCAACCTCTACTGTAATAGAACGTGCCTGTTCAAAGATTTCACCAAGATGATAGCTTTTTTTCGCTTTCTCTTCTGGAGTAAGCTTTTCATCTGCTTTTAGAACATCATAAAGAGTTCTTAAATCCTTACTCATAACTATACGGAACTTGGCATAAGCAGGGTTCTTACAAAATACAGAGTTCTGAGCTTCATCCATCTTACGAATAATACTACTATATTTATCGGTAGTTTCTTTTAATTCATTATATGACATAGTCTTTTTACTGTTTAGTTCAAGATACGGAGCCATATAATCCATAAGGCTTCCTAACTCGCGGAAGGACTTTATATCTTCCAGATCCATCTGCACACCACTGAATTTTTTTAGGAATTCCTTATACTGTTTATTTCTCTTATCAGCCCTGGCGAAGAAATCAGGTTTTTTATCATTTATCTTGTTATCATCTTTTTTGTTATCGTTTATTTTATTATCATCATTCTTGTCATTATTTTTCTTATTATCATCTTCCTTGTCATTATTTATCTTATTATCATCTTCCTTATTGTCATTTTTATTATCATTCTTATTATTTATCTCATTTATAATTGGTATTTCCGGCTCACGTAGAAGCTTTTTAGGGACATCAACATAAATGCTTTTAATAAATGGAAGAACAGCCTTTTCATCTTTTTTTATTACATTTACAAAACTATTAACAGCATTTTCAACTTCATAAGGAATGCTGTTATATATTCCATTCATTGCATCATGACTAAAGTTAATATAGTTTCTAATAATACCATCACCGTTATAGTAATTCTGATTTAATACTTTAGGGTCAGTCGATGGCATAGTAAGTGCTATATTAATAGCCTCATTAGTTTTAGGGAATTTGGCAGCATTTCTTAAAACATTTCCTTTCATATCAGAATAAGCAAATATTTTTATATTCTCTGCAAATCTCGCTAAAACAGTCGGGTTATAGTCTTTATTATTAACAAGAGACATCTTGGAATTAAAATGCTTTCCAAGATCTATCTTATCTCCTATTTGATAAAGAAATCTAATAGCTTCAGATATATCTTTATTTTGTTTAAAATAACCTTTATAAGGATATATATCTGGAGTGATTTCGTCCTTTATAGCATTTTCTTTGCCACTGAGCTTACCTATCAAAGCATTGTAATGTGTTTTTATTTCACGCAGGGATTTGTCCCAGAACTTATTTTCATCATCTCCCTGTTCAATCATATAAGATGCAAGCTTCTCAAAAGCGCTAAAAGTCTTATGAATTCTAAAAGCTACTACTGCTCCCGGCATATCCCACAACTCATACTTACCGTTAACTTTTTTAGGAGCCTGATCATACATACCACAACTGGTTTTGAATTCGATAAGAACATCATTTAAGGTTCTAATCTTCTGATTAGCATCAACACTTTCCCTCATCGCTTTAGTAGTTAAACCTTTAGGACGCTTTGGAGGAACAAAATTCTTACCAAGTTTTTCATCTCTTCTTATCCTTAAAAGCTTAGTATCAGCTTCAGGTCTTTTTTCTGCTCTCCTCTTTAATGCTGCTAGATTTACTTTTTTAGGAAGATATGCGCCTTCTGATATAAGAACATTATTCTTATCCAGCGGATTCCTCTTCAGTCTGTCATACTCAGTATCATCAAGACCCCCGACCATTCTTACACGGAATCCTGCCTGTTCAAACTTGGCTTTATCTGTATCAGCGTCTTCCTGTTCTGGTAATGGTGGTTGAGTTAAAGTTCCATCAGGGTTAACTTTGACATAATGACTTGGCACATTTAACAAAGAATTATCCTTGGCATCTAACTCTATTTTAGACATCCAGCAAAATCTTGCTTCCATAGGACCATGATCAGAAAATGATCCTTTAAACAGATTATCTATTAGGTCTTCTAACTTATAATCAGTTTCAACTTCATTACTTACAGAATCTATACACTTAAGAGTTTTGCCATTAATACTCTTAATAGTATAATAATGAGCACCATTCGTAAAAGTTATAGGTGTTTTTTCTTCGTTAAGTATCTGTTTTATCCTTTTTGCAGCCTCTTCAGCACATGCAGAAACATATTTTTTCCAATCAATTTTCTGTTCAGTTCCTAAAAGCTGTTGAGCTTTGCTTGGTAAAGCAAAGGAAAAATAGCGCATCATTCTATTAGGAGCAAATGCAAGAGCAGAGTCAGCTGCTTCTGAAACATTCATTCCCTTATCTCTATCGTATGTAAGTAAAACTGTTTTATCTTTTCTGTCTTCCATATTCAGATCAGGTCTATAAGCACGGATATCTTCCTGATCAACATTGATTCCATGAGCCTTAAGCATCATCATAAGACTACATGACCAACATCCATTTGATGAGGATTGTGGTTTATCAAAGGAAATATTTAGACTTACAGAGTCTTTGCCCTTATTATAATTAGTGAAATCAGGCAGTTCCTCATTCTCACTATATTTTTTTGCTTTTTCAATAACATGAATTCTTTTAAGAATAAGAATTCTCTGTTTTATGTTCAGTTTATCCTGGTTACTTAAATAGTATTTCTTTAATTCAGTCAGATTTCCACAGTTTCTAATATTCTCTTCTAAAACCGGTGGATTAGAATACTCCCAATATCTTGCATGATTATCAAAGTTAAGAATTGAATTGAAGTACTCCATCTTCTCTTCATTTGTCTGAAGATTTTGCACATAATCAAGTACACTCTCCATATCAAAGATAGGACTTAGATGCTGACTACGATCAAGTCCTTTTATAAGCTCGACAAAATCACTATAATAGACTTTGATCTCTAATGGATCTCCATCCTTATAGTTTTTCATATTAGCTGAAATAGTTTTTCTTTCAGTCTTCTCCTGCTCCATAATTGCATTGATATGATCAGGAATTTTATAATTATTATATCTGTTATTAATAAAATTATTATTTCCATAAAAATAGTTTCCAAAGATATAATTCGAAGAATAATCGTCATAAAACAGAAAATTATCATTATTATTTTTCAGATTGTCATCATATATTATGTTGTTATTGGTATTAGTTATTGGAGGTATATAGTTATCGTTTTTAGTAGGTGTAGGTTTTCTGGTTTCTATATTTTTCTTAGGATTAACTATAAAATTCTCTATATCATCATCAAGCTGTTCTTTTTCTTTTAATTTTGTATGTGCTGTAAGTGCAACCTGAGCCTCTGAATATTTTTTTATAGTATCCTCAGTAAGTTCATGAAGATGCTTTATAAATTCAAAAGACTTCTTTGCTTCGCCTTTCAAAGTATCCTCTTTACCCTCAAAGGCTATAAGAACAGGCTTGAATATACGAAGAGTATCTATATGACTTACACATTTATCACTTTTTAAAACCGTATCAGCTATAAAACCACTCTTGTCTTCTTTTAACAGAATAAAAATGGCCTTAAGTAAATTATTGTCCTTATTCTGAATGGACTTATATGTCATATCTATGCTTTCCATATAATTAGCAAAAGCATCAAAAGTAAGAGAACCATTATATGGTTCATCTAGATTTGTATTTATTTTAGTATCTGTTATATAAGTTTTTAATGCTAGAACAGATTTTTTATATGAATCCTTTGTTTGCTTTTCATACTTTTGAATCTGTTCTTTATCCATGGCATAAGCATTTGAACGAATTGAGTTCCTATACTTCTTTTCGTTACTTATAACATTTTCCATCTCGTCTCTTAATTTTTTATGATTTAATGTAGGCATAACACTCTCCCAAATAATAATAAAATAAATAGTATTATATATTCCCTAACTTACACAAGGATTGTACCATAATAAGAGCAACAAAAGAGCAACATCCTCAAAGTAAACTAATAAAAAAGTGAGCGCCATAGGATATACCTATGACGCTCTGAGTGAAAAACAGTAAAAGGTTTTATTTATTTGAAAGATATCCCTTCTTATTAAACTTGTACTTAATACCATCAATCCAAACATATTGATTGCTAGCATACCATCCAGTATTATCTGTATACCACCATTTTCCTCTTGTTTTCTCCCAATGTCCTCCTGAGTATGCTTCTACCCATGCTCCATCAGAACCTAACCAGCATCCATCACGATACTCATTATAAGCCATATATCCTTCTGAATCGAAGTAATACCACTTATTATCAATCTTCTGCCACTGGTTCTTTGCGTACCATTTTGATGAATCCTCAAAGTACCAACCCTTCTTACCATACTTCCATGTTGCTTTGTAAAGGTAATCAACCTTACCACTGCCGTTATACCAAACTCCGTTAACCCACTCGTTCTTATATGTTACTGAAGCTTTAGGTGTTGAAGTCTTAGTCTCTGTAGACTTCTTTGCAGGAGTTGCTTTAACTGCAGGTGTTGTCTGTTTTTGAGTAGTCTTAGCAGTTGAAGCTGCCGGTTTCTGAGTTGTATTAGCCGGTTCCTGAGTTGTTGTATCTGGTTCAGGGTCAGATGGTTCGCTTAAATCCTCAAGGCTAATATTATCGATAAATACATGATGAGCCACATCTGCCTCAATATCATCGAACTTACCAAGGCTGACACTGAAGAGAGAATCTGTATCAGTCTCATCATTCATCTCGAACTCATGTTCAAATGTCTGCCAGTCACTAGTAAGTGCAACATTATTATCACCTGAATATACTGCCCAGTTATCATCAGCTGCACCATCTCTCTGCATTACTACACTTATAGTACGGTCAACTGTTGCTCTTGCATCAAATGTAAGCTTGTAGCTCTTACCCTTTTCAAGAGTAATTCCACGCTGCTTAAGCTGTATGTTCCAGTCAGCGTTACCTACTGTCTTAATAGTAGCATCAAATGCATTCTGATTGCCTTCTGTAATAGAATCCACACCAAATGTAGCTTCTCCAGGTGAATAAGCACCATATTCATAGTTTGCAAGGTTTGAATCGAACTTAGCGTTCTTGATCATTGCATTTTCTCTGATAGCTACATTATCAAGATAATATGTTCCTGCTTTTGTAAACTTAAAGATAACATTTGAATGATTTCTAGAAACTTCTTTATCAAACTTTATTGTATAGCCAAAGTTCTGTTTTTCGCTTGTTAGCTTAGGATTAACTTCAAATCTATCTGCAACAATAGCTGTAAGACCATCTTCTGCACCATCTGGTGTATATGCATCAAAGCTGAAATCAAATTTGCCTTCTGTAAAGCTTTCAAGCTCACTCTGTGAAATAACAACAGGATCGGCTTCGCTGGCACCTTCAGGGACTACAACCTTAACTGTAAGTTCTCTGCTTGTTTTACCATTAACCTTTTCGTTAGTTACTGATACAGAACCCTTGTCTTCATCGGAAACCTCCCAATATCCAAGTCTCTGCTCACCCTGATCGAATGTACCATTGTATACATAGTTTCCATCAGGTCTTACTGTTTTGTCGTTACTCTCCTGTACTTCTTCTCCATCAACATGTGTAATCTTTACATTTGAAATTGTTACAGGAGCTGTGCTGCCTTGAGCACCAAGGTTAAACTCTAAGATACCGTTATGGTATGTCTTTGAATCCATTGTGAAGTCGTATGAATAGCTCTGAGTCTTTTTTGAAAGCTCTACTGTTGTATCATTAAGATATCTGGCCCAGCCATTCTCTTCACCACCTTCAACGTCAACGATCATAGTTCTTGTTTCGCCATCAGCGAGATCAGCTGATGCATCAAAGGAAAGATTGTATTTCCATCCCTTATACATTGGAATGCCTTCCTGCTTTAACTGAACTGAATATGTATTACCGCCAACCTTTGTAGGATTAATTGTTATAGCATTTTTAGCAACTGTTGCTGTAGAACCTAATGCATCATTCTCAACATGGAGTAACCAGTTTTCGCCTTCAGCATCTTCTGCCTTAATATTCTCAGCAAAATCGCCATTTACTACATAGTTGCCATTTACTGGCTCTCTGTAAGTAATTGTCTTTTCAGGCTTCTTAGCATTTTCTTCAAGCTCTTTATATTCTGCTTCGCTCTTCTGATATACCTTAACGTAATCAATTTCGAAGCTCTGATTGTTCATATCGTTTACAGCTGCCTCGTCTGGATATCCAACCCAACTTCCACCAACTGCAAGGTTAAGGATTACATAGAAGTCCTGATCGAAAGGTGCTGGATATGTAAGCTGTCCCTCAGCATCCTTACCTGTGAACCAGTCATTTTCTCTGTAAACTTCTGTTCCATCTACATACCAGATCAGCTGTCCTGGTAACCATTCGAGTGCATATTCATGGAACTCTTTAGAGAAATCAGATTCTGAATCCACCTTAAATGTACCCTGACTCTGTCTATGTCCTGAACCTGAGTCATATCCATAATGAATTGTATGGTATGACTTATTTGTTTCCTGTCCCATAACCTCCATGATGTCAATCTCGCCACACTGAGGCCACTGACCATAATTTGTCTCGTCTGAAGCCATAAGCCAGAATGCTGGGAGGTAACCCTTTCCTTCTGGAACTCTTGCGCGGCATACGAACTTACCATATGTGAAGTCCTTCTTGCCCTGAGTATTAATACGGCCAGATGTATAATTATAATTTTTGTAATTAAATTCAGAAGAACCTGACTCTGCAGCAGTTAAATCATTAATTGCAACATCTGAAAGTGTAATTGTTGCTGCCCCACTATCTTCAACACTACTATTTATCAGACCCATGTTGATCTGAAGAGAAGCTGTGCTTGTAGTTTTTTCTGCTGTGAACTCAATTACTATTTCACCAGTTTCTTCGCCTATAGCTGGAACTGATGAACCGAATGTATAATAATTATCTTCTGGATCATTAATTGCAACTTCAATTTTTCTTGCTGCAGTTGAAGAAGCTTTCATAGTGAATTTATAACTATGTCCCTGCACAATATTCAGATTATCCTGCTTTACCTGAACATGCCAGTTCTGTGTTCCTGAATCATTAATTGCTACTACGGCATTTCCATCTGCAATGTTTATGCTTCCATCTGCTGTAGCTCCATCAGATTGCCAATTTGCGACTAATGTACTCCAATTAGTCGAATCAAATGAATTTCCACTTAAGATGTTTGTAGAAGCACCGCTTATTTCTTCTACTGTTGGATATATTTTTAATTTACCCTCACTTACCTCAATATTGTCAGCCATATCTTTTTCACTGACATAACGTTGAAGCTCAGCGTTAACCCAGCCTGGGTCATGAGCCTCCACATTCCAAGCTGAAGTATCAAGGGATGACCCTGTAAAATCATCCTCCCATACCAACTTATATCCATCTGCGCTTTCATTGGATTCGTTATCAGCGGCATTTGAGGTAAATGGAATGCCTGAGAAAACAAGTCCAACAGCGAGCGCTGATGCAACAAGCTTCTTATTAAATTTTTTCATCGATTTCTCCTTTCACATGTTTTACGAACTCGAATTGTAAATTCAATATATAATTTTTACATTTCGAAATATATATAAAACGTTTCCAAAAATACAAAATTGATGAACTATCTTTTTATTGTTGTTGATATCAAATTTATGCTATTATTGCATTAGTTACAAAATCTGGGGACTATTTTGAATAATAGTTACAAAAGCCGTATTTATTGTGAATAATTTATATCGAATCTATTTTATGAGGTGATTTATTATGAAAAATACCGAAGAATACTTTAATCAGGAGAATGAAATGCACCGTACTCCGGATGAGGAAATTCAATTTTTTCACGCCGTATGTAACGGAGACATTGATGCAATATATCAAAATTGTGCAGAACATCGTTTTTTGGATTCTGAAGGAGTAGGTCAGCTATCCAGAGATCCTGTTCAGAATCTGAGGTACCATATGGTAGTTACTGCTGCTCTTATTACCAGGAACTGCATACAAAAAGGGCTTGAGCAGGAAAAGGCATTTCGTATGAGTGATTTCTATATCAGGAAGCTGGATGATACAAAGACTATTGAAGATGTGGAAAAGGTTCATGACGCTCTGGTCCTGGACTTTACTGGTAAAATGCGTCTGCTAAGAAATAAGGGGCTTTCTAAGCCTATTAATAAATGTCTGAATTACATCTACGCTCATATTTATGAAAGGATAACTATTCAGGAGCTGGCAGATAATTCTCATGTTTCAAAGAGTTATCTTTCCAGGCAGTTTGTTAAAGAGGTTGGTGTTCCAATCAGCGATTACATTCGGGAATCAAAAATAGAAATAGCTCAGGAGAAGCTTCGTACAACTGAAGATAGCATTTTAGATATATCCTGTATGCTCTCTTTTGCTTCTCAGAGCCACTTCATAGATGTGTTTAAAAATATCACAGGAATGACCCCTAAAAAATACAGGGATCTTAATAAAGGCAGCAGGTGGTCCATTTCATAATTTATGCCTTAACACCGCACAATGAAAAAACGCCTAAGGTTTCTTAGGCGCCAGTTCTATAAATCCATAGGATTCTAACATTTTCATATATTCTGAAAGCCTTTCGTAAAGCGGCTCTGCATCTTCGCCAAAGTGTTCCTTCACTTTGGTCCCAAGGTCCAGGATATTTGTCTCACCATCTATAAGTGGCCAGACAAAATTCCCAATTCCCTGAAGATGTATCTGCGATACCTTAGGCTTTTTTAGTATCTTCTGAGCAACTCGGTTAATTGCACCCTTATTCTCTACAAATATAGTTACATTCCCCTCTTCATCCTGCTCCCATTTATACTTATCCACTCTTCGCGGAATAAATTCCAGAAAGTTTTTACTCTGCTTCATCTGCCTTCTGCTCTTTCTTATCATCTTTGCTAAATGCACTCTTAGCTATACAAGCAGTTATAACTATCAGAAGAATTATACCGCCAACTATTCCAGTATCAAGCTTTGTGGAAAGATCAATAATCTTATCTACATTTAGTACCGCAAGAATAGCAAGGATAATACCCATAAGGCCCTCTCCTGCAATCATTCCTGAGCAGAACAGAATACCTGAACCAGATTCTGACTCTTCTTCTGTCTTTCCTTTATCAGCGAAATGCTTGATGATACCACCGATCATGATTGGTGTACTCAGTTCAAGTGGAAGGTAAAGACCGATTGCCACTGGAAGTACAGGTATCTGAAGAATCTCAACAACTATAGCAAGGAAGATACCAACAAAGATAAGTGGCCATGGAAGGTTTCCATCCATAACTCCCTCAACTATCATCTTCATAAGTGTTGCCTGTGGAGCTGCAAGATCTTTTGTTCCGAAGCCCCATGCTGAATCAAGAAGAATAAGTACTCCACCGATTGTAAATGCAGCAACAAGAGCACCTATCAGCTCTCCTATCTGCTGTTTCTTAGGTGTTGCACCAAGAAGGAATCCTGTCTTAAGGTCCTGTGAAGTATCTCCAGCCATTGCAGCAACTATACAAATAATAGAACCTATTGATATAGCACCTATCATTCCGTGAGCGCCTACGTCTCCTGTAGCCTTTAATGCAAGTGTTGCAAAAAGCAGAGTTGCAATTGACATACCAGAAACAGGGTTATTACTACTTCCTACAAGACCAACCATTCTGGATGATACTGTGCCAAAGAAAAATCCAAATATAACAATGAGGATGGCTCCCATAAGAGAAACAGGTATTTGCGGAAGAAGCCAGATAAGAAGGATAACTAATATAATGCCACCTAAAACAAAACGCATATCAATATCCTGCTCAGTTCTCTTTGTACTATCTCCACTTCCACCCTTCATGCCCTTAAGTGCATGCTTAAATGTAGATGCAATAAGTGGCAGGGATTTAACCAGACTGATAATTCCACCAGCCGCAACCATACCAGCACCTATATATCTTATATAACTGCTCCAGATGGCTCCAGCACCGCCCTCTGCGTACATATTTGCTATTGTATCTGTTCCTGGGTATAAAACTGTATCTCCACCAAATTCAATGATAGCAGGGATGAGAACAAACCATCCAAGAATACCACCGGCTAAGAGATACGAAGATATTTTCGCACCGCAGATATATCCTACAGAAAAAAGCGCAGGATAAACTTCAGCAGAAAACTCTGTCTTTAAAGATTTAATTGGAGCTGCTACAACTCCCGGAACAACTTTAATTCCATCTACAAGGAACTTGAACAGACCTGCAAGACCCATTCCTATGAATACATTCTTTGCATTCTTTCCGCCCTCTTCTCCGGCAAGGAGAACCTCGGCACAAGCTGTTCCTTCTGGATATGGAAGAACTCCATGTTCCTTTACTATAAGAGCATTACGAAGTGGTACCATGAAGAGAACTCCAAGGATACCACCGCATAATGAAATAAGTGTGATTGTTATAAGGTTAGGTTTATCTGTCACACCTTCCTTAGCCCACAAGAATAAAGCAGGCATTGTAAATATTGCACCAGCCGCAAGTGACTCACCAGCTGATCCAATGGTCTGAACCATATTACTCTCAAGGACTGAATCCTTACGCATGATAACACGGATAACACCCATCGATATTACCGCCGCTGGGATAGATGCCGAAATTGTCATACCGACACGAAGACCTAGGTATGCATTTGCAGCACCAAATACTACAGCTAAAATAATACCCATTATAACTGATGAAACAGTAAACTCAGGTGTAATCTTATCTGCAGGGATAAATGGTTTAAACTCTTGTTTGTTTTTGTTGTCTGACATTATAAATCCACCTTTTCAAATTCTATTTTTCTTCAATTCCGTTTTCACCGATTGTAAGCTCGCCTATATTATCGAGTATTTCGTGCTGGAATTCAAGTGCTTCCTGATCCTGGAAGCCTATAAAATAGATTTGCTCAATCTGGTCCCTGTTAAAAAAGTAATAGTTATCCGTACTACTTACGCCCTCTGGGTAAGGTGTTCCCACATAATCATAAATAACATCCTTCTTTTCAGATGTAAGAATTCTTCCTATTATCATGAGTCTGCGCTCAGCTCCTACTGTTCTAACTACAGATCCAATTGGCAACATATTTTTATACATAATATCAATCTCCTTTACTATAAGTAAAAGCTAAAAACGTTAATAATTATAAATGCAATTTACTCTTTGGCGTTAAACTCTTTTGCGTTGAGTTCCCTTGTATAGGCTCATCTATTTTCTTATCTTCGCTTCCTTTTCCTTTTTCTGGATTAGAAGCTTCAAGACTGGAAGCTTTTGCCTTCTTATCAGCTTTATATTTTTTAATGAGCTTTTTGAGTTTAGATTCAGTCCAAATTTTTCTGATATTGTTGTAAAGTCCGGTCCAATTAACATTTATAGCAAGACCAGCTCCTATTCCAAGACATCCAGCAAAAGAGAACATTGCACCACCACTGGCAATTCCAGAACAGAAATTTCCACCATATCCGGCGCCATATCCTGTCAAAGATATTGAAAAACTCAGTCCATAGATATCCAGCGTACCACCAATTTCACCTTTATAAGCCGAAACCGTATAGCCCGCTTGTACATATGCTCCAGTTAAATTTTGCCCAGCATTTTCACCAACTGTTGGGGTAAAATTTCCTATACCAGCCTTAGCAAATGCATTTGCGTATCCAGCACTAACACTTCCACGTACATTAGCTTTTACATATTTTGTATCAAGCTTTATTTTTCCTCTAAGTTTAGCTGAGGTAGCCTCTCCATCAGTCTGAATATCCAAACCTGGGCTTACATAGCTGCCTCCAAAACTCTTGCCTGCCTTTACTTGTCCAAATACAAGACCACCCGAAGCAGAAAGAGTTTTATGTGGTGAATGTAACTTGTATCCTATCTTACCAACACTGGCTTTTCCAGAATTGCCATAACGAACTGTATGGTATGTTGAGCTGGAATCTACAGCATCTATCAAATTGTTAGATGCAGTTACTCCCTGGAATGCGTAATCATTTAAATGAAAACCGAGCATTTCTTTTTTTGTAGTTGTATAAAGAGTTTCATTAACCTCCTTGTAATAAACCTTTTCATACGGCTCTCTAACATGCTTTATTCCGCAACTTTGAAGTTCTCTTATATCTCTAAGATATCGATAGAACTCTTTATCCTTCTCATTTTTACATTCTTTTATTTTCTTTTCATAATCTTTCACAGAATAGTACTGTCCAAACGAATTAGTATGAAGAAGTTTTATATATCTTTTATTAGAAATAACTTTCATCTTTAGGTCAAGAAATCTTGCAACCTGTTCCAGAACGTCACCTTTCTCTATAATATCTTCCGTACGCAAATATTTCTTTTGCGTATCATCAACGAAAAGTCTAATCTTATCTACAACGGCTTTCTTATCCTTATCGGTGAATTTCTGTTTCTTTTTTTCTTTGGCCTTCCTTGCGGCATCTACAGCATTATTAACCGCATCATCTCCCCATTCTTCCAGAAATCTTCTAATCGTATATTCATCCGTTTTTTCAAGCTTTTCTTTTGCCCTTATAGCCATCTCGAGCTTAATTCGTAGATTTGGATACTTCTGGCAAAGATCAGCATCATCTCTATATGTCAGAATCTTATCTGGTTCCAAAAAATCCATCAGAGCAGCAAACTCTTCCTTAGTTAATTCATCTGTACCATATACCGAAGAGTTGAGTTTTTGGAGATTCTTTTCATAAGTGAAAAGCTGCTTCTTTGCAGTATATCTGACTTTTGCCTTATACTTTTCGCCCCATCTTTTATATTCCTTTTCTTTCATCTTAGGAAATTCGTCTTCATTGTACCAGGCTAATAAGTCATTCGAATCTTCGACTACCTTTGAAGGAGTTCTAAAAACAGAAAACGCACCCCTATAACGCCTTCTAATCCACTGCGGAACTCTACCATATGCTAAAGCACCTTTTGCAAGCTTATCATCCATATAAGCTCTTGCCGCTTCCCTCATAACGCGGATTTTATCTTCAAGATCTTTCTTATCATCCTCTTCCAGCCATTCTTCACCCTCATGACTCTTAATGAACCCCAGTACATCTTTGATAGCTTTACTAAGATTTTTATACACACCGGAACCATGTGTAAAAAAACTACGCTCGTAATTAAGATCAAGAATAGCATCTTCTAATTTTTCTTGTAGTTCCTGTCTAAATATAAGATCACTCATATTAGCCTTCACCTTTTATATACTATTTGTCAATCCTTAAGAAATAATAATTTTTTACATACCAGCTGCTGGTCCAGAAACTTTTTCTATATTCTGCTTAGCAGCATTTCGCTGTGCAACCTTCGCCTGTTTAATAGCAGCTTCACTTGATACCTTTGAACCCAGAACCTTTGATAAACCATCTAGCTTCTTAAGCTCTTCAGGATTCTTCTCATGTTTTACAGCAGAATTTTTAATGATATTATCTCTTATCTTCAGTATATCTTTATTTGTAATATACTTTTCCTTTGCCATTTCAATGACCTGTTTTTTGAATTCAGTCTTGAATGGAGCATTATCAATTACCTGCTTTTTGAATTCACGGATCTGTTCAGGATTCTTCATGAAGTACTCTGTTTTACCATTCTGAAGACCTTCGTTTATTGTAGTAAGTGTCTTTACAGAAAGTTTATCCATAACATCTGCTGGATATTTACCCTCAGAAAGATACTTAGTATATTTAGCATTAGCCTGAGTGATATTATCGTGAATCTTCTTTTGTTCATCAAAAACATCCTGAAGCTTCTTCTTCTCAGCTTCTGGTGGATTCATTCCAGCTGGCTCATATTCATCAACAAGCTTAGAATAATCTTCTTTATATTTATTCTCAGCTTCTTTAAATGCCTTATCAGCATTCATCTGACTTTCATTAATAAAATTACTAAACTGTTCATCAAGCTTTTTATCAAAGTTATTCCTAATAGTATTAGAATAGAGCGTCTTAATTGCTGAATCGAATAATGCATCCTCATAAGCCTTTTTCTGCTCTTCTGTAGGATTCTTAATATCATTGAACCTTCTCTTAAGATCTGTTCTATGAGCATATTGCTTTAAGTTCTCATCAACAAGATCCTTTCTTAGTTTTTTATTCTTTTCAAGAAGATTGTATTTGAGATTATTAACGTATCTCTCCTTTTCCTCAGCAATAAACTTATCATAAGCTTTCTTTTCTTCTTCTGGAGAAACTTTAGTACTGTCACGCAAATATTCAGAAGGAGAAACATCGAATCCTGGCATTTTGGTTATATTTCTCTCTGCATATGTAATACCATGCTGTTCGAATTCTATTGTTGCTTTATTTAATGCGTTAAGAGAATTCTTGGCATCAAGCATTGCTTTATAATGCCTCTCTCCAGTTTCACCTAGCTTTTTATGGTCGTTCTCTTTAGCAGGATTTCCACCTTTTTTCTTAATAATTTCATCCTTGCTATTAAGATACTTATTTATCTGATTAGCTGTTGATTCCTGAAGCGCCTTATAAGCTTTAAGCTTTTCTGGATCAAGTTTTACTTCCTTACCATTTTCCATTTTATAAATAGGCTTCTTCTTATTAGGCTTTCCGAATCTGTCTAATTCATAATCAACAATCTTAACAGAATGACCTGTACGCTCCTGACTGAGCATCTCTCTTGAGATTTCTGTCTTCATTTTCTCAAGCTTTTCAAGATTGCTAATAATATCTTTATATAAACCACTTGAGCTTCCTTTAACAGATGCCTCTACCAATCCTTTTCTTGCTTCTCCAATGCTTTTAACATTTGCAAAACGAGGAGGTTTTCCGCTTATAAATGAATTAAAACGACTCTTTGAAGCATCAGCTGACACTCTGTCCTTTACACTAGAAAAGAATTCCTTATGGTCTCCATTTTCAAGTAAATTATAGAATTCCGCTGCAGATTTAGGCTGCATAATTTCAAGAATTCTATCAGCGTACTGTTCCGAATATTTAACAAGTCTCTGATTTGAAACTGTATAATCAGGATGATTACTATCAAAATATTCAGGATGCGCATCTATGTTCATTCCATTAAGAAATGCATTATGGAAAAATGCACTTGCAGCAGTTTTTAAGAATTCCTTATCATTTATATCTGCTTCCTTAACACTCTCCTTAAAGGCTGCAATTTCCATACTCTTATCGCAGATTTTGAAACTCCTGTTAAGCTCAGGCAGTTTTTCGCCTGGTTTCATTGTCTCTAACTCTTTTAGCTTGTCATTTATAACATCCTTAAAGTATTTTTCTTCAAACGCAGGTACTGTATCAGCAAATATACTTACAGCATCCGCATAAATTTTTGTAGCTGGACCAAATTTTGGATCAGATTTATAAGTATGATAAAACTCCTGGAGCTGTGTAATAGTTTTGATAACATCTGAAGGTGATTCTACTTTACGACTAAGAATAGACTCCTTAAGAGGACGAAGCTTATCGTTTTCAAATTCATCTAGATAGTTATATAATTCTTTACGCATCCTAATAGTTTCTTCAGAAGAATTAATACTATCCACCAGTTTTTTTCGTCCCTCAGTATCTAAAGAATTATATTCAGCTCTATACTTAGCTTTTAAGTCCTTAAGTTTTTTCTCTTCAATAACTAAATGATTGGTAATTTTACATTTTGCCCTTCTAATATTACCTTCTATTTTTCCGCCAACAGAAAGGACTTCAATGTCTTTAGAGTTGTATCCAAGACGAATACCCTCTTTCATCCATTTAAGACCTGTAAGCTGAGGCATGATATCACGAGTTGTGGCACTAGCATCATTTCCAGTAGCATGGCCTATACTATTACCCATGTATTCTGTTTCCTCCTGAACATCAAGAGGAAGTTCCATCATTCTTTCGAAGGCATCGATAGATTTTGTCATACATTCATCAAGCTTAGCCATGTATAATCTTTCTTTTTCTTCATTCCAGCCGAACTTCTCCATTCTCTGTCTGTCAAATTCAGTTAAGAAGAAATCATTACCGGCTTCATTAAAATCATTAATTGCATCAAGCGCTCCCACTTCCTTTAAATGTCTGGAAACTTCTCTTGGATCCTTACGATTTCCAAAAGCTTCTAATGCATTTCCCGATGTCTGCGTAAAGAAATTCAATAAATAGTCTCGATCCATCATCGCACGCATAACATTACCATTTTCAACTTCATTTAAAGTTGATAACGATTTACAAGCACGCTTCATATCATTTTGATAACCCTTCATACGAAGAAGAGCTTCATCCATAAGAACTTTTGCTTTATTACTAAACTCAACGGCATCCTGTTTATCTTTTTCTTGAATTGCTACAGACATTTCAACAGCCATGCCGCCTCTTTTTCCACCATATTTCTTATCATCGAGGCGACCTTCATTATCTAGTTCTTCAAAAGATTCTCTATTTTTATCTCCATATTCTTCGCTCAATGAAAGAACCAGATTAGGATAAATGCTATCTACCGGTTCACTAACACCCATCCAACCAACGAATTTACCATTCTGTGTAAAGAATGGACCATATAGTTCAATTTCTTCAGGAGTCATGGATGTTTCCTGAACCTCCTTTGAAATCACCTCAGGAGCAGCACCCATTTTTCTTCCACCGAATCTCATGGAATGATCACAGAATGTGACAGTTGATTCAAGCGCATTTTTAGCATTCATTGAATAAACAAGCTTTGCACTAGCAATTTTCTTAAACTCATCAGCAAGTAAAATCTTATCAGATGCATTCTTTACCTTCGTATTCTGCAGCTTTTCATTAAATTCTTTTACCTGACGCGAAAGTCTTGTAACGTTTCGAATCTTTGTCATTTTAGTTTTTTCTATATTTGCTGGATCCACATCAAGTTTAAGCACCTTTAACTCTGTCTCCAGTAACCAGTCAAGTTCAGAAACTTTTCCCGCAAAATCAAGCTCATTCATACCCCAGCCATTTTCAATAGCCTTTTGCTGACCTCTGATATTCTCTATATTAGCTTTTGCTGTACGTCTACTATTAGCATCACGAACGTCTTTTCTGGTAAATGTATCCAGCTTATTATTGAGATATCTGTCATATTCTGATTTACCATCTTCATTTACATAGCCTTCAAGTATGCTGTAATTCTCGAGCATTGCCTTGAAATCATTATTAAGCTTTGAAAGATAATCAGCCTCTTTTTCAGGAGTATAATCATCTAATACCTTCTGTTTATCGTATTCTCTCTGTAAAAGATCAGCTGTAATACTAAAGAATTTATTTAAATACTGAAGAGGTCCCTTCTTTGGCTCATGCGTGATAGGGTCAACCTCATCGAGAAATCTAATGCTATCATCTATACTAATTTTATCCCCAACCAAAGGTCCATTATGATGCTGATGTATAAGCTCTGAAAGATATGAGTTTTCTACCATAGCACGACCAAAATCTCCGGCTTCTGTATCTAGCAGCTTTTCAGTAACTGCAAGATAACCGGAGTAATAATTGGCTTTTGGATTTTTTTCCTTACTTTGATGATACTTATCGCTGAGGTTTTTCAGATCATTTTGTAATTTCTCAGCAGTTTCCGGCGATACATCACCATCAAAAGAATATCCATTGATGAAATGTTCTTCTAAACTTTTTGGCTTATTTTTTATTTGAGTAATAATTGTCTGGATTTCTTGATCCATTTCAGGACTAAAAGCACCATAAATAAATCGCATCTGATTTAAGGCACCATATGCCTGAGTATAGGCTGACTTAGTCCCGTATTTTCCTTCAATAAATATATTTTTCTTTTTTGGCTTTGGCATTTTTTATCCCTCCAAAAGTATATATAAACATAGAATATAGTTATTATATTATATCGATTTCCATTATACACCATAAAACGCAACAAATGCGCAACAAATAGGCAACAAAAAAAGGACTATATAGAGCCTTTTTTCAAGGTTTTTCTATATAGTCCTTTAATATCTTATTTTAGCTGTGTTTTAGCTTGGAAATGATTTATTTCTCAGCTATAGCAGCCTGTGTAGTTGTTGTTCACTAAGTGGCAGATTTTCTACCTCACCAGAAATGTCCTGTGATACTGTTACCTCATGACTTTTCCAATTGCCAAGGACTGTACTTACATAACATGTTATATTACTATTTAATTCAGAATCTTTTTCTATTTCTGATTCTGTCATACCAAGATTTATAATAAAGATGTATTTGTCTTTACCCATATTATAAATCCTGTAAACAAACTCTCTGATTATATCATCATCCAGCTTCTGGCTATCAAAATCAATATATCTGTTTAAGTTTTCCTGTATTTTTTTAAGAGTTTCTTCCTTATTATATATAATCTCATCTAGTATATCTTTTAATTCCTGTGACAATGACAGGATTTCATGGAATAATGAGGAGATAAATAATAAAGAGAAGTTAGAGCTCATTACAGATATTATGATGGGCAAAGTAATATAACACATAATAATAGCCTGGAAGCAATGCTTCCGGGCTTTATTATCAGTATCACTCGTTATATCCGTTAGGATTCTTGCTCTGCCAGTTCCATGAATCGGCACACATCTCTTCTATTCCGAACTTAGCTTCCCAATTAAGCTCCTTCTTAGCCAAGGATGCGTCCGAATAGCAGGTCGCTATATCGCCGGGTCTTCTAGGCTTAATCTGATATGGAACATCATGTCCGCACGCCTTAGAAAATGCCTTAATAACATCGAGCACGCTGTATCCGTTGCCGGTTCCGAGATTGTAGACTTTAACTCCGGGATTCTCCTTAATCTTATCAAGCGCTTTAACATGACCAAGCGCAAGATCAACCACATGGATGTAATCTCTTACTCCCGTTCCGTCCGGAGTATCGTAATCATCGCCAAATACTCCAACACATTCGAGCTTACCTATCGCCACCTGAGCAACATATGGAAGCAGGTTGTTAGGAATTCCCTTAGGATCCTCTCCTATCATTCCGCTCTTATGGGCTCCGATAGGATTAAAGTATCTAAGCAATATAACATTCCACTCATTATCAGATGTATGAATATCTGTGAGTATCTGCTCAAGCATACTCTTAGTCCATCCGTATGGATTAGTAGGTGTTCCCTTAGGGCACTCCTCGGTAATAGGTATAAATGCCGGATCACCATAAACAGTTGCAGAAGATGAGAATATAATATTCTTACAATTATGTTCTCTCATAACTTCAACCAAAGTCAAAGTTCCGGTTATATTATTCTTATAATACTCTAAAGGCTTAGCAACTGATTCACCAACAGCCTTAAGTCCTGCAAAATGAATGACCGCGTCGATATTCTCGACACTAAATATCTTCTCAAGTGCTTCCTTATCAAGCATATCATTTTCGTAAAATGTTACCTTCTTGCCGGTAATCTCTTCTATCCTGTCAACAGCCTTCTTGCTTGAATTATAGAGGTTGTCTAAAATAACAACTTCATATCCGGCATCAAGAAGCTCAACACATGTATGACTTCCAATGTAACCGGCACCACCTGTAACCAAAATCTTCATAATTTAAATCCTCCTTAGATTAATCTCGTCTGTTCATCTTTCTTGATACTTTATCTTCGTACATTCTATCGTCAGCCATATTGACAAATACATCTATAGATTTATCAGAATCTGCATCGCAAATTACATATCCAACGCTCACCGTAAGCTCAATAGGCATATTCTCTCTCTTGCTTATGCGTGAAAGTTCTTCTCTAAGATCATCTATATTGCTCTTAATATGCTGTTCATCCTCAACATAATCAAGAAGCAAAAACTCATCACCTCCGAGTCTAAAACCAAGTGATTGCCTCGATGAAAACCTGGTAACAAGATCAGCAACTATCTTAATTGCCCGGTCTCCAACATCATGACCATAGTTGTCATTTAAAAACTTCAACCTATCAAGGTCATAGTAAACTACTGAAACTATCTTGCCTTCGCTCTTAGCCTCTTCGTAAAATCTTGAAGCGTAATGATTATATCCAAATCTATTGTACAACGAAGTCAACGAATCATGATTATATAACATCGTAAGTGCAGAATTCATCTTAGCAAGCATAGTTCGTGAATATAACTGTTCTATTCCTGTAGTCAATGAATTCATTATCTCAAAAAGGAACTGCTGCTTCATGAGATAAACCGCATTCTTAATCACAAAATATCCGATGCATTTGTCCTTAAAGTGAAGTGGGAGGAACAGGTAGTTCACACCACTCTCCTTAATATCAAACATCGGAAATACTCCATTTATGCCTTCCTTAATCTCGGTATCAACATCTCCATAGGAAAACATCACTATCATATCTTCGGGATAACCCGTAGTCATAAGGCTGTCTCTATATCCATTAAAGGTATCGATATCGAAGTTGTTAACCTCATAGTTATTGAGAGCCGATGCTTTCTTATCAACAATGAGATACATCGCATCACACTTAAAAGCCGGAATACTCAAAGGTATACACTCAAGCATCTCCTCTATACTCTTACACCCTGCAAGTCTTGAGTCAAGTGCCAAAACATCGCCCTCAAAGTATTCTCTGTCTATACTCCAGAGCATGTTATCCTTAAGTGTCTCTCTAGACCTTACTTCAACATCTGATTCACAGCCACAGCTCTCCCAAAAGATTGGCTCAGAGTTCGTATGGGAGATTAACTCAACATCCTTGCCGTCCCAGATATCAAGAAACATCTCTATACATCTGTATCCTACATCCTCTCTTACATAACTCGTCGTAGAAATGCGAGGAATGTAATGTCTTGATTTATCAAGGTCATCAAATCCGGTCACAATAAAATCTCTCGGAACGTTAAAGCCCCTATTCTCCGCTTCTCTTATAACTCCAACGGCAGTATTGTCATTAACGCAAATGACAGCGTCAGGCAATTCCTTCTTAAGATTATATATCTCCCTAAAAGCGCTGACACCTGACTTGTAATCAAAGTCACCGTAATGAATGTAATAATCCTCATCACTTATATCATGCTCTTTAACATAATCAAGAAGTGCCTTAGATCTTTCGATACTCTCATAGTTGTCATCGGGACCCATAACAAACCAAAATCTTCTCGCGTTATGTTCCTCATAAACATGAGAAATCATCTTCTTCATAGCCGAATAATTATCGATACCCACATAATACAAATCATCATATAAGCAGTTAATCGATATTGCCGGCACCTTAGAAGCTCTTGCTCTGTTAATGACTTCTTCTCTCACCTTGAAATCCTTGGTATTATTAAGATCTAATACGATACCATCGTAATCCTTAAAATCAGGGAGATTAAAAATGTTATACTCTCCAAGATTGTAATCGTCATTGGTATTCCAATTACCGGAGCAATTAAAGATATATAGGTTGATGTCTTCACCGAGCTCGTTTATTCTGTTAAGCATCCCCGATGGCCAGGCATATGTAAAATACCTGTTCCAACTCTCCATAATAATAGCAATCTTCTTCAAAACCAATCTTCCTTATAACTAAACAATCAATCCACAGTGAAATCTCTTATTGCCTTTAGTGCCGGAAGCGCGTTGCCCTCATAATCAAACAACGCCTGATTAGCCCATTCGTTACCGCCAGGTCCCTTCTCTCCTGTATACTTGAGCGCAGCCTCGGTCGCCCATCCGACATTAGGAACAGGAATCCATCCCGGCTCCCAATAATAGAAGCCCAAGCCGCCCGGAACCTTAGAAACCCTTGTCATAACATCAATCATGAAGTCTCTCTGACCTTCTTTAGTCATAGGATAATCAAGATTCTCTACAAGTTCAGGTCTGGTTGCCATACCTTTCAGTTCATCTGTCGGCTTCTTCTCGTAAGAACGGTAGTCTTCCATGGTAAATCCCATAGATACTTCGGCGATACATATCTTCTTGCCGTAGCGCTTAGCCATATCGTTCATATTGAATTCAAGCTCATCTAAACTTCCATGCCAAAAAGGATAATAAGATAATCCAATTATATCAAAATCTTCTCCTCTTGTCATATAATTATCGAACCAATCCACATACATTTCATTAAAGCCACCATTGTCGAGATGAATCATAATCGGTACGTCCTTATCTACTTCTCTTACACCTCTTATTCCGGCACTTATATATCTCGCAATATTGTCGTAATTAGGCTTCTTGCCTGTTGGCCACAACAATCCGTTAGTGACCTCATTGCCAACTTGCACCATTCCGGGAGCAGCATCTTCATCATGAAGACGCTTCATAACCTTAACGGTGTATTTATACACCGCCTCCTCAAGCTCATCTACGCCTAATCCCCTCCACGCTTTAGGTACATTCTGCTTGCCGGGATCAGCCCAGAAATCACTGTAATGAAGGTCAAGCAGAGTGCTCATATTATGCGCCTTAGCTCTTTTCGAGAGTGCCATTACCTTATTGATGTCATTAGTTCCCGCACCATAAGCATTGCCGTCCTCATCATAAGGATCATTCCAAAGCCTTAATCTTACAGAATTACATCCGTTATTCATAAGGATATCAAACAAATCTCCCTCGACACCATCGTCATAGTACTTGGCACCATATTGCTTCTGCTCAATTAGGGTCGATATATCCATACCTTTTATAAATTCCATAATCATATCCTTTCCAAAAATGACATAGCACAAATACAATTATGCTATGTCATTTAATTATTGCACTAAAGACGTACCTAAGTCACCAATCAATCAAAATCAGTAATCCTGTCGTACATTCTTCTGTACTTAATCCTAATCATTTCATTTTTCTTGAGTACGTCTTCCTCATCACCAGTGTACTGACACCTTAAGCAATAGTACTCCTTTTTATCTTTATCGTAGAACATATCAATATCGAGATCCCTCATAAAACACATAGGGCATCTGTAGTTTAATTTGCCTTTTCCAGATTGAGCCATGTCGTAACTACCTCCTTGTCTTTAATATTCTTCTTAAATCCCAATTTAAACATCGGAGAAAATGCATAGCCCTCCTCAAAGTAAGAAGTACCATTATCAGAATCTGTGGTAAGAGAAACCTTGGTCTGAATTGCAGGGATAATTGCAGTTGCTTCTTTGCCGTTCTCTACTGCCTCGTCCCTACATTTGTACTCGTAGCTTAAATTCTTGCTCTCAGAGTCTGAAGAAGTTGACAAAGTAATTCCGGTCATATCTTCAGGATATTCTGTAGTTCCGTAACATGCAACAATATACTCATTAAGAGTAACTAAAGCATCCGGATTAGACATCTTAAGAATCTCTCTCTCGAATCGAATCTTAGAAGAACCTTCCTCGAATACAATCTTAGTCTGAATAGTAACAGTCAAGTCGCTAAACTCGATATCTACAGGATCAAGCGTAAGTATTCTCTCATTACCTTCCTGTGAAAATGTTGCATGAGTTCGACATAAGCAGAGATCAACCTCTTCTCCCTTATATGAAACTTTGGCAGATCTTACAGTTCCTTCACCGGCATAATGTGTAAAATATCCTGCTCTGTATTTCTCTTGAATAAGGAAAGGATACGACGCATCCTGAACGTGCTTGGTGCCGATTCCGACTTCCCATTTAAGCTTAGCTGCGTATGGTCTTAAGTCAACAATCGCACCACCCTGATCCATGTTAACACAAGCTCTCATATACGGATCTACATACCAGAATAACTGCTTATCGGAACCGTATAGAATGTCCTTCCAAAGAGCACACTCAGGCTCCTCGTAACCTTTGTTCTCGCGATAAAAATCAGCGAATTCTGCCATAGTCATGTCAATCAGTTCGCCTTTTTTCTTAAGCTCACCATAGTAGGCCATTCCATCCTCGTATGACTTCTTAAGAAGCTCATACGGTTGCTCCCAGCGTCCCATCTTGTTAAGCCAGCCCGGTCCTACAAACATCATATTATATGAGTATCCGTTGTTAAACTTGGCAAGATGTCTGTACTGGTCGATAAGGTTATAAAGATAAGGGTATTCCCATGTCTTGGTATCGTAAATCATACCTCTTAAAACATTCTGCGGATGAGTTCCGAAGTTAGAACCATTACCATCGTAACATGCAAGTAAGTCTCTTGACAAATGTGGAATAGCCACTATTCCGCTGTCCTCGTCTTCATTTGCCGCAGGAGCGTGTGTGTTCTGCTTTGAAGGAATCCATGGATTCCACGGACCACCATCAAAGAGTGTATACCATGAGTTATTACATGTGTGGTAAGCCTTAGGGCCTTCCTCCCAGCATGTTGCAATTGCACATTTGACAGATGGGTATTTCTCTTTAATATAGTTGGTCAATTCTGCATCCATGTAATAAGAGCCTGTAGATTCTGGGTAAAAACCGAATATATCATGAAATTTATAAAATACGTCATCTACAATGCTCTTCTTGTCCTCCATAGAGAACATCCAGATGCAGAAATCCTTGGTCTTATATTTCTCTCTAAATTCCTCACAAGGAAGTCCAAGTAAAGACAGAGCAATCTCATCTCCATACTTCTCATGATCTGCCTTGGCAAGCTCGCAGGCTTCCTCGTTGAAGAGACTTGCATATGTCATCTGAATCGTGCATTTAAGTCCATTCTTGTGAGCGGTCTCCTGCTGGAACTTGAATATGTCTAACGACTCGGTCAGAAGGGACTCTCTTCCGATGTCCTCTTCCTTGCCTTGACCGGTTACCTTCTCTGCGTACTCAGGAACCATCTCAGGGCGATGTATTATATTTACAACAAATGTATTATCCACTTTTTATTCTCCTTTAATAATCGATTTATCCCTTGTCTGCTCCTGAGGTTACACCCTCCACGTAGTACTTCTGCATTATGATGAAGAGGATAGATATAGGAATTGATACCACAAATCCACCAGCACAGAATATTGCAAAGTACTCATTGACAAGCGAACGGTCAAGCATGTTATATAATCCTATCGCTACCGTGTAATCCTTAGAAACACCTGAGTTAAGCATAAGCTTAGCGAATACGAAATCGCCCCAAGGGATAAGGAAAGAACTGATTATCTGATAGACTATAATAGGCTTACATATAGGCATTATTACCTTGGTAAATATCTTAAATTCACTTGCTCCTTCAAGCTTAGCTGCCTCTCTCAAGGACACTGGAATCGTATCCATGAATCCCTTTACTATCAGGAAGCCCAGACCCGAACCTGCGGAATAAACTATAATCATTCCAAGGTGAGAGTTAGTAAGTCCGATAGACTTTAATACGAAGTAAACAGCTATCATTGAAAGAACACCCGGGAACATGTTGAGAATCAAAGAGAAACTCATTAATTCTTTTCTTCCTCTAAACCTCATACAACTGAATGCATAACTTACCATAAGCACGAACAGCGTGGAAATGATGCAGGTAAAGATTGAGATTATTAATGTGTTCTTGAACCATGTTCCGTATTGAACTACTGAATCAGGCTTTGTAAGAAGAGTTACAAAGTTATTGATCGTCCAGCTCTGTGGAAAGAAGTGAGTCTTGTTAATTCCCGAATACCCACTAAATGCTGTTACTACAAGCCAGAGAATTGGAACGAGCCAGATTACAACCAAAATTGCCAACAATAAATGTCTTAAAAATGCTATAGATTTTTTCTTGAATTTTATCATTGATACTGCTCCTCTCTGTCTCCTGACATTAATTTTCTGAATGATATAAGTGTAAATACTGCACAGATTATGAATACGATAATACCGATAACTGATGCCATCTTGTAGTTGTAGTATTCGTTGGTCAATCTGAACAACCATGTCACAAGCAAGTCAACTTCCTTACCATTAGCATTTGCCATAGCCTGATCCGGAGTGATGTAAGAGTTGTTTGTGAGCAGATAGATTACATTAAAATTGTTGATGTTCTTAACAAAATCTGTTATAAGTGCAGGACCTTGGATAAACAATACATAAGGCATTGTTATGTGAACAAAAGCTTGGAAATTGGTTGCACCGTCTATCTTAGCTGCCTCTATCTGATCTGTAGGAACGTTCATTAATACACCGGTTGCAATAAGCATCTGGTATGGAACACCTACCCAGATATTAATCATAATTATCATAAATTTAGCCCAGTGCTCAGATGAAAGAAATGGAATGTAATTAAGATGCTCGTTAACCAAGCCGATATTCTTCAGCACATCTACAATTCCTAAATTGCCAAGCACGGAGTTAACTATTCCTGAGTCATCAAAGAAGTATCTTACCAAGAGCAAAGTGACGAACTGTGGAACGGCTATAGCAACTATGAACAAAGTTCTCCACATTTTCTTGAACTTGACACCCTTGGCATTGATAAGCATTGCAAGAAGTATCCCAAGGAAAAATGTCGTAACTGTTGCAAGCACTGCCCAGAGAAAAGTCCAGCCCAAGATTTTACCAAATGCGTAACTGAATGATGATGTTACGGTGTTGGTGAAAAGACTCTTGAAGTTAGCCAATCCTACCCAGGTAAACAGTGCGTTAGGTGGCATATGATTCTGGTCATAATTGGTAAATGCTATTGCTATAAGAACCAAAATCGGAATAATGTTCATCAGGATTACTCCAACCGTCGGCAAGAACAACAGCGTAATGTGAAACTTGTCATTTACAAGTGTCTTAATATCTTCCCAGAAATTATTAATATGTGGTTTATTAATTGACTCAGGCAGCTGATCAATAAGCTGAAGTCTATATACTGCCTTTATGTTGGCGATCCAGAAAAGAATAAATACAACCACAAAGAACAGTGACACTATTGACCCGAGCAATATAGTAAACGAATTGTCGTAATCGTTAACCGTGGTCTGTAAAGTAGCAGGATCTATTATTTTCTCGAATTTAACTGTACCTAACGTACCAAAATCTTTAAGACTCGGGATTGCAAAGA
Source organism: uncultured Lachnospiraceae bacterium (assembly GCA_947168155.1). Lineage (GTDB taxonomy): Bacteria > Bacillota > Clostridia > Lachnospirales > Lachnospiraceae > Eubacterium_Q. Next base: position 12,740 of record CAMVKW010000028.1, on the reverse strand, counting down.
TAACAAATAACACAATTGATAATGCCTCAAACAGCGTTAACAGAATACCTTTAATAATCTGCTTATGAGCCGTATATCCCGCTCCCATAAAGAGCATTGAAAGCTTAACAGACCAATCACCCTTGGATATAGCTTCGCCCAATTCCTTAAAATAAGTCTTAAATCCTGATTCTTTTTTATTTTCTTTTATAGATTCTTTTTTAGTTGGAGTATTCTTTTTGCTCATATCTTTCTCCTTAAGAAATCAATACAATTGTTATATTGGTAACAAAGGACCGGGAAGTATACTTAAACTACTGCCCGGCCCAATGATTCATTATCTTTAACATGCCAAGCCCATAATCGATATTTAGGCTTTTATTGTATTAATTCATTGTTATTGAACGGCTGCTGTAATACCCTCAACCGCATTGTCAAGTAACTTCTGAAGATCAGTTCCGTCAGGATTGCCTGTGATCAATGTAAGTCCAAGAGTGTTAGCAGGATCCCAGTAGTTACCGCCTACACGCTGAGGTGATGCGAACTCTGCCTGTGCTGCAAGTGCTGCAATTGCAGGTGAAGCCTGTACGTCAGCAGACTGAGAAGCTTCCTCGTTAGCTGGTCCAAGACCTCTTTCATTAAATCTTTTAATCTGATTCTCCTTGTTGGTAAGGTACTCAGCTAAAATCATGCTCCAACCAACGAACTGTGAATGAGGGTTAACACCAATCATCTTGTATCCTGAGAATGATGACATCTGTACCTGCTTGCCACCGCATGTAAATGTAGGAAGCTTGCATGCTGCCATGTTGTCACCCCATGCTTCCTTGATAGCATCTGAGTTCCATACACCTGAAACTGCTGCAGCAAACTTACCGTCTTTAATACCGGTTACGATATCCGCATCCTCTTTAACGCTTTCAAATCCTTTGTTCTTGCCAAGATCAATGATTGCCTGAGCAACATCTGTTGCGCCTTCTGCGTTCCATGTACAATTGTTGGTTACACCATCTTCATTAAGAGTTACATCATATCCTGCACCCTTGAAGAATGAGTAGTTATACCATGCATCTGAAACTATCATAGCTACCTTCTTGCCTGCTTTATCAGCTTTTGCTGTCATAGCATCAAGCGACTCAACGTCTGACTCTGATAAAACTGACTTATCATAGTACATGAAATATCCGTTATCAGCTGTCATTGGGTATGCATAAAGCTTACCGTCGATTGTAGCTGCCTCAACAGAACCTGCGAGGTTCTCGTTCTTAACATCGTAAGTATATGTGTTAGCTACTTCCTGAAGAGCTCCACCGTTAACGAGCTCAAGTATCTGATCATCTGCAAATGCGTATACATCCGGAGCTGCCTCAACGTCTGCAAGTACATCATCCTTAGCATCTGCTTCAGACTTAGCACCTAATGTAATGTCAAATGTTACATCAGGATAAAGAGCCTTAAAACTGTCGATTAATCCTTGAGTGAACTCCTGATCTTCCTCTGAAGCCCAAACTGTAAGTTTAACTGTTCCCTCGGTTGCCTTGATAAGGTTAGCAACAGGATCTTCGGCTGAAGCACCGTCCTCTGCTGCTGATGAATCTTTCGTTCCTGAATCAGCAGGTGCTGATGTTTCTTTGTTACCACAACCTGCCATAGCAAAAACCATGGTGAGTGTAAGTATCATCGCTAATAGTTTCTTCATAATGTTTCGTCCTCCTTTTAGAACAATGTAAATTAATAGAAATATAGTGATATGTTGACAACGACCGCCAGCTTATATCACTCTTCAGAGCTTTTGTTGCTCAGTTAAGCGATTCGTTTTCCCCTACTGCGCAATCGGTTGTCCTTATGTTGTAAATATATCACAACATTTTTTTGATGTCAACACAAAGATTATTAATTTTTACAAATGTTTTGAAAACCCTTATTCTGCCTATTGTGCGCTATATACAATACCGCTTCCTACTAAACAAAAAAAAAGATGGCAATATGCTAGGAGGGTACATTGCCATCTTTTGTTAGTATATATTATGGGTCTTTGTGAACATTTATAGTATCTATTGGGTTGAGGACTTTAGCTGTACTTCATACGAAAGCATAACCTTCTGTTCAACCTCAATTCCATTCAAAATATCGAACAATGTCTTACAAGCATAGATTCCAAGCTCCTTAGGATCATACTGAAGAGCAGTTATTGTAGGCTGATTGTTGGATAACAACTCGCTGTTATAGAACGATGCTATCTTGATATCCTCAGGAATACTTACCTCGTCACGCTTAAGCTGCGCAATTGTTGCGCTACATATTCCGTCATCCATACACATCAGACACTCAGCGCCATTTCTTAATGCTGTATCAGTAGCTCTCTCAACATCCTCGTCAGAGAGACAATTCATAAATATATCATCATCAGTTATATCTATCTTCTGTTCCTTAAGGGCATGTAAAAAGCCCTCTCTTCTCGTACGATTGACAACATGGTTAGAGTCGCCGCCAATAAGTGCAAACTTCTTAATACCCTTCATGATAAGGATGGATGTAAGCTCGTTACACGCCTTAAAATGGTCGTTATCAATCTGTACAACATCTTTATAATCTGTCGAACCTATAGCAACAAAAGGAACCTTACTTTCGATTAAGTACGGGATGCTTTCGTCGTTGATCAACGTTCTTCCTAAGATAACTCCATCAACCTTATGATTGCTAACTATTCTCTTCAAATGAGAGATGTTGTCATCGTATACAACTCCCATCAAAATATCGTAATTCTCTGCAGATGCTGCATCGACAACTCCCGCCATACATCTCTGGAAGAAAGGAAGTGCTGTCATCGAAGAATCTCCCGGAGCCACCCAACATATATTGTAGGTCTTGGACTCTGATAGTCCTTTGGCAATAGGATTAGGCTTATAGTTATGTTCCTTGATATACGAAAGAACTCTCTCTCTCGTCTCCTTGCCTATCCTTCCCTTGCCGGAGATTGCTCTTGACACTGTCGACTTGGATATCCCTAATGCATTGGCGACATCTTCTATCGTAACCTTATCTTCAATATACTCATTACCCATATCATCATTCGCTCCTTGACATCGAGTTATAACTGTGCTACACTATGCGCAAACGGTTGCGTGCAAGTAAAAGATTACCATTTTATTCAGTGTTTGTCAAGGGTTTTCTTACTTTTATTTTAAAAGCACCTACATGCTACTGTAAGCATTTGCGCAACAAATATCATAAGCTATACTTGATATATCAAATATGTGCGATAATAAATAGGAGGATGCCATGGAATTTAAGTCAACTTTATTTGGCTCGGCATACTATGATGAATATATGCCATACGACAGGATTGATACTGATTTTCAGATGATGAAGGACGCGGGATTCAACGTAATAAGAATCGCCGAATCAACTTGGAGTACCTGGGAACCGAGTGATAATCAATATGATTTTACTCACCTTCATCGGATGCTTGACAAAGCGACAGAATACGGAATCAGCGTAATTATAGGAACGCCAACCTACGCTATTCCGCCTTGGTTATATAAGAAGTATCCTGACATAATGGCAGTAACGGCTGAGGGTCCTTTGTTATACGGTCACAGACAACTTCACGATATAACTAATCCTCATTTCTTGTTTCACGCAGAACGCATTATAAGGAAGTTGATGGATGAGGTTAAGGATTATGACTGTATTATAGGCTATCAGCTCGACAACGAAACAAGAGCTGCTGACGCTGCGTCAAGTGAAACACAGAAGCTGTTCGTTGCTGAATTAAGAAAAACATATCTTGATATCAACGAATTTAACAGAGAATTCGGACTTGATTATTGGAGTAATAAGATTGATTCATGGGATGATTTCCCTGATATTCGCGGTACGATAAACGGTAGTTTATCAGCAGCTTACAAGAGATTCTTAAGAAACAGGATAACCGAGTATCTAACGTGGCAGGCTTCAATAATAAGAGAATACAAACGTGATGATCAGTTCATAACTCATAACTTTGATTATTCATGGATAGGTCATTCATTTGGAATACAACCTTTAGTCAATCAGTTTGATGCAGCCAAATGTATGGATATAGCAGGTGTCGATATATATCATCCATGTAAGGATGAGTTAACCGGTGCAACAATAGCATTTGGCGGAGCAGTCGGAAGAGCACTTAAGAAGGACAATTATCTTGTCTTAGAGACTGAAGCACAAGGCAGAACTGATTGGCTTGCCTATAAAGGACAGTTAAGACTCAATGCATACTCTCATTTGGCAAGCGGAGCTTTAAGTGTTATGTATTGGCATTGGCATTCGATACACAATTCATTCGAGACATATTGGAAAGGTATCTTAAGTCACGACCTTAAGGCGAACGCCACCTATAACGAACTTTCAGATTTCAGACATGAGATGTTAAGTATTGAAGACAGAATACGAGGTCTTAAGAAGGAATCAAAAGTTGCAATTATAGTAGATAATCAGAGTCTTGTAGGGATTGATGAATTCCCTATAAGCGATAGTTCAGAACTCGACTACAATCATATATTAAGGTGGTTTTATGATTCATGTTACGAGATGAATATTGAATGTGATCTCGTCTCGGTTGAAGATACATTTGACAACTATCAAATGTTAATTGTGCCTGCACTTTACTCTGCTTCTGTCAGCACTCTGAATAAGATTAAAGATTATATCAGTAATGGTGGTCATGCACTTATAGGATTTAAGAGCGGATTCAGTGACGAGGAAATCAAGGTTTATGCTGGCACTGAGCCTTACGTTATATCAGAGGCTATAGGTGCTCATTACGATCAATACACCAATCCTAAAGGTGTAAGTATTACAATTGATGATAAGCACTATGAAGTCACTGAGTGGATGGAACTATTATATAACGATGATGCTAAGGTTATTGCATCATATGACCACAAGTATTACAAGGACTATGCTGCTATTACCTGTAAAGATTATGGTAAGGGCAGTGCAACATATATCGGATGTTATTTTTCAAAGGAGGGACTAAAGAGTGTAATATCATCCGTTACCAAGAAAGCCGGTATTAATATTCCTAAGATTGACTATCCGATAGTTAAGAAATCAGGAATCAATCAATATGGAAGAAGAATCAATTATTACTTTAACTACTCTTCTGATGAACAGAGTTTTGTTTACGACGGACGCGACGGAATCTCTCTTCTTGACAACTCAGATATTTATTCAAAAGACACAGTTAAACTAAATGATTGGGAGCTTATAATAATTGAAGAAAACGAAGAATAAACAGGTAGGAACTAAAATGTTAAACTTAGATCAGATTATAAATGACATTAATGAAGGTAGATTAGATGACAAGCTTCTTGATATCTATGTAGACGAGAGTAAGCTTTCAACTCAGAAAGACAGATATATAAATGCTTTGAACGAATATAAGAAACTGTTTACCGAAGAACTTGACGGAATATACAGTGCACCGGGAAGAAGTGAAATCGGAGGCAATCACACCGATCACCAACACGGCGAAACATTGGCTGCATCTATCAATGATGATGCTATTGCAATGGTTAAAAGCACAGACAAGAACGTTGTTAATGTTCTTTCTGAGGGCTATGACATGATTACGATTGACCTTAATGACATCGACAAGAAAGATTCTGAAGAAGGAACTACAATCGCATTAATCAAGGGTGTAATTAAAGGAGTTAAAGATCACGGATATAACATCGGTGGATTTAATGCATACATTACCAGCAACGTGTTATCCGGTTCCGGTCTATCGTCTTCAGCAGCATTTGAAACACTTATAGGTACTATTCTTTCAGGTCTATACAATGATATGAAGATACCTGCCGTTGAGATTGCGATAATCGGACAGTACGCTGAGAATTATTACTTTGGCAAGCCATGCGGTCTCTTAGATCAGACTGCTTCTTCGGTTGGCGGATTATGTCACATGGACTTTATTAATCCAAAAGAGCCGGCTGTTACAAAAGTTGATTTTGATATGGAGTCTTATGGCTATAGCTTATGTATAACAGATACCAAAGGTTCTCACGCAGACTTAACCGACGACTACGCTGCAGTTCCTAAAGAGATGAAAGAAGTTGCTTCTTTCTTCGGAAAGGAAGTATTGATAGAAGTTGACGAGGCTGATGTCATAAAAAATGCTGCCGCTATCAGAGAGAAATATTCAGACAGGGCTTTCTTAAGAGTTATACATTTTTACGAGGAGAACAAGCGCGTTAATCAAGAGGTTGAAGCTCTTAAAACGGGAGACATCGACACATTTTTAAAGACAGTAAATGCATCAGGTAACTCATCATATAAATATCTTCAGAACGTTTACACCAACCATGATGTTGAACACCAGAATGTTTCTGTCGCTTTGATGCTTAGCGAATTGTTCTTAGGCAACAACGGTGTTGCAAGAGTTCACGGCGGTGGATTTGCCGGAACCATTCAAGCATTTGTCAAAAACGAAGCGGTTGCGGACTATAAGAAGAAGATGGACATTGTGTTTGGAGATGGTGCATGTAACGTACTTAAGATTAGAAAATACGGCGGAATGAAAGTGTTATAATTTAGCTTCAGGAGGTTTTGAACTATGAACAATATCAGTGATTTAATTAAGGAACTTGTTAAGTACGGCATGGACAGAGGCTTGGTCGACAAAGAGGATGAAGTCTATACAATCAACAGATTAATTGAGCTTTTTAATGAGAATGAATACACACCGAGCGAGGGTGAGGTTGAGTTTAGAGAGATTCACCTTATTCTTGAGGATATGTTAGCATTTGCTGTTGAGAAGGGTTTGGTTAAGGATACTATTGCAAATAAAGATATATTCGACACTAAGATTATGGGAATGCTCACCCCTCCTCCTTCATATGTAAGAAAGGAATTCAAAGAGAGGTATGATAAGGATCCTAAGGATGCAACAGATTATTATTATCATTTTAGCAGAGCTACCAACTATATCAGAGATGACAGAATAGCGAAGGATGAGAAATGGACTTCTGAGACCGAGTTCGGATTAATGGATATAACCATCAACCTTTCTAAGCCGGAGAAGGATCCTAAAGACATAGCAGCACAGGGAGCAATGAAGAAATCGGGATATCCGGCCTGCCTTCTCTGTCGTGAAAATGAAGGCTACGCAGGCCACCTTGCACACCCTGCAAGAAACAACCACAGAATTATTCCTATTACTCTTTGTGGTGAGGCATACAATCTTCAGTATTCGCCTTATGTTTACTACAACGAACATTGTATCATTTTCAATGATAAGCACACACCTATGAAGATTGACAAGGATGCATTTGCCAAGATTATTGATTTCGTAAGACAGTTCCCGCACTATACTGCAGGTTCTAATGCTGACCTGCCGATTGTCGGAGGCTCGATTCTAAGCCATGATCATTTTCAGGGTGGTGGATATGAGTTCGCAATGGTAAGGGCGCCTTATGAAAGAGAGTTTAAGATTAAGGACTTCCCTAATGTTCACGCAGGAACGATTAAGTGGCCGCTTTCTACTATCAGGCTTCAATCCTCTTCTGCTGAGGATATCGTAGACGCTGCTGACCTCATTCTTAAAGCATGGAGAGGTTATACCGATGAGGATGCGTTTATATACGCTGAAACTGACGGAACACCTCATAACACAATCACTCCTATCGCGAGAATGCGCGGCGACTTATACGAACTTGATTTAGTATTGAGGAACAACATAACTACAGATGAATTCCCTGCAGGGGTTTATCATCCACATCAAGAGTATCATCATATTAAGCGCGAGAATATCGGACTTATCGAGGTTATGGGACTGGCTGTGTTGCCTGCAAGGCTTAAGAAAGAAATGTCAGTGTTAGAGCAGGCGATATTAAATGGAGAAGATCTTTCTGCTAAACCTGAGACAGAATCACATAAAGAATGGGCAGAAGGATGGATTAAGAAGTATGATGATATCAATGCCGACAACATCCACAGGATTGTTCAAAATGAGATTGCAGATGTCTTCTCTCACGTGTTAGAGGATGCCGGAGTTTATAAGAGGACCGAGGAAGGTATTAGTGCTTTTAAGAGGTTCACCGATATGTTTGAATAAGATCCTTCGTCGCTTCGCTCCTCAGGATGACATAGTTTAATGTAGCGGAGAATCTTTATAATAATAAAACTCCCCGAACGTTATTCATTCGGGGAGTTTTATTATTATATTGCTTTTATCTTAACCTTATTGCTTAATCCATTCTTTCTAAACAACTTCTTATATGTCTTAAGCTTAGCCTTTGGCACTTTAATTGTTGTCTTTTTACTGATACCCTTAAATGTCTTCCTGCTCAAAGATTTCGATGTAAGCTTTTTACTCTTGATAACGATAGTCTTAAGTTTCGCGCAATTCTTAAATGCGTAATCTTCTATCTTTGTAACATTCTTTCCAACCTTAATTGTAACTACCTTGGAGTTATTCTTAAATGCTCCACTTTTAATTACTGTTACTTTACATTTCTTACCATCTGCAATAACGGTATCCGGTACTGTACAAGTCTTAGTTTTATTATTAGCCGGTGCTACATATGCTGCCTCATTGCTGCCTGACTCATCATCTATCTTATACAGTGCATCAGACTTATTATCTTTAAATGCTTCGCTTGATGCGGTTTCTTTTTCCTTTGCATCTGATGATGCGTCAGCAGAAGGTGAAACAATACCTGTACCACTGTTAGAAGTAGTTGCATCTTGGCTTACTGTATCTTCATTTGCTTTGGTCTCGTCTTTAACTTCGGCATCTTTGGTTGACGTCTCAGTTTGTAGACTAGTATTCGCTTCATTAGAAGACTCATAAATATAAAGGTCGTCAACCGATCCCCAACCTTCGGCTTGATAGTTGGCTACTATTCCAATCTCTATCTCATTCTCTTTAGTTAAGGTAAAGTTCTTAATGGTAGGCTCTTGCCATACGTTCCATCCATTCAAAGTATACTCACCTTTAAGAGTTGTATTGTCATAGCTTAGATAAATGTATCCTGTATCATTTGCAAGACCCTGAGAATAAGCCTTAAATGTGTATGTTCCCGCAGGTAAAGTTACGGTTCTATATGCTTTAGTCTCACCTGCTGACTCGTTCCAATAATGGAATGACTTAACTCCATCATGAGGATCTTTACCGGTTACACTACCTACGCCTTCAAATGTCCATCCATTGCCACCGTTCTCGAAGCTTGGATCTTCTGCATTAGTCAAAAGATTCTGCGGTTTAACAGTTACAGTACAGCTTGTTGTAAAACTACTGTAAGTACCAAGCGTACCTTTAACTGTATAGGTTCCGACACCGGTTATCTTGTTTATATCTGACGTATTCCATGTAACCGAATCGGTAACAGTAGACATGTCGCTTAATGTCACATTAACACTTGTAGGAAGTGCGTTTATAACTGAATTCGTTAGATCTGAAGAATCGTATACTTCTATGCTTACGGATTCTACAGCATTTGCAGTAACCGCAGCCTGCCTAGAACCTGTGCTCATGTATTTATAGACCTTTAGCGAATTGATAGCTTTTCCGTCAAAATCAAAGAACGCCTGATTATCAATACTTGAGCCACCGTACCATTTACCTGCATCATTTGGATCATACTCGGCAGAATAACTTGATGCCCATCCGGAGCCGTATTGTTCCCATTTGGCCTTGTTGGATGCCAAGGTTGCCGCCTTGTTGGTAGAAGTAGCGTAATTGCCAACAGGAATCCAAGCTGCTTCCCAGTAGAACACGCCGATACCATTATCAATACTGTTAACCGTGTCAACTACATCTCTAACCCATGCTGCCTGTCCTTCAACTGTATAAGGGTAAATGCAGTCACTTACATTATCATTGGTTCCTACTCTTACCGTGTTTTCGTGACCGTCACCATCTTCTAATGTCCACGCATACGATGTCTCAGCGACCATTACTTTTTTATTGTATGTTGCTGCAATCCCACCAAGAACTGATTTTAGATTGCTTAAACTTCCGTGCCAGAATGGATAATATGACGAAGCAAATACATCGTAATCTACATTATTGTCAGATAAGCTCTGAGCGTATCCTGCCTGCTTACCTGAGTCTTGAGGATCGGTAAAATGAAGGGCTACCAATGCATCGCTAAATACTTCTCTTACAGCAGAACTTCCGGCATTAAATATCTTAGACATGTTGGAAAAACCGCTCTCACCACATATCTTGCCATTGGTTTCGTTACCAATCTGAACCATCTTAACATTTACTCCGGCGTTCTTTAAGGTGGTTAACGAAGTCTTTGTAAATGTGTTTACTGCATTTGCCTTTTGATCAACTGTATAATTAGCCCACGCTTTAGGTGCCTGCTGCTTAGAAGGATCAGCCCAGAAATCCGAGTAATGAAAATCAATTAAAACTTTAAGACCTGCGTCAGTTGCTAATTTACCCATGGTAACGGCTGCATTAATATCAATGTTACCACCACCGTAACCTTTACCGTTAGCGTTGTACGGATCATTCCATACTCTGATACGAACCCAGTTAACACCATTCTCCTTAAGAAATGAAAAAAACTGTGCTTCTGATAATCTGTTGCCATTATAGTCTTTACAATATGCTCCACTTTCATAAATAGAATGAATTGTTGAGATATCGGTTCCTAAAGCAAAATCATCTGAAAGATTGTCAACTTTTTTTACAGTGATTTCTGCGTTGTTGATTGCTGTGTCTTCGGTGGTTGATTGTTCCTCTGTTGTTGTAGCATTATTGTATTCCTGTTTATCAATGCTCTCGGCTGTTATTGAATCTAAATATCCCCATCCGCCTGCAGAAATATTAACCGTTATCTTAAGGGTAGCGTTACTGATATCTTCATCGGTTGAAAAATAAAGGCTCGTATTATCCCAGATATTATAACCCGAAAGAGTGATAGAATCGCTATCATTGTCATTCAATGAAATATTGATTGAAGCATTTTCACCCATATTTACAGATTCAAATTTATATGAACCTGCAGGAATATCAATTGTCTGTGTGAAGTATAATGAGTTGGCAGATGTACTGTAAAACTTGGCACCATACTCACTTCCATCGGGAGGAGTCATCCAGGAATCACTTGAATACTCAAAAGTATTCAGCTCCGGATAACTCTCTGTACTTTCATATGAAACGCTCCATCCTCTGCTATCTCCCCAGATATCTGATGAAAAATCAGAATTGGCAATTGTAATTGTCGAATCTTCATCATGAACATTATATAAAGTTAATCCACTCTTTGGGATATAACTTAACACTAATGCAAATGCAATCATTATTGCTACTAATCTTCGTAACCCTACTTTCATGTAACGGCCTCCTTAACTCTGTTAAAATTTGTTAGTTCAAAACCCCGAAACCCTTTCGTAATCATTGCGCAAGCGGTTGCGCTTATGGTGTAATAATATCATTAAATTTCCTTTTTGGCAATTAGTGATTTTTACTAAAGAGATGGTCAATCCTATGAAGCCTTTATAACAATTCTGATTGTTTATCAAACAAACAGTTGTTGGACAGCGGTATTAGTGAGTGCTATCATTTTATTGTTAAGTATTGTTGAATGAATAGATGTAGTTTGTAACTTTACCCCCTTCGATTTTGCGGAAAATTTTTCAAATTAAAAGAAGGTACAGTATAAATTATTCTTATGCATATTTCGTCAGATTGTTTTATCCTGTACCTTCTGTTATTATGTCAAAGTCACTCTTTAACAAAATATGCGACCTTATCCCCATACATAGCCTATATGTGATTTCTGTCCGTCAGACCAGAGGTTTGCCTTCAGCTTCCTTCAGATTCCACCTCACGGCGGACACCCTTGCTGTTCAGCTATATCCTTCCCACTGTCGGGCGAATTAGGGACTTTCACCCGTTAGAAACGTGCGCCGTCGGGCGCACAATAAAAAAACATCCACACATTTCTGCATGGATGTTTTTATTACATAGAAATCTACAATATAACAATCTCTATATTCATATCTTTCCAGCTCCTAATCTTTTGACCGGACCGGAATTTTTTCATATAATTCATTGCATTTTCATAACGAATAGCTATAGAATCATAGAAAAATTTATTTAGCCCCGTTCTCAGCAATTGCAGCCTGTGCAGCAGCAAGTCTAGCTACTGGTACACGGAATGGTGAACATGATACATAGTCAAGTCCAATCTTATGGCAGAACTCAACTGATGATGGATCTCCACCGTGCTCTCCACAGATACCGCAGTGAAGTGCTGGGTTAACTGGCTTACCAAGCTTAATAGCTGTATCCATAAGCTTACCAACGCCTGTCTGATCAAGCTTAGCAAATGGATCTGACTCGAAGATCTTTGTATCATAGTAAGCACCAAGGAACTTACCAGCATCATCTCTTGAGAATCCAAATGTCATCTGTGTAAGATCGTTTGTACCGAAGCAGAAGAAATCAGCTTCCTTAGCGATCTCATCAGCTGTAAGTGCAGCTCTAGGGATCTCGATCATTGTACCTACTTCATACTTAAGATCAACGCCTGCAGCAGCGATTTCAGCATCAGCTGTCTCTACTACAAACTTCTTAACATACTTAAGCTCCTTAACCTCACATGTAAGTGGGATCATGATTTCAGGCTTAACTGTCCAGTCTGGATGCTCCTTCTGAACCTCGATAGCAGCTCTGATAACAGCCTTTGTCTGCATAACAGCAATCTCAGGATATGTAACTGCAAGACGGCATCCTCTGTGACCCATCATAGGGTTGA
>CAMVKW010000027.1:0-43239 GCA_947168155.1 uncultured Lachnospiraceae bacterium | reverse complement strand
AGAAGCGAGAGCTTTCCAGGCTGTTGTTTGATAAATACAATGAATATCCGAACTGTCCTGTCGGTATCGAGTATTGCCGGTCAGATGTTTTATATGATCTTTATGAGTACTTACGGAAGGGCCGTGCCGAGACTATCAAGGAAGCCATAAATCTTCTTGAAAGCGACGAGCATAACGCAGAAATGATGCGCATAGCCCGGGAGACGAGGGAAATAGCCCAGAGAAACCTTGAAGTCAACACCATTAATATGCTAAATGATCTTTAATATGGTAGGTATTTATGGCTTATAAAACTTCATCCACAAAGTGGAAAGAGACAGAATTAGATCAAAAGATACAGCTTCAGCAGCTTGAGATAGAAAAACAGAAAATCATATCTAGGAGATTCTATATTGCGATATGGCTCATGATTGTTTTTCTGCTGATGGGCTGTGCAATCTATGGGCTTGCTACAGAAAACCTTGGTCTTGGAGTTCCATGCCTTGTATTTGGATTTGCTATTGGGCTTGGTGGCGTTGAGTTTCTTGTAATCAAATCTGTTGTTAAGAACATAAGAGAGAACAGGCGGAAAACTAATAAATGAGCATTCTCGGTAAGCTCCGCGACATTATCGGCTCAGATGACGATTATGTTGAAGAGAATAATGAATATGAATACTGTCCCCGCTGCCAGGCAAACCTTAAGATGCAGAGGGGCTACAGTAACGAACTTCCTTACTGGATCTGTAAGGGATGTGGAGAGATGCTCATAAATCCAGAGATCGAATCAGATGTTTCCTGGATATGTGATGAATGTGGTGAGATGCTGAACATCCAGCCTGGATTTACCGAGGACTGCGGCGAGTGGAAGTGCGCAAAATGTGATGCTGTCAATAAGATCGACCCAAGCGAGCTGTACTTATCTGAAGACGAATATAAGGCGGCCATGAACAATCCTTACAAAGGTCTTTCGGACAATCAGATGCTTGAACTGTCACTCTATCAGGAAATAGAGCATGTCGGCGACAGGGATGACATCATCCTCGTAGAAGCCCCCGACACCGGAAAACGATACATCAAGAAACTCCTTAAAATATACGACAGGAGCGTCTATGAGTATCTTAAGGATAATCCCATAGATCACATGCCACGAATCATTAGGCTCTACGAGAGTGATAACTGCATGATCGTGATCGAAGAGTATATAGAGGGTCAGACTGTCTCAAAACTTCTGGAACAGGGACCTTTGGATAAGCCTATGGCGGTTCATATCGCACAATCCGTTTGTACCATATTAAATGATCTTCATACCCTCTATACGCCCATTATCCACAGGGATATCAAGCCTTCAAATATCATAGTGTCTAATGATGGAGTATATCTGCTGGATATGAACGTAGCTAAATGGTATGACCCAAGTAAAACTGATGACACAAGACACATGGGAACGGAGAACTACGCTGCTCCGGAACAGGTCGGATACGGATTATCCGGCTCATCGGCAAAATCGGATATATATGCTGTTGGAATTCTCCTTAATGTCATGCTTACCGGAAAATATCCGAAGGAAGAAAAGGCCGCCGGCGATATGTGGAGTGTGATAGAGCGATGCATCAGCCTTGATGCTGCAAACAGATATACCGCTTCCGAGCTTTTACAGGAGCTTAAGAGGGCCTAATATGCAAGAGAAGCCGACAAATGAACTGAACAGTATCCTTGAAAACACCCATCCCGAGCAGCTAAGCGACTTTCTTAAGGAAAACAGCAGGTATATGGCTGATGACAAGAAGGGGTTTTATTTCTATTTCAAGGATGTTTTGGACGAAAAGAATATAAAACTTAAGGATGTATATTCCTTCGCCGGTGTTTCCGAATCATACGGGAGCAAGATCCTGACCATGGAGAAGCATACCAAGAACCGGGACCTGATCATACGACTGTGTGTTGCAGGGCATTTTTCATGGGATGAGACAAACAGGGCGCTTAAACTCTATGGACTGACCGAACTGTATGCCAAAGATCCGCGTGATGCCTGTCTGATAGTGGCAATAAACAACCGAAAATATGATCTTTCTGATATCGATGATCTGCTCGAAGAGCAGGGTATGAAAAAGCTTACAACAGATGAATAAATAATTACGCCAAGTGAAGATCCCCACCGTTTTGGTGGGGATCTTTTTGCGTATAAGCCGCTATTATGGCATTGAGGATTGGGAAATGTTTACGCAGAGTAATCAAAGAGTGCTTTGATATCATCAATCCGAATACTTACGATGAAAGGTGATGAGGAAATGGAGGAAAAGACGAGTTTAGGCAAATTCATATCGATCCGCCGCAAGTTTCTTAGAATGACACAGGAAGAGCTGGCAGAAAAGATCGGAGTCTCAAAATCGGCAATAGCCAAGTGGGAGACAGAGCGCGGGATCCCGGATCGGGACAATCTCGGAAGGCTCGCGGAGGTTATGAACGTCTCGATCGATGATCTGCACAGGATCATAAGAAACACGGCGATTGAAAACATCGATCTGAACATCAATATCACTCCCGATGTTATCGCAACACTTGAATCATACGGATATCAGGTGATCAGGCCGGACAGTAAGGAAAAGGGGTGATACCGATGCTTATGGCTTTGGGGAAGATCCTTAAGATAGTCCTGATAATCTTTCTTATAACAAGGCTTCTCAATATCGGAGGAAGGATACAATGGCATGAATCCTATTTCGGGCCTCATATGAGAAGACACGTAACATGCCCAAGCTGCGGAGCAAATCTGGCAAAACAGAAAGGGTTTGACAGGGAACTTCGGGAATGGACATGCCACAGATGCCTAAAAAAGCTTGAAAGCCCACTTTTAACAAGGGATGAGCGAGATTATGACGATGAATAAATTCTATGTTGGCCATTTTAAGGTTTCTGTTTGAACATTAGACGAAGTTTCTATCAGTTTTGAATAAGGAGGGGTACTAAGACATGGCAATTCAATTCATAACAATTAAATGTCCGGAATGCAGCGCTGATCTGCAGATTGAGGATGGAAGAGATTACGCTTTCTGTACGTATTGCGGTGCCAAAGTGATGATAACCAACGATAACGAGCATATCTACAGAACGATCGATGAAGCTGGGATAAAGCACGCTGAAACCGAGAGAATGATAAGGCTAAGGGAGCTTGAGCTGGAAGCCAAGGAAACGGAAAAGAGCCGTTTATCCAAATACATTGCATACGGAGTAGCACTTTTATGTGTGATCGTAGGAGCAATCATCTGCATCTGGGCCCCTCTTGGCGGAATGTGGGGGATCATAATAGGCGCTTACATTGCAATGTTTACCATGATTAACAGCGATGACAAAAAGAAGAAAAAGAAGAAATATACAAACTCAGACGACGTGGAAATAACAACTCCGATGATGGACTGCGTTGATTATCACTATAATAAAGCGCTTCAGCTGTACAAAAATGCAGGATTTATCAATATTAACGCCATTCCGCTTCATGATCTTACAAGGTTTAACCAGAAAAAGGACGGAATGGTGGAATCCATCACCATAAACGGGAACGATGAATTCGAGGAAGAGGAAGTTTATCCGAAGAATGCAAATATTCTGATCACATATCACAGCAAGTGAAGGAGGGACTGCAATGAGAACAAAGAAAAAGGCATTGATCATATGCGGAGCCATAATGGCGATGACTGTATTTTTAACAGCCTGTGAGGATGAATCCTCCAAGATAACTCCGGATATCAGTGACATTTCGATACCGGTTACGAATGAAACAGAGGATACCTCGCTTGATATAACAACCTCCAGTGATGAAGCTGCTAAAGATAAGGATGTTACGACATCAGATTCAGTTAAAGAAGAGGGAAATAAAGAAACTGCCAAGTCTGACGTAAATACTGACAAAGCCGCTCCGGCAGAAGAAAACAGTACCAATCCACAGGCATTAGTAGCGGAAACCCCACAGGTAACGCAGGCACCGCCCATACAACAGCCTGAAACAACAGCAAATACACAGACAACTGCATCCTCTTCAGGATCATCATATGAGCAGATCTATAACGAATACTGCCAGAAGCTTGCCGATTATTACAATTCCGCCAAAGGAGAGCTTCAAAGCGAGGTTTCAAGCGGGAAAAGTATCGATGCACTTGCGACATCATGTTCAAACAAAGTCAGTCGGCTTGCTGAGATCAGTACCGAAGGCGTTAACAAGATGGCAGATCTGTGTGTAAAAAGAGGCGGATCTGCAAGTGAATACATGAATTACGGTACAAAACTCGAAAGTGTGTACATGGATTACGGGACAAAGCTGGAAAGCGTATATATGTCAGGTGCGATGAACAACCAGACTAAGGCTGTTGAGGATGCCATGAAAGATCTCAGTGTATCAAGCGATATTTCCGGGCAGTACACCGAAGAGATGAATAAAGCCATGGATCAGTATAACAGCGAGCTTAATAAAGCGATGGATGACTACAACAGTCAGGTCCAGGATATGCTGAATCAATATGGCTTTTAAGGTGGGTTTATTGGACATCAAATATTTTACCATGGATAGCGTAAGGGGTGGGGAAGCTTTGGATCTAGGCCCAAATGGCCTTAGAAAGTAACCGGATAACCCGGAGGAGGTACTGATTATGTTAGTAGGATGTTGTATTAAGTGTAAACACCTTGAACTGGTGGAATCAGGAGGCGAAAGTACCTGTCCGCAGTGCGGAGGAAAGATTGTATCACTGGGCGTTGATGCGAACAAATGGAACAATATGAGTAATGATGAAATGTTATCTCTTATTGAATCCACAATAAAAGAGGCCAAAACGCCAATAAAACCTGCTCTTGTTCAGCCGGTCTTTGGGAAGCCTGAGAGCACAGCGGAGGATACAAACCTATCCGAACACAGTTTGCTTGATAATGAGAGTAACTATGACCGGTGGAGTATGACAGATATAAACAATGATGAAGCTGAGGCGAAAGAATCCACATCATACGGGACGCGCGGCGTAACTGACGGTAGAGCGAAACGTGTTGGTACAGCAGATCCACGGCGCACTTCCACTAGGGTTCAAAAGAGCGATCGAGTCAGAGAGAGGAGTCGTCTTCCTCTTATTATCGGAATAATTGTTGCAGCAGTTATTGGCCTGGGAGGTTTGGGATTCTTTTTGTACAGTAAACTTGGCTATGTTGAGGTTACCCTTCCCAAGCAATTTGTCGAGAATACATCGGCAGAGGACTTAACGGCGAGCCTTCCGGATGATATCAAAGTTATAAAGAATGATGATGGAAGTGCGACTTATAAGATCCCCAAATACAAGCATAAGAAGCTGATGGAGGAACTCCGTAGCAGTATGGAAGAGGGACTGACACGGTTTACGACTGGCTCAGATGCAGTGTTTACGTCAGTTACACATAATGACGATTACACAGAGTTTAAAGTGACTTGTAAGGGGAATCAACTTTCTTTATTTGATTCTTTATACACACTTGTTTTCTACTACTATGGCGGGTTTTACAACATCTTTAATGGCACACCAACGGACAATGTAAAAGTGGTTTTCCTTGACCAGCAAGGTAATGTCATAGAAGAGGCAAATTCTAAGAATATGGGTGATGGTGGCAATTCAGTTCCGGTTGATAATACTACATCCCAAACGGATAATACTTCACAAGTAGCGGTGGAGGGAGCTGAAAACCTGAAAAATGAGGCCCCTGCGCAGGCGGAGTCTGCTGAGCTTACTATAGAACAGGTTGATGCTAAGTGTGTTGCGTTTAAAAATGTATTGGGGACCCCGTCAGTAAGCGCATATGTTGCATTCAAAAATACAAGTGATGTACCCATTACACTAAGAGATGTGTCTATTGATTATGAAGATGACAACGGAAAGCTAATATCAACCGATACGATGCCCAATTGTATTCCGGAGGCTATTAAGCCTGGCCAGGTGGGATATCTGTATTCGTATTATCACGACATTTCTCAGGTGGATTTATCTAACGGGCTGTCGTTTAAACCAAATGCCAATATTGTTGCGGCGAATGATTTCTATGAGATTGAGGTTTCAGACGTCAGTGCGAAAACAAGCGATTTCCTTGATGTCAGTGTAATTGGACGAGGAACCAACAACACTGGTGAAGAAAAAAGCTTGGTTGAGCCCGGAGCAGTATTCTTTGACAAGGATAATAATGTTATCGGCTTTTGTTATGGACTAGAGACATTCCCGGCCGGACAGACAAAGTCTTTTGAAATATCCGGAGATCTGCTGTCCGATGATTATGACAAGAGCGCTCTGGATCACGTAGAGGTGTATATACAGGGATGTTCGCTGTGGTAATTAGTGAATTGGAAAGGAGCAAAGGATTATGAAAGCTATAGGTATTATTCTTATTATTTTGGGAGTACTTGGGATTGTGATGGGATTAATGATGTTCGGCGATATCGGACTAGCGTGTATTATCGGGTCGCTGTCAGCTTTATTGTCAGGGATCGGTTTTCTTTTGACCGCAAGAAGGGTTTAGAATGGTCGAAAACGTTGGTTTTTCCTGTGAAATCCTGTATAATGCGATTGGGGAAATAAGGGATACGTACGTGGAGAGATCGCATTACAGATAGCTGTAATGCGATTTTTAATAAATGCACAAGGGAGAACGGGAAATGAAGGTTCAGAAAATTTCAAACAAAACTATAAAAATTATAGGATTGATTGTACTTGCTATTTTGTTTATGCGCATCCCCATCACTGTTTTCGCAAAAAGTGACACACCTAAGGCTAAAGTCTATGAGTTTGACAAAAAAAGCAAATATGAAATCAACGGAACAACTCCGAGCAAAAATACTAATACCCTGGGGCAGTTAAGTATTACGGGTGATTTTAGTGTAACGGAAGAAGGAGATAGTCCGAAGTTAGATGTAAAAAAAGATACTTTGGATATTACGTATTCTTTTGATACGGCGATACTGGGTAACTCGAGTGATAAATGGCATTTATACGAAGACACCATAAAGATCGTAGACGGAATTGAGTTGGATGAAAAAATACTTAATGGCGCTATAATCGTTCAATCTTCTTTGGACGGGAATAAATATGTAACAGATACAGTAATAACCAATGCATTTACATCTGAGTATGACAAAAGTTCACCAATATACCAAACGAAAGATATTCAACTCGTGAACGGTTGCTATTATCGTATTATAGTTGCCTATGAACAGGAGATTATTAAAGGACAGTCGAAGGTATTATTTGTAACAACGGACGATGAAGACTACAGGAAAATCGCTGAAGTATATGACTTTTACGCGGTAAACTCAGCGGAAAAAGCATTAAGTGATGCAAGTTTCACCCCGAGAAAAGAGTTAGGGGAAAAAATAGCGGTAAAAAAAGACTCTGGCTATTCGCAAAAGATAGATTTGGACAATAAGAATCCACACTATGGATGGAATCTGGGGACTTTTTCGGTTAACGGATATACAAGAGAAATGACCAAGGACGGCAAGGAACTATTCTTAAAGAATGCTGGAGATAAGGTAACCTTGTGGTTCAAACTCGAGAAGGATATTGATGATCTAAAAGGTGACGGTAAATATCAGATTGTAGAAGATAAAGATGGCTCGGATATGAAATTTGAGGTGGCTAAAACTAACTTCAAGCGAGGAGCACTTATTATCAGATTTACGGATCATGAGGGGAAACGTCACGACCCCATAGTCTATACCAACTTTCTTGCTGCGGATGCGACCACAGGAGCAGACACGAAAGCTGTTTTATTTGAAGAGGGCGATTATGAGGTGGCATTGGATTATACAATAGGTGAGACCGGTATTCTTGGATCGGATTATGACTATAGGATATCCTTTGAGTTTTCTATACGTAATGGTAACACTATGTTTTTCCCCTTCGATCTTGCTACGGGGGCTGAATTGCGTGACAATGCCATAACACCGAACGGATTTACCATCGATATGGCAAAATCTAGGTATCTTAACATAAACGTAGAGAGAACCGCAATAGTTGAAGATTTAAATGGACACTCAGAAGATGTAAGGTTTAACGGGCCTGCAAAAGATGGGAATGAATATAAAGAGGAAGGTGTATACACGGTTGATGTTACAAATCAATATACGGACGAGCATACAACAAAGAAATTCTTCGTTGGTTCTGATCCTTTCCTTATAGCTATGGCAAAGTCTGGAAAAACAGCAAAAGAAATTGATGATTTTCTCTCACAGGGATATACGCTAGAAGCAGACGGGTCACTGGTTGCGCCAGTAGTTGAGGAGGAAGAAGAGACGAAAGAGGATTCTGAACAAGAAGACAAAGAGGAGACTGTGAGCAATAATTCCGGAGATAATGATCTGATCAAAGTCGATCAAAATAAAGAGAGTACCGTGGAGGATACAAAACCTTCTAGTGTTGAAGAAAATGAAGTGCAAACTAGTGCGGATGAGTCGTCTTCATTCCCGTGGGGCATTATAGTATTTGTTGTTATTGCAGTAGTTACAGTTTGCGTGGTTGTTATAGCAAAAAAGAAAAAATGATCGGATAATAGCATTGATCTAAAGGGGGTATTGATGAAACGAGTTATTGCAATATTTCTTATTATATCGATAATCCTGTGCGGGTGCGGACAGTCTGTTTCTGATTCTCCAAAGGACATTCCAGAAACAGCAAAAACTGAGGCAGTTTCGAAATCTGTCGATACGGATATACAAGAAACCTCGGAGAAAGATGTCGAAGAGGTCAAGGAAATACCTGAGGATGAAATTGGCGATGATTCTGAGTATAACTATTCACCGGAATTTGACGGTCTTGACGATAAAGATCTCCTCCGTTACATAGAAGATGATATATATACAGGGCTAGTATCTGATCTGAACAGTGACAAGTATTATGTTGAAAACGTTCACGCAATATATGTTTCAAAGGAGTATTTGGAAGAAATATCATACAATTCGCAATCAAATATCTTCTTTGGATATTCCCTGGAAGATATTGAAAAAGTATATGGGGATAAAAAATATGTATTTACGCTGGGCGAGAATGGAGACACAATTGTGGCACCATTTGAAGATTATGATGATACATATGATCAAATCATAAAGAATGTTGCTATAGGTACAGGCGTTATTCTCGTTTGTGTTACTGTTTCGGTGGTGACAGCAGGTGCAGGAGCTCCCGCAATAAGTCTTATATTTGCTGCATCGGCAAAAACAGGGGCAATAATGGCCCTGTCTTCAGGGGCTTTGAGTGGAGTGGCTTCAGGAGTTGTAACGGGTATTCAAACCGGAGATATGAATAAAGCTGTCAAGGCAGGAGCTTTGGCTGGTAGCGAAGGATTTAAATGGGGAGCTATCTCTGGTGCTGTAGCAGGAGGCGCGAGCGAGGCTATTGCTCTTAAAGGAGCCACATTAAACGGTCTTACGATGAATGAGGCAGCAGTGATACAGAAAGAGACGGGATACCCTCTTGATGTTATAAAGCAGTTTCATTCAACCAAAGAATATGAAGTATTTAAAAATGCCGGTTTAAAAGCCGAAATGGTAAACGGAAAGGCTGCGTTGGTTAGAAATGATATAGATTTGTCGAAAATAGATGAATTTGGAAGAACAAATCTCCAGAGAATGCAAAAAGGATTGTCCCCTCTGGATGCCAGTGGAAAAAGCTACGAGTTGCATCATATAGGGCAAGAAACGGATGCGACATTGGCCATATTAACTCAAGCAGAACACGATAACGCCGCATTACATGGCTTTAAAGCAATATCAGAAATAGACAGACCGGAATTCGCGGTTATAAGAAAGAACTTTTGGAAAACAATGGCGAAACTACTTGAAAGTGGGGCGATTTAAATGAAAGCATTTAAAGATGTTGTAAAGGAATATGATGATTTTACCTCATTAGGTGGAGCAAGCGAGGCGCAGATTGAGAAAGCAGAAAAAGAGCTCAACGTGAAGTTCAACGAAGAATACCGGGATTTTTTGAAAGAATGTGGCTCGGCATGCGCAAATGGTCATGAGTTTACGGGAATATGTAATACGGAAAGACTAAGTATAGTTACCATGACACAGCGGGCTAGGCAGAAGAACCCAAATATTCCGTTGGATCTTTATGTTATAGAAAGTGTTGGGATCGACAAAATACTTACCTGGCAGAATACGTCCGGAGAGCTATTTCAAAACGTTGCGGGAAATCTCCCCGAAAGGCTTAAGGACAATCTATGCGAGTATTTGAATAATTAAGAAAAATGCTTAATTATGGACAGATAACTGTTTATATCGGAAATGGCTATAGATTGTCGAAAAAACATTACTATCACTATTGTTTGGGAGGTAAAGTAATCTATGGATAATGATGAAAACCAAATAATTCCGCTATCAAAATATACGGATCTATCTGAACAAATTGACGAAGATATTTCACCATATGATCCGGCATATCCTGTTAAATACCTCTGCAATGGCTTAAAGAAAAGGCTCGAGGAGTCTCAACGTGCGGCATCAACTATCTATAGGGCTATACTGAAAGAAGTGCCTGCAGCTGAACAAATACGTCAAGCAACTAAAAAAGGCGTTAGATATGTTGTTGATACATCCGATGAATTGTTGAGCAAATTAGAATCGGGCGAGCTTAAGCTGGAAATAACAAAAGCTGGAAAGATGACAGCTCAGCTGAAAAATGGTAATAAGTTTGGAGAAAAACTCCCAATAAAAAGAGAGGCTTTTCGGAAGGGTATTGACGTAAATGATATGACTAACGCTCTTCAGATGAAGGCTCTACAGGAACAGCTTCAAGATGTCGCGGATCAAATCGCACTTATTGATTATAGTGTCAAGGACGTTCTTCAAGGACAGCAAAATGATAGAATCGGCCTGTATCATAGCGGATTGAGATTATTCCTCGAATCCCAGAACACAAAAGATCCAGATTTGAAAAACGCTCTTCTTGTACAGGCATTAAAAACATTATCCGATTCGTCATATCAGCTTTCGGAAACAATGAAGTCTGATATAGCTTTTTTGGTTAATCATGAGTATGAATCTGCTCGAGGAAAAAGAATTGAGATCATAAACGAGAGAATAGCAAATATACATAAGAGTTTTGAGTTTATTCATCAGGCATCAATGTTACGTGCAGCGATCTACTGTCAAAGAAATGAGATTCTTGCTATGACATCTGTTCTAGAGGAGTACTCGCATTTTATAGAGACTACAATAGCAAATAACGCACCTCAATTGGCAGTATTGGATCCTAATGATAAGGGTGACGATAATGGTACATGGAGAAATAGGGCCAATCTAAGAATTGATATAGCCGATTTTTCAAAACAATTATCAAATCCAGAGAAAGTAATATATTTGGGAATGGAGGCATAGAACCATATGGCACGAAAAGTTAAGGGTTGTATGACAACAGGTTGTATAGCTAATAAAAAGAAAGTCAAATATAAAAGGGATGACAATTTCTGTTTAAAGTGTGGTAATCCTTTGGTAGAAGTATGTAAGAAGTGTTATACTCCGTTGCCTCCGAATCATTCCCAGGCAATATGTGATCGTTGTATTGCTGAGAAAGAGGATAAAAAGGATAAAGGAGTTAAAGCAGCAGGAAAAGCAGGTGGAGTCGCGGCCGGAGCGGCCGGGTTGGTGGTTGTCGGAAAAAAGGCTATTGATATTGTAAAACATTTGATTTAAAAGGGCACAGGATCGGAAGAATAGGATTGTGCAGCGTCGAATAGTCAACGATCATGATAAGATTGTTATAAAGTACGTATTTACGCTATATACAAATAGTAAAAAATTAAGTATCAGAACAAGGAGGATATAAGGCTATGGCTGATGAGCAAATAAAAGACAGTGGACAAGAGATCGATATCAATAATCTTGTAGATGAGATAGATGAAGAAAAAGCAAGTGCGTTTTTTGAGAAAAATAGCGCAGAGGCAGAAGATATTCTGAAAAATGAAGATAAGATGGAGCGATTTCTTCAGAAACTTGAACAAAAGTTAAAGACAGTTCCGGTTGCCGGAAACGCATTGGCATATATTCCTCTTATGATGTCGTTGGTTAGAAGCTATGTTAAAAAAGAATACGATGAACCCCCAATAACATCAATGATTTCTATCGTTGTAACACTGATTTATTTCTTATCCCCAGTTGATCTTATTCCCGATGCGGTTCCAGGGGCGGGTTTCATAGATGATGCAGTTGTCATTACTGGATGTCTTGCTCTTGTAAGAACAGATCTCGAAGATTATAGAATTTGGAGAAAAGAGAATGGGCTCGAATTAAATGATATTCCTGATTACGAAGAAATAGCCAAAGAAGCAAAAAACCATAATAAGTTTGCCGACGCATTCTTTAAAGGAAGAAACTCAGCATCTAAATGATCACAGATTATTTCCGTAATCTATATCTTTATGTTAAATATGAATCTTGAAAAATGCTAATAATATTTCACAGATTCTGCTTAACCCGGTATTTTGCGTCTGATATCGAACATGTGTTCGTTAAAGCTGTCTTTCGCGAACAGTTTACATAATATAATGTTATGTTAACCACAAAACTCGGATTTTGTGCAATGGTAAATATCTGTCTCGGGCGCGATCTCGGGCGCGATCTCGCCACCCCTCCTCTTTTCCCAAACGCTCTGTATGCGATTTTCGTGATAAACAACCGGGAAAACCTACTTTAAAGGCTCTCAAAATTGCAATTTTGAAATCATTGCTTTGAAGCCCAGCTGATGAACAGCCAGATGAGTCCCCAAACGAGTCTGTATAAGATAAATGCCCCAATACCTATAAACGGAGCGATCCATAACGGTTTATTAATAAAATAAAGAACAATTCCCGCGATAACGGTCGTTACGACAATAAACTTGGTCGCAAACCAAAACCAGGTTATGTTTACGATCGCACGACCAATCTTTTCATTTTTCTGATCCTCGTTTACGTCCTTGATTTCATGTTCTCGACCAGATCAAACAGGACTGCTTCGAGAACAAACGGTTCACTAAATGCGTTAAGTACGATGCCTTTAAGCTCTTTTTCGTTGTTTCTTGCAAGCGGAATGACATCCACAAGACGTTGTGCCACCTTTGAGAAGTTGTTTCCATACTCTCCCATCTCCTCTTCAGTGGAGAATATCGGGAAGTATAAATCCCCGTCATTTTCCAATATATCCGGCACAAGCCTTACCTGATCCTTTGTGGTTAATGTCATCCCCACAAGCTGTGTGGGGTCTTCCTTCGCATTCTCAAGCATATCCTCTACTGCTTTGTTATCCTCATCACTGAGTACCGCAGTACAGGGAACCCATACCCAGCTATCACGAAGAATCACAAGAACATCAATAAAATTGCGCTCGTTCCTGTCCCCATTGAAAGTCCTAACAGCCTCTTTTAACATACTTCCATCTGCCAGATCTTCCTCTGTGATCTTCTTTGAAGGGTTCATGTCCGTAAAACAGAAAATGCTGTCATCTTCCGATTTCTGAACAAAGAAAGCAATCCTCTCACCCTCATGCCATCCGAAATCCTGATATGGTTCATTAAGTAGCGTCCCCATGAAGAAATGATCCTTCTCCTCCAGTCCGATGATCCTAACCCAACACTCCTCTGTCTGTAGATCATCTTTCACCAGTCTGACCTTCACATCATCGATGAAATGCTCATCCCTGCTCTGGTCCAGGAAAGTCATCTCCCTTGTCCTTTCAATCTCCTCTGACACATCGTATGCCTTGAGCATTTCAAGCTTACCGGAGAACTCCTCTGCCATGGCACCATCATCATCAGAAGCAACCAGGACCTCAAGTTCCTCTGCACTCTCAATCCTAACTTTGAGGGAAACTTCCGGGTTTCCCGGGGCATATCTAAATCTTCCGTCTTCGATGATGGCACATGCCAGAACTTCCAACGTGATACCTGCTTCTCTGTCATAATATCCATATGTCAGAATCCCGTTTGCCTGATCTGCTCCCGGAAGTGGATCTATTACCTTTCTGATATCATCATTCAGCGCAAAACAGCAAAATCTGTGGTACACCGCTCTAAAGCCAATCTCCTTGTACTTCATGCCAATCGCCTCCCTTGTGAGCTATCAATACTCATTTTCTCGCCTTATAATCGGCCTTAACTTCTTCATCCCAATCCATTAACGCAGCCGCTGAACATCCCGGTTCGCAAACCCTGAACTTGGAAACCGCCTTGCTTAATGCCGAATAGTTAACAGCTGTTCCAACCGCATCACTATGGAAGTTGGTCGCACGGTCAGCCTTGATACCGATATCTGCCGCGGCACTTATTGCATCCATGTTCGCTCCGAGGAACAGGAACTCCCATTGCTTCTTCTCCTGCTTCTTCTCGACCATCTTTTTGATCTTCTCATATGAATATTCATGGGAAGAGTTCTCCTGACCGTCTGTTGTGATGATAAACATCGTCTTTGCCGGACGTTCGTTCTCAGGAAGAGCCTTCTGGACCTTGTTAATGTGCTTTATGGACTTTCCAAGTGCATCAAGTAGAGCTGTGCATCCCCCGACCTGGTAATCCTTATCCGTTAGGCTTTTGATACTGTTAATTCCCGCCCGATCATGTATTACCTGCATCCTGTCATCAAAGAGAACCGTCGAGATTACAACATCACCGTCTTCTTTGCGTTGCTTCTCAAGCATCGAATTAAATCCCCCTATGGTATCATTCTCCAAACCGCTCATGGATCCGCTCTTATCAAGTACAAATACGAGTTCTGTTAAATTGTTGTTCATGTTATTTCCTCCGTTTCTTCCTACGGGCCATGCCCTGTTTCCTTCTGACAACGTCAATATACAATAAAAACAAAAAAAGACGGTCGCCCACAGGTTTACCTGTAAAGAGTCCGTCCTTCGTAATGAAAAACTCTTAAAAGAAAAGTATTATTTTATGATACACGGTAACCCATGTTCTTCCATTGCGATGTCTATATCGATCATGTCATATGCCTCGTGTGTGATGAAATACGAAAATATGATATCCCTCTTGTCTGCAGGGGACAGTGCATAACCGGCCCTTGCAAGAAGATCCTTGGTCTCATCAATGTTAAGCTCACATCCCACACAGTATTGAAGTGCAGTGAGCTTATCCGGGTGGTATTTCTTCGGGTTTTTCTTAAGCTTTGCAAAAGATTGCTTGGTGATGATCGCCCTACCATACACTTCCGAATTGGTCTTCCCTTTTGATTCAATTAGATACAAAAGATATACCCCAAACGGATCCTCCAGATGCTCTATCCTGTCTCGGATAGCCCCACTAAAAGCGTATTCATCTTCAAATGCCGCCCCGACCGCTTCATCCGCATCCATTTCTATAGGCATTGCCATGTTTGCCCGTGCCGATGACATTTGGGGCATCATGTTCATGGCACGGCGGCGTCTTTCGCGCAACTTAAGCTCGGGATCCTGGTCTTCCTGTGCTCCATAGAACATATCCCCATATTCTTCCTCAGCCTTTTCACTTACATAGTTCTGGCTGATATACTCCTCAAGATCCGGGTATATCTTGGATCCAAGCTGGGTAGCCTTACTGTCAAATACCACCAGTGTTATTTCCATGTCGTTCTTCAGGAGAAAATCATTGATCTCGTCAACCGCAATTCGCATCCCTTCTTCTTTGGGATATCCGTATGCACCGGTCGAAATAAGCGGAAACGCGATCGAATGTATGCACTTCTCTTTTGCAAGTTGAAGGCTCTTACGGTAGCAGCTGCGAAGTTTCTCTTCCTCTTTTGATTTACCATCAACATACAGAGGACTTACCGCGTGGATAATATATTTTGCGGGAAGTTTGAATCCCGGGGTAATAAACACTTCTCCCTGCGGTACGTTTCCTATCTCCTGCCTAAGTGTATGAAGTTTGTCGTATCCGGCAGCCATATATACGGCAACGTCACATCCATCACCAACTTCCGTAGTCTCGCTGGCAGTATTTACGATTGCCTCTGTATTCATCTTTGTAATGTCATTTCTTACGATCTTAAGTGCCATATATCTTCTCCTTTACAGGTATTATACCTCAAACGCATTCCCAGAATACCCCGTCCAAGACAACATATCCCTGCGGCCGGTAGTTTTTCTTCCAGTTATTGATCCGCGGTGCCTCCATCTTCTTTGAGAAATCTTTGGCAGAAACGTTACTTATCTCATCATTTGCCTCTTCCTCCGGCCTAGTCAGCGCATCCTTGGAATAATGCAGTTTTTCGTCTTCTTCCCATATTTCGACCTTTACCATACCAAACATTGCTGAAAGTTCATACTTTACTTTCTTAAACATAACTCGCATCCTGTATTCTAGGATCATCCGCAACTGTATCCAATATCTATCGCTACATCTGATACCGATTCCTTCTTGTCATATGACTCTTTCAAGTATTCAATCTGCTTTTCAACAAGGGATATTGCGCCTTTCTCAGAGTACCGATAATCACAGAGTGTAAGGTATCGAATAATATCATTCTTGTATTCTTCGAAAGTACAATTCTCAGAAAACTCCTGACTCTCATAGTCAAGAAAGGTGCTCTCTTCCAGTGTTAAATAATCAGAAAGGTACTCACTCGACCATTCGGGGGTTAACCCACATACTCCAAGCTGCCCCCACTTACTATTCTTCATACCGACAAAGGCATCATGGATCATTATATGATGATCTTCGCATGCCGGGATTGCGAAGTAATCCCGTGTAGTGCCCTTCGGAAAAGTAATCTCCTGTACCACATACTTATATATTTTTACTCTTTCCTGTAACCTATCTTCTATATCGCTAAAATAATTTGTCACAGGCTTTCTGGCTCTGTGGTTATATAACAGCACGCTCTTTCCGGCATCGATATAATCCTTCACTTCTTCGTAAA
Source organism: uncultured Lachnospiraceae bacterium (assembly GCA_947168155.1). GTDB lineage: Bacteria > Bacillota > Clostridia > Lachnospirales > Lachnospiraceae > Eubacterium_Q. The sequence goes on along the minus strand of CAMVKW010000027.1, from coordinate 26,386 downwards.
ATGCGTACTTTACACTCCTTGCAGACTTTTTCCCCACAGATTTTACCAAAAGACCGTTATCGGGATCCAAGAACACAAGATCTGAATCCTTGAATCTCTCCAATGCCTTCTTATGCCACTCAGAACGCGCCTCCACTGTAAGGCGCTCGTCATAATAAACTGCTCCCGGTATCAGATCGGCGTTTTGTATGGCTGATACGGATCTATTATCGCTACAGGCGATTCCTGTAAGTACTTTTGCAAGCTTTGAATCGCATCTTTTTATATCATCCGATATCAAATATTTGCCATCATCTTGCTTTAATGTGCCATCCGCATTCTTCTCTGCGTCTGGTGTATCAACAAGATACCAGTTAACGCCTATGGTAAATCCTTGTTTCTGCAAATATTTCAGCAATCCTATCTTTCCGAAATCACCTACATCCCCGGCATATCTGTCCTGCATATCATTCTCCTCCCATTCTTTCACGGTAGTATCTGCAAAAATCCTCTACTTTCATAAGTGCCCGACAGCTGACGGCCGCTGCCGCGCAGGTTACATTTCCCATCATGTCATAGCTCTTCTCTCTTAAATTTACAGCAAGCGGCAATACCGCCTCAATAATCTCCTGCCTGGTCCGAACAGCATCAGATCCTATAACGAAACCATCCTGTTCAAGCATCTCTATTATTCGCCTTCTCTCCTCCTGGTTCCTGACATCGACAAACGGTCGAACCTTTATATCCACGAGTTCTTTGCCCAGAACATCCGTCTCATCGACACTTCGTACCACATCGGAATATCTTCTGATAATCTCAGTCATTTCATCCGGGATTCTTCTGATGCATTCTTCCTTAAGATCATCCGACACACCATAAAATCCCTCTGCCATAGCCCCTGCTATCGCTGCAATTGTATCGGTATCCCCGCCAAGACTTACTGCATTTCTAACAACATCTTCATAAGAATCTCCTTCAAAGAAGGATATAAGTGCCTTCGGAAGCGCATCCATACATGACTCGTCATGTTTATGAAGGGGTCTTATCTCATCTACAGTCTTGGAAATATCATATTCAAATTCTCTCGATACATATTCCTTTATCTTCTCTTTTGATGACCCCGTTCTTCCAAGGAAGATCACCACTGCGGTACATTCAGCACCCTTAAGCCCTTCGGGATGGTTATGACTTACGATTGCAGTTGCTCTTGCAACTTCCCTTGTACGCTCTATGGAGTCATACAGCCAACCAGCTGCAGCTACTCTCATCGCAGATCCATTACCCCAGCTGTTATAGGACTTCGGATTGTCCTCATACAACCACCCGATGAAACGGCCGCCATAACCAGCATTCGGATATTTCCTGCCCCATTTCTGCATTGACATAGTACACGCCTTCTCGATATCTTCCACAGAAGCATCGCGTCCGGCGTCTATAAGCGCCTCGGCAACTGCTATGGTCATCACGGAATCATCCGTAAAACTGCATTCCGGTGTAAACAATTCAAAATCCTTTGTCCATCCGCCTCTGTCAAACTCAAATCTGCTACCAATAATATCTCCCAATATCGCTCCATACATGACCAATACCTCCTTTTCTGATGCTTCTCACAACTTCTGAGGCAAGTATACTTCACGAGAAAAAAATCAAGGTCGCCCAATGGGCGACCTAATTTAATTAACGTTTTACTACTGTAAGTATTCATGATATCTGCATTTCGGATAAGCTTCACATCCCCAAAACTGTTCTCCGGCATGTTCTCCCTTTGATGCAGTTCGTAAGATCAGACTGGCGCCACATCGAGGACAGATCCTCTTTTCTTCCTTATCAACTGATCCTTTTCCCGGGTTTTCTATATCTTCTTTACACTCACTTTCCCATTTGGCATATTTTTCATAATAATCCTTACGCTCCTCATGGTTCATGGCAAGCATTTTCTCACCATATTTTTGCATCTCCTTTACAGAATCTTTCAGCAAACGCTTGGATGCAATCTCATTCATTTCTTTTAGTTTTGATATTAGCTGATCAGCTCTGATTACTTTTTCTTTAATTTCTTTTTTTGCATATTTGTCATTTACTACAGTCTTTGGATTTGCCAAAACAACCAAAGACTTATGATAGTCCTCAAATGCACTGTTAATCCCAAGCCGCTTTAATAATCCTGCATTCTCAAGTTTACACTCTTTGAGAACCTGCAGATGTCGTTCATTCTGAGTGATTGGAGAGTAAATACCTTCTGTATAGGATTTACCGCCATACGAAATCGTGCGTATGAATTCGCCTTTATTATTTATCTCAATGTTGCCATAAAGGTTCTTACACTCAATTATGACAGTGATATACTGTGTGATCACAAGAAAATCAATCTGGGCTGTATTGCCGGATGGGGATTCTATAAAAATATCATGCAACACTACGAGATCCATACCACTATTCCTAAGCTCAAACATAATGGCATCCTCTCCGGAAATCCCCGCTTTTACCATCATTATTTCTTTATCAAGTTCTTTTGTTTCTTTTGACGATCCCTGGATACGTTCCTTCAAATCTTCCAGACGACTTAAATATGATCTTGAATCACTTGATTCCTTTAATACAATGATTTCCGGTTTAGAAAACAAACTCATTTCAATCCTCCAATAAATCTTTTCCCGCCATCAAATATCTATATGATAGGTCTTCGCATCGGCATCTTCGCCAGTAGTTGCCTTAAATGCCTTAATATATGCACCCATTTGCCCCTGATACTTCTTATCAAGGTCATTTCCATCGGCATTAGTTTTGTAATCTACGATATGCCACTTTCCCTCCGAACGATAGATAACATCCATGATACCGCTCCAGATAACCTTTCCTTCATCTGTCTCTTCCTTATAGCAGAATGGCACCTCGCAATACACTTCTTCTGCTGATAAAAGTACATTTAGGATATCCTGAGGAAGTCCGTTTGTCTGGGGAAATCCCCCTGATCTCATAGTCTTTGCAACATCCGAAAGATCCTTTGTAAGCTCTTCCTCATATGGTTTCATTGAAGGCGTGCGGTATTCTCTTATAATCTCACTAACTGCACTTTCTGCATTTACCTTATTACCGGTGGATATCAACATTTCCATAAGCTTATGAGTCATAGTTCCCAGAAGGGCCGGGAATTTATGAGAATTGCTTGTTTTCATATCCTCAACATCGGTTTTTGCATCGGAATCGGTATTTTCTATCATTACCTGATCAGGCTCATATTCTTCCGATATCTTTGATGAGAGCTTTACCCTGCTAGGATTTGCAACCGTGTATGTCCCGACCTCCATGCTTCGATCATTTAAAACACAGGTTTTTTCTGCATCCTCATACAATACAGCAGAATCAATCTCTGCCCTCTTTTCTGTCTCCTTCGGTTTATCATCACTCATCGCCTCAAAGAAATCCTTGAGACTATCCTCCATAAGAGGTTTCCATGCGCTCTTGTGGACTTCGCTATTCTTACCTGCCTGTATGCTGTCACAGATTATGAGCACATTCCTGGCTCTTGTTGCTGCAACATAAACAAGTCGTTGCCCTTCCGCGGCACCCGATGCCTTCTCTGCCTCCATCTCATAGGGGAACGCTTTTGTCTCAAAATGGCTGCCTCTATTATTTCCCTCGGAATCTTTCTTGGGAAGCCCAAATATATAGCCTTCTGAGCCGTCGTCGCCATGAATAACCCTTTGTGAATTAGAGTTTGCAAAAGAAGGTGCTGCCGCAAGTATAACAACCGGCGCTTCCAGACCTTTGACCTTGTGGAGATTGGCCATATGAACAGCATCTCTCTCATCATTAAGGCTTAGACAGCGTTCCTCTCCACTCTTTCCGGTAATGAGTTGGGAAATATAGGTAGCCCCATCTTTAGGGGTTACAACAAGACCGTTCTTTTCTGCATTTCGCAGAAGCTCCAGGGTGTAATAGACAACTTCAAGATTCTCTGCCTGTGCTGTCTCATATATCCTGTAATCATCCATGATTTTTGCAAACAGAGCGGCCGGTGACATCTTCTGTGCCTTCCGATTGAGTGCCTGCAATTCCTCTATTCTGGATGCAACGCAAAGAGTAGCCTCATCGGTGCAGGAATTGGTGTCAAATGAAGATTTAAGCGAAACCTTACCACCATTTGTTCTGTATGCAAGAATCTCCTCCTTGGTAAGCCTGATCAGCCTGCCCGTTAGAGCCCCGTACAGAAATACAGGATTCTGCTCGTCCGCCACAGCGGAGTATATATTGTAAAGTTCAATAAGGGCTTCATTTGAACCAAAGGGAACCTCGCCCTCCACTCTTGTCGGGATATTCAGCTCATCAAGATGCGCCATTATAGGCCCTAGCTTTTTCTTACCATAGGTAATTACCATAATATCGCTATAACTTATCCGCCTTGGCGACTCATCATTCGAAGTTCTGATCTTATATTTTTCATTATCTACCAGCTTCTCAATGATCCTTGCAATCTGTGCCGGATCTGTCTCGTCAGAATGTTCTTCAGCCAGCTTTCCGGTATACGCTTTGTATGTATAAACGCCCTGAAATTCATCATCTTTGGGATCAGGTATTGGAATTTCCTCAAATCTGCTCTGATCTGAAGTCTCTTCGGGAAGCATTTTGATAAATGCCCTGTTAAAATGCGCACAAATAATGCTTGTAGAACGGAAGTTTCGTGATAACGACAGAATTGCCCCGCCATTTTGCTCAAACAATCCCTTAACCTTAAGAAATGAGGCAACATCTGCACTTCTGAATCGGTAAATAGACTGCTTCGGATCACCTACAATAAAGAGTGAGCCCGGTCTGGGCACGCATTTACTCCACTTCGGCAAAGGATTCTCGCTTGCCAGATAGAAGAATACTTCCGCCTGCATGGGGTTAGTATCCTGAAACTCATCTATCAGGAAATAGCTGTGTCTGTCATATATATACCGGATAAGTTTTCCATCGCCCTCCGCGTCGCGTTTTAGCATGTTTCGAAGGTAATACAGGTAATCAAAAAATGTCATATTACCCTTATCACGCATTGTTGCCTCAAGCACTGGAACACATGCTTCCAGAAACTCCATAGACAGGCTATACTGCATGTCCTGTATCTTGGAGAGTATGCCTCCCTCCTTGCACATGGAACACTCCAGCCATGCTCCCTTTTGTCCACCCGGTTCAAATACTCCGGACAGTTCCGCCTCATGATGGTTCATTGCCTCGGGGATAAGGCGCAGGTTTTGAAGCGACTTTAAAGCGTACATGACGCTTGTAAAGTTGCTACTCCATTTCTTCCTAAGGCTCTTATATGTATCATCAAGTCTCTCCCATGCCGCAAGATTCTTGGCTTCTTTTTGATACATCAGCTCATCACGGTGTTCTATAGCACATTTAATAGCCTTGATAAGATCTTCCCGTTCTGTAGCAAATGTCTTATCTATTTCTGTAATCTTGGACTTTTCATAATTGAAGTGGACATTCCGGTTGTTCATAAAAAGGGATTCGCCTTCAACAAATACATCCTCGGCATTTCTGTAAAATCCCCGGAATATACCTGCCATTTTGGCAAGGTCTTCGCCATATTCACCGGCACAAATCTTGACATATTGCTGTTTATAGAAAACCTCTGCGTCATCATCCGATATGATATCTGCATCAGAAGGTATATGAGCCTCTGACGGGTGCTCAGACAGAACCATGCTACAGAAACTGTCTATTGTTCCCATAAAGCACAGATCAATATTACGAAGTGCTTCCGCACATCTGATTCTTGTCTCATCAGTAGGTTTCGGAAGCTGACCTGCATATCCCTTGTCCTTCCAGATATACTCGGGGTTGCTTCTTTCGATCAGAAGCTTTTGGAATCTGTCATAGAACTCTCCGGCGGCAGCCTTTGTAAATGTTATGGCACATATCTTCCCTATGGGAATCCCGGATTCTACCATGGCAACCATCCGGCTAACAAGCATAGTGGTCTTTCCTGATCCCGCACCAGCCTCAACAAAGAGGTTCGTATTTATATCTGATACGATCCTGTTCCGAGATTCGGTATCCCGCTCAAGACTAGTCAATCCACTCATATCCGGAACCTCCTGTCTCATTATTTTTGCCACAGATCATGCCAAACTTACAGAACACGCATGGATCCGGATCATCATCCGTCCTGCTGATTGCAAGGGACGGTATCGGAAAATCAGCAGTTTCCATATGTTTCTTAAAATCATACAGCTTACTTTTCAGCTGATCCTTAATCTCCTTATCATATCTACAGGTCACGATCTCATTTAGGCGAATATAACGGTATTCACCCCCGGCTATTTTATATCCCTTCTGTTCCAAGAGATAGGAGTAAATCACGATCTGCAGGCATGTATTTATATCATCCTGCTCATGCGATAAGGTTCTTCCTGTCTTAAAATCAACCACCAGATATGATCCATCATCAAGTTTTTCAACCCTATCAGGAAATCCATGAAGTTTTACACCGGTTTCATGAACACAATGTATATCCTCTTCTTCAAGAACGACTTCGCGGTGTGGATCCATGTTGTAGGCGGTCTCCATCATATCAAGGAACTGCTCCTTTTCAGCCTCAGCGTTTTGATCCACAAGCGGCGGATGCTCAGCCAGGAAGCGGTCGAAATACTCTCCTGACAGCTTCAGGAAGTCTTCAAGACTCATATCCGAGTTTCCAAGTTCTTCCATAAGCGAATGTGCCAAAGTACCACCTTCCGTTGCCGCTATCACTTCAAATGGCTTGTCATCCTCAGGCTCCGGAATACCAAGTATCCTTCCTATCATAAATGCTCTCGGACATCCAAAGTAATTCTCGAGAGCGGACGGTGAATACTCCTTATCAAGATTAAGGTGTACGTTCACTATATTCTTTAGATTATTTGTGGGGCGAGGAATTACGCTCTTTCCTTCGTTGTATGCTTCTCCCACCTTTCTCGTAACAGATATGGAAGGTTCAAAATAATCCACCTTAGTAATATGTTTTTCCAGATCATTTGAGGTGGCATTCCTACCGTTTTCCTCCCTGTACAATTCAAACACTAGTGAAGATGCATTGTCTTTTTTAAGTTCTGATACGTTTAGTCCGGCATATGAGATGTTTATTGTAGACCCAAGACCGGATGCAAGACGTGCAAGAGTAAGAAGCCTTTCACGCTTCCGGCAAATAATACCCTCGGATGTCATATACTCTGCCTTATCACCGAACAGCCGCAGATCCGCATCTAATAGAAGATAATTCTCTCTCGGAGATCCGGGGTATTTCGAAGCCGACAATCCCGCAATATATATATTTGGTCTTATCGAGGATAACGCTCCATCCGTACCGGCAACATAGAGTTTTCCTTCCTCGCTTGTCCCGGTTGCAACGTTCATCTTAAGAACGCTTAATATCATGTCCTCACTCGCCTGCTCTATTCCAGATTCACGGATTACCTCCAGTTCGTCATAGATAGCTCTTACCGCTGCTGTATCGAGTAATGTGAGAAGCTTTGTAGCGTTAGTATCGGACTCTTTGCGGATATATGAATATTTGGATATGAACACCTCAGGCGGAAGCGCAAGCTCCCTGCCAATAACTTCCAGGTACGGAATGTATAGAGACTTGTCCTCTTTCCCCGCTGTTGCTACTTTGTATTCTTCAAGTCTCTTTTTATTTACCGTTCCATTATTTGTAAACCTGATTTCTCCAAGGATATCCATATACGTATCCCATCTGAAATTCTCGACGATATCCGGGTAAAGGTCGCGAAGCTTCTGCGCATCAAACGCTTTGCTTGTCAGTAACTCCTTAATTGAATATGCACCAAAAAAACCACCTGTCATCCACCGGTGGTAAAGAGCCAGAAGCCTGGCCGGATTTGAATTAATGATAGGAATACCACAACCAAAAGTAATCGGTATATCATACAGAAGTGCGTAATCAAAGAAAAGCTGTCCGTAAGTTCCGGGATCCGTTACTGCAACTGTACACTGATCCAGCTTTTTGCCGGTATATATCTCCGCAAGAATGGTCTCAACTTCATTGGGAGCCCCATAGCAGTTCTTAATGCTGTTTATTCTAAGAGGTGTTTCTTTAATCTCAAAAAGATCAGAAAGCGTTACCTCTTTCCAATTCCCACCCGACAATTTTTTCAATAGTGATAACCCCAAGGGATTTAAGGGATATTCCTTTAGAGTGAAGAAATCTGCATCTATGGGACTGCATTCCGCTATAGCCTTTCGCATCAACGAAACGAAATCTATGAGTTTTCTATCGGTAATGATTCTCTTGTAATTCTTATATACCGATATAAGCGCATCATTCTTCTCTCTGAAAATCCCCTGCGAAAGAATACGTTCTATTTCACCATCTTCAATATCAGAATCTACAAGGCTTCTCATCTTTCTGACTGCGCTGGCAAGATCCTGTATATCCGAATAGGTTGCCTTCTCAAAGTACTTCACGCCCTTTATGGCATCAGCAATTATAGCCGTTTCCTCGGCTGCGCTTACAAAATCATCAGAAATGGATATCCCGGACCGCATCAGAGCCATTCTGGCAAGCTCTCCTGCTCCACAAATCCTCACGTTAATACAATTAATGCCTTGCATAGCAAGGCACTTAATCAGTTCTGTGCCGTTTGCTCCCGGCGCAACATAAACAATTTCTCTCATATGTCTGTACTCATCCTCATTTCTGGACTTTGATCAGTATCCATCTTTATCCATATCTGGAATAACGCAATAATTATGGAACTGTCTTCTTAAGCTGAACTGTTATTGATGATAAAGGTGTATCCAAACCATGATCGTACGTTTATTATTGTTTCTAGTAATAACTCAATTGTTATTGTGAAATTATCATTCCAAATTAGTTTAGGATAGTCTATACTTTTGTTTCAGAATTCTTATATACTATCTTCTGATATTTTTCCAACAAAGCCTCAACACACTCTTCTTCGGTGAGTTTAGTACTAAACCCATATGCCTTCATAACTGCAGCATTATTCTTATCATGAGCATCACTTAATTCCTTAGGCATAAGAAGTGGGTTATATAAATCAGACAAAGAACTATCTGAGAATTTCTTTCTGACCTCTAGTATTTGTCTGGCAGTCTCTGATATTTCTTTTTTTGCTTTTTCATCTAGAAGTGGCCAGGGAAAATTATTGTATACAATTACAATGGAATAGTCATATCTCTTCTCTAACCTGCCACAAACTACTCTGGTCCACGCCATATGGACATTTGATTCAAGAATACCAAAGTGATAAAGTTCTGCATTGGGCATTAGTCGAAGCTTATTACTACATAAGACACTATCGTCCATATAGCCCATTGGAATAATCCTTCGATTCTCAGAACTAACTTCTGGAATTACGATATAGTTTCCATTTGGCATGTTTTCAGTTTGAAATCTTGTTGGAAACTGTGCTAGCTTTTTTGTAGATGCCCTATCACTTTCAAGTCTATAATCTCTAACTTTCTCAACAATTTTCATACAGTGAGGCATCTTACTAATTTCCCCCGGAGAACACTCGCCTAGCCACAAGCAATAGCGTGGAGAATTACTCAGAAATTCTTGTGCACCATACCAAGGTTTAAAATACTTTTCTGAATTGGGCTCCTTAGAAATAAATTCCTTCATCTCTTCCGCTGAAAACAAATAATACCCATTGTCGATAGGTTGATTACCCATTGATATCTGAGGAACATCACAAAGCGGCTCTGATCTTCTTTCCATATAAACATTCTCATAATCTAGTAAATACCAATTAATATTATGAGCTATATATATGTTTCCATTATCGTATATTGTTTTTTCCCCTCTTGGTTTTTGGCTAAACCCCAAGATTACACAATGAACATGTGCTTTTATTGCCGCTTCACTATCCCATTGAAAGGTTCGATATGCATAGTTTATAACCAAATGATAACAGGAAAGAATGTTCCAAAGAATTCCTGGCTGTTCTCCTTGGGTAATAGAGTTTGTAGAAACAAACGCAACGGATATGGCGGTGCCATTTATATACTCAGCTGCTTTTTTATACCACGCAGAAACGTAGTCTAAATTACCAAGACCGGAAAATTTACCAAATACTATTTCCATGTCCCTCTTTTGATGTCGATCTTTTAATGGAATAGTCTTGTCTTTATCCATTTGTCTTGCACCAACAAATGGAGGATTTCCCATTATATAATTAAGCTTATCCGAGGATACAATAGTTTGCCAATCTGTAGTAAGCGCGTTTTCCCTGATTATTGATGCTCCAGTCTTTAAAGGCAAAAATCTAAGATTAATGTGTAAAAGGCTCTCAGTTTCCTTCATCATCTGGGATTCTGCTATCCATAGTGCTGTTTTTGCAACAGTAACTGCAAAATCGTTTATTTCTATTCCGTAAAAATTCGAGATATTTACTCTAATAGGGTTTTCAGATTCAGTACCTATTGTTGCAAAAGATATTTGTCCCGAAACATCCTTGTTACCTGAAAGTCCTGTTTTAATGTCGTTGATCTCCGACATAACTCTATTTTCGAGCCTTCTTAATGAAATATATGTTTCTGTTAAAAAATTACCAGAACCACAAGCAGGATCTAAGAATGTGAGCGATGATATTTTATCGTGAAAAGATGCTAATTCGCTAAGTCTAACGTTTATGGAGGCGTTTCTTCGCTTAGATAATCCACTTTTTTTATATCTAAGATTTTCAAGCTTTCTTTTGATTTCTGCGATTTTCTGCAATTTCTTATTTTCATTCTCAATCTTCATCGCAGCTATATACTCATCATTTAGTTGTTTTTCTCTGTCAAGCTCTTCTCTCTTATACTCTGCCTGCGTCAAAGCATTTTCATATATTATATGGTTAAACTCATCTTCTAGTTCATCTAAGAATAATGGATCTATGACTTTGTGGATGTTTTCTACAGAAGTATAATGCATTCCTCCGGACCTGCGCGTCTCCGGATTCAGTGTAGACTCAAACAATGCACCAAATATAGTTGGGGATATCCCCGACCAATCAAAGTTCTCTGATGCATCTTCTATTAGTAGTTTTCTTATCTCTTCCGTAAACGGCGGAATTTCTATATCCTCATCCTTAAACAATCCTCCGTTAACATATGGAAAGTCCTTTAGATCATCTTTAAGATATTTATCCCTTTCACCCTTTTGGGGATCTTGATCCAAAACACGAAATAATTGTATGATTTTATCACGCAAATCATCCGTACTATAGTTATCTAAAAAATCATGAAACTGGTTATGTCTGTCAAATATCCCTGCATCCTCAGCGTAAAGGCAAAACACCAATCTAACGCATAGCATGTTTAAACTTTTAAGTGTTTCAGGATTACTCGGATCAGCATATTGTGATAAGAAAGCATCATAAATCTTTCCAACAATTTCCCCGGCCTTTATGGATATTTCCATTTCCTCGCTAAGTTTTTTTATCTTTTGGCTAACGAGGATCTCTAAATATGAGTATTTATTTTGTAATTCTTCCAGAAAAATCTTAATAGGCTGAGGTTCTGATTCATTCATGTTGTATATCCAAATCTCCTCGAAGTTGGATACTATAATCCACCTAGCCTTCTCGTCATGAACGAGTTCTGTATTATAACGTTTTGCTTGTTCGTATGGTGTTAATTCTAATCCATCCGATTGTTTCTTCTTTTTTTCTAGTGATACACCAAGACTTTTTTGTTCTATTAAAACTTGTGTCTCAGGAATATATACATCTATTCGTTTTGTGGATCCATCTATCTTAACTTTTTTTTCGAAATTGAGATAATCCGTAACATTCTGTACTCCGAGAATGTTCTGCATTATATCAAACCAGTAAGAACGTGCATCCTCGTCCTCATTTCCCTTTCCGTGCCATTTATTGTAGAATTGTCTAGCAGCTTCTCTTTTCTCCGCATCTGTCATTCTAAGCTTTCCTCTCTATGCTTATATCTATTTCTATCAGTATTATGCTTTTCTATTCACTCTTATTCTTAACAATATTCTCTTACCACAGACACTATAAATCTTTTAATACTCTTATAAAATCTTCAAGGAGATATGAGCCTGTATCCTCGATACCGGTTCTGTCAAAAACCATAAAGTAGCGGAAATTATGGTTCTGACATAGTCCCTGCCAAGTTCTTCCCAATTTGAGTTTAGTCTTACTGTCATCATTGGTAAGATAATCGCCTTTTGTCTCAACAAGTAATACATTTCCTCTCTTTGTCTTGACCACAAAATCAGGATAATGATTTATGAAAGCGTTGATCTTAAAGCCTTTACGGTCGATTATTCTATGCCAGAACTCTATATTATCAAGACCGACTATTGTATCAACGACCTTCCGCTCAAATTGATTCATATCATTCTTTTCTGCGTCGTAAAGTGAAAAAGGGATAGAATTGATTGTATCAGGCGGTGTAATAATGTCCGGGAAATGATAACTCTCACGGCATATGATCCGTCCGCTGTCGATCCATTCATAGAACTTCTTTTCACGAAATGACTCTTCTAGCTGTTCTATCTTTGTCACTATACGTCTTGCATATGCCTGATATGATGTTTCGAGGGCATCTATCTGGTCTTTAGTCATATTTGCAAGAGCACGATTGACATACTCTTCTATTTCAGCAGCGGGAAGACGGTTGTTTTGTCCTATCAATCCGCATATGTTACTTATACAAACCCGTCTTTTCTGATCTTCCGGGGCTTGTTTAATATAGTTGTGTATTCGTTCAAGATCCCTTGCGGTAGCTTTTCTGTACTTGGGAACAGCCTCTCCTTCTTCCTGAAGATCGACGTTATACATTTCTCCTGTGGAAAGTTCAAAACTGATTGTGGCGTCTTGTCCTGTAAGTGAAAATCCCTCCGAAAGATTCTCTGGTTCAAGCAAACTGTACTGATCTCCAAAAAGATCTAGGTCAGATTCTATGAAAAACTGGGGAATGACAGTACTTGATGCAGAATCCTTGTATTGTGTCTGTATAGAGTTTTGGTTGAGCATATCTCCAAGATCACCCCCTATAAACCCATTATTATCTGAATTGTTTATTTCCTTCTCGTATGTTTCAGACTGCTCTTCTGCCTGAGATATCATTGTTGATATCGTTGCCGTAGATGTTTCAACCGATACAGATACAGTATCTCTGATCTCATTAGCATCTATGTCAGTAAAGTCATCTTCCATGACGGGAACATCAGGGTTGTCGGGAGCGGGAATATAATCATCTATATGATTCTGTGTTGGTTCCGGCTCCGGTTCTTGATTATTCTCTTCAACGAATTGTCCGAGACGATAATCCTTTTTGGAAAATCCTGCCTTATTTAACCCGGAAACAACACTATCAAGAGTTTTCCTGAAATCATTTGAACAGGTAAGAACGTAGGAACTGTTCAGAAGCGATGAAGAATGCTTCTTTGCATACGGTTGACGGAGTATTCTGCCTACTATCTGTTCTACATCAACAACTGATGTTTTATTCGCAAGGGAAGCGAGAATATACGCAAAAGGACAATCCCACCCTTCTTTTAATGCATTTACCGTGATAATGTACCGAATCTGACAGTCACGGTTTAGTAAGTCAAGATTGCTGATGTTATCAACTTCAGATGTTTTAATTCCTATCTCTTCCTCTTTTATCCCTGCGTTTTTAAGAGTCTGAGCAATTTTATCGTATGTTTCCTGTTCTCTTCCTTGGATATTAGGCTGTGCTTGGAATAAAACAATAGGACGTATGTATTCCCCACCATTTTGTTCTGCTGCTATGGCCTGTCGTTCAAGTTGTCCTCTGAGAAGAATGGCGTCGCTTATTACACTCTGCCGAGAATCCCTGTTATAAACGATGATTGGGAGCTTTACCATATTTTCCTTCTTAAGTTCCCTTGCATCCACGTATGAGATGATATTACTCTGTTCCCTAGGAGTTGCAGTAAGATCGAGAATAAATGAGGGATTAAGATTGTTGAGCATTTCTATACTCAGATCAGACGTAGCATTATGGCTTTCGTCAACAACTACAACGGGCATAAGCTGACGGATTACCTGCATAAGTGCCGTTTCGGGAGTATCCGCTAACATAAAGTTCATGTTGTCGTAATATGTTGCAAATCTCATAAGGCTACCGTTTTCCTGATAAACCTTACGGATCTCCTTGGTCAGATTGTTAATACGGATAGAACTGAAACTCAATATACAAACTGTAAGCAGTTCTTGAACAGTATCCGGCGAGAAATTCTGACCATTGAGAAGCTGTTCTTTGGTATAAACACCAACTTTACCGCCAAAATCTGCATCGAGACGTTGACGATAAGGATGTCTCGGATTAGAGAGCGTCCTGATGGTCTGCTTTAATATGGAATCTGTGGGAACGAGCCATATAACAACCTTTGGTCTATTAGGGGGCATCGCATTAAAAATCTTCTTGATTGATGTACAGGCCATAAATGTCTTTCCCCCACCTGTTGGAACTTTCATACAAACATGAGGAACATCACAAATAATGTTGTTATACGGTGGTACTCCACCCAAACCGACATTAATATCCTGTCGGAACCAGTACTCCCGCCATCCAGATATAACGTTATTACATCTGTTAAGGCATTCCAAATAGGATGACAGATTTTTCATGACCGTTTTTTGATAGTTTTTAAGCTCCATAGTGAGTGCTCCTAAAATCTTGTGATATCACGAGGTATCTTCTTAAACGTAATATGGTATTTTTCAAGTTCTGAATCTCCTAACGTGCACACGTCAGCATAAATCACGTAAGATTCCGCTTTTGTTTTGATGGTTTTAAGGAAATCCCTATTAAGAGTGGTTAATTGATCTTTTTCGTAATAGAAGTAGTATGCACTACCATATTTATATCCTAAGAAGTAACTATTATCGGTAGTGACATTATCCAAAATACTTTTAGTTTCAGAAAAGTAGATATACTCACGAATCTTCTGTACAGGAATATTCTCATTGATAGAATCTTGTATCATCAGTGGTTCCCCTAGTTCATAAAAGCTGAAATCACCACCTGTACCTTCGACAGTTTTATTACCTTCTCCAAACCCATCAATAACTCGACGGACTCTTTCAGCAGTGACGTTTTCTGCATACTCTCCCATTTCCACTAGTATAAATTTCCTATTTCCACCATCGACTTTGTTTAAATTCAAAACAGCATGAGCGGTGGTTCCAGATCCTGAAAAAGAATCTAAAACTATAGAATTTTTGTCAGTAACTTGATCTATAAGAGTCTGTACAAGATTGACGCTCTTAGGAAAATCAAAAACAGGGCCATTGAAGATGTTTCTCACGATCCTAGTTCCCTCCGTAGTGTATCCAACATCTTCATTCATTAGAACACTTGAAAACCCAGTATTTTGCTTTTGTAAATCTTTTAGAAACTTTTTTTCTCTGGGTCTGCCAGTAGGCGATTTTGGAAAAAGAATTCTATTTTCAATTAGCATTCTTTCAAAAGTTTCTTTACTTTTCGACCATCCTCTATTAGGATTGGGCGGATATACAATCCCTGTATTTGGATCTATAATGTCATAATGTAGATTCGGTCTTTGCTGAGCATTTGCAAGCCCCGACAAGTCGATACTTGCCCATGGTCCCCTAGGATCATTATCGGGATTCTTATACTTAGAAGTGTCAATTTGTCGTCCTTTGAAGGACGCATTTTCGCTTTTTCGATATGCAAGTATATACTCGTGATCAACTGAAACGTTCGTAATATTACGACTATCTGCTCGTTGACGACTATGCCAAATAAACATAGTCAGAAAATTATTTGCCCCAAATATTTCATCACACAACAATTTCAAATAAGTTTGTTCATTATCGTCAATGCTGATAAAAATAACCCCATCATCAGCAAGTATTTTATGCAAGAGACTCAATCGTGGATACATCATACATAGCCACTTGTCATGTCTTGTTAGATCTTCGCCCTCTTTACCAACAGTATCTCCAAGCCATTTTTTTATGATTGGGTCATTGACATTATCGTTATAAACCCAACCTTCATTTCCCGTGTTGTACGGAGGGTCAATATATATGCATTTGATTCGACCTTCATATTGAGGTAGAAGCGATTTTAAAGCTTCAAGATTATCTCCATGAATAATCATATTCTCGCTACCATTATTGGTTTCATGTTGACCATTTTCATCGTAGCTGTATACACGATTAAGCACCCGATATGGTACTTCAAGATGATGATTTATTACTTTATCTTTTCCAATCCACTCAAGTGTTGGCATCAATCAATTCTCCTTTAAAAATACAAAGATCTATAGTTCATTGGATAACCTTGCGAAATATTATAAATCAACATGAGTCCATGCCAGTCTTTCTTTGATCGCTCTATCAAAACTCATGCCAGTTTTGCCCATGTTTTCGATTGCACGTGTTTTATTATCCGATAATTTGATCATTTCATTTCTTTTAAGACAAGTTGCTTCTGAAGCATAAAATAATGCTTCCTGTCTTTATGCCGGCTTTCATGCAGCATCTCTTCCATCTGACGGGAATACTCAACTTCATTAACTATCATCTCTGTGAATGCTTCCCACTCAACATTTGTTGGTTCTACACCAGCAAAACTGAACATAAAGTCAAAGCTCGTCCCATGACGGTATAGCCGCCCCGGAAGCGGATAATGCTTTCGATCGCCAAGCATAATACCATATCGAAGATAGGGAGTAATATTCTTATGCTTATCTGCTTTATAACTATATGTTATTGCATCATGGGTATTAATCTTCCCAAGCTTAGACTCGACTATCACTCTCGGTTTAATCTTCTGGTTTTCATTTTCATAGACAATCAGATCTGTCTCAAACTCTGTAGGCTCCATATAAGATGGTTCCCATTTTTCGGAATAGTATTCGATTTCTTGAGAGTATGGTACCTTGCACAAGGTATCGGCATACAGATTATGGCCCTGCAAAAAAATCTGTAGTTGTATACAAATGCTATGAGTCCAATCGTTTTCTTTCATACAAACACCTGTTTACTTCTTTACACTAAAATGAGCTATTTTATTACTTCCATAGTTTTAAGATCAATCTCAGTCCCTAGCCTTTCATACCTAAAACCATTTTCAGTTGGTACCGGGTCAGAGGAGAACAGACCAACAAATGTATAAACGTCACTTCCATCAAACTTTGCAAAAACAAATCTCTTTCCCGCTTTTTCTCTTGTAACATTCATATTCGGATCTTCAACATTTTTCTCAAGGATAACCGTATCATTTTCACATAATATGTTGAGCCATCCGTTGCCTGTGTCCGCCGCAAGATACTCGCCCATAACACGCTTGGCTATGCTAGGAAACCAAGCTCCATATTCTTCATCAATCTCCTTAAAAGCCTTCTGAAAATGTTTATACTTATACCCAAAACATGCGTTTAGAGCATCTGCATGGGTTCCGAAGGTTTCGCCCTTCATTACGGTATCTTTATGCTCACCCCGAACACCGCGATTCTTTCGTTCTTCTTCGCGTTTTCTCTCCTCTTCGGTTCTCTTGGCTTCTTTTTCCTGTTGCTCCTTCTCAAGGACATCACTTGCCTCATTTATCAAAGCGTCGTGAAGTTCAAGGTTTTCAGCAGATAAAAACCCGTCTAAAAACGCTTTGGGGCATAGAAAGTCTGATGTTTTTGTCTTAAACTCGACCTTAATATGTTTTCCATCATAATCTATTATGGTTCCTCTACCAAATGCTTTATTTATAACATTCTGTCCTATTAGAGTCTCTCTATCCATACTTATTCATGCCTCCGTTCTTTAATCATCCTTAAGCCTTAGACCTAAAGCATAGAGTTTTTTTACCACCTCATTAAGCGCTGCTTTTCCGAGGTTGTTAATCTGGAGAAGATCATTCTGCGACAACCCTTCAACGTCTCCTATTGTATCGATTCCCGCCCTCCTAAGTACGTTATAAACTGGTATCGATAATTCTAAGACATCAATACTACTATCGGGTTTTAAATTGTTTTTGATTTGATTCAAAGCTTCTTCATTAGTAAGTCCTTGTTTAAGCCTATTACATCTGCTTGAATGTCTAAGCATACGCAGTCCACGATCACGTAAGTTATAGACATATTGCGTTGTAATACTCATTTCCTTTGATATCTCTTGCGCACTCTTCCCTTCTTTCCACATCTTCCACACTACTGCACGAGCTTTTTCATGAGTAAGAGAGTTGACCTGCTCTTCAAATACTTTTCCAAAATTCTCCGGCAGTTCTACATCTTCTCCCAACAGATTCTTCATAAAATCTTTGTATAGTACCGTTTCATCTGTCGTAGTCCCGATAGCACTTGTTCCTGTATAAGTTGTAGGCTCCTCGCTGCTATCATCTTGATCGTCATCAGGCAAGTCATCATCATTAAAATATTGACTTATAAAATCCTCATCTGTCCCATCATCCGAATCAGAATCACCATATACATCATTACTCTTGTCATCTAACATCTGGCAAAGCAGAACACATTTTTCAACCTTGTCCATTTCATCTTTATTGATTGAATTGAACTTTTCTACTGTATCGTGAATCCAGTCATTATCTTCTTGTCTTGATAAACAGGTAAAACTGCCTTCATTATTGTAAGATACCGTAAGGCCTCCCACGTGAGAAAAATGGATACGACCTTCATTATCAAGATCACAACCCATACTGCGGATATCGCCACTGCATATTTTGCCAAGTTTTGCCTTAATCTCGAAGTAATCTGGAACAGCATGATAACCGTTCATGATAAATCCATTTATCCTGTGAACTATCGTCGATCCATCAGAACAGTTTTCCTTTGCAAGGATAAAATAAGGATGATCCAGAATATGTGGGTAGTTTCTTACTGTGTTATAGTACTTAACAATCGTGTATCTCCAGTCACTCTTGCTGATTTTAGGAAGATTCTCACTGATAATCTCATCCAGACAGTCTCCAATATGAGTGCTTTCTGTATTTTGGAACTGTTCAACAAAGCGGCATATCAACTGGGTATGGTTCTCTCCTCCGGCATATGAAAAAATCGAATACCAATTCTTTTCATATCCATAAAAACATCTGTCCCCATACATGCTGCTTCCGGTTCTGATCCCATAATCCCTTATGGATAACAACGCCTGTATCATCTTTGGGCCATGATACTCAGACAGTAGTTTCAGGTTTTCAACTAAATATTCATCATCATTTTCTTCAATATATGGAATAATATTAAAAATTGAACTCCTGAATAACTCAAGATCTTCAAGATTGTGGATTAGTTCCTTCTTTTCCGGTTTTTCGCGTATTATTCTAGCCTTCTGTCTCTCCAATTCAAGCGCTTCCGAATTGATGTCACAGATTTCGTAATCAATTAGGCCTGAATATGCATCATCTTCCTCTGCCAAAAAGTCAATGAAGTTCTGCATAATAGGGATTGCATGTCTTCCATATCGTAAATCACTGGAATAGCTGCATTTTTTTCTGATGAATGATCTATAATTCAGTATGAGGTTCCTAACAATTCGAATAAAGTCCTTAAACTGGTCAATATCAACCTCTCCTTCAAGATAGACGAGTCGTTTCATCACAGAGAATAATAACAGTTTACTTGGCAGTGATACATTCTCACCATTGACAACCGCACTGAATATATCTGCCCGATTCTCAAACAGCTTTACCTTGGATGGTTCATCATCTGTTGTAAAAATCGACTCTAAGAAAGCTGATGCCTCCTCCTTATTTGCCCAAAGATCCAAATATGCATATAGATCATTTACTGAATCCTCGTCTTGATAATAATCTATCAATCCACGTATCTTATTAGGTCTGAACGGAGAATCCCCTTCCCGAGGCTCAGACGTTTCAAGGAACAACATTTCCGTAATAAAGCAGAACAAATTCATAAACTGATCATCAATAGTATTATTTCTATCCCTGTAATCCCAGAGAAGATCAGTCCACTTCATGTCTATATTCTCTTCAAAATAATCATAAGGAAGATCATGTTCCTTAAGATGCTGGATAAATTTTGCCTTAAAGTTTTCAAACACAGAAAGTGCCTTGCCTCTTGCATTCATTTTGATATAAAGGTCATCAGTCAAGGCATAGTGCTTCATTTCCAGGAAACTGAATGTAAGCAACTCAACATCATCGGATATCAGTAATTCAAATAATTCTTCCGCCTCAAAAAACTTCTCATGTATTGCATCAAGCATCGTGAGCATATGGGAAATCGTCGGGTCAGTATCCCACTTCCGGAAATATCCATTCTCATTTTTGATATAATCCGATACCGATATTCCAGCTTCCGGCTCATATTCAATCTTCATAAGCAGTTCACAGAACTCTCTTGAGCTTATACGGGTCTGATATGTGAACCGGGAAAGAACTCCTGATGCATCCTCCATGTATCCTTCTTTCTGCGCAAGATACCAATGAAGAAGAAAGAATGTTGTCAGTCTCTGCTGTCCATCAAGAGGGTATAAAACCTCTTCATGATCATCATTTTCTTCTACTGTTCCATATATAAAATCAAAATCCAAACTCTTTTTGCTTATAAGAGCTGTATAAATACTCTCAAGAAGATCCGCTCTTATCGCAGATGCATTATCGGAAGTCCGACCTTGTGCATAATCCCTTTGTATAATCGGAACTATCACCCTATATTCACTAAGAAGCTCCCAGAATGTGTACTTGGTATTGATATCATTCTTCTCACTCATCATCTTCTTCCTCCTCGGCTAAATAATCGGAAAGTGTTCTTTTAATCGAATTTAGATAGTCTTCCCTATCGGAGGCACTCCAATAATGGATCTGTGTTGCATCTTTACTGTAATACTTAAGGAAAACATTCCTTGTACAAACCGGGATGAACTCACCTTCCCTGTCCATATCAATGATCATTTTTCTCTTTACATCAAAGAAATAGTTGCTAATAGCACTGTTAGATCCTATATCTAGCAAGGCCATGTTATCGATATTATGAAGATCAATACCGTAATCATCCACTATCATATTTGTTATTTCATCAAATAATGAATCAAATACATCCTTTGTAATGTTTTCTCTATCCACATTTTCAAGCAATTCAACTACATCTTTGTATTTTTCATCAGTAAACTGTTTAAAACTAGCCAAATGCTCATCAATCCATGCAAACCATAACTCCTTTGAGTTACCAATACCTTCAGTGTTCTGTGCGTGGATATGCTCAAGGCTCCAAGAGTTTTTATTATATGAATCAAACGGAAATCTTGAATATGCACTGCTTTTTCTCATAACGGTTATAACATTGAACAAAAGCAAAACATCCCTTATTGATGTCTGATCCCCGGAATCATCATAAGACAAGTTTTCAATATCTATATTCTTGAAGTAGTCCCTTATCAAGCTTTGTATATATTCTATGAACTCGTCCTTCTTAAACTTTTCTTCAAAGTATTCATGAATTAATCCATCTATGGATATTTTTTTGCACGAAGATGTAAGAAAGCCGATGAGATGGAACAATGTCTGATCGTCATACCATTCCATGATTATCTGGTAGTATTTTTTGATTTCCTTCCAGATATCAAGTACATTTACGCCTTCTGTTTCCATCCTTTCGGCAAACGTATAGAATGTAAAGTTTTCACCATCTTTAGGACCCTTTTGAGCGATCACATCAAAAATGTACTCTATCCTTGTTTCAAGCGGATTTTTGTACTGGGCATTAATAAAAAACCATACTTTATCATCCTGCAGCGTGTTTTCCATCTCGTCCCATTCATTTGCTATTTCAAGCTGTCTTAGATGATAATCATCACCATATTCCTCATAATTACTTCGCCTCAGGAAAAGAGCCTTTATCAGTTCAGCATTCGTCAATGGTATCTTTCCGATGTTCAAACGAGTGAAAATACTCTCAGCATTTGCACCATCATCTACTTCATACCAGATCACCTTACAATACTTTAGTAAATATGTATTGAATTCATCAGGAAGGGAGTATTCCTCCTTTGTCTCTTCCATCTCCTTAAACCAATCTTTTATGGTATTGTAGGCATTCGTCATAAAGAAATAATCAATGAACTTACACGACTCTTCATCTTTTTCTTCATCTTCTGCATATTCTGCGATACTCTCCAGGAATTCCGCGCTTCCTGGTCTTGTCGCATACTCAATCGAATATGTGCGCTTATCAAGATATTTTTGTATGATCATGATGGTGGTAAGACGCTGTTGACCATCAATAACATCATAGCGACCATCTTCACGCTTCTTTACAACTATCGGCTGTAGGCAATAAAACTCGTCATTCTGAGTGTTGGCCTTGCCAATAAACTCATAAACATCCTCCAGCAAATCCTTGACTTGCTGAGTTCCCCACCTATAACCTCGCTGATACGTGGGTATATAGAATCTCTCTTTTATCAGATTATTGATAGCTCGTAACTCGATCGAATTAGCCATTACTACCTCCCGGTAACATTCGTTTCGTTAATCCCCTTCCACTCTATGGAAAGCTTATAATTGTTAAGATCACACCTGTTTAAGACTATTGTCGGATCTCCTTCTTCACCACGCATGACCCAGTATTGCCATCCGTCAACAAAAATATACTTATTAGGGCGATTCCAAAAATACATGGTTATCCCATTCTTCTGTATATGATCAACAATATCTAAGAACTCCTCATCTGTCCCATTTATTTTTCCTCTGACCACATATTCGTGAGGAGCTCTGTTAGCGTATGTTTTGGCAAATATCCAGTTTTGTTTTTCGATAAATCCCCTCAAAGACTGTTCACTTACTGTGTTCATGTGCACGCCTTTCTAAATTATACATTATATACACTCTATAATCATCAAGAAACAGAACTTGTTTTCAATCTGAAGCGCATTATTTCATGGCAACTATAACTCCGATATCATATATATGGCCGAAGAGCCTCGACAAGACTATATACTCTGTCTTCCAGATCCGGATCCACACTCAATATTTTTGACATAAAACGGGCAAGATGATTACCAAACGTTTCCCACGTATTATTCTTAGCCTCATCATCGGAATTATTTACTGCGCGTTCAATATACTCTACAAATCTGTTTACAGCGGCTTTATCTCGAAGCCCTTCGTTTATTTGGATCAGCATTTTTGCTGTCATGGCGTACGGATTGTTTTTGTTAAAAACAATGATCTCATCCGCGACCAAATCAAGCTTCTTGAACAATTTCTCCCTTTGGTCATAGTCGGTGTCATCAAACTCACTGGTTGATGCAATCTCTTCACAGATATCACAGAGAACATCCTCAAGTTGTTCTTCTCGTCGAGTTACCGGTATTTCATTTTTATCAGGTATAAATCTGCTCTCACATGACTTACAGATCCATATTCCGTTCTCATATTTCATTTCTGATGATCCGCAGTTTTCGCACTTAAGCTCTTTCATGGCGATTTTCCTCCTTTGAGGTGGTCCTTGTTACTATTTTGATTGGGCTTGTTTTTGCGATATTTACTTCTCCCGTTTACCCTTCATCAATCTTGGTTGTCGGCTGTATTCGGGGGATCTTCGCGTTGTGGGTTATTTTCTGTCTTGCCTTTTGCTTTGTCTCTATTGCCTTCTACTCTTTCTTCCAATCAAGTGCCGGCAGCTGCTTTGATATCAGCTTCCTAAGCTTTGTCTGTGCTTTGACCACGTAATCAAGGTCTCTCTGTGCATATATGTCGCCGTCCATTATCTGTGTATAGAAGTGCTGCTCTGCCCTCTGGTAGAACATCAGAGCACAAGTATATGACTTATCTACGCCTATTCCCTCGTAAAATACATCGCCCATTCTCTTGAGGATATTGCCAAAGCAGTCGCAGTCATCCATATTATTGGCATCGTTAAAAGCCTTATTGTATAAGGTGAAGGCTGTAGAGGGACTTTTATCGACGTAATACCCGTATCTGTACATATCCCCAACTTTATAAAGGGCTTCCACCTGTCCCTGCAGGGCTGCCATTGTGAAATACTTGTATGCTTTCTCATAGTCAATTTCCGTATCACGTCCGTAATAATACACATAGCCGAGGTTTTCAGCAGGAAGTGGATATCCGGTCTTTACCGCCATCTCGTAATACTCCCTTGCCTTCTTATAACTCTGTGTGCCGCATCGACCAGTATAATACAGGGATCCCATATTGTTCATACATACGGGATTTCCCTCGTCTATACCGATCTGGTATACGGTCTTTAAGTATTCGAATACAGATGCAGGCATTGGTTTTTCGGCATCGCTGTTATGAAGGGCGTAAGCCACATCAAAGATGGTCTTCTCCCCGTCTTCCGATGAAAGAGCTTCCATAGCCGCATTAAACGTCTGTGTATACTCGGTATCCTTTGTCTCGTTTGCGATTTTCTGTAGCATTTCTGCAAAACTGATGATAAGATTCACTTTACTGTTCATGATATTTTCTCCGTTCGGTTAAAAATCCAGGAATTCGTCTACCGCACCGCTGGCGATAGCCTCATCCTCTTCGTCAAAATCATCATCCCCTTTGCACTCCCTGCGCTCATCTTCTTCAAGCATCCCGAGTATCACAGCATCATCGAGCATACCCGGCTTTCCGTCCCCAAATACGTCTATTCCAAAAATACTGTCAAAGAATCCCATAAGTTTTTCTCCTTTTAGACGATCTATACAACATACTTGCAGTAACAATCGATAAAACTCATTGCATGTGCTCTCGGGAACAAGTATCTGATCTTCTCACAGGATTTTCTGTACCATTCCGGTACATTGACCTTGTTCATCGCATCGATCATGTCCTGATTCCAGCCTTTGCTGAGTGCCTTTCCTTTGCGTACATGCTCAGCTATACGAAAAGCCATTTCCTTTTCCACGCCATGATCAAGCATGTACTCATAGACATCCTCCCTGTCCGCGATCAGATCGTTAAGCGGAGCTTTGCCTTCTTTGAAGAGAACTTCGGCATTGCCTTTCCAGGCATCAGTATCAAACTTGAATCCAAGACACTTGACATATTCTGACAAAGTCTTAGGTGATATATCCTCATAAATATCTCCGGATAAAAGATCATCTCCAAATCCATTGGGATCTTCTACGGGAACAAAGTTGATGTAATACGGATAAAATGGCTCTCCTGTATATGTATCCGTTAACGGATCGCCCAAGTAGAAACCGATCAGTTTGTCATGATCGTATTTAGGTGTAATCTTCTCTTCCCCCGGATAGTTTTCGAAATACTTTCTGATCCTTTCATGAAGATCTGTCGTTATATTCAGTTCAAAGGGCGAAAATTTGCTACCTGTAATATCAAAGAAAAACTCTGAGTACAGCCGGGGTTCGGCCGTTAGCGGATCAACTCTCGAAAAACCCAAAACATGTACAAGTATTGAAGAAGCCGCGGTACCTCGTATGCAGAATTCTTCACTCTTCGCGCCGGTCTCTTTAAGAGCATTAAGTAGTATCAGGTACTGAGGTGCGGTCCCCTGATCCTTCACAATGGCAAGTTCCTTCTCTACCATTTGGGTGGCTGCTTCCCTTTTTTCAGGATCATACTGGGCGTTAACCCCCTTTATTGCTTCATCCCTTAAAGTTTTATCTGCAGATGATCCCACAAATTCCGTCTTATTCATAACCATTCCTCCAATCACTTTTTCAGGCTTTTCTTTGAAACCTTGCATATTACGGCATTATCGAGAATTATGATGACTTTTGCCTTGGCTTTCTTGCCGATCTTGTCATAGAGTCTTCCGGCACTAAGGCACTCTCCCTGAACGGTCTTTGTGCTGTTTGCAACGTATGCGATCGTTCCAAGTCCCTTAAAGTCTACGCGGATAGCCTCTTTGTCATGTACGTTATCCGGCTCTTTTACAAGCTTTATCTTCATTCCCTTCTTAAGAAACTCGCTTCCGAATCTGTAATTAAGTCCGGTAATGGTAATAAGTGTGTCTTTCATGATTATCTCCTCCGTTTCACACTCAGGCGTACTATGCGACGCCTCGTCTATGTTTACTGTCGTAAGCGCTCATGTCTTCGTTTGCTCTGTCTAAAACCATGTTTCTGTCCTGATCCGGAAGGGAGAGAACCTTCTCATACAGGACATCCATGCAGTCTGCCAGGAAATAAGCCGCATCTTCCGAGTGGTTATCCTTGGCAAAGTCATAGATCCTACTCCACCTGCAAAGAAGATCTTCTGCGTTAAATCCTCTAAACTCCCAGAAATCCATCTCCATGTTGAACATATAGCTGTTATTTGCAACGATACTCATGATTTGTTCCCCTTCCTGTTGTCATTTTACCGATTCCCTTGATTATTCAGGTCTCCCGTCAGGCGACTTATCTGTCATACTTGCATCTTTCATAGTATTCACAGGTCGGGCAGAAGCTCCCGCACTGCATATTCCTGTTAAACTTCATCCTGATCCAATAAATAA
>CAMVKW010000026.1:0-49850 GCA_947168155.1 uncultured Lachnospiraceae bacterium | reverse complement strand
TAAATGTACTGGATAATGCGGTCAAATATTCTCCGGAAGGTGGAACCATTGAAGTAAAGCTGTCGGAAACAGAAATGTATGCGTCCATCCATGTAATTGATGAAGGACAAGGTATCTCTGAAGAAGATGCCACAAAGATTTTTGGAAGATTCTTCCGCAGCAGTGAAGTTCAGCAGGATGACGGCGTTGGAATTGGACTCTATCTGACAAGAGAGATTCTATCTAAGGAGGATGGCTATATTAAAGTTATATCGAATGATAAAAGAGAAGGCGGGGAGTTTGTTATATATCTGAGGAAGTAAACATCGGCA
Organism: uncultured Lachnospiraceae bacterium; assembly: GCA_947168155.1. Classification (GTDB taxonomy): domain Bacteria; phylum Bacillota; class Clostridia; order Lachnospirales; family Lachnospiraceae; genus Eubacterium_Q. Next base: position 49,539 of record CAMVKW010000026.1, on the reverse strand, counting down.
AAATAAGTAAAATGAAGTAAATCAGGAGCGATTCAATCATGGAATTGCTCCTTTTTTGAATTCTTTCAAAAGTGAAAGATTTGAGAAATAATCTGGAAAGAAACATATGATAGTATTAGGACAGTAAAAAAAAGAGAGACAAAGTTCTCAGTAATGGAGGAATAAAATGAGTATTTTAATTGCAGAACATTTAAAGAAATATTACGGCGAGGGGGAAACACTTGTTAAGGCGTTAGATGATGTAAGCCTGAAGGTTGAAAGAGGCGAGTTCCTAAGTATTATCGGAACAAGCGGAAGTGGTAAGTCAACACTTCTCCACATGCTTGGCGGACTTGATAATCCAACTGAAGGAAAAGTAATTATAGATGACAAGGACATCTCAGGACTTAAGGGCGACGAGCTCTGCATCTTTAGAAGAAGAAAGATCGGATTTATCTTCCAGAGCTTCAACCTGGTCCCATCGATCAGCGTTTATGACAACATCGTCCTTCCACTTCAGCTGGATGGCAAGAAGGTGGATAAGGAATATATACAAAATGTAATAGAAACTCTTGGTATCGAAAAGAAATTAAATGTGCTTCCTTCTAAACTGTCTGGTGGACAGCAGCAGAGAGTAGCCATAGCAAGAGCACTCGCTTCAAAGCCAGCAATTATTCTCGCGGATGAGCCAACAGGAAACCTTGATACAAAGACGAGTCAGGATGTACTTGGACTTCTGAAAACTACAGGAAACAAGTTCAATCAGACAATTGTTATGATCACACATAATGATGAGATAGCTCAGATGGCTGACAGAACAATTCGAATCGAAGATGGACATATGATGAAATAAGTGTCAAAAGTCAAAATGCGTTCCTGCTTGCAGGAAAAGCATTTTGACCTTATGACACGCTGAAACATGAGGAAATAGCAATTTACGTAGTAAATTAGCGGTTTCCGAATGTTTCCAGGATTGCGAGAATTTCGTAAGAAATGGAGCAATCCGTATTTCATAAATAAGAAAAGGACAAAGAAATGAAGAACGTTAATAATAAAAAGGCAATAAATAATATAGCAACAAGTGGAATCAAGGCGAAGTTTAGTAAGTATGTAATACTTGTTATGGCAGTAATACTTACAAGTCTTCTGTTCTCGTCACTTTTCTCTGTAGGGGGAAGCATGATAAATGAGATGCAGGAAGGTTCCATGAGACAGGCCGGCGGAAGTAGCCATGGTAGTTTTAAGTATCTTACAGAGGCTGAGTATGATCAGATAAAAGATGATCCAAAGCTTAAATCTGTCAATTATAGAATCATGGTAGGTAACCTTGCAAATGAGGAACTGAAGAAAATCCATTCAGAGTGTTACTTCGCTGAACTTGAAAATGCGAAGAGTGGATTTAGCGCTCCTACAGAAGGCAGAATGCCTGAAGCTGAAGATGAGGTTGTTCTCAGTAATGTTACACTTGAGGCTTTAGGTGTCCCATGTGAATTGGGAAGTAAGGTTACTCTTGATATAGAATTAGAAGATGAAGTGATAGAGAAAGAATTTACAGTGTGCGGAATCTATGAGGGAGATCCTATAAGTCCAGCGCAGATGACATATTTCTCAAAGGGCTTTCAGGAAAAGTATGCTCCTGCTAAGACAGTACCACTTCCAGAATCAGATACAAATGATTATATTGGTAGATATTCAGTAGATTTTAATTTCAGTAACAGTATAAATATTGAAGGTAAGGTTCAGGATCTTATAGCCAGAACCGGAATCAGAGAAGATGTTGATTACGGTGTTAACTGGGCTTATGCAACAAGTAGCCTTGATCCATCTATGATCATCATATGCCTTGCACTTGCAGTAGTATTCATGCTGGCAGGTTACCTGATCATATTCAATATATTTGATATAAATATCATCTCAGATATTCAGGAGTTCGGTCTTCTTAAGACAATCGGAACAACAGAGAAGCAACTTAGAAAGATAGTTATGAAGAGAGCAAACATCATTTCTCTTATTGGTATTCCAGTTGGAACAGCCCTTGGAGTTCTGGTTGCAGTAGTACTTCTTCCTATCATTTCTGGACAGTTTAGTACAGTAAATGTTGGAAAGGGTGAGCTTCACCTAAATGTATGGATGCTTCTCGGCGCAGCAGCATTCTCCTATATCACAGTAATTATTAGTGCTATGAAGCCTTGCCGAAAGGCCGCAAAGGTTTCACCAGTTGAGACAGTTAAATATACTGAGGAAACAGATAAGAATGGAAAGCCTAAGAAGAAGCTGATCACAGTAATCCTTTCACTTTCACTTGCACTAGTCGTGCTGAATTCAGTTTATGGATTTGTAAGTGGTTTCAGTATGGATGGATATGTAGAGAATCTAATCATAGCAGATTTCAGCGTACAGGATGTTACAGTTGATGACCCAGGTGCATCGTATATAGAAACTCAGGCGATTGATTCAACTCTTCTGGAGAACTTAAAAGGACTGGATGGAGTTGAAGAAGTTGGAGCGGTTTATGTGAATAATACATTCCAGGAGTTCAGTGATGAAAACTGGGCTAAGATTGAGGAAAATGTAATTAATACAGATTTGATGAAGGAGAAGTATGCTAGTCTTGGTTATTCAGAAGCAGATATAAAAAGTACAGACGAGGATACGAGAACATCAAAAACTCTGGAAGGAAAGACATATGGTGTTGGAAAGCTTGCTTTTGATAAGCTGAAGGTTCTGGAGACAATAGATGGAAAAGATAGTATCGACTGGGATACATTTAACAGTGGAAACTATGTTCTTATGACAAGATTTATGACGGATAATGATGAGGCAGATTTCCTTAAGCCGGGAGACAAGGTTCAGATTAGAAGCTATGATCCAAAGTATCAGGAGACTGTGAAGGATGTCGATGAAAATGGAAAAGAAATCGAGTGCGTCAGCTATGAAAATGCTCCTATGAAAGAGTACGAGATTTACGGTATAGTGGAAATGCCAATAGCTATGGATCTTGGAGTTTATAACCTTTTTGAATGTAACTATGTGCTTCCAGAGGATGAGTTCCTAGCTCTTAACGGATCTGAATGGGGAGCGATGAGAGTTCTTATGAATGTTGAGGATTCAAAAGAAGCATCTGTAAATGATTGGCTGAAGAACTATACAAATAAAGTAAATTCTAACATGGATTATAATTCCAAAGAGAGCATTGAAGAAGAGTACGCTTCTTTCGGTAGCATGATAAAGATCGTTGGTGTGGTAGTAGCTGGTATCCTTGGACTTATAGGTCTCATGAACTTTGCAAATACTATGATCACATCAATAATTGTAAGAAGCAGAGAACTTGCAATGCTTGAAGCTGTAGGAATGACAGGCAAACAGCAGAAGGTGAAGCTTATGAAGGAAGCTTTAATTTATCTGATCTGGACAGCCATCTGTTCAACTGGTATTTCTACTCTGATGAGCTTTACACTTGTAAAAATGCTTGTAGCAAATGTGCCAATGTTCAATTGGAATTTCACCCTTCTCCCAATCGGTATAACCCTTCCATTCATCTGTGTAATGGTAGTTTTGATACCTATTGTAGCTTACAATAAGCTTTGTAAAAGAAGTGTAGTTGATAGACTGCGTGTAGAATAAAATACAGACGTCATAAGCTTTGGCTTATGGCGTCTTTTATTCTGTTATAAGTCTCTGCAATGTGGTATATTATAATTTAGTAGTACTATGGGGTATATATTGGAGGAGTTTATTTTGAAAAAGCTATCACCTAAGGGGAGTATGAACGATAGAATTGATACAGTTCTCTATAAATTTCGTTCTAGAATGAGGTCCTATCCGCCTGGAATGTGTCCGATATCTCTTTATCGCTCACTTCTTCAGATTTCAATGAATCAGTCCTGTGGAAAATGCATTCCATGTAGAGACGGTCTTGTTGAAGTAGATAGAATGCTGCAAAGTATAATGGCAGGTTCAGCTGATGAAACTGCAGTTGAAAAGCTTACAGATATGTGTCAGATGATTGCAAAAACATCTGATTGTGCTATTGGTATTTCTGCAGCTCAGCTTATTTTAGATAGTCTTGAACAGTTCCCTGATGAATACGAAAGTCATGTTAAAGAGCATCATTGCATAACAGATGTAAAGCAGACAATTCCTTGTGTAACTAAATGTCCAGCTCATGTTGATGTTCCTGGATATATAGCACTGATTAAAGAGGAGGACTATGCTGGTGCAATAAAGCTCATCCGTGCACGCAATCCTTTTCCAACTGCTTGCGCCTATGTGTGTGAGCATCCATGTGAAAAGAGATGCCGCCGTGCTATCATAGATGATCCTATCAATATTCGTGGTCTCAAAAAGTATGCTGTAGATTCAGTTAAAGCAGATGCAGTAGAAAATCCAAAGAAGAATGTTTCCACTGGTAAAAAGATTTCCATTATAGGTGCAGGTCCATCGGGTCTTACTGCAGCTTATTATCTTGCGCTTATGGGGCATGCTGTTACTATTTATGACGAGCATGAACTTCCTGGTGGAATGCTTAGATACGGTATACCTGAATACCGTCTTCCAAAGGAGGAGCTTGAGCATGACCTGAAGGCAGTTATGTCTGCAGGAGATATTGATTTCCGTGGAAATACCAAAGTAGGAAAGGACATAACTTTTGATAAAATCAAAGGTGAATCAGATGCTACGTATCTGGCTATAGGTGCACAGATTGGAAACCGAATGCCAGTTGATGGAGCAGATGCTTCCAATGTTATCCCTGCTGCAGATTTTCTTCAGCAGGTTTCAAGAGGAGACAACCCTGACCTTACAGGGAAAAGAGTTGCGATTATTGGCGGCGGAAATGTAGCGATGGATGCAGCCAGAACAGCAGTAAGACTTAAATCAGAAACGGTACATGTATTCACCAGAAAAAGAGATGATTATACTGCTGTCCAGGAAGAGATAGTTGATGCTATGCAGGAAGGAGTACGTTTCCGTACACTCCTTAGCTTTTTAAATATTGAAACAGATAAAGAAACTAAAGAGGCAGTAGCTGTATGGCTCCAGCCTGAGATTGTTGGAGAATATGACCAGAATGGAATGATGACAACAGAACATTCTTCAAATTATCCATATCGTTTCAAATGTGATTACTTAATCCTGGCAGTTGGTCAGAAGAGTGATGTTGCGTCTTTTGAAACGGCAGGAATTCCAACTGAAAGAGGAAGAATCAAAGCGGACGAAGAATGTAAAGTTGCGGACTCAGAGGGCATTTTCTCAGGTGGTGACTGTGTAACAGGACCATCAACAGTAATAAATGCTGTTGCAGCTGGACAGGTGGCTGCATATAACATAGATGAGTATCTGGGATATCATCACAAGGTTAATACTTTTGTGGATATTCCGGTTGCACTTCCTAATCCATGTACTCCTACCGGAAGGGCTGAGATTGAAATGAGAGACCCTTATGAAAGAAAAGAGGGCTTTGATCCGGTGGAACTTCCAATGACCTATGAGGAGGCAATGAGAGAAGCAGGTCGTTGCCTTAGATGCGACCACCATGGTTGTGGTGTTCTGAAAGGAGGTCGTGGAGATGAGTGATATTGTTAAAGTAAAAATAAATGATATTGATATAGAAGTTGAAAAGGGTACGACCATCCTGGATGCAGCTACGGCGAATGAAATTGAAATTCCTACTCTCTGTTATCTTGTTGGTGTATCTGATGTTGGCATGTGCCGTCTTTGTATGGTGGAAGTGGAGGGCTATGACAGCTTCCTTCCTGCATGTCGTACAAAATGTATAGATGGCATGGTCATTACAACTGAGAGTGAAACTCTTACTTCATATAGAAGAGAAATTCTGAATCTTATCCTGGCTAATCATAACCTGAATTGTATGAACTGCCCAGCCAATGGTACATGTAAGCTTCAGAGATTTTCGAATCTATATAAAGCAGACCAAAATACCTATCAGGGTTCCAGAGTTATCACTGGTGATCCGGCCATCTCGGTTTCAGATGACAATCCTTATATTGCATTTGATTCAGAGAAATGCATTCAGTGCCAGCGCTGTGTAAATGTATGTCACAACATATCCGTTAATGGTGTACTTGCTGGTGAGAGATGTGGAAATAAGACTACCATCCTTCCTGTTTTTGGAAAGGACTATAAAACAAATGGATGCGAGTCTTGCGGAAACTGTACAAGTGTTTGTCCAACAGGTGCTCTGTATTTAAAGAGAAAGAAAACCTATAGAAGCTGGGAAACATCTCGCGTACTTACTACATGTCCACACTGCGCAACTGGATGTCAGTTCAACTTTGTAATGAAGGACGGAAAGATAGTTGATGTAGAGACGGTTGATGGACCAGCAAACCACAGAAGACTCTGTGTTAAGGGACGTTCGGGAAGTTATGACTTTGTTTATTCAAAGGACAGACTGACAAAACCTCTTATTCGTGATGAAGCTACTGGAGAGTTTAGAGAAGCTTCCTGGTACGAAGCTATTTCTTATACTGCCAGACGCTTTATGGAAATAAAAGAAAAATATGGCGGAGAAGCGCTGGCTGGTTTTGCCTGCTCGAGATCTTCCAATGAAGATATTTATATGGTCCAGAAGATGGTAAGAACATGCTTTGGATCAAATAATACTGACAACTGTGCCCGTGTTTGTCACTCGGCAACCGTTGCCGGACTTGCAAAGACTCTGGGTTCAGGTGCTATGACTAATCCGATTGCGGATATAACTAAGGGTGTAGATTGCATTTTGCTTATTGGCTCTAATCCGGAAGAGGCACATCCTGTTATTGGTATGCGAATCAGAAAAGCGGTTAAAAATGGAACTCGCCTTATTGTTGTTGATCCGCGTGATATCGGACTTACCAAGTCGGCTGATATTCATCTGAAACTTCGTCCTGGAACTAACGTTGCATTTGTGAATGGTATGATGCACGTTATTATTAAGGAAGACCTTGTGGATCATGATTATATAGAGAATTTCACTGAAGGCTATGAGGAACTTAAGAAAGTAGTTGAAGATTATACACCTGAGAAGGTGGCGGAGATTTGCCATATTGATCCGGACCAGCTTGTTGAGGCTGCAAGGATGTATGCTACTGCAGAGAAGGCTCCTATTATCTATTGCCTTGGTGTTACTGAACATTCAAGTGGTTCTGAAGGTGTAATGTGCCTTGCCGATATGGCAGCTATTTGCGGAAAGATTGGAAAGAGTGGATGCGGAGTTAATCCACTTCGTGGACAGAATAATGTTCAGGGTGCCTGTGATATGGGAGCCCTGCCAACTGACTATCCTGGATATCAGAAGGTTGATAACCCAGAGGTTCAAAAGAAGTTTGAAGAGGCATGGGGTGTTAAGCTTAGTCCAAAACCTGGACTAAAAGCAACGGATGTTTTCCCTGCTGCAATAGAAGGTAAGATAAAGGGACTATATATCTGCGGTGAGGATCCAATAGTTACTGATCCAGATACCCATCATATTGAGAAAGCCCTTAAGAGTCTGGACTTCTTTGTGGTTCAGGATCTCTTTATGACAAAGACGGCTGAATATGCGGATGTAGTTCTTCCTGGTATAAGCTATGCTGAGAAGGAAGGTACATTCTCAAATACAGAAAGAAGAGTTCAGCGTATCCGTAAGGCTGCAAGCCTTCGTGGTGATATGAGACCTGATACGGATATCATCATAGATCTTATGAATGCAATGGGATACAGGCAGGAGTTTATGACACCTGCACAGATAATGGACGAGATAGCATCTGTTACTCCTAGCTTCCATGGTATCAGTCATGAGAGACTTGATAGAGAGGGAGGCATTCAGTGGCCATGTCCTGAAAAAGATCATCCGGGCACGCCGATATTACATGTTGGTAAACCAGTAAGAGGAAAGGTTCTTCTTTATCCTGCGGCTTATAAGCCATCCCAGGAACTTCCTGATGATGACTATCCATTCATCCTTTCTACAGGACGCATTTTATATCATTACAATGCTACAGCCATGACAGCACGTTCTGAAGGACTTATAGACCTGGCTGGTGAAGGGTTTATAGAAGTGAATTATAAAGACGCGGATAGACTGGGAATCAAGAATGGGGAGAGAATAAAAGTCTGGAGCAGAAGAGGCGAAATCACTGCGACGGCACATGTAGGCAGAAAGGTTTCGGAAGGTGAAACATGGATGCCATTCCACTTTGAAGATTCGCCAGTAAATGTAATCACTAATGCAGCACTTGATGATATTGCGAGGATACCGGAATATAAAGTATGTGCTGTTAATATAGGAAAGCTGGAAGAGAATTAAAATAACATTGATTTTTATAAAGGTAGGTAGTTGTAATGCAGGAGAATAATACAGTCAAAAAGAAGAGGGCGATTGTCACTACTCTTTTTGATGGCAGTTTAAAATCTGATATTTTTATTATGCTGGTCTTATGTTTTGCAGGTGTTTTCTGCAAGAAGCTGATCAATCCATTTGCAAATACTGTTACAGATTCGCTTCATGTTCCAGGAGGAATTTCTACTGCTATTGCTTTGATGTTCCTGGTGGTTGCATCTGGTATAACAGTAAGAAAATGGTGTGCCAGTGCCATGGGTCTTGCTCAGGTGGTTATGGCACTTGCTCTTGGTTCAATGGGAAGTATGGGGCTTCTGATGCCGCTTGCTTATCTTATTCCTGGAGTTGTAATTGATCTTGTAATGCTTGTTCCTGAGAATAGAATTATTTCATTAATGGGAAAATCTTTTATTGCAAATATAGCCAGCTCAGTTTCTGCGGCTCTTTTTGCTGATATAGTTGTGTTCCACTTACCTGTTAAGCCACTTGTGGTTTATTTATGTCTTGCTACAGTTAGTGGCGCAATATGTGGATTTATTGCGGGAGCAGTCAGTACTTCGATAGATAAAAAGAGAAATGAAGGAAACTAGGAAGTGGGAAAGATGAGTGATACAGAAAATATTGATACAGAAAATAATGTTGAAAATAGTGCAGCAAAAAAGAGTGGATGGAAAGGACTGCTTGCTATTATTATCATTCTGCTTGCTATAACAGCTGGAGCGGCTATTTGGTATAACCGTAGTCTTAATAAAACTCCTGAACATTCACTTGTGGTTGTGACTGGCGGAGAAGAAAAGGTTGTTGATATTGATAAGCTTGATCTGGTTAGTTTCAGCGGAACTGCTGTGAACGGAAAAGGAGAACAGAAAGATATCGAGGCAGAAGGCATTCGACTTGAAGATGTAATTGATTCATCAGATTATTCGGAAGTTACTGTTACATCAGATGATGCTTACTCAGCAGATGTAAAGAAGGAAGAGATGGGTGAGGCCTGGCTGGAGATAGAAGAGGGCTCGGCAAGACTCTATGTATTTAGTGATACGAATTCAAAGAGAAATGTAAAAAATGTAGTGAGGATAGAGGTTAAATGACAGAGTATTCTGCAATTATCCTGGCTGGTGGAGAAAGCAAACGAATGGGACAAAAAAAATCCACTTTACTTCTTCAGGGGAAAACATTTATTGAGATTATAATTGATAAGCTTATTGATATTGGTATTAGTGAGATACTGATTTCAGGTTATGAATATGATCTGGAAAAATATAGAGACACGGGATGCGTTTTAAAAACCGTGAAAGATATTTATCAAAATAAGGGACCGCTTGCTGGAATTCATGCAGGGCTGGAAGCTGCGGCTCATAATTCTGTTCTGATTGTCACGGAAGACGCACCATTGGTTCCGATAGATTTTATGAAACAATTGATGCAGGAACATGAGGAAAATGATTCTTCTATTACAGTTACCAGAAGTGGCGATAGACTTCAGCCATTACTTGGTATTTATGACAAGAGTCTGATTTCTGAGTGCGATGATATTCTTCAGGGAGACAAGGCTACTGTAAGGGCGTTGATTGACAGAGTAGGATGCGATGAAGTGACTTTTGATCGTGACGAAATATTGATCAGAGGCTGCAACACACCCGAAGAATATGAACTGTTGAGAAAGCATTTATCCTAAAAACGTGACATAGGTTTATAGAAGAAAAATTAGGAGGCGATGAAAATGGGCAATGTATTAGTGGCATATTTTAGTGCGAGCGGAGTTACTGCTGGGGTTGCCAAGAAATTAGCAGATGCGGCTGGTGCCGATCTTTATGAAATAGCACCAGAGCAGGTTTATACAAAGGCGGACCTTAACTGGATGGATAAGGAGAGCAGAAGTTCAGTGGAGATGAATGACCGCTCAGCTCGTCCTGGTATTGCAACAAAAGTTGAAAATATGGATCAGTATGATACGGTATTTGTAGGCTTCCCTGTATGGTGGTACAGAGAACCATCAATAATAGATACTTTTATGGAAGCTTATGATTTTGGTGGTAAAACTGTTGTTCCTTTCTGTACATCAGGAAGCAGCGGAATCGGTGATACATATAAAAACCTTCAAGAACTTGCACCTGGTGCAACTGTTGTAGAAGGAAAAAGATTAGCAAGTGGAGTTTCAGAATCGGATCTGAGTGCATGGGTTAAGGAGTTTTAGTATGCAATACAGAAAAGATAAAAATGGAAATGAACTTTCCATGTTGGGTTATGGCTGTATGCGCTTTACTAAGAAGGGCAATAGTATTGATATTGATAAGGCTGAAAAAGAAATTATGGCAGCCTTTGAGGCGGGTGTTAATTATTATGATACAGCTTATATTTACCCAGGAAGTGAGGCGGCTCTTGGAGAAATAGTAGAGCGAAATGGAATCAGAGATAAGATTAATATCGCTACAAAGCTTCCTCAGTATTTAATTAAGAATCGCAAAGGCCTCGATAAATATTTTGATGAAGAGCTTTCACGTCTTAGAACAGATCATGTTGATTATTACCTGATGCATCATCTTACAGATGTGGAGATGTGGGAGAAGCTCAAGGCAGTAGGAATTCTTGAGTGGATAGAAGAAAAGAAGAAATCTGGGCAGGTAAGAAATATCGGTTTTTCATATCATGGAAACAGTGATAATTTCATTACCATATTAAATGATTTCGACTGGGATTTTTGTCAGGTTCAGTATAACTATCTGGACGAAGTTACACAGGCTGGAGTTAAGGGAGTTAAGGCTGCGGCTGAGAAGGGCGTTCCTGTAGTTATTATGGAGCCACTCCGTGGTGGAAAGCTTGTGGGAATGCTTCCAGAAAAAGCAAAGAAGATATTTGCTGACAGTGACAGAGGATGGACTCCTGCAGAGTGGGCTTTCAGATGGCTTTATAATCAGCCGGAAGTAACAGTTGTTCTTTCAGGAATGAATTCTCTCGAGATGGTTCAGGAAAATTGTAAAACTGCCAGTGATATGCAGGCCGGAACTCTTACTGATAAAGACTTTGAACTTCTTGAAGAAGTAAAGAAAGCTATAAAAGAAAAAGAAAAGGTAGGCTGTACGGGATGCCGTTATTGTATGCCTTGTCCTAAGGGAGTGGATATTCCTGGAACTTTTGCCTGCTGGAATACTATGTATACAGAAAAGAAAAAAGAAGGCAGATTTCAGTATGCTCAGACAGTTGGTCTTACAAAAGAACCAGCCTTTGCTACACAGTGTGTTGAGTGTGGTAAATGTGAGCAGCATTGTCCTCAGAGTATTCCAATCAGGGAAATGCTAAAGAAAGCAGATAAGGATCTTCGTCCACTTGGATATAAGATAGGAATCAATGTGGCAAGAAAATATATGTTTAGAAAAAAGAAGAAAAAGACACAATAAAAAAGTAGCGAGCCCGAGGGTACATATCACCCTCGGACTCGTTACTTTTTTTATACTAATCCAGATGTTACTCCGTTTCCAACATTTGGAGAAACAATTGACCAAATCAAATCAATAATAAACAGGATCGAAAGGGCTATACATATTATCCATCTATATTTCTTAGCAGCCTTTCCATAAAGGTCATCCAGGAACGGCGATATGATGTAGGTGAATGCCCATCCCGCCATGCCGAAGACCAGAAGTCCCTCGAAGCAGATGCGTCCGTTGAGATTTAGGAAGTATCCTGTATAGTCCCACCATTTTTCGTTGAATAAAACTTCAAGTATCCATGAAGTAAAGTATTCTACAGCTCCACATACAATTACGGTTAGAGTAAACAGAAGTGCTGGTTTTTCTCTAAATGGTCTCAGTAAGAGGATTATCAGCATTCCGCCAACTCCGTATATCGGAAGCCATGGTCCGTGCATAGTTCCTCTGTTAACGAATTGACCAGTATTTGCAAGATAGAAAATAACTTCCCAGCACCAGCCGAACAACGAATATGTAAAGAACAGTTGAAGGAGTGAAAGGAAGGAATACTTCCTCATGTAATCATACTTAAATTTGTGTACATCTATTGTAGGGATATCCAGAGTTTCTTCCCCAGATGGATGCTCTCTTTCTTCTATATGTTCAATGGCCAGCATGTCATCATTTAGAAGTTTTCTAAGACCAAGAGGAAGATCGTTCTTTCTGAGTCCCCTTATTGTCATATACAGCTCTGCTTTAACACATTCTATATATGCATCTGAGAAAAATAATCCCGAAAGATTGAAGGTGAAGTAAGAGACAATGTACCAAGGGAACAGAGAAAGTTCTATCAGAAATGCACGGTATTTATTTCCATACATAAGATCCTTGGAAAGTCTAAATGCTTCCCTTGTGGATACATTTGGATTCTCCGCTACAATGTATGGAATCATCATATATTCATAATGTTTTATGATTCCGCCGATAATAGTAATGTTCCATAACGTCTGGAAAAGATATTTAATGAACATTACCTTGGATATATTTTTAAGTCTTTTATTCTTGTATGGGAAAAGAAGTTCGCCTGCGCCAGTTGCATGGTATCTGCGCTGTTCCAGATAGTACCTGTTCTTTCCGACGATGATTACATTTTTAACAAAGACGAACCAGAAGATAGAAATAACTGAGAAGATAAAAATAACTACCGAGGTTGCAATCTTACCTTTAAATACAAGTTCGTTCACACCATTAAGAATTCCGAAAACAAAGGACTGACTACCAGTTATTTCATTTACGAAAACGGAAGCAACACCACCATAGTATTTTGCAGAAGTAGTAGATGCCTCGTCAACCTTTGGGTAATCCTTTATATCAAACAGATTTAGGAAGAATGTCATTATGGTCTGAGAATTGGAGAGTCCGGCGTCCAGTCCCATAGTACTGTTGTTTCTAGTCTCCTCCAGAACCCCAACTGCAGATGTAATACTTGGATCTGCTGGTGTTTCAAAACGCTTGGTTGCAAGCTGGTATCCTCCATTTATGATAATTGAAACAAGGAAGATGATAAGCACATTTAGATAGTAGCGCCTCTTCAGATTCTTCAATCCTTCCCGTCTTATTTTTCTTCTCGTATTTTTATCTAACATTTTTCCAATTTCTTTCTACTATTTTTTTGTTTTATAAAACATTAAGTGATTCGCCGTTAAGATATGCTTTTACATTCGCGGCAACAGTATCTATAAGTCGCGTTCTTGCTTCCACGCTTGCCCATGCCATATGCGGTGTTATACAAAGATTTGGTGCGGTCAGAAGTGGGTTATCTGCAAGCATTGGTTCACTGGTAACAACATCAACAGCAGCTCCGCCAACCTTACCACTCTTTAGGGCATCTGCAAGGTCCTGCTCATCCACAAGACCGCCACGAGAAACATTTATTATTATAACTCCATCCTTCATCTTGGAAATGTTTTCGGTACGGATTATCTTTTCAGTTTCATTTGTCATTGGACAATGCAGAGTTACAACATCAGAGTTTTTCCAAATCTCTTCAAGAGATGTAAACGTAACTGATTTATCATCGCTATATTTTTCTGGGTGTGCTGTATATACGAGCACATTCATTTGGAATGCATTTGCTATTTCAGCAACTCTTTTTCCGATGTTACCGTATCCGATAATTCCAATGGTTTTTTCAGCAAGCTCTGTAACTGGGCTGAGCCAATAGCAAAATGTTTCCGATTTCACCCAATCGCCCTTATGCACGCTTTCATTGTGAGTACTAATGTGACAGGCACATTCAAGGATGAATCCCCAGGCTAGCTGAGCAACAGACTCTGTGCTATAAGCTGGAACATTTGTTACAGTTACGCCATGACGTTTTGCGGCTTCAAGGTCGATGACATTGTATCCGGTAGCACATACGCCAAGATATTTTAGATTAGGAAGACGACTGAAGGTTTCCTCATCGAAGATTATCTTATTTGTGTAGACCACATCTGCATCTCCAATGTGCTCATACTTATCATCTTCAGTAGTGTTGGAATAAACCGTCGTTTCCATTATAGATGTGATTGGTTCGAGAGAAATATCGCCGCGGTTTACGGCTCCCTCTTCCAAATAAACTGCTTTCATTTGCTTCACCTAATTTATTGTTTATTTCTTTATTCAAAAAGTATATACTGAATAGTGTGGTTTTGATAACCACATTTACAAGTATACACTAAATTAGTAGTACAAGGAAGATAGATATGGACCAAGATTATTATAATCCTGATCAAGAGCCAAATTACGTTCCACCACAGGATCAGATGTATATGCAGCAACCACAAATGCAGCAGTCATATATGCAACAACCACAAATGCAGCAGCCATACATGCAACAACCATATATGCAGCAGATGCCACCACAGCGAATGTCAAATGAGATTTCTCCTGAGGATAATCATAAGGCGAATATGTACTGCGTTGCGTCACTTTTGTGCACCTTCGTAATTCCACTGGCTACAATGATGGTGTCCGGAGTTCTGGTTAATGTTTTCGTGAGTGTGGATAATGATACTACAACAAGTCTATTATCATCAGCTGTGTCAACCATCAGTGGATTGTCCCATCTTGCAGGATGGGTTCTGATGATTATTACACGTGTGAGATTCCCGAAGAACAAATTTGGTAAGGTTCTTATGATAGTTTATCTTGCACTCCTTGCACTTGTTGTTATTGGAATTGTTGTACTTATAATTTCCTGTATAAAGTGTCTACAGGATTGTCCAGGTTAACAATATATTTTTAGTGGAGTTTATTTTGAATATTCATATCCCAAATCTTGAATATACATTTTACGGACCGATAGTTCTTCTATCGATAGTAATAGGCATAATAATCGCCTGCATTCTTATGCGGAATGCAGGCGTTAAATCTATTACTTGTTTTTATACTGCAATTTTTACCTTCATCTCTATCCTGGTATGCTCCGCAGTTCTTTCCATATCAATAACGGGTGATGTTAGAAAAGTTGGTTTTGTTGGAGCTGGCGGCGCACTTGGTCTGATTGTTGGTGCGGTTACATCTGCTTTGATCCATCGTGACCACATCTCAGAATCAATGTCAGCATGGATAATCGTAGCACCACTAATGTATGGTCTTTCCAAAATTGGCTGTCATATAGCAGGCTGCTGTAATGGGATTCCATATAACGGTTTCTTTACAATTACCTACGCCGAAAAAGGTCATGTAAGCTACTTTCCAATACAAATAACAGAAACAATAGTCTTTGTTTTAATCTTTATCATCGGACTAATTCTCTATTTAAAATCAAAGGACAAAACTCGCGTAGCCATCTTCACACTCCTTCTTTCAGGATTTGCAAAGATAGGCTTGGAATTTCTTCGCGAATCACATATGGGACATGTGATAACAAGCTATCAGATTATTGTTCTTTCTATTTCTCTTATTGGAGCGGTATCACTACACCTTACAAACAAATCAGCAGAGACAGAGTAACATCTGGATTGGTATAAAAAGGGCAGTTGACAAAGCAACTGCCCTAGTGTACTATCTAATCAGAGGTATCGGAGTCAGTTTCCCGACCACCTCACAAGTTGATATTATTTAAAGAAATAGCATCACACCTTGCGCGTTGGGGATGCTATTTCTTTTTGTTTTCATGGTTACTGTGATTAATTATTTTCCGCACAGCGTTTGTTTTATGTTAAAATAAGCGTTGTGCGGTTTTTATATATCGGAGGTTTTGAGATGAGTCATACTTATGAAGATGTTTTAAAGTATTGGCAGGAGAATCTGCCTAAAACGAAAGATGATTATCTAACTATTCTTGATAACTTCAAAATTATGTTTGCATTTAATTCTAACAAGATAGAAAATCCAGAAACAACATATCATAATACAAGAGAAATTTTTGAAAATGGTAAAGTAATTAATTATACGGGAGATCTTCGAAATCTTTTTGAAATACAGAATCAGAAGGATGCATTCGATTTTATTATTGATAATATAGTAGAGAAGAAACCTATTGATAAACATTTTATCCTGGAGTTACATGAAGCTTTGATGAAAGGCTGTTATGATGAAACCCGTTATAATAAAGGTGAAAGACCTGGGGTATTCAAACTTCATGACTATGCTGTGGGAGATGATATTGGAGCGGCGCCTGAGGATGTTGAGCAGGAAATAGAGGATTTATGCGCAGAGCTTATAGAGAATGAAGGTAAGAATCCTCTTAGAATAGCAACATATCTTCATTTGACTTTTGAAACAATTCATCCTTTTGCTGATGGCAATGGTAGAGTCGGAAGAACTCTGCTAAATTATTATCTGATGACACATGACTATCCGCCAACAATTCTTTACGATGAGGATAAAGAAACATACTATATGGCTCTTACTGTATTTGACAAGAGTGGTCAGTTTACTGGTTTTGAACAGTTCCTGAAGGAACAGACCATAAAAACATGGTCAAAGAGGTTGGGGTAAATTATTGTTGCAATTTCAAAATTTCGTATTATACTAAGAGAGTAATATTTGGAAATGAAGCAATGGCGCTTCGAGCTTACTGGCTCGGAGTGCCTTCTTTTTTATTCCGCGTTTATAAGTCGCATTGCGAAATATGAATGCAATGAAAGGATTATGCTATGTACAAATCTGTTGTTTCAGACGATAAGTTACATGAGGAGTGTGGGGTCTTTGGAATTTACTCCTTGGCGGGTGATGATGTAGCGGAGGATATTTATTACGGTCTTGTGGCTCTTCAGCACAGAGGCCAGGAGGCGGCAGGAATTGCAATTTCTGATACGGAAGGACCTATGGGAAATCTTTCCATCAAGAAAGACATGGGGCTGGTAAGCGAAGTCTTCTCCGAAAAGGACCTTCATGAAATGAAAGGAAACATTGGTGTTGGTCACGTTCGTTATTCTACTACCGGCGGAAGCGTGGTTGAAAATGCACAGCCAATTGCCATGAATTATATCAAGGGTACCCTGGCGATTGCTCACAATGGAAACATAGTAAATGCGTCCGAGCTGAAACAGCAGCAGATGTATCGCGGTCTTGCTCACTACACAACCTCTGATACAGAAGTTCTTGCCTACGAAATAATAGGTGAACGTGTAAAGAATCCTACTATAGAAGATGCCATCAAAAGTACTGCTTCAAAACTCCGAGGTGGTTATGCAGTAGTTGTAAACAGTCCTCGTAAGCTAATCGGTATGAGGGATCCTTTCGGAATCAAACCTCTTATTCTTGGTCGAAAGATGAACTATTCTATAGATAAGAATATTCTGGAAGAAAATGAGAGTACAGTCAAAGAGCTTTATACATACATCCTTGCATCAGAAAGTGCAGCTATCACTTCAGTTGGTGGAGAAGTTATTAGAGATATCGAGCCAGGCGAAGTTATTTCTATAACCAAGGATGGTTTGGAATCTGACAGAACTCTCTGTCAGGAAAAAAGAGCACACTGTATTTTCGAATATATTTATTTTGCACGTAATGATTCAGTTATGGACGGAATAGAAATTCATGATGCAAGAGTGAATGCGGGTCGTGCCCTTGCAAGGAAAGCAAAGGTAGATGCAGACATAGTAGTGGGTGTTCCAGATTCTGGTCTTGCAGCAGCGGAAGGTTATGCATTGGAATCCGGTATTCCGTTTGCGCTTGCCTTTCATAAGAATAGCTATATAGGCCGAAGCTTTATTAAGCCAACAGATAAAGAAAGACAGACTGCGGTTCATATGAAACTGAGTGTTATGAAAAGCGTTGTTGAAAATAAAAACATTGTGATCATAGATGATTCAATAGTACGTGGAACCACAATGAGACAGCTTATTGAGATGCTTCGAAATGCAGGAGCAAAGTCAGTTCATGTAAGGATAAGCTCGCCACCATTCCTTTATCCTTGCTATTATGGAACTGATGTTCCAACTGCGAAGCAGCTGATTGCATCTCACCATTCAAGTCAGGAGGTCTGCAGAAGCGTTGGTGCGGATTCGCTGGAGTACCTCAGTATAGAGGACTTTAAATCCATGGTTGGTGACCTGCCACTTTGTACAGCCTGCTTCACCAATGAATATCCTGTTTAACATTGTCGGGAAATAGAAAAAAATAATAAAATTAAGTAAAAATAATACTTGACTTTTAAAAATAAAGTCATATACTAATAATAGTTTCAAAAAATAAATATCTTGAGAAGCAATGGCGCTTCAGGTTTTAGGACCTGGGGCGCCTTGTGTTTTTTTCAGATTAGTTTTGGAGGAATCACAATGAATAAGTCAGTTGAAGAAATAAGAAGAAAGGGTTTATATGATGCATCTTTTGAGCATGATAACTGTGGTATCGGAGCCATCATTCATTTAGATGGTAAGGCCAGCCATGATCTTGTTGCAGATGCACTCTCTATAGTTGAAAACCTTGAACATAGAGCAGGTAAGGATGCCGAAGGAAAGACCGGTGACGGAGTTGGTATTCTCACTCAGGTGCCTCACAAATTCTTCAAGAAGATTATGAAAGAGCAGGATGTAGTACTTGGTGATGCCAGGTCCTACGGTGTTGGTATGTTCTTCTTCCCTCAAAATGATCTGGAGAGAAGACAATCTAAAAATATGTTCGAAACTATTGTTAGAAAAAGCGGTCTTAAGGTTCTTGGATGGAGAAGAGTTAATATCAGCCCAGACGTTCTTGGTTCTAAAGCAAGAGAATGTATGCCAGTAATTGAGCAGGCATTTATCCAGAGACCAGAAAACATAGTACTGAAGAATAATGATGAGTCTCAGGATCTCGCCTTCGACCGTATGCTCTATATCATTCGAAGAGAGTTTGAGCAATGCAGTGTAAGTACATATGTTCCTTCTCTTTCCTGCAGAACTATTGTCTATAAAGGTATGTTCCTGGTTGGACAGCTGAGAACCTTCTTCCTGGATCTACAGGATAAGGATTATGAATCAGCTATTGCCATGGTTCATTCCCGTTTCTCAACAAATACAAATCCAAGCTGGAACAGAGCTCATCCAAACCGTCTTATGGTTCATAATGGTGAGATAAATACTATCAAGGGAAATGCAGACAAGATGCTTGCTCGTGAAGAGACAATGCATACAGATACCTTCAGCGAAGAGGATATGACTAAGGTCCTTCCTGTTATTTCTTCAAGCGGTTCAGATTCTGCAATGATGGATAATACTCTGGAGTTCCTTATGATGAGTGGAATGGACCTGCCACTTGCAGCCAGTGTTCTGATTCCTGAACCATGGGCACATAACGATACTCTGACTCAGGAGGAAAGAGACTTTTATCAATACTATGCAACTATGATGGAGCCATGGGATGGTCCTGCATCAATTGTATTTTCTGATGGAGATGTAATGGGTGCAATCCTTGATAGAAATGGTCTTCGTCCTTCACGTTATGTTATAACTGATGATCGTCGTCTCATCCTTGCATCTGAAGTAGGAGTTCTTCCTCTCGAAGAAAAACATATCCTGAAGAAGGACAGACTTTATCCAGGAAAGATGCTTCTTGTAGATACAAGAGAAGGAAAAATATATTCCGATGATGAGATAAAAGGAATGTATGCACATCGCGAGCCATATGGTGAATGGCTGGATATGTCTCTACTTGAGCTTCATGATATCAAGATTCCTAATGAAAAAGTTCCGGAAGTTTCTGGCGATGAAAGAAAGAGGCTGCAGAAAGCATTTGGTTATACATATGAGAACTACCGTGAAGGAATTCTGAATATGGCACTTAACGGTATTGAGCAGATTGGCTCTATGGGCGTTGATACTCCAATAGCAGCACTGTCTCATGAATACCAGCCACTGTTCTATTATTTCAAACAGCTCTTCGCACAGGTTACAAACCCACCTATCGATGCAGAACGTGAGAAGATTGTAACTTCAAGAAGTGTTTATGTAGGAAAGAATGGTAATCTTCTTGAAGAGAAATCTTCAAATTGTCATGTGCTTAAGATCCACAATCCAATCCTTTCAGATCTGGATATGTTAAAGATAAAGAGTCTTTCTGGAAATGATAATGGAGATCTTAAATCTGCTGTAGTATCTATTCTTTACTACAAGGGTTCTCCTATAAGACATGCGCTGGAGCATCTCTTTGTAGAGGTTGATCGTGCTTACCGTGAAGGCGCAAACATTCTTGTTCTTTCAGATAGAGGGGTGGATGAAAATCATCTGGCTATTCCTTCACTTCTTGCAGTAGCAGCAGTTCATAAGCACCTGGTAGAGACAAGAAAGTGCACAGCAATGTCACTTATTCTTGAATCTGGTGAGCCAAGAGAGGTACATCATTTTGCAACACTTCTTGGCTTTGGTGCATCTGCAGTTAACCCATATCTTGCACATGCAAGCGTTGGTGAACTTATTGAAGAAGGTCTGGTTGAAAAAGATTATTATGCAGCTGTTGAGGATTATGATGAAGCAATCATAAGCGGTATTGTAAAGATTGCTTCTAAGATGGGTATCTCAGCCATCAAGTCTTATCAGGGCAGTAAGATATTCGAGGCAATCGGAATATCAGAAGAAGTTATAGATGAATACTTTACAGGAACAGTAAGCCGTGTTGGCGGAATTACTCTTGATGACATTGGAAGGAATGTGGAAGCTCAGCATAGCAAGGCTTTTGATCCACTTGGACTCCCAGTTGAACTTGAACTGGATTCTACAGGAAGACACAAGTTCCGTAGTCAAAAGGAAAATCACAGGTACAATCCTCAGACTATTCATATGCTTCAAATGTCAACTCGTGAGGGTGACTATTCTAAGTTTAAACAATATACAGAAATGGTGGATAACGAGAAGACAGGTTATCTCAGAAGTCTTATGGAGTTTGAATATCCAGAGGCAGGAGTTCCTATTGAAGAAGTGGAAAGTGAGGAATCTATTGTTCAGAGATTTAAGACTGGTGCAATGTCTTACGGTTCTATTTCCGAGGAGGCACATCAGATTCTTGCAATCGCTATGAACCATCTCCATGGTAAATCCAACAGCGGAGAAGGTGGAGAGAGTGATGAAAGAATAGCTTCAGCTGGAACAGATAATGATAGAAGCTCAGCTATCAAACAGGTAGCGAGCGGAAGATTTGGTGTTACAAGTAAATATCTTGTAAGTGCCCGTGAGATTCAGATAAAGATGGCTCAGGGTGCAAAGCCTGGTGAAGGAGGACATCTTCCAGGAAAGAAGGTTTATCCATGGATTGCAAAAACTCGTCATTCAACTCCAGGTGTAAGTCTTATTTCTCCACCACCTCATCATGACATCTATTCAATAGAGGATCTGGCGCAGCTTATTTATGACCTCAAGTGTTCAAATAAGCAGGCAAGAATTTCGGTTAAGCTTGTTTCAGAGGCAGGAGTAGGTACAGTAGCAGCAGGTGTAGCTAAGGCAGGTGCAGAGGTTATCCTTGTGTCTGGTTATGATGGTGGTACTGGTGCGGCACCACTCAGTTCAATCCATAACGCTGGACTTCCATGGGAAATGGGTCTTGCAGAAACACATCAGACTCTGGTTCAGAATGGACTCAGAAATCAGGTTGTTATCGAGACAGATGGAAAGCTTATGAGTGGTAGAGATGTGGCCATAGCCGCAATCCTTGGTGCAGAGGAATTTGGATTTGCAACAGCTCCACTGGTAACTATGGGCTGTGTAATGATGAGAGTTTGCCAGAATGATACCTGCCCAATGGGTGTTGCAACACAGAACCCAGAGCTTAGAAAACGATTCAGAGGTAAGCCGGAATATGTGGAAAACTTCATGCTCTTTATTGCAAGAGAGCTTCGTGAATATATGGCTAAGCTGGGTGTAAGAACTCTGAAGGAATTGGTTGGTAGAACAGACCTTCTGAAGATGAAGAATTTTGATTCAGAAGAAGCTGGTGTTAAAGAGAAGATAGATCTAAGTCGTATTCTCCTTGATATGTCAGGCGTTGCCAGAGAAGAACAGACGTTTAATCCGGATCTTAAGTATGACTTTAAACTTGAGACCACAAAGGATGAAAGTGTACTCCTGAAGGATAAGGCGATAAAGGCTGTACTTGCTCAGGCTTCGAAAAATCAGAAGGCTGATAACAGCTGCGAGGTAAGTGTAAATGTTTCTAATACAGACAGAGCATTTGGTACACTTCTCGGAGCAGAGATAACAAGAAATGTGGCCGAAGGCCTGAAGGAGGATTCTCTGGTTATCAACGCAACTGGTGCAGGTGGTCAGAGCTTTGGGGCATTTATTCCTCGCGGACTTACTATTAATCTTGTGGGTGACAGTAATGATTATTTTGGAAAGGGACTTTCAGGTGGTAAGCTGATCGTTCATGCTCCAGAGGATGCTGGCTATAACGCAGAGGAAAATATAATCATCGGTAATGTTGCACTTTACGGAGCTACATCTGGTGAAGCGTACATAGCAGGTATGGCAGGCGAGAGATTTTGCATAAGAAATTCAGGCGCCACAGCAGTTGTTGAAGGTGTGGGTGAACATGGATGTGAGTATATGACAGGTGGACGCGCAGTAATCCTGGGACCTACTGGAAAGAACTTTGCTGCTGGTATGAGCGGTGGTATTGCTTATGTACTTGATGTAGATAATACACTTTATAAGAATCTCAATAAGCAGATGGTGAATATGCAGCAGCTTACAGAGAAGAATGATATAGAAGAACTTAGAAGCATCATTGAAAAGCATGTTGCATTAACAGGTTCGGAAAAAGGTAAGAAGATTCTTGATGAATTTGAAGAGTATGCACCACACTTTAAGAAGATAATTCCAGAGGGATATGACAAGATGATCAGAACAACTGCAGAATTGGAAGCAAAAGGTATTTCACATGAACAGGCTCAGATTGAAGCCTTCACTAAACTCGTTGGGTAATGAGGCGCAGCGAAGGATTTTGAAAAGGAGAAAAGGTAATGGGTAAACCAAGCGGATTTTTAGAATATGACAGAGTAGACGGGCCTGTAGTAAGCGAAGAAAAAAGAATAGAAAACTTCCTTGAGTTTCATGGACTTTTAAGTAAAGAGGAACAACAAAAACAGGGCGCCAGATGTATGGACTGCGGAGTTCCATATTGCCAGGCGGGAATGATGATCTCCGGTATGGCTTCCGGATGTCCACTCAACAATATGGTGCCAGAAACTAATGACCTGGTCTATCGTGGTGCCTTTGATAAGGCTTATAGAAGGCTCTCCATGACTCACAGTTTTCCTGAGTTTACATCCAGAGTATGCCCTGCTCTTTGTGAGGCTGCATGTACTTGTGGCGTAGATGGAGCTCCAGTAAGCACAAAAGAAAATGAAAAAACAATTATAGAATATGCATTCGAAAATGATCTGGTTAAAGAACTTGTTCCTGAAACCAGAACGGGAAAGAAGGTGGCAGTTATCGGAAGTGGTCCTTCGGGACTAGCTGCAGCCCAAATGTTAAACCGCAGGGGCCACTCCGTAACTGTCTATGAAAGAAATGATCGTATTGGCGGACTTCTTCGTTATGGCATTCCAAATATGAAACTGGATAAATCTGTGATAGACAGAAGAGTTAAGCTTATGGAGGAGGCAGGCATTCGTTTCATAACAAGTGTTAATGTATGTGGAAATGATGCACAGGATAAATTCAGTTCAGGTCTTATAGCTGAAAACGTTAAGCATATAAGTGCAAAAGAATTAGAGAAAGAATATGACGCTATAATACTTGCCTGCGGTGCATCCAATCCGAGAGATATAAAGGCTCCTGGAAGAGAGGCGGAAGGAATACATTTTGCCGTTGAATTTCTTGGCAGAGTGACTAAGGAACTTCTGGACTCTGAGTTTGGAATTCTGGAAGATATGAAGAAAGCCGGAAAAGGAAAACTGGGAAATATAATCGATAAGGTTTATGGAAAAGATGTAATAGTTATTGGCGGTGGTGATACTGGTAATGACTGTGTTGGAACAAGCATACGTTTAGGATGTAAGTCTGTGACTCAGCTGGAGATGATGCCAAAGGCACCGGATGAAAGGCTTGAGACTAATCCATGGCCAGAATGGCCTCGTGTCTGCAAGACTGATTATGGTCAGGAAGAGGCTATCTATAAGTTTGGCCATGATCCACGTATTTATAAAACAACAGTAAAAGAATTTGTGGCAGATGAAAAAGGTAAGCTGAAAGAAGTTGTAATTCAATCGCTTGAACCTAAGAAGGATGAGAAGACAGGAAGAATGATGATGGTTCCTGTTGAAGGAAGTGAGAAAACACTTCCAGCGCAGCTTGTACTCATAGCTGCCGGGTTCCTGGGAAGCGAGAACTATGTAGTAGAAGACTTTGGTGTAGAAGTTGATGGTAGAACAAACATAAGGACTGAAGCAGGACATTACAAGGCTGAAATTAGGGAAGGTACATCTGGCAGATCAAAGAAGAATCCTGCAAAGATTTATACTGCTGGAGATATGCATAGAGGTCAGTCTCTTGTGGTATGGGCTATCGCAGAAGGACGCAGAGCGGCCCTGGAATTAGACCATGATTTAATGTTATAGGTTTTATGTATAGCAGTTAATAAAAAACTGCTATACTTTATAACGCTAAAACCTATTGACATAATAGGTTGATAGTATTAATATACGCACTATAGCGAGCTAAAGTGCTATGAAATAAATTAGGAGGCAAAACATTATGAGAAGTTATTCACTTAACAAAACATTATATGAAATGTGTTGTTGTCGAATGCAGAACTCCCGGGCAGTTAATATGGCTGGTATCTTAACATGTCGATGTTTGAGCCTCGAAAATGTAAGATAAAGATTAACCAAGCATATTTGCCCGGGAGCTGAGAAAAGGCCTCGGGCTTTTTAAAACCAAATTTTACCTAAAGATATTTATTACAAAGGAGATTTATAAAAATGAGTAATTACAAATTCGAAACACTTCAGTTACACGTTGGACAGGAAAAGTCAGATCCTACTACAGATTCAAGAGCAGTACCTATTTATCAGACTGTTGCATATACATTCCATAATGCTCAGCACGCAGCTGACAGATTTGGACTTGCAGATCCAGGAAATATTTATGGAAGACTTACAAACTCTACACAGGGAGTTCTTGAGGAAAGAATAGCAGCTCTTGAGGGTGGTTCAGCAGCCCTTGCAGTTGCATCAGGAGCAGCAGCGATTGCTTATACTATTCAGGCGCTTGCAGCTAACGGTGGTCACATCGTTGCACAGAAGACAATCTACGGAGGAACTTATAATCTTCTGGAGCATACATTTACACAGTATGGAATTAATTCAACATTTGTTGATACTAATAATCTTGATGAGGTTAAGGGTGCTATAAAGGAAGATACAAGAGCAATCTTCATTGAGACTCTTGGAAATCCTAACAGTGATATTCCTGATATTGAAGAGATTGCTAAGATTGCACATGGTGCTGGAATTCCACTTGTAATAGATAATACATTCGGTACACCTTATCTTATCAGACCTATTGAGTACGGTGCAGACATCGTTATTCATTCAGCAACTAAGTTTATCGGCGGCCATGGAACAACACTTGGCGGAGTTATAGTTGAGTCAGGTAAGTTCGATTGGTCTGCTTCTGGTAAATACCCTAACATTGCAGCGCCAAATCCAAGCTATCATGGAATTTCATTCTATGATGCTGTTGGCCCTGCAGCATTTGTAACATACATTAGAGCGATTCTTCTTCGTGATACAGGAGCAACACTTTCACCATTCAATGCATTCCTTCTTCTTCAGGGAGTTGAAACACTTTCACTCAGACTTGAGAGACATGCTGAGAATGCAAAGAAGGTTGTTGATTTCTTAGCAAATCATCCAAAGGTTGCAAAGGTTAATCATCCTTCACTTCCAGATCATCCAAATCATGATCTTTATAAGAAGTATTTCCCTAATGGAGGTGGCTCAATCTTCACATTCGAGATCAAGGGTGGAAAGGAAGAGGCTTGGAAGTTTATTGATAGCCTGAAGATATTCTCTATACTGGCAAATGTTGCTGATGTTAAGAGTCTTGTTATACATCCGGCTTCAACAACACATTCACAGCTTACAGAGGAAGAACTTCTGGCAAATGACATCAAGCAGAGCACTATCAGACTTTCTATTGGTACAGAACATGTTGATGATATAATCGCAGACCTGGATAATGCACTCGCATCAATTTAATACTTCGCATTTGATTTGCAGCCCTCCTGGAAAAAGAGTAAAATAATTGATAATTATTGCAAATTCAAATAAAAGGAGATCATTATGAGTAAGATATACAAGGGTACTACTGATTTAATTGGAAATACACCTCTCGTTGAGGTAGTAAATATAGAGAAGGAGCTTGGGCTTGAGGCAACAATCCTCGTAAAGCTTGAGTATCTTAATCCTGCAGGAAGTGTAAAAGATCGTATTGCAAAAGCTATGATCGAGGATGCAGAGGAAAAGGGTCTTCTGAAGGAAGGTTCAGTCATTATTGAACCTACTAGCGGAAACACGGGAATAGGTCTTGCATCTTTAGCTGCCTCAAAGGGTTATAGAATAATTCTTACAATGCCTGAGACAATGAGTGTTGAGAGAAGAAATATCCTCAAGGCTTATGGTGCAGAGATTGTTCTTACTGAAGGCGCAAAGGGTATGAAGGGTGCCATTGAAAAGGCTAATGAACTTGCTGAAGAGATTGAAGGAAGCTTTATTCCTGGTCAGTTTGTTAACCCTGCTAACCCAGCTATTCATAAAGCAACAACAGGTCCTGAGATCTGGAATGATACAGATGGAAATGTAGATATATTCATCGCCGGTGTTGGTACTGGTGGAACAGTAACAGGTGTGGGAGAGTACCTCAAAGAGCAGAAGGCTGATATAAAGGTTGTAGCTCTTGAGCCAGAAGATTCACCGGTTCTTTCAGAAGGTAAGGCTGGAGCTCATAAGATTCAGGGAATCGGAGCTGGTTTTGTTCCTGATGTACTTAATACAGATGTATTCGACGAAGTATTCAAAGCACCAAATGAGGCTGCATTTGAAACTGCTAAGCTTCTTGCCAAGAAGGAAGGAATTTCAGTTGGTATTTCTTCAGGCGCTGCTCTTTATGGAGCTATTCAGCTTGCTAAGAAACCTGAGAACAAGGGTAAGGTAATCGTTGCCCTGCTTCCAGATAGTGGTGACAGATACTATTCAACTGCACTCTTTAATTAATTTTTATATACTTTATCCGGATAAAGCAAAAAACTCTTGACAAGAGTAACACTGTGGTGGTACTATCCACACATAAACCGAAGATGAAGAGTAAGTAGGCGAGACCTCCTTATCTACAGAGAACCGCTTGGTGGTGAGAAAGCGGATGTTAAGTGTTTTGTTGAATGGACTTCAGAGGGCGACCTGAACTGATTACACATAGTATGGGAGCCGGAGTAAGAACCTCCGTTAACAAAGTTCGGCATATAAAAGTATGATGGATATCATATGGAGTATGTAATGAGTGGGTGTAAGTATACACCAAGCCGGGTGGCACCGCAGGAAAAAAGTTTAACCTGTCCCAGCAATCAATTTAGATTGATTGCTGGGACTTTTGTATTTCAGGAGGTTTTTATGATCACACAATTATCAGTATTCACAGAGAATAGTAAAGGAGCAATGCTTAAGGTATCAAGGCTGATATCTGATGCAGGAATAGACATCTACAATGTTGTAACAAACGACAGTGCAGAGTTCGGAATTGTAAGAATGCTGGTCACTGAACCAGAGAAGGGCTTTGAAGTTCTTAAGTCTGAGGGCTATATGTGCAAGCTTGATAAAGTAATAGGAGTTGAGATACCTGATGAGGTTGGCAGTCTCACAAAGCTTCTTGATACTTTAGATAAAAGCTACATCAATATAGATTACATTTACGTTTCATACAGCAGGGATTCAAAAACTCCACTGGCTGTTATGAAGGTTGGAGGTTACGACGAAGTAGAGTCGAGCCTCAGAAGCAGAGGTTACACAACGGTTTAGTTTTACATCCTGAAAAGGATTTATGGAGAAGTAAAAATGGAAGTAAGACCAACACTTGAGGAATTAAAAAAAGTTGATACCAGTAAATATTTAGTGGCTCCTGTGAGTTACGAAATCCTGTCTGATTTTATAACTCCTATCGAAGCGCTGAGGATACTAAAGAATGTTTCAACTCACACTTATATGCTTGAATCTGCCCAGGCAGATGAGACATGGGGCAGGTACACATTCCTTGGTTTCGAACCAAAGATGGAAATCACGTGCCTGAATGGTGAGATGAAAGCAGGGGACCTGAGTTTTAAGACTGAGAATCCTACGGATTATCTGAGACAGATTCTTTCAGAGTATAGAAGTCCTAAGTTCGATTATCTTCCTCCTTTCACTGGTGGACTGGTTGGATACTTCTCGTTTGATTATCTGAAGTACAGTGAGTCAATCCTTAGAACAGAGGTTAAGGATGAAGAAGAATTCAGAGATGTGGATCTGATGCTCTTTGATAAGGTGATTGCATTTGACAATGTGAAACAGAAGATTGTTCTTATTGCAAATGTAAAACTCGCGGAGCTGGATACAGAATATAACAGAGCCACAAATGATCTGAAGCAGATGGCTGACCTTCTTGAGAATGGAGAAAAGTTTAAGGATTCAAAGGGAAAAGTTACCGGAGAATTCAAACCACTTTTTAACGAAGAAGAATATTCCGAGATGGTTGAGAAGGGAAAGAAATACATCTTTGAAGGTGACATCTTCCAGATAGTTCTTTCTAATAGAGTTGAAGCTCCTTTCGAAGGAAGTCTGCTGAATACTTATAGAGCACTTAGAACTATAAATCCTTCACCTTATATGTTCTACTTTTCGGGAACAGATGTTGAGGTTGCGGGTGCATCTCCAGAAACTCTTGTGAAACTAGAAAACGGAGTGCTGCATACATTTCCTTTGGCAGGTTCAAGACCAAGAGGAAAGAATCCTAAAGAGGATGCAGAACTTGAGGCAGAGCTTCTTCAGGACGAAAAGGAACTTGCTGAGCACAACATGCTGGTGGATCTCGGAAGAAATGACCTGGGAAGGATTAGCAAGTTTGGAACAGTTGAAGTTGAGAGATATATGGATGTGCTGAAATTCTCACACATAATGCACATCGGTTCGACGGTAAGAGGCGAGATTAGAGATGACAATGATGCGTTGGATGCAGTTGAGGCAGTGCTTCCTGCAGGAACACTTTCCGGAGCGCCAAAAATCAGAGCCTGTCAGTTGATAGATGAGCTGGAGAATAATAAGCGAGGCATTTACGGCGGAGCAATAGGATATATCGACTTCACAGGAAATATGGATACATGCATTGCCATTAGGATAGCATATAAAAAGAATGGAAAGGTATTCGTCAGAAGCGGAGCCGGAATAGTTGCAGATTCAGTTCCTAAGAAGGAATATGTAGAAACGCTTAATAAAGCTAAGGCCGTGATAAATGCTCTTCAGACTGAGCTGTAGTATTGTGAAACAGAGTTAACAGGGGAACAAAGCTATGATTTTATTAATAGATAATTATGACAGCTTCTCATATAACTTGTATCAGCTGATCGGTGATATTGAGCCGGATATCAAGGTTATAAGAAATGATGAGATGACTGTTCAGGAAATAGAAACACTTAAACCCTCCCATATAATACTTTCTCCAGGTCCCGGTAAGCCGCAGGACGCCGGGATCTGTGAAGACGTTGTAAGAGAGCTGGGAGGAAAGATTCCGATACTTGGTGTATGTCTTGGACATCAGGCCATATGTGAAGTATATGGAGCCACAGTAACATATGCATCCAGACTGATGCACGGCAAGCAGTCAGTTTGTTCTATAAAAGAGTCGGATCCGATTTTTGCCGGACTAAGTGGTGGCGAAGGTGACAGCTTGGGAAATGGTCAGGGCAAGAAACTAAAGGTTGCCAGATATCATTCACTGGCGGCAAAGGCAGAGACGATGCCAGAAGAATTAGAAGTGATAGCAACAGCAGATGATGATAACGAAATCATGGCTGTAAAACATAAAAATCATCAGGTGTATGGACTTCAGTTCCATCCGGAATCAATCCTTACACCCGAGGGCAAACTTATACTAAGTAATTTTATAAATAAATAATCATTTTAAAGAGTTTTAGGAGGTACACCAAAATGATTAAGGAAGCAATTGAGAAGATAGTTAATAAGCATGACCTTACTTATGATGAGGCATATACAGTAATGAATGAGATAATGAGCGGTGATACAACACCTACACAGAACGCCGCGTTTCTCTCAGCTCTTTCAACAAAGAGTGCAAAGGCTGAGACGAAGGACGAGATAGCAGGATGTGCAGCAGCTATGCGTGACCATGCTATCCCAGTTGAAGCAGGAATGGATGTTTTTGAAATCGTAGGAACTGGTGGAGATAATGCGCACAGCTTTAACATCTCAACAACATCAGCACTTATTGCTGCAGCAGGTGGCATGAAGGTTGCTAAGCATGGTAACAGAGCAGCTTCTTCCAAGTGCGGAACAGCTGACTGCCTTGAGGCGCTTGGAGTTAACATTCAACAGGAGCCAGAGAAGTGTGTTGAACTTCTGAATGAGGTTGGAATGTGCTTCTTCTTTGCGCAGAAGTATCACACATCAATGAAGTATGTTGGACCTATCAGAAAGGAACTTGGATTCAGAACAGTATTCAATATTCTTGGACCTCTTACAAACCCAGCAAAGCCAACATATATGCTTCTCGGTGTTTATGATGAGTATCTTGTTGAGCCGCTGGCACAGGTTCTTGCAGACCTGGGAGTTAAGAGAGGTATGGTTGTATTTGGTCAGGACAAGCTGGATGAGATTTCACTTAGTTCACCAACTACAATCTGCGAGATAAAGGATGGATGGTACAAAACAAGAGTTATTAAGCCTGAGGATTTCGGTTTTAAGACATGTAATAAGGAAGACCTTGTAGGTGGTGATCCATCAGAAAATGCAAACATAACAAGAGACATTCTCAGTGGTAAGGATACAGGACCAAAGAGAGATGCGACTCTGTTAAATGCAGGTGCTGCGCTTTATATTGGTGGCAAGGCAGATTCTATGGCAGCTGGTATTGAGCTTGCAAAGGAGCTGATCGCATCTGGCAAGGCAACAGAAACACTTGAGAAGTTTATTGAAGTAAGTAATCGTTAATTCTTATAGGTAGAAAAATGATATTAGATGAATTAGCTCAGTTAACAAGAGCGAGAATAGAAAAACAAAAACAGGATTATTCCTTCGAGGATATAAAGAGAGATGCTGAAATGATGGCAGCTCGTGAAATGGAAGTTCAGGAATTTGATTATCCTTTCGAAGAGGCACTTTCAAAGAAGGGGCTTTCGATAATCTCTGAGGTTAAGAAGGCATCTCCTTCCAAGGGAGTTATAGCTGAGGATTTTCCTTACCTTGAAATCGCAAAGACTTATGAGGTTAGTGGGGCGGATGCAATCTCTTGTCTTACTGAGCCGGATAGGTTCAAGGGTAGTGACGAATATCTGAAGGCGATAGTAAAGGAAGTTAGCATTCCGGTTCTCAGAAAAGATTTTACGGTTGATTCTTATATGATCTACCAGGCAAAACTTATGGGTGCTTCGGCAGTACTTCTAATTGCTGCTATCCTTTCGGACGAGGAACTTAAGGAATATTTTGAGATAGCAGATACACTTGGACTTTCATGTCTCTTTGAAGCTCATGATGCTGAGGAGGTTAAGAGATGCCTCGCGGCCGGTGCAAGAATAGTTGGTGTTAAT
The DNA here is from genome assembly GCA_947168155.1 of uncultured Lachnospiraceae bacterium. Classification (GTDB taxonomy): domain Bacteria; phylum Bacillota; class Clostridia; order Lachnospirales; family Lachnospiraceae; genus Eubacterium_Q. The sequence goes on along the minus strand of CAMVKW010000026.1, from coordinate 17,577 downwards.
AATAGAAATCTGAAGGATTTCACGGTTGATATTAATAATAGCATCCGACTTCGCGGGCTTGTTCCTGAGGATGTGCTCTTCGTTTCTGAAAGCGGAATTGAAAGTCCTGCAGATGTGCAGGTTCTAAAAGAGAATGGAACAGATGCGGTTCTTATCGGAGAGATGCTGATGAGAAGTGATGACAAGAGTGGTCTTATTAAGGCTATGAAGTCGTAGGTTGTTTTGGCTGATAGAGGATATTTGATATGAGTGATGCGAAGATTAAAATTTGTGGACTCACCCGGCTTGAGGATATTGAGGTGGCAAATGCACTCCTTCCTGATTATATAGGCTTTGTATTTTGGGAGCGGAGTAAGCGTAATGTTACTAAAGAACAGGCGAAAGAATTAAAGAGCAGGCTGGACAGTAGGATAAAGGCAGTTGGAGTTTTTGTGGATGCTGAGATAGATTTTATTGCCGACTTTGTCAGCTGTGGTATAATAGACGTCGCGCAGCTTCACGGTTCTGAGGATGAGGATTACATTTTGCAGCTTAGAGAAAGACTGGGTGGGGCTGAGATAATCAAAGCTTTCAATATTAATAAAGTAGAGTCTTTTGATGAGGTAGAAAAATCTTCGGCGGATCATATTATGATTGATTCCGGTAAAGGCTCTGGGATTACATTTGACTGGTCGAAGCTGGAAAGACTTGAAAGACCATACTTCCTGGCAGGTGGGCTAAGTGCTGAAAATATCAGCGATGTGCTGGCAAGCATTAAACCTTTTGCAGTAGATGTAAGCTCGGGAGTTGAGACAGATGGCCTTAAGGACGCATCAAAGATGAAACGATTCGTGGAAAGTGTAAGATCCTGATGAGGGATCCTAGCAAATAGAAAGAGTAGGAAAAAAATATGGAAAAAACAGTTAGCGAAGTTATTAATGGAAGATTTGGAGAGTTTGGTGGACAGTATATTCCAGAAACTCTTATGAATGAAATTCATAAGCTGGAGAAAGCATATGAGCATTATAAAAATGATCCTGAATTTATAGCTGAACTGGATACTCTGAATAGAGAATATGCCGGTCGTCCATCACTTCTTTATTATGCAGAGAAGATGACAAAGGATCTGGGCGGAGCAAAAATTTATCTGAAACGTGAGGATCTTAATCATACTGGTTCTCATAAGATAAATAATGTTCTTGGTCAGGTGCTTCTTGCAAAGAAGATGGGTAAGACAAGAGTTATCGCTGAAACAGGAGCCGGACAGCACGGAGTTGCTACTGCAACAGCTGCTGCACTTATGGATATGGAATGCGAGATATTCATGGGTGAGGAGGATACAATTCGTCAGGCTCTCAACGTTTTCAGAATGGAGCTTCTTGGAGCGAAGGTTCATGCGGTTAAGACAGGAACCAAGGTTCTGAAGGATGCGGTTAACGAGGCCATGCGTGAATGGGTTAGCCGTGTGGATGATACACTCTATGTTCTTGGTTCGGTAATGGGGCCACATCCATTTCCTACTATAGTAAGAGACTTCCAGTCTGTTATCAGTAAGGAAAGCCGTGCTCAGATACTTGAGGCTGAGGGTAAGCTTCCAGATGTAGTCATCGCATGCGTGGGTGGCGGAAGTAATGCCATCGGTTCCTTCTATGAATATATTAAGGATGATGGAGTTAAGCTTATAGGTTGTGAGGCTGCCGGGCTTGGAGTTGATAATCCAAAGAATGCAGCGACTATGGCAAATGGTTCACTTGGTATTTTCCATGGTATGAAGTCGCTGTTCTGCCAGAATGAGGACGGACAGATTGCTCCAGTTTATTCTATATCGGCCGGACTTGATTATCCTGGAATTGGACCTGAGCATGCATATCTTGCTTCTATAGGAAGAGCTGAGTATGTACCTATTACAGATGATGAGGCGGTAAATGCATTCGAATATCTTTCAAGAACAGAGGGCATTATCCCTGCTATCGAAAGTAGTCATGCTGTAGCGCATGTTCTGAAGATTGCACCACAGATGCCAAAGGATAGCATTATCGTTTGTACCATTTCTGGTCGTGGTGATAAGGACGTTGCGGCAATTGCAAGATATAGAGGAGTTGATATTTATGAGTAATATATATAAAGCGTTTGAAAATAAAAAAGCATTTGTTTCATTCCTGACAGCAGGTGATCCAGATTATGAGACAAGCCTTGCAAACTTCAGGGCTGTTATCGAGGCGGGGGCTGACCTGGTTGAGGTTGGTATTCCTTTCTCAGATCCTATAGCAGAGGGACCTGTTATCCAGGAGGCGGATATCAGAGCTCTTGAATCAGGAATGACAACTGACAAGGTATTCGAGCTGGTTAAAGAAATCAGAAAAGACTACGATACACCAATTGTATTCATGACTTATGCAAATCCTGTTTTCCATTATGGAACAGAGAAATTCTTCAAGAATGCATCTGAATCTGGTGCGGACGGAATTATCATTCCTGACTGCCCATACGAGGAGAGACACGAATTCGATGAGACTGCTGCTAAGTACGGAATGGATTTTATTTCCATGATCGCGCCTACCAGCGAGGACAGAATCAAGACTATCGCTTCTCAGGCGAAGGGATTCATTTATGTTGTTTCATCTCTGGGCGTTACCGGAGTGAGAAGCGAGATTAAGACCGACCTTGAATCAATCATAAATCTTATTAAAGAATCTACAGATGTTCCGGCTGCTATCGGTTTCGGAATCAGTACTCCAGAGCAGGCAGAGAAGATGTCACAGTATGCTGACGGAGTTATCGTTGGCTCAGCTATGGTTCGTATCGTGGCTGAGTACGGAAAAGATGCCCCAGCCAAACTCGGCGAGTACGTTCGTAGTATGAAGTCTGTACTATAGCTTATTTTCTCCTTGACTTTTGTTTGTAAAGTTATATACTAGATATTGTTTAAGAAATTAAGGTAAAATTCTAAATATTGTTATTATGTGAGGCAAAGGCGCTTCGAGTACATAGCTCGAAGTGCCTCTTTTTTATTTGTTTTGTACAGGAGCAGGGTCGGAGGGCCTGAGAAAGGGGATAAATATTATGGCAAAGTACATTTTCGTAACAGGTGGTGTTGTTTCAGGATTAGGAAAGGGAATAACAGCAGCGTCTCTTGGACGTCTTCTTAAGGCAAGGGGTCTTAAGGTAGCCGCTCAGAAGTTGGACCCATATATAAATGTAGATCCGGGTACCATGAGCCCATATCAGCATGGCGAGGTTTATGTAACTGAGGACGGCGCGGAGACTGACCTGGACCTTGGCCATTATGAGCGTTTTATAGATGAGAATCTGAACAAGTATTCTAACCTCACCTCTGGTAAGGTTTATTGGAATGTACTTAATAAGGAAAGAAGAGGAGAGTATCTGGGTTCGACAGTTCAGGTCATCCCTCATATCACAAACGAGATCAAGGATTTTGTTTACAGAGTAGGTAATGAAACGGATGCAGATGTAGTCATCACTGAAATTGGTGGTACTATCGGTGATATTGAGTCCCAGCCATTCATCGAGGCGGTAAGACAGATTTCTCTCGAGGTTGGTAAGGAAAATAGCCTCTTTATCCATGTAACTCTTGTTCCATTTCTTCATGGTTCCGACGAGCACAAATCAAAACCTACCCAGCACTCCGTTAAGGAGCTTCAGGGTATGGGAGTCCGTCCGGATATCATTGTGCTTAGATGCGACGAGCCCCTTGAGGATAGCATTTTCAAGAAGATTTCCCTTTTCTGTAATGTTAAAGAAGATTGTGTTATTGAGAACCGCACTCTGCCAAGTCTTTACAAGGCGCCTCTTATGCTGGAAGATGCAGGCCTGGCAAATGTAGTCTGCAGGGAACTTGGTCTTGGTACGCTAAATGCAGACTTAACCGAGTGGATTAAGATGGTAGATAGCATTGAAAATATGAATAAGGAAATCACCATCGGACTTGTAGGAAAATACGTTCAGCTCCATGATGCTTACCTCTCTGTTGCTGAGGCTCTTCGTCATGCAGGTTACGGCTTCGGTGTTGATGTAAAGATTGAATGGATAGATTCGGAAGAAATAGATAGATCGAACGTAGACAAGAAGCTGAGTCACCTTAGCGGGATTATTGTTCCTGGTGGATTTGGTGACAGAGGTATAGAAGGAATGGTCCTTGCTGCGCAGTTCGCACGTACAAATAATCTTCCATATTTTGGCATCTGTCTGGGCATGCAGATTGCCGTTATCGAGTATGCGAGAAATGTGGCAGGACTTAAGGATGCATGTTCAGGTGAGTTCCACGACGCCACCGATACAAAGGTTATCGATTTTATGCCTGGCCAGTCAGATGCAGTCGATAAGGGAGGTACACTGAGACTGGGCAGCTACCCTTGTGTTGTCACTCCAGGAACCCTTATGGAAAAATGCTATTTTGGAGATGATGAAAGTGGCGACGGAAAATCAGAAAGTGGTGAGAAGCTGATCCACGAGAGGCATCGTCATAGATACGAATTTAATAATGATTATAAAGATGTCCTCACTGGAGCGGGACTGGTTATTTCAGGTCAGTCACCTGACGGAAATCTTGTGGAAACTGTTGAGGTTCCGGACCATCCATTCTTCCTGGGTGTCCAGTTCCATCCTGAGTTTAAATCCCGTCCTAACAGACCACATCCAATATTTAGAGAATTTGTCAAAAATTCCATCAAAAATTCTGCAAAAAAAGAGTAAATTAACTATTGTGGCGGAGGATATGTAGTTATAAAATAGGGGATGGTTTTTTATAGTAATAAATATAGGAAGAGAAGAAGATGTCGAATTACAACAAAAAAATAATTCTAGAGGATGGCAGTGAGTACCTGGGCTTTGGCTTTGGTGCTGACAAAGAGGCCGTTTGTGAGATTGTATTTAATACATCCATGGCAGGCTATCAGGAAATAATTTCCGATCCATCCTACACAGATCAGGCCATAGTTATGTCCTACCCGCTTATAGGTAACTATGGAATCACAGATGAAGACTTCGAGAGTAAGCTGGTTAATCTCGGAGCTCTTGTTGTGCGCGAGGTAAATGAATTCCCATCCAATTTCCGCTTCACAAGAACTCTCTCAGAATTCTTAGAGGATTCAGATGTGCCGGGAATTTATGGCGTGGATACGAGAAAGCTTGTGCGCAGCATCAGAGACCACGGTTCAAGAAAGGTTCTTATAACAGATATTGGAACCAGCCTTGAGGAAGGTCTTAAGAAGCTTGAGGCAACAGAGCTGCCTCGTAATCAGGTAGAAAGATGTAGCTGTAAGAAGAGATGGTACGCAAGAACTTCAAATCCGAAGTTCAACGTTGTGGCAATCGACTGCGGTATGAAGATGAATATCGTAAGAGAATTAAATGCACACGGATGCAACGTTATTGTAGTACCTTACAATACTTCTGCAGAAGAGATTAAGAAGATGAATCCAGATGGACTCTTTATTTCAAATGGTCCTGGAGATCCAGAGGATGTTCCAGAGGTTATTGAAACATTAAAGAACCTGAAGGGTAAGCTCCCTATGTTTGGCATTTGTCTGGGACATCAGCTTATTGCACTTTCTTATGGTGCAAAGACCTACAAGCTGAAGTTCGGACATCGTGGTGGAAACCATCCTGTAAAGGACCTGGCAACAGGCAAGATAGAAATAACAAGTCAGAACCACAGCTATGCTGTTGATGACAAAACAGTTGAAGGTACAGGACTTAAGGTTTCCCACATCAATCTTCTGGATAATACAGTTGAGGGACTTTGTAATTACGATATAGAAAATGGTGGCGGAGATGCTCCAAGAGTATTCTCAGTGCAGTACCACCCAGAGAGTGCACCTGGCCCACAGGATAGTACTTATCTTTTTGATAGATTTATAGAAAATATGGAAGTTAATAGAAATACATCAAAATAATTTTTGAAGGAATATAGAAAATGCCTAAGAGAACAGATATACACAAAATATTAGTTATCGGCTCTGGTCCTATCGTCATCGGTCAGGCAGCAGAGTTCGACTACGCAGGAACCCAGGCCTGCCTAGCCTTAAAAGAGGAAGGCTACGAGGTTGTTCTTGCAAACTCAAATCCGGCCACCATTATGACAGATACAATGATCGCCGATAAGGTTTACATGGAGCCGCTTACTCTTGAGTACATGGCCCGCATCTGCCGTTATGAAAGACCAGATGCTATTGTACCAGGAATTGGTGGACAGACCGGACTTAACCTTGCAATGCAGCTGAATGATAAGGGAGTTCTTAAGGAGTGCGAGATTGAGCTTCTGGGAACAGATGCTGCCAGCATAAGATGTGCCGAGGATAGAGAAGAATTTAAAGAGCTCTGCGAAAAGCTGGGTGAACCAGTAGTTCCGTCAGAGATAACATATTCCGTTGAAGAGGGACTTAAGGCTGCTGAGGAGATTGGTTATCCAGTTATCCTGAGGCCTGCATTTACCCTTGGTGGAACAGGTGGTGGATTTGCGGATAACCCTGAAGAGATGGCAGAGATGATGAAAAATGCTCTGGCACTTTCTCCTGTTCATCAGGTTCTGGTTGAGAAGAGTATCAAGGGTTATAAAGAGATTGAATACGAAGTAATGCGAGATGCAAACGATACAGCTCTCGTTGTCTGTAACATGGAGAACCTGGACCCTGTTGGTATCCACACCGGTGACTCAGTGGTTGTGGCACCAAGCCAGACTCTCACAAACAAGGAATATCATATGCTCCGCGACAGCGCCCTGAAAATCATCAGAGCTCTTGGAGTTGAAGGTGGTTGTAACTGCCAGTTCGCTCTGGATCCGGAGTCATTTGATTACTATGTTATCGAGGTTAATCCTCGTGTGTCCAGATCATCAGCCCTTGCATCAAAGGCCAGTGGCTATCCTATAGCCCGTGTTTCTGCAAAGATCGCTGTAGGTATGAATCTGGATGAGATTAAGCTTGCTAATACACCTGCTTGCTTTGAGCCAACACTGGACTATGTAGTTACAAAGATGCCAAGATTCCCATTCGATAAGTTTACTCTTGCGTCAAATGTACTCTCAACCCAGATGAAGGCTACAGGTGAGACCATGAGTATCGGACGGACTGCAGAGGAGAGTCTGCTTAAGGCTATCAGATCTCTGGAGGACGGAAAGAACCACATCCATTTAGAGAAATTCGACGTTAAGAGTCTCTCTGAAAAGACAGATGCAGAAGAGGCTAAGGAAGAAGCTATTGAGAAGCTTCTGAAATATGTTGAAGAAGGAACTGATGACAGAATTTACGCATTGTCACAGTTGATATGGCTTGGGGTTGACCTTCAGGTTATTTACAATAAGACAAAGATAGATATGTTCTTCCTGGATAAGATCAAGAACATAGTTGAATACGAGAGACGCATTGAAAAGATTGCGGAAAATATAGATGGCAAGGATATAGAAGGCATTAAGAATGCATTTGACAAGGAGACTCTCTATGATGCTAAGAAGATGGGCTTCTCTGATTCTTATATAGCAGAGCTGGTGGGCTGCACTGAGGATGACATTTGGCAGCTGCGCAAGGAGTATGACATTAAGCCGGTTTACAAGATGATCGATACCTGCGCCAGCGAGTTTGACAGCTATGTGCCTTATTTCTATTCGACTTATGAGGATGAAAACGAGTCCATAGTTTCGGACAATAAGAAGGTTATTGTTCTTGGTTCGGGTCCTATCCGAATTGGGCAGGGTGTGGAGTTCGATTATTCCACAGTTCACGCGGTAAGAACAATTCACGAGATGGGATACGAGGCTATTGTTATAAATAACAACCCTGAGACGGTTTCGACGGATTATACAACCGCGGATAAGCTGTATTTCGAGCCTCTTACTGTTGAGGATATTATGAATATCATTGACCTGGAGCAGCCAGAGGGCGTGATTACTTCTCTCGGTGGACAGACAGCTGTTAACCTTGCAGAGCCTCTTGAGAAGAGAGGGGTAAAGATAATCGGTACCAGCTGCGAGGCCATTTTTAGAGCTGAGGACAGGGACGCATTTGAAGGAGTTATTGAATCTCTCGGCATCCCTCATCCAAAGGGAGTTGCGGTTACAGATATTGAAAGCGGCGTTCAGGCTGCGGAGAGAATAGGCTATCCTGTTCTGGTTCGTCCTAGCTTCGTGCTGGGTGGACGTGCCATGGAGATCGTGGCAAATGAGGAGATGCTCCGTCATTACCTCAAGACCGCCGTTGAAGTGGACGAGGACAGACCTGTACTTGTAGATAAATATATTGTTGGTAAGGAAGTTGAGATAGATGCTATCTGCGACGGAAAGGAAGTTTTCCTGCCTGGTATCATGGAGCTGGTTGAGAGAACTGGTGTTCACTCTGGAGACAGCACCAGCGTTTATCCACCTTACTCAATTTCAGAAAAGGTAAAAGAGACTATTGCGGAGTACTCCAGCAAGCTGGGACTCGGTATTGGAATAATCGGTCTCTTCAACATACAGTTCATCGTTGATAAGGAAGATAATGTTTATATCATCGAGGTTAATCCTCGTGGTTCACGAAGTGTTCCATTCCTTTCAAAGTCAACAGGTTACAGCCTGGTTGATATAGCAACCAAGGTTATGCTGGGACACAGTCTTGCTGAGCAGGGCTATACTGGAACAGCACCTGAGGGCGGACTTAAAGATAAGAACCTGAGAAAATGGTATGTTAAAACGCCTGCATTTTCATTTGCAAAGCTGAATGGTATGGACCCATATCTTTCACCGGAAATGAAATCTACAGGTGAGGCTATTGGTTATGACAGAAGTCTTAAGAGGGCATTTTACAAGGCTCTTCAAGCCAGTGGAATCAAGATGAAGGAATACGGTACTGTAATGGTTACCCTTGCTGATGAGGATAAGGAAGAGGCGCTTCCACTTGTCAGAAGATTCTACGAGCTTGGTTTTAACATCGAGGCGACTGTGGGAACTGGTGAGTTTCTGAAGGAGCACGGTATAAGAACACGTATCAGAGGAAAGCTTAGTGATGGTAGCGACGAAGTGCTCCGTTCCATCGAGGCGGGCTATGTAAGCTACATCATCAATACAAGAGCCATCCTTTCTGGTGTGCATTATCAGGATGGAGCAGAGATAAGACGCTGCGCCATCATGAACGGAGTAACTATATTCACATCACTGGATACAGTACGTATCCTGCTTGACGTCCTGGAAGACATCACACCACGTATATCGACGATTTAGAGTAAGTATTCACTTATTGTGAAAGGAAAGAAGTATGAATTATACAGAGTCAGAAATCATGGAGTATATTGAGGAGGAAGATGCCAAGTTTATAAGACTGGCCTTCAGAGATGCATTTGGCGTGCAGAAGAATATTTCTATCATGCCTAGTGAAGTACATAAGGCATTTGATAAGGGAATTCCAATCAATGCCAAAGCCATAAGAGGCTTCGAAGGCTGCGGAGAGGCTGTCCTCTATCTGAAACCAGACCCAGCTACACTTTCGGTTCTGCCATGGAGACCTGATTCTGGCAGAGTTCTTAGGATGTTCTGTGATGTCTGCAAAGGCGATGGAAAGCCTTTTGAGGCAGATACCCGCAACATACTTAAGGACGCTGTAAAAGCCGCTGAGGAGACTGGAATTGAATTTAAATTTGGTTCTGAGCTGGAGTTCTATCTTTTCAAGACTGATGATGAGGCAAATCCTACAAAGATACCTTACGATGAGGCAGGCTATCTGGATATTGCTCCACTTGATCGCGGAGAAAACATCCGCCGTGAAATCTGCCTTACCATAGAGGAGATGGGCCTTACACCAGAACGCTCTCACCATGAGAGAGGTCCTGGACAGAATGAGATTGACTTCCATTATGGCAAGCCACTTAAGGCTGCAGACCAGGTTACAACCTTCAAGATGGTTGTAAATACTGTGGCAGATAGAAATGGCCTCTATGCCGATTTTTCACCTCTTCCAATAGCGGACAAACCAGGAAATGGCTATCACATCAACATCTACGCTAAGAATAAAGATGGCGAGGATGTTGTTAAATATGCGGCGGCAGGCATTTTGGATAAGATCAAGGATATAACTATTTTCCTTAATCCTACAGATGCTTCCTACAACAGATTTGGTAACGGAACAGCACCTACTAAGGTGAACTGGTCCAGAGAAGGTGGCTCTGAGCTTATGTACATAAACTCAGCGGGCACCAAGGTTGAACTGCGCAGTCCGGATGCTCTCAGCAATCCGTACCTTGTGCATGCCCTGCTTATCTATGCAGGACTTTATGGAATTGAGAATAAGCTGGAGCTCCCACAGGAAATGGATGAGAGCAGCGTGCTTCTTCCAAAGTCTCGTAGAGAGGCTATGAAGAACGCCAAGAACAGCGACTTTATCAAGGAATTACTTCCAGAAAGTATAATCGACAAGTATATTTCGTAACCCCTGATCTGTTATTTAAGAGCATTTTGTGATGGAAAAAAAGAGTACCTCAAGATATTCGATACTCATTGTTTCGAATTCCGAACAATTCAATATGCTTGCTCAGAAATCCATGCCAAGTGGCAGGTTCGATGTGATTGAGAAAAGAAAAAGCGCTTCCGCTGCGAGACGTGAGATTTTAGTGCGCGAATATGATATCGTGCTCATAAATGCGCCTCTCTCAGATGGCTTTGGTGTGGATTTTGTAATGGATGTTGTGGATAGACACAGCTCCGGAATAATCATGGCTGTTCCTGTTGAGGTTTATCCTGATATGGCAGCCAGACTCACGGATTATGGCGTGATCGTTGTTCCAAAGCCTCTTCAGAAGGGAACTCTGGACAGAAGCCTGAGACTTCTGATTGCATTTGGCGAGAAACTCAGAAAATCTCAGAAGAAGGTCAGGACTTTGGAAGAAAAAATGAACGAGCTTAAAATTATCAGCAGGGCAAAAATTGTGCTTGTACAAAGAGGTATGAGCGAAGAGGAAGCCCACGAATATATTATCCGGGAAGCCATGAATAATGGGCTTACGAAGAGGGAAGTTGCGGAAAATATTTTAGACTGAAAATAGTCTCCGAAAAAATTTTTTGAAAAAAAGGTATTGACAAATCCGATTTAACGGAGTAAAGTGTGAAACCATAAAAGAACAAGTGCGAAAGACAATGGCGTCTTAGAGAATAATTCTCTGAGGCGCCTTTTCTGTTTTTTTCAAGTTGTGAAGCGACTTGAGAATGCACTAGAAAAAAAGGAGAAACGATATGGAAAATCAAAATGTACCAGAGCTTTTCGGATCACTCGTGTTTGATGACAGAGTAATGAGAGCAAGACTTTCAGACGATGTATATGCATCACTCAAGAAAACCATCGACGAAAATGTTCGACTGGATGAGCAGGTTGCAGATGCAGTTGCTGAGGAAATGAAGAATTGGGCTATTGAGAATGGAGCAACACATTTTACTCATTGGTTCCAACCTCTTACAGGAGTTACTGCTGAGAAGCATGATAGTTTCATATCACCTTCTCCAGACGGCGGAGTGCTGATGGAGTTCTCTGGTAAGGAACTTATCAAAGGTGAGCCTGATGCTTCATCCTTCCCATCAGGAGGACTGAGAGCAACATTTGAGGCAAGAGGTTATACAGCATGGGACCCAACTTCATTTGCATTTATCAAGGACCACACACTTTGCATTCCAACAGCTTTCTGTTCATACTCAGGTGAAGCACTTGATAAGAAGACACCACTTCTCAGATCAATGCAAGCTATTAACAGACAAGCAAAGAGAATTCTGAAGCTCTTCGGAACAGAAGCTAATTATGTTAGAACAAGCGTAGGACCTGAGCAGGAATACTTCCTGATTGATCAAGAAGTATTTAACAAGCGTCCTGACTTAATCTATACAGGTAGAACACTCTTCGGTGCAATGCCACCAAGAGGACAGGAAATGGATGACCATTACTTCGGAGTTATCAAGCCTCGTGTAAATGAGTTTATGGAGGACTTAAATAAAGAACTTTGGAAGCTTGGGATCCTTGCTAAGACAGAGCATAACGAAGTTGCTCCTGCACAGCATGAGCTGGCACCAATCTATTCCACAACAAATGTGGCAACAGATTCCAACCAGTTAACAATGGAGATTATGAAGAAGGTTGCATCTCGCCACGGTATGGTTTGTCTCTTACATGAGAAGCCATTCGCAGGAGTTAACGGATCAGGTAAGCATAACAACTGGTCCATCGGAACAGACACAGGAATCAACCTACTGTCACCTGGAAAGACACCATATGAAAATGCACAGTTCCTGCTTTTCCTTTGTGCAGTAATCCAGGCGGTAGATGATTATCAGGATCTTCTGAGACTGTCAGTTGCAACTGCTGGAAATGACCACAGACTTGGAGCTAACGAAGCACCACCTGCTATCATTTCAGTATTCCTTGGTGATGAGCTTTCAGCAATCCTTGAGGCTATTAAAGAAGATAAGCCTTATGAGGGAACAGAGGATGTAGTTATGAAGCTGGGAGTTCATTCAATCCCAAGCTTCAGCAGAGATACAACTGATAGAAATAGAACTTCACCATTTGCATTTACAGGTAATAAGTTCGAGTTCAGATCTCTTGGTTCTTCAAACAGTATTGCATGCTGCAACATCATGCTGAATGCATCTGTTGCAGAAAGCCTGAAGCAATATGCAGACGAACTCGAAGGTGCAGCTGATTTCGAAACTGAACTTCATGACCTGATCAAGAGAGTCATCACAGACCATCAGAGAATCCTCTTCGATGGTAATGGATATGGAGATGAGTGGGTTAAGGAAGCAACTGAAGTAAGAGGTCTTTTAAATCTTAAGACTACTGCAGATGCAATGCCACATCTCCTTGATGAGAAGAACAAGAAGATGCTTATGGAGCATAAGGTATTTACTGAGGCAGAGCTCCAGTCGAGATGTGAGATCATGCTTGAGAACTATGTTAAGACAGTAAATATCGAAGGAAATACAATGGTTGATATGGTTCGTAAGAACTACCTTCCAGCAATCGAGAGATATCTATTCAGACTCGCTGAGACTACATCTCTCATGAAGTCAGTTAGTGCAAATGTTAAATGCAATTACGAAGTATCAACTATGGAAAGACTTTCAGAGCTTACAGATCACATCTTAGAATCTGTAAAGGCTCTTGAAGATGATCTTGATAAGTTTAAGTCATTAGATGACATCTTCGAATCATCAGCATTCGTAAGAGACGAGATGCTTCCTTCAATGGAAACACTTCGTGGATATGTAGATGAAGCTGAAATGCTTACATCTCAGAATGATTGGCCATTCCCAAGCTATGGACAGTTATTATTCAGTGTTAAATAATTTGGGAATCAAATTAAATAATTTATAAAGGCAAAGGTGTCTTGGTTTTGAAATAAAAACTGAGGCGCCTTTTTAAATGTGATCCAAAGGATTATATAAAGTAACAAAAAGGAGTTAAAGTTATGACAGAAGAAGTAATGAGTTTCGTGAATGATAATGTATTCGCGGTATGGTTTCTTATTGGAGCGGCACTGGTATTCTGGATGCAGGCTGGATTCGCAATGGTTGAAACAGGTTTCACTAGAGCGAAGAACGCAGGTAACATCATAATGAAGAACCTGATGGATTTCTGTATCGGATGCTGTGTTTTCATCCTTATCGGTTTTAGTTTATTACTAGGTGAAGATATGATGGGTCTTATCGGAAAACCTGGTTTTGATATTTTCACTGCTTATGCAGATTTTGATTGGTCAAACTTCGTGTTTAACCTTGTATTCTGTGCAACAACAGCAACAATCGTTTCTGGTGCTATGGCAGAGAGAACTAAGTTCCTCAGCTACTGCGTATATTCAGCAGTAATTTCAGCACTTATCTACCCAGTAGAAGCACACTGGATCTGGGGCGGCGGCTGGCTCGCACAGTTAGGATTTCATGATTTCGCAGGATCATGTGCAATTCACATGGTAGGTGGTATCTCATCAATCATCGGAGCAAAGATGGTTGGTGCTCGTATAGGTAAATTTGAGAAAGATGATAATGGCAAGATAGTAAAAGTAAATGCATTCCCAGGACATAATCTGGTAATCGGTGCACTGGGTGTATTCATCCTCTGGCTTGGATGGTACGGATTCAACGGAGCAGCTTGTACATCAACAGATCAGCTTGCATCTGTATTCGTAACAACAACAATCGCACCTTCAATCGCAACTGTAGTTTGTATGATCTTTACATGGATCAAATATGGTAAGCCTGATGTTTCAATGTGTCTTAACGCTTCACTCGCAGGTCTTGTAGCTATCACAGCTCCTTGCGACGTAACAGATGCATTCGGCGCTATAGTAATCGGTGCTGTATCAGGACTTCTGGTAGTATTCGGAGTATGGTTTCTCGACTTCAAGCTTCGTATCGACGACCCTGTTGGTGCAGTGGCAGTACATATGATGAATGGTATCTGGGGAACAATTGCAACTGGTCTTTTTGCAACAACATCAGCCCCTGGAAATGACACACTTAACGGCCTTTTCTACGGCGGAGGATTCCATCTTTTAGGAATTCAGTTACTTGGTTTTGCAGCAGTGGCTGCTTGGACAGCGGTAACGATGACGATTGTATTTAGCATAATCAAAGCTATCTTTGGACTTAGAGTTTCTGAGGAAGAAGAGCTTGAAGGTCTCGACTCAACAGAGCACGGTCTTTCATCTGCTTATTCAGGATTCAGTATCGTGGATATGTCTAGTGCAATGATGGTTGAGAATGAAAATACAAGCCTTGGCGCTGAGTCATATGAAGAGGCAAGTGAGGCTAAGAAGAATGCATCTGTCCCTGTTGTAAATGCAGCAGATGATATGGCTAAGGCAGGTATTGTTTCAGATACAGGTATTAATAAGGTAGTTATCATTACAAAGCTTTCAAGATACGACAAGATCAAGAAGGCGCTGAATGCCCTTGGTGTAACAGGTATCACAGTAACTCAGGTAAGTGGCTGCGGTATCCAGAAAGGTACCGGTGAAAAATACCGTGGAGTTGAGATGGACGTAACACTTCTTCCTAAGATTAAGCTGGAAGTTGTTGTAAGTAAGATTCCTGTTGAGAGCGTAATCGAAACAGCTAAGAAGACACTCTATACTGGTAAGATCGGTGATGGTAAGATTTTCGTTTACCCAGTAAGCCGAGTTGTTAAAATCCGTACAGGCGAAGAAAACTACGACGCCCTTCAGGATGTAGAATAAAGACATAGCGTCTCTTCCATAAAATAGACGTTAAAAAGGCGTGGCAGCTGAGAAAAATCTCGGTTGCCACGTTTTTTTTGAAGTCAATGGGGACAGATCTTGGAGTCAATGGGGTCAGGTCCCGTTGACTTATTTTTGTGCAGGTGGTAAGTTAAGTAGCATATTGGAAAGAGGTGTGTATTATGAAGATACATGGTTTGCAAAAGATGACGCTGCTGGACTTTCCGGGACAGGTGGCATGCACAGTATTTTTGGGCGGATGCGACTTCAGGTGTCCGTTCTGTCACAACTGGGACATTCTTGACCCTTCTACGCCTGTTATCATGGACGAGAATGAATTCTACAAGTTTCTGGATAAAAGGGTAGGTCTCCTGGATGGCGTGGCTATAACGGGCGGAGAACCGCTTCTCAGGACGGGTATGCCGGAGTTTATACAGGGGATAAAGGACAAGGGCTTTAAGGTCAAGCTGGATACGAATGGAAATCATCCTGACAGGCTGAAGGAACTAGTGAGAGCCGGCCTTGTTGATTATGTGGCAGTAGATATAAAGAATGATAAAGCGAGATATGGCACAACTATCGGTGTTCCAAATTTCGATATTTCTAAATTAGAAGAAACTGTTTCTTTCTTATTAGAAGGAAATGTAATCTATGAGTTCAGGACTACTGTTGTAAAACAGTTCCATGACGAGGATTCCTTCAGGGGTATAGCTGAGTGGATTGATGGGGCTGAAAATTATTATCTGCAGAGCTTTGTGAATCGAGAAACAGTTCATTATTCCGGATTGGAAGCATATGGCCCGGAGCAGCTTGAAATATTTAAATCTATAGTAGCTCCACATGTAAAAAATATAGAAATTAGAGGCGTAGATGCGGACTAAATCGGCACCAAAACCTGAAACATTAGAGAAATAGGGCGTTTGGAGCCCTAACCACTAGATATAGTGGTTTCCATAAAGAGCCAACCGTTTAAAAATAAGGGTTTTTATCCTGAGGCGGTTGGTTTTTTAATGCCTTTTACCACTATATATAGTGTTTTGTAAAAAAATATCACACTATATATTGACACGAGGGCCTATTAGTGGTATCTTCTTATAGACGGTCTACATCTAGTGGCTCGTTTTATGTGAAAATAAGGCTGAAAAGGACGTATTTCAGCCTAAAAACATAAAAATAAAATCTTAAACTAATATTTATTAAAGGGGAGGTTACTTTACATGTACCGAGTGGTAAAAAGAGATGGTGAAACAGTTGATTTTAATGTAGCTAAGATCAGTGCTGCAATCGAGAAGGCATTTGTGGGCTGCGCAAAGCAGTATCATCCAAGTGTTATCGATATGCTTGCTCTCAGAGTTACAAGCGATTTCGAGGATAAGATTAAGAATGATGTTATCTCCGTGGAAGATATCCAGGATAGCGTTGAGAAGATTCTCTCAGAGGCTGGATATACAGAGGTTGCTAAGGCTTATATCCTTTATCGTAAGCAGCGTGAGAAAGTTCGTAACGTTAAGAATGCAATGCTCAACTACAAGGACATTGTAGATAACTATCTTCAGATTAATGACTGGAGAGTTAAAGAGAACTCTACAGTTACATATAGTGTTGGAGGACTTATCCTTTCCAACTCAGGTGCTATCACAGCTAACTACTGGCTCAGCGAAATTTATGATCAGGAAATAGCAGATGCACATAGAAAGGCAGATATCCATATCCATGATCTTAGCATGCTTACAGGATACTGCGCAGGATGGTCACTGAAGCAGCTTATTCAGGAAGGACTTGGTGGAGTTCCTGGAAAGATAACATCTGCTCCAGCAGGACATCTTTCAACTCTTTGTAACCAGATGGTTAACTTCTTAGGTATCATGCAGAATGAGTGGGCAGGAGCTCAGGCATTCTCATCATTCGATACTTATCTTGCTCCATTTGTAAAGGTTGATAACCTTACACAGAAGGAAGTAAAACAGTGCATCCAGTCTTTCATCTTCGGTGTAAACACACCATCAAGATGGGGTACTCAGTCACCATTTACAAACATCACACTTGACTGGACAGTTCCAAGAGATATGAGAGAAGAGAACTGCTGGGTTGGCGGTGAGCAGGTTGACTTCACTTATGGCGATTGCCAGAAGGAAATGGATATGGTCAACAAGGCATTCATCGAGATTATGATCGAGGGAGATGCAAACGGCCGTGGATTCCAGTATCCAATCCCTACATATTCAATCACAAAGGACTTCAACTGGGATGAGACAGAGAACAATAAGCTTCTCTTTGAAATGACAGCTAAGTATGGTACTCCATACTTCTCAAATTACATCAACTCAGATATGGAGCCTTCAGATGTACGTTCAATGTGCTGCCGTTTGAGACTTGACCTTCGTGAGCTTCGTAAGA
>CAMVKW010000025.1:0-51623 GCA_947168155.1 uncultured Lachnospiraceae bacterium | reverse complement strand
CCTGCGACCTCCTGATCCCAAATCAGGCGCTCTAGCCAAGCTGAGCCACACCCCGATATAAATCGGAAGTTTATTCCGTTTTAAAGTAGCGGGAGGGGGACTTGAACCCTCGACACTACGGGTATGAACCGTATGCTCTAGCCAGCTGAGCTATCCCGCCACATTGATTGCACAACGTGCAATCGCCTGAATAATCACGAAGTGATTATTCGAGTAGCAGCTGTTGCTTACGGAACATCCGCAGGATGTGAAGTAAGGAACACTGCGTTAAACTAATAGGCAATATCTTAATCAAAGACCAAGTATTCCTATGGGGCCTACAGGGCTCGAACCTGTGACCCTCTGCTTGTAAGGCAGATGCTCTCCCAGCTGAGCTAAGACCCCTCACTGGTGCTTTTCTTGAACAGCACTTGTACTATTATAGTGAGGCACCACCACTTTGTCAAGCGGTTTTTGTATAAAAATTTACCTATTTTTAATATAAGTTTTTTCTGTAAAAATACATTGCAAGAGTCCGGCTCTTTTAAAGCCAGACCCTTACTTTTTTCTTATCAGTTTTGCGCTTCAACTAGCGGGAAAGATATATCAACCTTAAACAGATCTCCATCAATAGTTATATCAAATGAACCATTCTGAAGTTCCGTAAGATTCTTCGCAATTGAGAGTCCAAGTCCTGATCCTTCTGTATATCTTGACTTATCTCCTCTTACAAATCTCTCTGTAAGTTCTTCAGCGGAAATATTAAGCATTTCCTTACTTACATTCTTTACGCTAAATACCACTCTGCCTGGGCTAGGATTTCCTTCATTTGCACCAACAGCATTTAAATCCATATAAACTCTGGTATTTGGTTGTGCGTATTTAGAAACATTATTTAGTATGTTATCAATTATTCTGAACACTCTTCTACCATCTGCATTGATGATGGCATTTTCAACCTTAAAGCCCTTAACAACTTCAAATGATAAGGATTCAAACTTTTCCTCGTACTCACCCAGCCCTTGATTGATAAGCTCTACAAGGTTCAGGTTCATACACTCAAGTTCTATATTACCAGTACTGGTCTTAGAAGCCTCTATAAGATCTAGTATGAGTTGTTTAAGTCGCTGAGACTTCTGATCTAATACCTCTATATATTCGACTGCTTTCTCATTTTTTATATCCTCTTTTTTCAAAAGGTCTACGTAATTAATTATCGATGTAAGAGGAGTCTTTATGTCATGAGATACATTTGTTATAAGCTCAGCCTTAGTTCTCTCATCTCTTATGGATGCTTCCACTGCTTTTGATAAACCGTCTCCCAAATTATTGAGACTTGCACCCAGGTCTCTTGAATCAAACTTAAGCTCATCTACATTTACCTTTGCATCCAGTTCACCATTTTCAAGTCTGCGACTTACCTTCAGA
Organism: uncultured Lachnospiraceae bacterium; assembly: GCA_947168155.1. Taxonomy (GTDB): domain Bacteria; phylum Bacillota; class Clostridia; order Lachnospirales; family Lachnospiraceae; genus Eubacterium_Q. The sequence goes on along the minus strand of CAMVKW010000025.1, from coordinate 50,216 downwards.
AGCTTTGAAGTGTCACTGCTGTATTTAAGGAAGAGTAACACCGCCAGGATGTTGAATATAATGAGGAAGAATCCAAGTACGATTCCGCCTTCGCCTACAGCACTACCAAGACCAATGAAGGCGAAAATGTTTATCATTAGGAAGACACCTGCTGCTACAAGAAGCCCTACTTTTCCAGGCAGCTTATTAACTAAACCATTCCTGCCAAATATCTTCTTGATAATAATTACTATAATAAATCCGTCCAGGAACTTACCACACTTCACTCTTCTTACAATATTCATTATTACTGCTGCTGTTGCAATATATAGCAGAAGTATTCCAAAGGCTGCTGCAACTATGATTGCACCAATCTCTTTCATGATTAGCGTTATAAGTACAGATGATATTCCTGCAAGTCCTATTATTCCAGTTGCTAAAACCAGAAATCCTGAGTATACTCCGGCCCACACGATATATGGAGCTTTATCTACAAAGAACAGCTTTGCAGGTTCTCCAATTATCAGTACAATAACAGAGGCCAGGAAAAAGATACCGCTAATTACTGCAAGCCATATTGGGTAGCCGATAATTCCGCATACTTTATAGGCAATGCTTTCGCATAAATACGCCCCGTCATTATGTGCATCACCCACGATTGCTATGCAGAAGCTATTATCACAGATTGATTTTAGCTCATTTAACTTTTCAGAAGATATATATTCATAATCCACTCTATTATTCTTATCATCTGTATACCACTGCTCCAGTTTTCCAGTTGCAGAGTCATAGCTTATATAGACCTTTGCATCCTTCTGAAGTCTGCTTAAATATTCCGGATAGCTCATATCATCACGTGGTGTATTAATTACGTAAGGTTCAATGGTACTGCCATCAAAGCTGTACACTGCATCAGCACTGTAGCAGGTGTAGTTAGATCTATCCTCGTAGGTGTTATTAAGCAAGCCCTTTTCATCAGTGGTAAGCTTAGTATATAGAAGCTCAACATCACTTCTCAGCATTTTTGAGCTAAGGATATATTCCTGAAGCTTCTGCTTTCCATCAGCACCGCTTAGATTCGCAAGACTTTCGTCATAAACAAAATACATATAGTCACTATTAGGTGTAGTTTCGTCTATGAATATCTCATTATTAGGTGAATAATACAGAATACCCTGAGCATCAGAATATATGTATAAATATCCATTTATATTTGCAAAATAATCATAAGGACATATTTCATAATCGCCGATATTATTCCAAAGAAATTCATACTCGGCATCAAGACCTGTTTGATCTGAACCGTACTTCACACATACATCATTTACAATATTTCTGTACTCACCCCAGGTCATTCTTATAAGCTTCCCAGAGGTGTCCACCTTATTTGCATAGCCATTATATATACTGCCTACTCCTGCATCTATATCAGTATATTCAATCAGCTCACTGACCGGATCAGCCTCCTGAAAAATGTCATCTACGCCTAATATTTCAGAAGAGGCTTCTTTTCCATCTGTCACTGCTTTATACAGGTCGCTATATTCATAGATATCAAACTTCTTGCTGTCCAGATCTATCTGCATAGTATTCTGCTTATGCTTGGCCGTTTTCTGCACATGTTTTAAATCCAGTAACATGTTTTCCTTAACATTAGCTGTCTCTTCAAAAGGCTTGTCAAAGGATTCTGTCTCATAGAATACTCCGTAACGAAGCCCCGTCACTGTAGCTGACACTATAAACAGAACCAGAGCCAGATAACCAAAAATATAGATTCCTAATCTCAACCATTTATTCTTAATAACCTTCATACATTTATCCTCTATAATTTTTCTACTTTATAACCCTGTCCCCATACTACTTTAAGATAGCGTGGTTCTTTAGGGTTAATTTCGATTTTTTCTCTGATATGCCTGATATGTACTGCTATGATATTATCAGAGCCGACTGCATCTTCATCCCACACAGCTTCGTAGATCTGACTTGTATTAAACACTCTTCCACAATTTTCAGTGAGATATAACAAAATGTTATATTCGATCGGAGTAAGCTTAACCTCATCACCATCTACTGTAACCGTCTTGGCGCTGTCATTAATTACCAGTCCTCCATTCACGATAATTTTATCATCATCACTGGCCATCTCTGTAATAGCACCAAGCTCTGTGTAACGACGGATCTGTGATTTTACCCTTGCCACAAGTTCAAGTGGATTAAAAGGTTTTGTCACATAATCATCAGCTCCAATATCAAGTCCCAGAATCTTATCAGCATCCTCAGACTTTGCAGAAAGAAAGATAACAGGTACCTGACTTATTTCTCTGATCTTGCGTGTTGCCATGATTCCATCCATATTTGGCATCATTATATCTATGATCACCAGGTGAATATCCTCCTTTTTCAGCTTATCCAGAGCCTCAAAGCCGTCATATGCTTTCACAACTCCATAACCTGCTGTTTCCAGGTAGATGCTGATTGCTTCCACGATATCCTTATCATCGTCACAAACAAGTACGTTATACATTTCTCCCTCCACTCTGTTCCGCAATTTGCAGAACCAATAAAACGTTTTATGGTTTAGATTGTAGATTATAGTTCTTAAAAAGAAACTATCTAATTATTAAGATTTTTTTAAGACATTGAAAATACTTTATAAAATCCCATAAAAAGAGGGACTATGTATAAAACATAATCCCTCCAGATATTCAATATATTATTTAACCTGAATTATGCCTCTGATGGGACAACATCATCTGTGAAATCTGTATCATCATCAAAGAAATCATCATCAAAGTCATCATCAAACTCATCAAAATCATCAAGATAATCAGGTGTAAGATACTTATAAACTGCAACTGCGACACCTGCTATAAGTGTTATAACACCAACAATTATACATACAGCGATTATCGCATTCTTTGCTGTCTCAACTGCATCTTCCTTAACTACTACATCGTTTCTCATATGAAGAAACCCCCTTTCAGTTAATATAAGCCTTATTGAATGTAATATTCATAACATGCATGAATTATATCACACTTTATGTACTATGAAAAGTGAAAGTTTAATCCAAAAAGCTACTGAACAACAACCTCGCCGTTACTTATAACATCCTGGAACAGGCTTTCTATAAGCTCCTCGGCATGCTCATCTGCAGCCTTTACAAGTGCATCTGTATCAGCATTTTCAAGTGCGTCATTCTCCGCATTCTTTACTGCATCAACACCATCCTGCTTATCATCCCAATTAAAGATTGCAAAGCTCTCATCATGGAATTCAATAGAATCCGGATCAACATAGACCGACTGAACCTCTGCATCTGGCATTTCAATGATAACCCTGTCACCACTTTCATAAACCTTTATATCCTCAACATTCACTCCTGCCTCTATCTCAGCAGTATATGTCATAGAATAGGTCTTCTTATCTATAAATGGGATATCCCCTTCCTCATAGTGGATATAGCCGCTATAAATCGTCTTCTCCGTTGTTAGCTCGCTGGCCTCTTCCAGTCTTTCGGAAACCTGATAGGATGTTATCCTTTCTTCCTTTTCATTCCTGTTTAACCAGGCTTTATGAATGAAAATGCCTCCAACAATAGCAGCAACTATAATTATAAGCAGCAATACTATTGCGATTATAGCCTTATAAAAGGTGCCAAAAAAAGATGGTTTTCTTTTTCTATATTTTCTGTCTTCTCTATCCTCTCTATCCGACATAATACACCTCTAAACTTTCTTAAGCTTTGCCAGTGTAGCAAACATCTTCTTTTCTCCTACACTGTCAAATACAACAGTTATCTCATAATCATCGGCAGTTTTGTTCATCTCAGTGACTGTACCCTTACCAAACTTAATGTGTCTTACCTTGTCACCAACAGTATAATTAATAGAATCTACTGTGGTCGGCGCTACCGCTGGTCTCTTGAATGACCTTGGTGGCGGTGCCACATATCTAGGTTCAGGCGTGGAAAATGCAGGCTCCTTCTTTATTGTATTAGCCTTTATACCCGTCCTGGTCATATAATCCTTCGGAATCTCAGATATGAATCTGGATTCTGCCGGATACTCTCTTGAACCACGAACCATTCTTGTTGTTGCTGAACTGAGATAAAGCTCTTCCTCTGCTCTTGTAATACCAACATAACAGAGTCTTCTCTCTTCTTCAACTGCATCCGGATCATCGGAGTCCATAGCCATTCCGCTTGGGAATAGCCTTTCCTCCATACCTGTTATGAATACAACAGGGAACTCCAACCCCTTTGCACTATGGAGAGTCATTAGAGTAACCTTGTTATCACTATCATCTCCATTATCGTCTGTATCCGCAACAAGAGAAATATCTTCCATAAGACCCATGAGGGAAGGTTCATCCGTCTCCTCTACATAGCCTGCAATCTTATTTCCCATTTCTTCCAGGTTTTCCAGGCGTCCCAACGCTTCGTCCGTTCTTTCCAGCTCAAGTTCTTTTCTATAACCTGTTTTATCCAGGATCTCCTCATATAAAGCCTCAAGATCGCCAGACTCAACATTCGGCTTAAAAGACTCCATAAGAGAAATAAATTCACTTACCTTTTCCCCTGATCTTCCAAGCTGAGTTTTCAAATCTTCCTTTAAGCAAAAATCATACATTGAAAGACCTGCATCCAGACTGAGCTGCCTGATCTTCGCGACAGTAGCCTGTCCTATTCCACGCTTAGGAACATTTATTATTCGACTGAAGGAAATCTCATCCGCATCATTATTAAGAAGCTTCAGATAAGCAAGTATATCCCTTACTTCTTTTCTGTTATAGAAGCCTGTGCCACCCACTAATTTATAAGGAATGTTGGCATATACCAATTTCTCTTCCAGTGCACGGGACTGAGCATTTGTTCTATAAAGAATAGCAAAGTCAGAATAAGGTCTGCCCTCTATATTCTTCTCAAGTATGGTATTCACCGTTCCATGAGCTTCCTCGTATTCAGTTTCATAAACAGTATAACTAATCTTCTTCCCGTCTTCCTTATCAGTCCAGAGACTCTTATCCTTTCTGCCTTCATTATTAGCAATAACAGCGTTGGCAGCGTTAAGGATATTTGCAGTAGAACGATAATTCTGTTCCAGCTTAACCACCTTGGCATCTTTATATTCATCCTCGAAATTAAGAATGTTATAGATGTTAGCGCCTCGGAATTTATAGATTGACTGATCGTCATCACCTACGACACAGAGATTACGCCATTTAGCAGCCAGCATTCTCACCAGTTCAAACTGCGAATCATTTGTATCCTGGTACTCATCTACCATAATATATTTGAATCTCGTCTGATAAAACTCCAGAACTTCCTTATCCTTTTCAAAAAGCTCCAGTGTCTTAAAAATGAGATCATCAAAATCCAGAGCATTGTTAAGCATCATTCTATTCTGATACTCACGGTATACTCTGGTCATCTGAATTGCACGATAATCGGATCCCGCCTCAAGATTCATATCCTCAGGAGTCTTATAACCTTCTTTAGCATTTGAAATGAAACTAATGCATGCCTTTGGCGCATACATCTTCGGATCCATGTTAAGAGTTTTAAGAACTTCTTTAATAACAGCCTTCTGATCATCTGTATCATAGATAGCGAAGTTATTATTTCCACCAATCCTGGAATAAAAACGTCTAAGGATCTTTACGCACATAGAGTGAAATGTGCTCACCCAGACGCCTTCACCACTCACGTCAATACGCTGTTCAACACGTTCCTTCATTTCATTTGCAGCTTTATTGGTAAATGTTATGGCAAGGATATTATAAGGATCCACCCCCATCTCCTCTATGAGATAGGCAATCCTATGAACAAGTACCCTTGTCTTACCACTTCCTGCCCCTGCAAGTATAAGAAGAGGCCCCTCGGTGTGCGAGCAGGCCTCCCATTGTTTTTCATTAAGTCCTAGCATTACTCAAGTCCTTTTATTTATTGTTCTGATGTCTGTCCAAGCTGTGCTTTAAGTGCTGCAAGCTCATCCTGTACTGCTGAATCTGGTGTTGCATCATACTTAGCTGATAAGCTGTCAACCTCACTTGAAGCTGTTGTTGCATTCAGCTCAGCCTCAGCCTGTGCCATATCAAGCATAGCATCAGCCTTATCTTCAATTCTCTGGAATGCAGCAAAGCTTGATGAAGAATCAATCTTCGATGTAACCTTATTGATATCCTGCTGAGCCTTAGCAAGTCTAACCTTAGCCTTAATAGCATCACGTCTTGACTCAAGCTCTGAAATATCATTAACAAGCTTATCATGCATCTGGCGCATCTTCATTGCATTTGCAGCTGAAACATCATAAACCTGCTGAAGTGTAGCCTGCTTAGCAACAAGCTTTGACTTCTCTGTAAGGAATCTTGTAGCATCAGCATCATTACCAGCTAAAACAGCCTTCTCTGCATATGCCTGCATTCTTGCAATTTCCTGAGTGCACTCATCTAAGTTTCTCTTAGCCTTAGCCTCATCAGCCATAACACTAGCTGTCTCATTCTTAACCTTTGCAAGGTCTTCATTAAGATTTCTGAGTGTCTGGTCAACCATTTTCTCAGGATCTTCCGCTTTATCCAGAAGAGCATTAATATTAGATGACATGATATCTTTAAATCTTGATAAAATACCCACTTTTAAATCCTCCCTAATTTGTCTTTTAAACTACATCCGTAATTATACCTTATTGTGTAATCACATTCAATTTTTTTTGCAAATTATAATATCATTATGGATAGGCTCTTTTAGATCACTTTTAATAGTTATAGCCTTCTCCATCATCTTTTTTGCCGATTTTAATTTATATTTATCATCGGCATAAATAAGAGCTATTACATCACCTTCACTTACCTCATCAGAAACGGTCTTTTTGAACACAATGCCCGCTCCCATATCAATCTCATCATCCTTGGTGATCCTTCCAGCGCCAAGCGCCTGAGAAGCCCTTCCTACTTCATGAGCTGTAATACCACATATGGTTCCAGACTTATTTGCTTTTATTTCAACACATCCTGAACTGACGAAGGATTCTCCGAGTTCTTCCAGAGTATCAGGAATACTGTCGATGAAGGACACATCTCCACCCTGATTAGTCACGAACTCTTTGAACTTCTTATAAGCCTTACCAGAATCTATAGATTTAAGGATAAGTTTTTCTATTTTCTCATCCGTCATCTCAGGAACGTCCTCACTCTGTTCCAGATAAAGCTTATACATTTCACTGCACAGAGTAATCACAAGAGTCTTAAGTCTTGGATTCTGAACTGTACCTCTAAGGAACTGAACAGCCTCCACAACCTCGAGAGTATTTCCCACTGTATAGCCGAGAGGTTCATTCATATCCGAAACGACAGCCTTGCATTTCCTTTTAGCAAGTTTTCCGACCTCTATCATAATACCAGCAAGTTCTTCGGCATCTTCTCTCGTCTCCATAAATGCGCCACTACCGCATTTTACATCCAGAACTATTCCGTCTGTAAACAGTGCCAGCTTCTTACTCATGATACTGGAAACTATCAAAGGGATACTTTGAACTGTACCTGTAACATCTCTCAAAGCATAGAGATACTTATCTGCAGGCGCAAAGCTTTTAGTCTGAGCACCATCCACGAATCCTACTGTAGTAAGAGCTTCGATAAACTGTTCTTCACTTACATTCGAAGAAAAACCAGGGATAGCTTCCAGCTTATCTATTGTACCTCCCGTAATTCCAAGCCCTCTTCCACTCATCTTCGCAACTGGAACCCCAAGGCTTGCCATTATAGGTCCAATAATAAGTGTTGTCTTATCTCCCACTCCGCCTGTTGAATGCTTATCAAGAACCACACCCGGAACGCTTGAAAGGTCCAGGGTATATCCACTATATGTCATGGCCATGGTAAGATCTTTGATTTCCCTATAGTTCATTCCATTTATACATATAGCCATAAGAAGGGCTGATTGCTGATAATCCGGAATAGACTGGTTAGTAACGCCCTCGACAAAATAATAAATTTCTTCCTTTGTCAGTTCTTGCTTATTCTTCTTCTTTTCAATTATTTCTATTATGTCCATTTTATTCATAGGCTTTATTTAACTCCTCAGTACCTGGAAGTACAAATTTACCCTCGACAATAATATCAGTTTCTGTTCCATCATGACCAACTGCATACAGTCTTCCCAGCTCATTATATGGAATTGTAATGTCTGTATGACAATTAAAGTAAGCCTTTTCAGGTTCTGTATCTCTGAGCAGAGAAAAATCATTTTCACGGCTGATAATCTCTTTTCCATCAGGATTAAAGACTGCATGGTCCTCTGCATGACTATAGCAGGTATCTCCTACAGCAAAATGCGGTCCTGTCTTTTCCACAATAAGAATTGGGAGTTTATCTAATATGTTATATTTATGAGCCACGGTATAAGCATAGGTATTTGTTCCTATAGCAAACTCACCTATAGGCAGGAATTCATGATTGAAAAGTATATTCTCCTTAATATATCTTTTTCCGGATTCCTCATCATCAAAATTCTTACAGCTGTAATCCTTAACCACTCCATCCTCAAATACAAGCTCAATATCCTTGAAATTATATCCATTCAGGTAAGAGCTGCTGACATTAAGTACTCCATGAGTGCCCTTAAGAACTGGAGATGTAAACACCTCTCCCAGCGGAATATTAACGTCCGCCGTACAGTTTTCAAATTGAGTCTCCTTATCAGGATTCTCAAGCTCTCTCATCTTAACTGTCATGTCAGTGCGGTTGCCATTCATTCCAACAACCCTTACAACATCAGACTGATCTAATACATCTATAATACTCTGCTGAATTTTCTTATACTTTTCATTATCAAGAGAATTAATGATTATGGTCTCATCAAAAATCTTTTCAAAGTCGTCACCAATATCAGGAATAGGAAATGCTATTATAGTGAAGCTATAAGAATCTCCCGGCAGATATTTATTTGAAATCACTCCCAGCTTGGAATAAAGCTTTGTAACAAGCTCCTGCTGTTTATCGTTATAGCCTTCAACACTTTCCTTTGCGACAGGTGAAAACAGTTCTTCACCAAATGTCTCTATTACAGCTGGCCCTGCAAAGCCCGTCATATATTCAGCAAGTTCTTTAGATACAGCCTCTGCAGCCTCTATTCTTTTATTAACAAATTTTCCATCAAGGAAGATGCGATCATCATTTCTGTGATCATATTCAAATTGTTTATTTGGAGAAGTTGATTCATAACCCTGCTTAACCACCTGTCGTCTGATGGAACGGTTTATTGCGCATCTGCAAACTATTACCTTAAGGCCCATGTCCTCAAAATTCTTAGCTGCCTGTCTGACAAGTCTTTCCTGACCAATGTGGTATCTTATCCAAACACTGTTCTTTCCCTCAAAGGAAATGCCCATGGTATCAAAGCCACGTCTAAATCCATCTGTATAAACCGCAGCAAGAGATTCTATCTTTTCATCAGATAGAGAATTCATATATTCCGCCAGCCTGATCTCCGAATCAGAAATATATTCCCCATACTTATAAAGATAGTCTGTATTACCGAAATCCCCATTCCTAATAATGTCAAATGCCACCCCACGCTCTGGTATGTAGCAATCCTCCATCCTGTCTCGCATAACATCTTCTATATAGTCAGAAACATAATACTGAATTGTTTCCTCAATATTAGTAAGTTTAATCTCATCCCCACTTTCAAAGAGATAATAGATCATAAGGAACAGCTCAAGAAGGCAGACTATCTGCTGCTTTTTGTCATCAAAAATCAGTCCGGGAAGCCCCTGCAATTCAGCAGAAATGTAGGAAAATACACTTCCCATCACTCCCATCTTTTCTTCAGCATAATCAGGATTACTGAATGAAGCTGCGTAATTCTCTGGAAGTATATCCTCATACATCTTCTTATTATTAGCAGCATCTGTATAAGCAGATATATTCTCATAAACATCCAGCATATAGCTTATATATTTAGATTTAGAAATAAAAAAACCCAGATAATCACAGGCGTCATTTGCTGTGACACCTGATAATTCCTCTGGTATTTCTTTTATCCTTGCCTTAGCAAGAAGCAGTCTTTCGTCTAATAATTTTTCGTCCATTAACAAACTCCGATTTAGTTTACATAATTAAAGTAACCTACTATATCAGATATAGAACCACAAGTAATGCTATATCTATGATAGAGATGATTACAGACCATCTCTTACTCAGGATTCCTCCATCAGAATCTCTGTATGAAAGAAATCCAAAGATAACTCCGGTAATAGCCATTATTCCAGCAGCCAAAAGCAGAGCTCCCATTTCAAAAGGAACTTCTCCCTTAAGCACAATGCCCATTACAACTACAAATATAATACAGATGAGCCCGGTAACACCAAAAATAAGTGATGTTACCGCGTCTCGTGAAATTACTTCATCTGAAAATTGATAACCTTTTTTCTTCTTTAATGCCATTTCTTTTCCTAAAGATTATTTTACACAGCCACGTATCTCATCCAGTGATTCAATACCCTGACTCTTCATAAACTCTTCTATTCCGTCTACTATTTTACTTGTAACTGTTGGATCATTAAAATTGCTTGTACCAACAGAAACAGCTGTTGCTCCAGCCATAATGAATTCTATAGCATCCTCAGCAGTCATTATTCCGCCCATTCCTATAATAGGCACATCAACTGCATTTGCAACCTGATGAACCATTCTTATAGCTACTGGTTTAACTGCAGGACCAGACATTCCGCCTGTCTTATTCGCAAGAGCAAAAGCTCTTCTATAGATATCTATCTTCATTCCAGTAATGGTATTGATAAGCGAAAGTGCATCTGCTCCACCATCAACTGCAGCCCTTGCCATTTCAGTAATATCAGTTACATTAGGACTGAGCTTCATTATAATAGGCTGTTTAGCCTTACTCTTAACAGCTTTTGTAATGTTATTCAGAGATGATGGATCTGTGCCAAATGCAATCCCACCCTCTTTTACATTAGGACAGGAAACATTGATTTCTAACAGATCAACATTATCGCACTCTGCCAGTCTCTCAACACATTCCTCATATTCCTTAACTGAATGACCACATACATTTACAATAACCTTTGTATCCACTTTCTCGAGGAATGCAAGGTCTCTTTCAATAAATGTATCCACACCTGGATTCTGAAGGCCGATAGCATTTAACATACCACCATAAACCTCAGCAACTCTAGGAGTAGGATTTCCTTCCCATGGAGTTATTGCAACTCCCTTAGTTGTAACTGCTCCCAGCTTTTCCAGATCAACGAACTGACTATATTCCATACCTGAGCCAAATGTTCCAGAGGCAACAGTAACTGGATTTTTCATTGTAACTCCACAAATCTTTACAGATGTATCCATTACAGCTCCACCTCCTCTGCATTAAACACAGGTCCGTCCACGCATATTCTCTTATTATTAACCTTTGAATGATCATCTACGTCTACAGACTTGCAAACGCACGCAAGGCATGCACCGATACCGCAAGCCATTCTCTCTTCCAGAGAAATGAATGCAGGCACATCCTTTTCATAAGCATAAGCTTTAATTGCCTTAAGCATAGGCTTAGGACCACATGCATAGATTGCATCTCCTGTTACCACATTCTCTTTAGCCGCATCAATGACTGTACCCTTGGTTCCAACGCTTCCAGAATCACTGGAAATGAAAACAGTAGCAATCTTCTTGAATTCATTTAATAGAAATGTATTATCTCTATATCCAAGGATTACAGAAATATCATTCTTTGAAAGCCCCTTAGCACTGAACTCCTTAGCAAGTTCAAGCATAGGTGGAATTCCAATTCCTCCACCCATGAGAATAGGATGAGAACTGTTTAGCTCGTATCCATTTCCAATAGGACCAACTACTTTAAGACTGTCGCCCTTTTTATAGCCACTGAACTCTGTAGTTCCGGCACCAACAGTTCTATAAACAAGCCTGATAGTTCCAGCCTTCTTATCAACCTCACAGATACTGATAGGTCTTGGAAGAAGCCTTGCACTGTCCTTTGAATATACAGAAACAAACTGTCCACTATGAGCCACCTCACTTATAGCTGGGCAGCGAAGGATCATACTGAAAATGTCATCTACCAGATGCTCCTGTTTAGTTATATCAGCATACATTTCAACCATTTTAGTTAGCTCCTAATGCATTTACTCTTATATCTTCTATCATATCGATAGTTGCAGCCCTTGCTGCTTCCTTGTAGTCCATACCAGAATACTTTTCATTCTTGTAAGCTGCAATGATTCCTCTTGATGAATTTACGATTGCTCCAAGGCCATCTTCGTTGAAGAATCCCTTGAGATCCTTACCACTTCCGCCCTGTGCGCCATAACCTGGCACGAGGATATAAGTCTTAGGCATAAGCTTTCTGAGACGGACACCCATTTCTGGATATGTGGCACCAACAACCGCACCTACATTACTGTAATCGCCATCCATAGACTCAGCGCCCCATTCATTTACCTTTTCAGCAACAACTTCATAAATAGGAGTTCCGTCTGTTTCCTTATCCTGAAGTTCTCCTGAAGAAGGATTAGAGGTTTTTACGAGTACAAAAATGCCTCTATCATCAGAGTTGCAAACATCAACAAATGGCTTAACACCATCGGAACCAAGATAAGGATTAACTGTAACAATATCCTCATCAAAAGGCTTTATGCTCTTATTTCCAATCTTAACAGTTCCAATATGTCCAACGGCATATGCTGTTGAAGTTGAACCAATGTCGCCTCTTTTGATATCTCCTATAACAACAAGTCCTTTGCTGTGGGCATACTCTACAGTCTTTTTATATGCAACAAGTCCAGGAATTCCAAACTGCTCATACATAGCTATCTGTGGTTTCACCGCTGGGATGAGATCACTAACGCTGTCCATAAGACCAACATTATATTCATATATGGCTTCACCAATTGCCTCGAGAGTCTCTCCCTTTTCAGCATACCACTTGTTAAGGATCTCTTCCGGAACAAATGAAAGCTGTGGATCAAGACCAACCACGATAGGTGCATTTTTCTTTTTGATTTCGTTAATAAGTTTAGATATCATATCTATTCCTTTCCTTGTTTAGAAGCAACTAAACTATACTATTTTAGTGGGCATCTGTCAGCAGAGCCACTTTGTAATTGTATCAGATATGGAAATATTTCTCAAGCTTATGACGGCAGGATCTGGACACCTTAATTGCTTCTTTTTGCCCTTTTAGATGGACACCACTCTCATCCACCATTCCAATGTATGCCGGATTAATAACATCCCTTCTATTGAGAGGAATAAAGTATCTCATTTCTTCATGACCGAGAATCTTTCTTGCAGGTCTTGCATCTAAAAGTTTCACATAATCTGAAAATACAAACTTATAAGTTTTAGATGTTTTCTCTATTCTTATCAGATTCTTTAGATTCACAAATAAAGTTACTTTTCTGTCAGAACTGGAGCTAAAGATATTGAAGGCATCAATATCCAAAAGAACTAATCTCAAGACTTTAAGCATCTCTACCATATTATTTGTATCATATGATAATTCTCGTTTCATAAACAAACCCCCTCTCCCCATAAAAAAGGCATTATTTTGTTACCAACAAAAAAGACAGGGAATTACCCTGTCTTTTTGTTATTCAGCACTCTCTCCACCACCATCATCAGCCGGTGCCTCACCGCCAACAGGTGTGAAATATGCGTAAATTGTATGTGCTGAATTAACAGCTGTAAATGTGTACTCAGAAACCGCACCCACACTTACATCATCAACCGTTACATCTCTGATAGCATAGCCCTCACCTGGAGTGATGTAGAATGTAACATCACTTTCCGGAGATGCCACAACAGAATCAGAAATTGTTCCGCCTGTATCTGCCCACGAAGTTATCTTAAGTCCTCCCTCAACTTCAGGATGAAGTGGACACTTAGATGAAAATATTGACTTATCATACTCGAAATCAGCACCGATAATCTCACCATCACCATCATCATTGTAAGTGATAGTATATTCAACCGTATCAGGACAAGTATTGGTTGCCTGCATATGGGACTCTGTACAAATAACAATCTTGTTCATGTGACCCTTACATATCTTTGTAGGTATATGGTCTTCGTCACACAGGTCAGTACATGTAGGACAACTGTCTATAGGTTTAAGACCTGTTATCTTACATACCGTAGCTTCTACAAGACCATCTGGCTTATCCCAGTCTTTTTCAGGATCCTGGTTTTCCATTATGGCAATCTTATCCATAATATCACGCCACATAACCTTATGGTTATTTGTATTAACTGTAACGTTCGAATCATATCCAAACCACACAGAAGCTGTATAATAAGGAGTCATTCCACAGAACCAGAGGTCATAAGACTGTGATGTTGTACCTGTCTTACCCGCACACTTAATACCGCTTGTCAGGTTTGCTCTAGTACCTGTACCAGATGTAACAACATCCTTCATGGCATCAATAAGCTGATAAGCTGTTGTATCTTTACACATCTCATGCTGTCTTTCAACAGGTTCTCTGTTATCTATAACCAGATTACCATCATGATCATAAACCCTGTCATAATAAACAGGCTCTGTATATTTACCCATGTTAGCAATACCAGCATAAGCAGCTGTTATCTCAAGGTTTGTAATACCATATGTAAGACCACCAAGAGCTGTTGCCTGCTGGATATCCGAATAAACATCTCCATCAGCACCAATCTCTTTATCAACGATGGTTGTAAAGCCTTCCTTCATCAGATAATCATAAGCAACTTCAGGTGTAACTGCTGTGATAGTCTGAACAGCGATGATATTCATAGAATCTCTGATTGCATCACGAAGCGAACTAGGACCTCTGTATCCACCGTACCAGTTCTTAACAGGTGTTCCATTTTCGAAAGAATAAGCCTTATCATCAAAACATGAAGCAAGACTTCCTTCAGTATCGATATATGGAAGGAATGCCGCAAGAACCTTAAATGTAGAACCTGGCTGACGTTTAGCATTTGTAGCTCGGTCAAAACCAAGGTTTTCTGTCTTTTCTCCTCTACCACCACCGATAGCTTTTACAAAACCAGTCTTCTGATCTATAACAACAAATGAAGCCTGAGGCTGAACTGCAGTCTTGAACTCTTCGTTCAGGAATGTTGCACCCGTCTCATCCAGCATAGCCTCTTTATAGGTATCTGCCGCTGCTCTTGCATCCTCTTCGGAAGGATAAATGTTATTATATTTAGAATTCTCTGTCTGCTGTCTATAGTAAGTAAGCAGAGTATTTGTATCATAGTTATAAGTTGTTATTCCGTCATTTCCAAGAAGTGTCAGCTTATAGTTAAGGGCAACCGATGTACTGTCCGGATAATATGACGAATCATTGATGACTGTATCAACTATATTCTGGATATTATAATCCTGAACCGAGTAAACACTGTATCCACCTGTGTAAATCTCATCATAAGCTTCCTGCTCTGTCATGTCGTACATTTCCTGGAAGTCTTTGTTGAGCTTACGCATCAGGTCATCTGTATAATATGAGTTATACTCAAAATTCTCATCGTTAGTCTGCTTGATCTTCTGAATACGCTCATAAACATCATCATTTAATGCCTCTTCGTATTCATCTTCTGTTATGTATTCAAATTTAAGCATCTTATCAAGTACAAACTTACGACGCTTATTATTCTCTTCTGGGAATACAACAGGATCATATCCATAAGGGTTCTTTGTAATAGCTGCAATAACAGACATCTCCGCTATTGTCAGGTCGCCACAAGACTTATCAAAGTATCTATTGGCAGCTGCCTCAACACCATTACAACCCTGTCCAAGATAGATTGTATTCAGATATGCTTCAACAATCTGCTCTTTTGTATATCTCTTTTCAAGATCCATAGCAAGATACTGTTCCTGAACCTTACGTTCAACCTTCTGTATCTTGGTGGTCTCGTTCATACCAACATCGAACACCTGGTTCTTAATGAGCTGCTGAGTAATAGTAGATGCACCCTCGTTGAAGTTACGAGCCATAACGTCCTTAACCAGCGCTCTGAAGATACCTCTCATATCAATACCATTATGGCTCCAGAATCTTTCGTCCTCGATAGCTACAAAGGCATTGACCAACTGATCTGGTATATCATCATAATAAACATATACACGGTTAGAATTAACTGTTGAAAGGGTGTTACGTTCCTTGTTGTTCTGGTCATAGATTATAGTCTTAAATCCCTTAGGTTTAATACTGATGGTTGAGATATCCGGAGAATCATCCAGCATACCTTTCATCATACCAAAACCAGCACCTGCCATAATAAGAACAAGTAACACAAAGATGACAAGTACTACCTTGAAAATCTCTATAAAGAATCTTCTTTCATATCTTCTAGTTCTTGAAAGAAGCTTATCTTGTTTTTTCTTAACGCTTTCTTTACTGAAATTCAATCTTAAAGCCTCCGCGAAATACTTCTAAAAACCAACCTTCATTATATCACTTTTTTATCTTTTCTGAAACAGTTTCTTTGCCACCCCTATAAACTGCTTATTATCCTTAGTCTGTGAGAAAAGCTTAAGAAGATCCTCTGTCACATCCTCCGCCTTCAGGCTATGGAACCTTCTATGAATAAGATCACAAACTTCTCTCTCTTCTTCAGAAAGAAGCAGGTTATCTTTTCTTGTTCCTGACTTGGAAATGTCAATCGCCGGGAATACTCTCTTCTCCTGAAGATTTCTATCCAGAACCAGCTCCATATTACCAGTTCCCTTGAATTCCTCAAAAACAACATCATCCATACGGCTTCCTGTCTCTATAAGGGCTGTAGCAAGAATTGTAAGAGAACCACCCTCTCTCATATTTCTGGCAGCACCAAAGAATTTCTTAGGCATATGAAGTGCTGCAGGGTCAAGACCACCAGAAAGTGTTCTACCACTTGGTGGAACTGTAAGGTTATAGGCACGGGAAAGTCTTGTAATGGAATCTATAAGGATAACAACATCATTTCCGCTCTCAACCAGCCTCTTAGCTCTTTCTATAACCATCTCTGAAACTCTCTTATGATGTTCAGGGAGCTCATCAAATGTAGAATAGATAACCTCAGCATTTGGTCCTTCTATAGACTCCTTAATATCTGTAACCTCCTCTGGTCTTTCATCTATAAGAAGAACAAGAAGGTTCATTTCAGGATTTGCAACACTGATTCTCTTAGCAATCTGCTTAAGAAGTGTTGTCTTACCAGCCTTTGGTGGAGAAACTATCATTCCACGCTGTCCCTTACCAATAGGGCTGAACAGATCAACAATACGAAGTGAAACAGGAGCACCTTCATAATCCAGATGAATTCTTTCATCTGGGAAGATTGGAGTCATATCCTCAAACTTCATTCTCTTTGTAATCTCTGCTGGAGAATAACCATTAACTGATTCTATATAAAGAAGTGCACTGAATTTTTCATTTGCACTATTCTTCTTGCGGATAGGACCTCTTACAATATCTCCAGTACGGAGTCTGAACTTACGGATCTGTGAAGGAGAAACATAGATATCCCTTTCACCAGGCATGTAATTATCACTTCTGATAAATCCATAGCCCTCTGAGAGAACCTCAAGAATGCCATCAGCAACCTCGTTGCCTTCGAAGCCCTTGCCTTCTGTATCTTCCTCTTCCTCTATAAACTCTTCTTCAGAAACTGAAACCTCTTCAGAAGCTGCAGCCTGCTGCTTCTCAGCATTCATCTTGTCAATTCCTGTCAGGATATCAATAAGCTCTGCCTTCTTTACGTTTCCAAGATTGCGAAGACCTCTTTCCTCAGCAATTTTCTTTAATTCACTAACCTTCAACTTATTATAATCCATACATTCTCCTTCCCTTTATCAGCATGAATCACTATAGTAAAATAACTTGCAAATCATATATAAGTGGCGTATCCTATTATTCACAACACTATTAACATCTTTATGGGGTTAACAAATGGAAAATCAAAATCTAATGCTATATAAACTTATAATTTTATATATGTTAGACCGAATAGATGAGTATACGCTTACTAACTCACAGATAACCAGTTTTATACTGGATAGAGGATATACCAATCTTTTCAATATTCACGAATCACTCAGCGAATTGATTGATAAGAATTTTATTTCTGTTACGACTATCAGAAACACTCAGCACTACCAGATAACAAATCAGGGTGAGGAAGCACTTCTCTACTTCGAAAACAGAATATCTAACAACATTAAACAAGAAATCAGAGATTATTTCAAGAAGGAAAAAATAAATCTTAAGAATGAATCCGAAATCTTCGCTGATTTCATATTCAATGAACATAACGAATATACAGTTAAATGCGCCATCCGCGAACGTCGAGAAACCCTGCTGGACATCCGTATAAACGTCCCAACCAAGGATATGGCCCGTTCAATCTGCGACAACTGGCGTGCAAAGAGTACTGATGTTTATCAATTTCTCGTAAATGAATTATGGGATAAAGACTAAACTAATAACTCATTAAGAATCATAAGAAGTTCATCTCGTCCCGCTTTCGTCTCTGACGAATAAGGGACGATTTTTACGTCCTTTTCTGCCCCAAGGGTTTCCCTGACAATCTTCAGGTTCTTATCCTTCTGACTACGTTTAATCTTATCCAGCTTTGTTGCAACAATGATAGGTTTAAGTCCATTTGCTACTATCCACTCATACATCATAACATCATCCTTAGTTGGTGCATGTCTGATATCAACAAGTAAAACAACAGCTCTAAGCACATCACGTGTACTCAGATACTTTTCTATCATCTTGCCCCACTTAGCTCTTTCCTGAAGTGAAGCTTTTGCATATCCATATCCTGGAAGATCTACGAGATAGAACATCTCATTTATGATATAGAAGTTAATCGTAACTGTCTTGCCCGGACTTGATGAAGTCCTGGCAAGGTTCCTACGATTTAACAAAGAATTTATAAGAGACGATTTGCCCACATTTGACCTTCCGGCAAATGCTATTTCTGGCAACTCTTCGGCAGGAAGCTTAGATGTTGGTCCACAAACCGTTCTAAGCTCTGATGATTTAATCTTCATAAAGGTATACTACTCCGTCTTAGGGTCAGCGCCCTCTGTTATAGTTTCCTTAGTAATAGTTACTTTCTTAATATCTTCATTAGATGGAATTTCATACATAACATCCATCATAGCAGTTTCAAGAATAGACCTGAGTCCTCTAGCTCCGGTTGCTCTCTCCATAGCTTCCTTAGCTACCTCAACGAGCGCATCCTGCTCGAAGTCAAGTTCAACATTATCAAACTCGAACATCTTCTTATACTGCTTAACGATTGATGACTTTGGCTCTGTAAGTATGCTTATCAGTGCCTGTTCATCAAGCTGGTCAAGTGTTACAACTACAGGAACACGACCAACAAACTCTGGGATGATACCAAACTTAACCAAATCCTGTGGCTGAACCTTTCTGAGAAGCTCACTATCCACAATAGATCTTTCTGTCTGAATATCAGCGTTGAAACCAATTGACTTCTTACCTACACGGCTCTCGATAACCTTATCAAGTCCATCAAATGCACCACCACAGATAAAGAGAATATTTGATGTATCTATCTCTATGAATTCCTGCTGTGGATGCTTACGACCACCCTGAGGTGGAACTGAAGCAACGGTTCCTTCAACTATCTTAAGAAGTGCCTGCTGAACACCCTCACCAGATACATCTCTGGTAATAGAAACGTTCTCTGACTTCTTTGAAATCTTATCGATCTCATCGATGTAAATAATACCCTTTTCAGCTCTGTCTATATCATAGTCAGCAGCCTGGATAAGCTTAAGCAGAATATTCTCTACATCCTCACCTACATAACCAGCCTCAGTAAGGGTTGTTGCATCTGCTATAGCAAATGGCACATTTAACATCTTTGCAAGAGTCTGGGCCATATAAGTTTTACCTGAACCTGTAGGACCTATCATCAGAATGTTACTCTTCTGAAGCTCTACGTCGAAGTCTCTTCCAGCCACTACTCTTTTATAGTGATTATAAACCGCAACAGAAAGTGCTTTCTTAGCTACTTCCTGTCCGATTACATAATCATCAAGGAAAGCCTTGATTTCTTTTGGCTTAGGCAGATTAAGCTCTCCGCCTTCTTTTTCCATATTTTTAAGTTCGTCATCGATGATATCTGAGCAAATGCCCACACACTCGTCGCAAATGTAAGCTCCAGGACC
Organism: uncultured Lachnospiraceae bacterium; assembly: GCA_947168155.1. Lineage (GTDB taxonomy): Bacteria > Bacillota > Clostridia > Lachnospirales > Lachnospiraceae > Eubacterium_Q. Next base: position 30,025 of record CAMVKW010000025.1, on the reverse strand, counting down.
GGCAATAAGCTTTCTCACCTGATCCTGAGTCTTATTACAAAACGAACATCTAAGTATCTCGTCATTACGACTAGCCATTATCTTCTCCTAATGTTACTTACGATTTTCAACTACACTATCAATGAGACCATACTCACGTGCCTCATCAGCTGTCATCCAGTTATTTCTCTCACAGTCAGCATAAACTGTATCATAGTCTTTTCCAGCATTCTCAGCCATGATCTTGATAAGGTTTTCTTTAATGCGAAGCATATGCTTAACATCAATCTCCATATCAGTTGCCTGACCCTGAGTTCCACCAAGTGGCTGATGAATCATAATCTCAGCATTTGGAAGAGCAAATCTCTTACCCTTTGCACCACCTGAAAGAAGGAATGCTCCCATAGATGCAGCCATTCCTACACATATAGTAGAAACATCACACTTAATGTAATTCATTGTGTCATAAATAGCCATACCAGCAGTTACTGAACCACCTGGGCTGTTTATATAAAGGTTAATATCCTTATTTGAGTCCTCTGACTCAAGGAAAAGAAGCTGAGCTACAACCAGACTTGCTGTTACATCATTAACCTCGTCTCCAAGGAAGATGATTCTTTCCTTTAAAAGTCTGGAATATATATCATAAGCTCTTTCGCCTCTATTAGTTGTCTCTATGACTGTAGGTACTAATGCCATTCTTATAACCTCCCTAAAAGATTATTATTTCTCCTTAGCCTGATCTGCAATATACTCAACTGCCTTCTGCATTCTTATATCAGCCTTAAGTCCTTCAATCTGCTCGTCGCCCATGAATTCCTTAATCTTCTCGATTTCCATCTGATACTGCTTAGCCATCTTCTCCATCTCAGCCTGAACATCCTCATCTGAAACTTCAAATCCCTGAGCATCAGCTACTGCCTCGATAACAAGGCTTCTCTTAATCTGCTTCTCAGCCTCAGGTCTAACCTGATCTCTCATATCATCTCTTGTCTGACCTGTCATATTCAGATACTGCTCAAGGTTCATACCCTGATACATAAGCTGCTGGCCAAAGTTATCAACCATCTTCTCCTGCTGATAAGCGATCATTGGTTCAGGAAGCTCTACTGTAGACATCTCTACAAGCTTATCAATAGCCTTCTCTTCCTTCTCATGCTTAGCAGCGTTAGCCTTACGCTCTTCAACCTGCTTCTTAACATCAGCCTTGAACTCATCAACTGTTTCAAAATCAGTTGTATCTGAAACATATTCATCATCAAGCTCTGGAATAACTGTTTCCTTAAGAGCTACTAGATCGCACTTAAATACTGCATCCTTACCAGCAAGGTCCTCTGCTTGATACTTCTCTGGGAATGTAACATTAACATCGAAGCTGTCACCAACATTGTGACCAACAATCTGATCCTCGAATCCAGGAATGAATGAACCTGAACCAAGTACAAGTGGATAGTTCTCACCCTTTCCGCCTTCGAAAGCAACTCCATCAACAAATCCTTCGAAGTTGATTGTAGCTTCATCCTCAAGCTTAGCAGCTCTATCTGTAACTTCGTTCTTAGTTGAGTTAGCCTTAAGCTTATTCTTGATCTCGTTCTCAACATCTTCGTCTGTTACTTCAGCGTCAACCTTCTCGATTTCGATTTTCTTAAGATCTCCAAGCTCTACAGGTGGCTTTGTAGCAACCTTAGCCTTGTAGATGAAATCCTTACCCTTCTCAATCTGGCTAACAGAGATGTCAGGATTTGAAACGATATCAAGATCACAATCCTTGATCTCCTCGAAGTATGTCTTATTAATAAGGTCATTTGCAGCATCCTCATAGAATACAGCAACACCATATGTCTTCTCTATTAATGCCATTGGAACGTGACCCTTACGGAATCCATCGAACTGGAACTTATTCTTTGATCTGTTGTAGACATCTACACATGCCTTCTTAAAATCCTCTGCTGGAACTGTAATTGTAAGCTCCGCCATGTTTCCTTCAAGCTTTTCGTAAGTTAAACTCATCTTTATTTCCTCCTTATGACCTACAGGTCTATTAATCATTTTTTTAATTATTATCTATGTTTTACATATAATAAAACACGGTCAGCGTCTCATATGGGCGCTAACCGTGAAATTATATCATAGTCTATATTTTTAGTCTAGTACAAAAAAGCTGTTTTATGAATCAAAGAACTGTCTTCCATCCTCTGTAACCAGTCTCTCACTCTTTGGATATTCAAAGGTTTCAGGCTTGTCTTTGTTTTCTTTAAGATAGTCAGCGAAGCGAGCCGCATAATACTTTGCAAATGGAAGGTTATGCATAAGGCAGTTACCGCAATTCTCTGGTGCTGTTCCAGGAACCTCCTCAGCATCCTTTACTGAATCAAAAGCTGCTATTAAAAGATCGCATATATCCTTTGATGGACGGCGACCCTTTAGGATTAAGTAGAATCCTGTAAGGCAACCCATTGGTCCCCAGTAAATAACATAGTCCTTCCACTCATCGTTGTTACGAAGGTATGTTGCTATTAAATGCTCAAGTGAGTGCATGGCAGCCACATCTATTGCTGGCTCAATATTTGGATGAGTAACTCTTACATCATAAGTTGTTACTATCTCTCCTCCCACAAGATCTTCCCTGCTTGTAAATATTCCAGGTACTATCTTTGTATGATCAACTGAAAAACTAGGTATTAAATCCATAATTAAAACTTCCTTTCATAAAACTTTCTGGATTATAACATTTTCATCATTTCTGTTACAAGCTTAACAGAATTTTCGATTGCTTTTTTCTGGAATGTTGGATAATCCATCTCTGCACTATCATCTGCCTTATCAGAAATAGAACGAATGATAAGATAAGGAATCTGATTCAGCCATGCTGTATGAGCAATAGCTGCGCCTTCCATCTCTGTACACATTCCATTAAAGCTTGCTATCATCTTATCCTTCATATCCTTCTCAGAAACAAAGATATCTCCGGAAACTACTCTTCCTTCGAAAACCTTTACATCTGGACAAACCTTTTCGCATGCTGTCTTTGCAACACTACGAAGCTTTTCGTCTGCCACATAAATGCTTTCCTCCTGATCAGGGATTATGCCTCTCTCATAACCAAGTCCTTTAACATTCATGTCATGCTCCAAGGCATCCGTTGAAAGAACAATATCTCCAATATCAATATCGGCATCAAGACTTCCAGCGATACCTGTATTGATAATAGCTCTTACATTAAATATGGCTGCAAGTACTTCTGCTGCTACAGCTGCATTAACCTTGCCGATTCCACTTCTTACAAGAACTACTTCATGTCCTGAAAGAGTTCCTGTCCAGAATTCCATTCCGGCATGTTTTTCAACTTTAGGCTGACTCTCTTCTCCAAGACCACTCATTACGGCCTTAAGATCGTCCACCTCTTTATCCATTGCTCCAATAATTCCTATCATATAAAAAATCCTTTCATTAAAGCAGGTTTACATAATTTCAGTACAATATTATTCAAGTTTAATTCCCCAAATCTTTCCAGCACGGGTTCCGACTACAAGATAATTTTCGTATACCGCTGGGGATGCCTCTATGGTTCCATCTGATATAGCCAAGTGACTATTCTCTTCTCCTGTCAGTCCGTTCAGACAATAAAGCCTTCCATCGCTGGCTCCGTAAATAACCTCACCGCTGCCATCATCATTATAAACACAGACTGGTGATGACCATGTATATGGAATGGTATTCTCCCATGCTTTAGAACCATCTGCTTTCTTAAGGGCAACTATGTTACCACTTCCGGTACCCTGTGTCATTGCAACAGTTACGTAAATGAGATCATCAAATGAATTCTTTCCAACTGCTATAGTTGACTGAACTCCACCAGAAACACCCTCCATAGAACTGCATTCATAATCAGTGTGCCATATTATTTCGCCAGTCTCCGCATCTATTTTCCAGATAGGAACTGTAGCTGTAGAACCACTTCTCCATCCAAGATGGAAGGATGTACTAACATAGATATAAAGCTTTCCATCCTCAACAGAAAGAACCGGTGTGGAGTTGGAATCATCAAGAATATCCTGAACCCAAACAGTCTCAAGGGTATTCAGATTAAGGCAGAACAGATTAGCACCATTATCAGCTATAAACATATAGTTCTTATAAATAGCTGCACTGGTTTCCATTCCTGGCCAGAAAGCACCATTAGATGTCCTCTTACTGCTATATCTCCATTTAACCACCTTATCAAATGACATACTCAGCTTTCCAGCAGCTTCGTCATACTGAGTTCCAAGGTGTATCATGTACAGAATTCCATTTTCACCTGGGTAGATAAGTGTATCCGTTTCAGGATCTACCAGCGCTGAAGAATCGAAATAGCTAAGCGAACCTCTAAGAGAAAATGGATCATTATTTCCAAATGTATACATTACAGAACAGTCAAGAAGATTTATAACAAATACTCTTGCTGTCTCTGAATCATTATCGTATCCCGCTCCAACATACATTACAGGATAACCTCTTGGATCAAGAGCCCCTGCACCCTTAAAGGTGAATCCGAGCCACATTGGTTCACGAGTCTTCTCTCCTGTCTTCATATCCAGGAAGTAGATGTAACCATCCATGCATGCATAGATTACTTCCACAAGAGAATCATCTTCCTTAGCCCAGTCATACATATTCATATGAGCTTTAGCTTCTCTGGACCAATGTCTCATAAGAGGCTGACCAGTCCAACCACTACCACTCCAGGTTGCATCTTCAAATGTAAGGGAACCTGTAACTATGCTCCACTGAGATGTAAGCGAACCCCATTCATAATTAGCTGTACCATAACATGGATTATCCCGGAAGTTATTTCCACGGAAGGTAAATACGCCTTCCTGGTCTGTATACTTAGAACCCTCTTCAAAGGAAATATCTCCCAGACTTTTAGTAGCATAATCTGCTTTTGAAGAAAGAACAGTATCATCTACAGCCACTTCAGTTGATACAAGGAAATTAGAAGGCTCAGTTGAGGCTACTGCATGAGGTTCAAAACTAATGCCATCATCAGAAGCCGCATCTGTCGATGTTGCATCTTCTGTCTTCTTTGATGCGTCCTCTTCATCTCCTGCTATCTCTTTTACATCTTCAGAACCAAGATTAGAAAGCTTACCCCAGATACCTGAATCAGCCACAGTTTCATCTTCAACCTCATCATCAGACGTAAAGAGAGCTTTCAGTTCAGATTTCATTTCAGCTTTTATATCTATGTCCGGTTTCACTCCACGGATAGTAAGATAAAGCGCACCAATAATAAGTAATTCAATTATTATAATTTTTAATGTCAGTTTCAAAATACTATACCCACATTCGTATTTTAAAATCTAGTAATCTATATTCTGTCTTTTATATAAATATGTACTTCAGAATAAACAGCACTGCCAGTACATACATTATCGGATTGATCTTCTTAGCATTTCCACAACGCATATTAATAAGTACGTATGAAATAACACCAAGTGAAATACCCTCTGAAATACTATAGAACAGAGGCATTGAGAAAATAGTAATATATGCAGGAATAGCTGTTGCATAATTATTCTCATCCATCTTAAGATCTGAAATACCAGTAAACATCAGGAATCCAACAATGATAAGTGCTGGAGCTGTTGCAAATGATGGTATTGATGTAAAGATAGGCGCAAGGAATGTAGAAAGTAAAAACAGGATTGCTGTTGTAAGAGCTGTAAGTCCTGTTCTACCACCAACACCAACACCTGATGCAGACTCAACGAATGTTGTAGTTGTTGATGTACCAAGTACAGCACCTGCTGCTGTTGCAATAGCATCTGAAAGAAGTGCTGGCTTTATAGCTGGAAGCTTTCCTTCTTCATCAAGCATATCAGCCTTTGAAGAAACACCAATAAGTGTTCCGATAGTATCGAACAGATCAACGAACAGGAATGCAAAAACTACAACTATAAAATTAAGAATTCCTACACTCTTAAAATCAACATTGAAACACTGTCCAACAGTTTCTCCAAGCTTAGAGAAATCTGTCATATGGAATGAAGGAATAAGATCATAAAATCCAGCTTCTGGATTTGGAACATAAAGCTTAAAGAACTGAGCATCTATTCCTAAAATCCATGTAATAAGAATACCTATAAGGATTGATCCAGGAACCTTCTTTATATAAAGAACAGCTGTTATTGTAACACCCATTGCAGCAAGAAGTGCTGTTATACCCTGTGTAGAGAAATTCTCTTTGAAGTTAACCATTTCTACAAGTGTAGCTCCACCTACAACGAGCTTCGCATTCTGAAGTCCGATGAAGCAAATGAAAAGACCAATTCCGACTGAAACCGCTTTCTTAAGTTCAAGTGGAATACAATTGAAAATTGCTTCTCTTACAGGAGTAACTGAAAGGAGAATGAAGATTACACCTTCAACAAAAACTGCAAGAAGGGCAACCTGCCATGTATAACCCATACCGAGAACAACCGTATAAGCGAAATAAGCATTAAGACCCATTCCGGCTGAAAGTGCAAAAGGCATATTAGCAAGAAATGCCATAAGTGCTGTACCAATAAATGATGCAATACATGTTGCAAGAAGAACTGCTGTAGGGTCCATTCCTGTTTCTGAAAGAATACTTGGATTAACCGCGAGGATATAAGCCATAGTTACAAAAGTTGTAAGACCAGCTAGTATCTCCTTTCTTACAGTCGTTCCGTTTTCTTTGAGTTTAAATAGCTTTTCCATTTTTACACTCCTTTATTTATAAAACTCAATTTATTAGGTTCTCATCATACTCAGCTATGTAAGGAAGATTTCTATAATATTCTCCATAATCAAGTCCATAGCCGATAACAAAATAATCCGGAATAGTGAACAAAGTATAATCAGCTGTTATATCAGCCACTCTTCTATCTGGCTTATCAAGAAGAGTAACTATCTTAAGTGACAGAGGATCTCTTTGTTTTAATATATCTACAACAGCAGAAAGAGTTCTTCCTGTATCCAGAATATCTTCTACTATAAGAACATGATAATTACTGATATCCTGTGCCAGGTCGTAAACAATCTGAACATTTCCAGATGAATCAGTACTATCAAAATAACTCTTAGCTGCCATAAATCCTATCTCGCACGGAATAGACATTTCCTTCGTAAGATCGGACAAAAAAACAAACGCACCCTTTAATATGCTGACAAGGAGCAGAGGTTTTCCTTCATATTCTTTGCTCAAAAACTCTGCATACTCAGAAACCTTCTTCTGAATCTCCTCTTCAGATATAATGATGCGTTTAATGCCATCTTCAAATATATTTTTATCTGTAAGTACCAACGGATTATATCCTCCCCTAAGTAGTTTTAAAACCAGAAAAAAGATATTCCCATTATAGCAAATATCCCCCTCATAAAAAAGGACTTATTCATATAAAACATTAAAATCTACAGCAGTGCTTATTCCATCTATTTTTCCAGTGGAACTGTGCTGCCACATATAGTATTCTCCAGCATATGTAGTCTGTGAAGTATAGTTAGCAAGCCACACCTTATGATTACTGCTGTTAGTCCATGTGTTCTCCAGGAAGTTCTTACTACTATAAAGGCAGGCCTCATACCCCTCCTTCTCAACCTCTTCGCAGAAAACCTCAAAGCAGTTATTTATATCATATAAGTTCATTCCATATTTCTGGAAGCCATAAAAATCTTCCCAGTCATAGGCTATAGGAAAATCAAGACTTTCTCCACCCAGAAGATTCATAAGATAATCCACACTGTCTCTCACTTCATCCATGGAGCTTTCCTCAGCATGCCAGTAAATACCAACCTTAAGTCCAGCCGACTTGGCATTCTTTATATTATCCTTGAAACAGGAATCCTCATATCTTTTTCCATCATCCAGTCCGCCAATTCTGATAATAACAAAATCACATCCAGCGGATTTAACTTTTTCAAAATCAATAGTTTTCTGCCATCTGGAAACATCTATTCCAAGTGTAGTACCTTCTTTTTTATAATTGGATTCAAAGGATTCAAAGGTCTCTGAGCCTCCATCGCTTGAAGGTTCAGTAGTATCAGATGTACTCTCAACCACTGTAACTGTCATATTATTAGTTTTTGTATGCCCTGCATCATCCTTAAGTGTAAGCTTTACTGGGTAAGATCCAGTGGTAGAAGTATCAACTTCGCCAGAAACCTCCAGTTCCACATCTCTATCATAGTCATCAGCATAACCTACATGCTCCTCTGCATCAAAGGCCGTTCCTTTTCCTATAGAAACAGATGATGGACAAATAAGAAAAAATGGATCCTTTTCATCCACCATGTCCTTATCTTCCACTATTGCCGCAGCTGTCACAGTGGCTGGCTTCTGTACAGTATCTGTAGAGCTTGCCGTGTCCTGAGTAGTATCTTCTATTAATTCAGGTTCAGCCGCAATGTACTCTGTTGTTGCTTCAGTAGTAGCCTCAGTGGATGGAGCATCTGTCGGTGTTACGAAGTATGTCTTTTCACCATTAGAAAAAGCCTCATCATCATCCTTTCGGTTGAATAATGAGACTATTATCATCACTGTTGCTCCGAGGATTATTACTCCTCCGAACACAAGTATTATCTTTTTTACTAAATCACTAATTCTCATTGTTACTAAAGTGTGTGAGCTTCCTATAGAATCTTGTAAGAAGTGTCATGAAGAACTGGAGCAGACCAGCTATTACGTAGAAAGCATGTGGGAAGTCATATTCCATAAGGTCCATTACAAAGCCGTATACAACTATAGTAAAGAATGTTGCCACCATTATTCTTCTTGCTTCTTTAATGCCTGCGCTACCAGGTTTTTTCGTATAAAGCTTAAATACAAAAAATACTATACTGCAGAATAATGCATAGAAAGGTGTAACCATTATAACGATATTCATATAAATAAGTGATGCAAATTCATCATTCAGCTCACTTATAAGCATAAGTGCTGTTACATAGGAAGCAATTATGAAAATATAATCCACAACAAGAAGAACGATGTTATAAACATCCAGCTTCTTCTTTTCTTTTTTTACACCTTCTTCAGCAGTTTCTTCGGTATCTTTTACTTCTTCAACCACCTCAGATGCAGACTCTTTTATCTCTTCATTTTTGACAGTATTTTCTTCGCTCATTATTTCACTTCCTTCACTAAAAATAAAGCTTAAATACATTAAGATTTTACTATAGTTTTAAGTGGCATGTCAACCTACGAAACCGTAAAAAGCTTATGTAAACTGGCCATATTTTTTTGAAAATATCCTATTTTTATGAGGAAAATTTCTCTCTGTTGTGGTATAGTATATCCAACTGGGCAAAATTTCGAAAAGTGATTTCCCGGGGACTATTATTGGAGGACAAAACTATGTCACAAAGAACAGATATTCACAAAGTTCTGATCATAGGCTCAGGCCCAATCATCATTGGCCAGGCTTGTGAATTTGACTACTCAGGTACACAGGCGTGTAAAGCTCTGAGAAGTCTGGGTTATGAAATAGTACTGGTTAACTCAAACCCTGCTACTATCATGACTGACCCTGAGATGGCAGATGTAACTTACATTGAGCCACTCAACGTAAAACGTCTGGAGGCGATTATCGCAAAGGAACGTCCTGATGCTCTTCTGCCAAACCTTGGTGGACAGTCAGGTCTTAACCTTTGCGCAGAGCTTGCAGATGCAGGAGTACTTGATAAGTACGATGTAAAGGTTATCGGTGTACAGGTAGATGCAATTGAGCGAGGCGAAGACAGAATTGAGTTCAAGAAGACTATGAACTCTCTCGGTGTAGAGGTTGCTCGTTCAGAGGTTGCTTATTCAGTAGATGAGGCCCTCAGCATTGCAAGCGAACTTGGTTACCCTGTAGTACTTAGACCTGCTTACACCATGGGTGGTGCCGGCGGTGGTCTGGTATATAATAAAGAAGAACTTGCAACAGTATGTGCTCGTGGTCTTAAGGCTTCTCTCGTAGGACAGGTTCTTGTTGAAGAATGTGTTAGCGGATGGGAAGAGCTTGAGCTCGAGGTTGTACGTGATAAAGAAGGAAACATGATAACAGTATGCTTCATAGAGAACATTGATCCTATGGGCGTACATACAGGTGATAGTTTCTGCTCTGCCCCAATGCTTACAATCTCTCAGGAGGTTCAGGACAGACTTCAGGAGCAGGCTTACAAAATCGTAGATGCTATACAGGTTATCGGTGGAACAAATGTTCAGTTTGCACATGATCCAGTAAGTGACCGTATAATCGTAATTGAGATCAATCCTAGAACATCTCGTTCTTCAGCACTTGCTTCAAAAGCAACCGGATTCCCAATAGCTCTTGTTTCAGCTATGTTGGCATCTGGTCTTACTCTTTCAGAAATCCCATGTGGAAAATATGGAACACTTGATAAATATGTACCAGGTGGTGACTATGTAGTTATCAAGTTTGCTCGTTGGGCATTTGAGAAGTTCAAGGGCGTTGAAGATAAGCTTGGAACACAGATGCGTGCCGTTGGTGAAGTAATGTCCATCGGTAAGAATTATAAGGAAGCTTTCCAGAAGGCTATCCGTTCTCTTGAAAAAGGACGCTATGGTCTTGGACATGTTAAGAACTTCAATGACATGACAAAGGAGCAGCTGCTTCAGGCACTCATCACTCCTTCAAGCGAAAGACATTTCCAGATGTACGAAGCAATCCGCAAGGGTGCTACAGTAGATGAGATACACGAAATCACAAAGGTTAAGAAGTATTTCATTGAGCAGATGAAGGAACTTGTTGATGAAGAAGAAGCTCTTGTAAGTGAGTTCTCAGGTAAGGTTCCTACAGATGAGGCTCTTACACAGGCTAAGAAGGATGGATTCTCAGATAAGTATCTCAGCGAGATTCTTGATGTTGCTGAAGATGATATCCGCGAAGCTCGCGAAGCTATCGGTGTAGTTGAGGCATGGCAGGGTGTTCACGTAAGTGGTACTCAGGACAGTGCTTACTACTACTCTACATATTGTGACGTAGATAAAGATGAGATTAGTACAGACAAGCCAAAGATCATGATTCTTGGTGGTGGTCCTAACCGTATAGGTCAGGGTATTGAGTTTGACTACTGCTGTGTACATGCAGCTAAGTCTCTTAAGAAGCTTGGTTTCGAAACAATCATTGTTAACTGTAACCCTGAGACAGTTTCAACAGACTATGATACATCTGATAAGCTCTACTTCGAGCCACTTACTCTTGAAGATGTACTCTCAATCTATAAGAAAGAAAAGCCAGTTGGTGTTATCGCACAGTTTGGTGGTCAGACACCACTTAACCTTGCAAGTGACCTTCAGAAGAACGGCGTTAAGATCCTTGGTACTTCTCCAGAGGTTATCGACCTTGCCGAAGACAGAGATCAATTCCGTGCAATGATGGACAAGCTTGGTATTCCAATGCCTGAAGCTGGTATGGCTACAACAGTTGAGGAAGCAACAAAGATTGCTAACGAGATTGGTTATCCTGTAATGGTTCGTCCTTCATACGTTCTTGGTGGACGTGGAATGGAAGTTGTTTACGACGATGACAGCATGGCTAACTATATGGCTGCTGCTGTTGGTGTTACACCAGACAGACCAATACTTATTGATAGATTCTTACATCACGCTATGGAGTGTGAGGCAGATGCCATTTCAGACGGAACACATGCTTATGTTCCAGCTGTTATGGAACACATAGAGCTTGCCGGAGTTCACTCAGGTGATTCAGCTTGTATTATTCCTTCAAAGCATATCTCAGAAAAGAACCTTGCTACTATTAAGGAATATACACGTAAGATTGCAGAGGAAATGCATGTAGTTGGACTTATGAATATGCAATATGCTATCGAAGACGATGTAGTATATGTTCTTGAGGCTAACCCACGTGCTTCACGTACTGTTCCACTTGTATCAAAGGTTTGCGGTATCCGTATGGTACCACTTGCTACTGATATTATTACAAGTGAACTTACAGGTCGTAAGTCTCCTGTTGCTGATCTTAAGGAAAGAGAAATTCCTTATTATGGAGTTAAGGAAGCAGTATTCCCATTCAACATGTTCCCAGAGGTAGATCCAATCCTCGGACCTGAAATGAGATCCACAGGTGAGGTTCTGGGTATATCACAGTCAGCCGGTGGTGCTTACTTCAAAGCACAGGAAGCTGCAAAGGCTGAGCTTCCAATGGAAGGGACAGTTCTTATATCTCTTAATAAGAGTGAAAGACCTGAGGCTCCAGAGGTTGCAAGAATACTTCATGATAACGGATTCAAGATTCTTGCTACAGGAAATACATATGAGACTATAGTTGCTGCTGGTATTCCAGCTGAGAAGGTTAATAAGCTTTATGAAGGAAGACCTAATATCCTCGATCATATTTCAAACGGAGATATTCAGCTTATAATCAACTCTCCTGCTGGTAAGGAATCAGTTCATGATGATACTTACATCCGTAAGTCAGCTATCAAGTATAAGATTCCATATATCACTACTATTGCTGCTGGACATGCAGCTGCAGAAGGAATTGACCACATGAAGAAGCGTCATCTTGGAAACATCCATTCACTTCAGGAGTGGCATACATCTATAGTTGAGAAATAACAAAGACATAGTTTTAATAATAAAAATATCCCGACCAGTTTCCTGGTCGGGATATTCTTTTACTTAAAACTAACTATTTAGTTATTAGAAATTGATGGTGTCCAGTACTCACTGTTATAGATATCTGTTAAAAGATATGTGATCTTTGACTTTGAACCAACATCCTCATAACTATATGTAAGATCGTCACCATAGATTACTGTATCACCAAGCATGTAGCTATCCTGATAATTTCCATCATAGTCATAATAGTCACAAATGAAATCTATCTTTGCACCAGCTTCAAGCTCTGTAACACCCTTAGCAGTTGTCATATCAGCTGTATCATCTATTCCAATCTCGCTCATATCATCTGTATAATCATATCTTGCTCCTGCGATATATCCATCTGGATGAGCATTATCAAATACAATTATCAGATTACATCTTACATTATCTACGTAAGCAGGAACGCGTCCTGTAACGATGGTCTCGCCGTCTTCAGTCTCTGTTGTATCCTCATAATAGAATGCAACTGGCTGATTATCTATTGAGAACCAAGTATTATCAGTCTCTCCTATCAGATCTCCATCCTCTGTGAAGTAATACAGATTATCAAGACCCATATCTACATAGCCTTCACCATCATCTACGAACATATTAACTTCGAGACTCTGAATAAGCTGCCAGTCCTCTTTTTCCATCTTAAGAACATGAGTTCCATCATTTCTCTCTGTCCAGATAAGCTTTCCAGGATCAAACTGATTCTTAGCTACATAGTCTGCTGCAGCATCTGCATCATATACAGTGCTATCATTCATGAATGAAGCATCTTTACTGTCCATGCCAGGAACGCTCTTTCCACCACCGAGGAAGGCATTCAGAAGTGTACCAATAGCATCTCCACCTGATGTAGTTCCACTTCCGCTAGACATACCGAGAAGAGAACCAAGGGCTGAGCCCTCACCACCTGCAGCAACCTGACCAGTTGTCTCAAGTCCGGCAAATGCCTGCATACATTTATTATATTCGTTATCAACACCGATATCGTTATTAATAGCTGAAACAGTATTTACTTTAGATGCCTTCTTATAAGGGAAGTACATCGAAACACCGTAAGCATTTGTCATGGTATTAGATGTCCTGTTGTACTTAACTGCACTAAGGATTGCATCTGAAAGCGCCTTAGATTCATCAGTACCGATTGAATTTGCAAAGTTTACAAGATCGATCTGGTCAATCTTTGAAGATGTTGCAAACTCTCTTGTACCCGCTCTCGCATCAGAAACTGTCTTAAAGCTATCGCTCTTAATAAGATTTGTTGTAGATGTTGAGAAAGCCTTCAGCTTAGAAGGTACTGTCTCAGAGAACTCTGAAAGATCGATAACTGAAAGTGTAGTCTTCTGTCCGCCACACTTACGATTACATTCATCTACAAAACCATCAACGATTGCCTGTCCGAGCTCAAGAGTTGGGATAGATGTATTCTCACCAATAGCATTTACCCACTTTGTATGGTACCATCCAATACCTGGCTCGGTTTCCTCTGAAGCAATAAGATAATCTGCATAATTGCTACACATCTGAGCTGTCTCATATGTAGCCATAAGACATGCATCAAATCCAATCCAGTCAAACTTCTGTCCTGAAGATTTAAGCGCCTGATTTATCTCAGAAAGATCCATAGAGCCAGCATTCTTATGCTTCTCATCATAACCATAACCAGTTATTGATCCGCCGCCGTGATCCCAGAAAATAAGAGCCTGTCTGTTTGCAGGATAATTATCTGCACAATAATCTATAAATTCTACAAGAGTATTAGGATCTGTCATAGCCTTGTCGCCCATATCGGCCTCAAGGAGTTCCATCTTACCACTCTTAACTCTGAAAATCTGGTTTTTACTACTGCTGATACCAGATGTCTTCCATCCGTTACATCCACCTGTATAAACAATAAGATTTAAGTTATCAGGTATTGTTGCAGCAGCCATCTCACCCAGGTCATTAGAAGCCATTCCTGAACGTGACTCAAGATCAGTACCGCACATAAAGATCATTATAGTAACAGTATCCTTACCATCACCAAGAATCTTTGTATACTTCTCTCTTGCACTAGGTGAAACTTCTTTATTCAGCTTACCTGTGTTATTAAGACCATTCTGCCAACCCGTAGTTGTAGAACCACCGGAAAAACCTCCGAATAAGCTACCAACATCACCAAACGAACTTGCAGAAGAACCACTACCAACATTACTTGTGCTTGTAGTTACACTGTTAGTTGTTCCACCCAAGCTATTGGTATTACCAGTATTTCCACCCGAACCACTACCTCTCATGAGCATAAATACTATGATTATAATAAGGATGAGTGTACCTGAGCCACCACCTACTTTAGCAGCTCTTCCACCAGCGGAACTAGCTTTACGTCCAGCATAAGCATCCTGTCTTCCAACAGGACCTGTGCCTAAACCTTCACCACGACGATGAACACCCTTGGAATTCCCTGTCGTAGTTTTCTGTCTGTTACTACTTCTTGGATCCATACTATTACTCTCCAATCTGTGTTTTTTTACTCCATAATTATAAACGATAAAACTAGCAACCGCAACTAAAGGAGCGCTTCAAAGTAATAAGCATAACAAAATTGCAACAAAAAAAACGGCCAGTTTTATAAAAACTGACCGTTTAAATCTTTACTCTTCTACAGCTTTCTTATTATTAATTGCTTCTGTAAGAAGTGGAACTATCTTATTAAGATCACCAACTACACCGTAATCAGCTACATCAAAGATAGGTGCTGTCTCATCCTTATTGATTGCAATGATCATATCTGACTCTTCCATTCCAGCTGTATGCTGAATAGCTCCAGAAATACCGATTGCAAAATATACTTTAGGACGAACTGTTTTACCAGTCTGACCAACCTGAAGATCTTTTGGCTTCCAGCCATTATCTACAACGGCACGGGAACAAGCAACCTCTCCACCAAGTGCCTTGGCAAGATCCTCAAGGATAGCAAAGTTCTCTGCAGAACCTACTCCTCTACCACCAGCAACAAGTATATCAGCCTTCTGGATATCAACTGCATGATTAACAGCCTTAACTATATCAAGAATCTCAACATAGCAATTATTAGGTGTGAATCCAGGATTGAACTCCTCAAGCTTAGCTGTTCTTCCTACAACCTTTGGTGAACGCTTCATAACACCAGGTCTTACAGTTGCCATCTGTGGACGGAACTCTGGACAAGCGATTGTAGCTATTGTATTACCACCAAATGCAGGTCTTGTCATCAGTAACTGATTGTGTTTCTGCTCTTTTCCTGGAATAGGATTAAGAGGGAAATCACCAATCTCAAGTGATGTACAGTCAGCTGTAAGTCCTGTATGAACACGTGCACAAACACGTGGACCAAGATCACGGCCTATTGCTGTAGCACCAATGAGGAATACATCTGGCTTATATTTATTAATTACTTCTGAAAGCGCATGTGCATATGGTTCTGTTCTATAATCCTTAAGTTCAGGATCATCTATAAGAATAACATTATCAGCACCATGCTCTTCAAGGTGATAAACCTTATCTTTTATATCTGAGCCGAGAAGAACTGCTGTTACTTCTGTATCCAGGTCCTTTGCAAGCTCCATAGCCTTTCCCAGAAGCTCATATACTATCTCGTCGATATGATTATCTACCTGCTGGGCAAAGACATATACTCCTTTATATTCTTCTAAAGACATATCTTAAGTCCTCCTATTATACTTAATTAATTAGATTACAAAGTTTTCTGCAAGTTTGTTAAAGATGTAGTCTGCTGATTCATTTGCTGTATCAAGTACAACCTTCTCACCAGCACCCTTAGCAACCTTATCTGATGCTTTTGCAATCTGTGTAGGAGAACCTTTAAGTCCTACATTACCATCTTCCAATGTATCAAGGTCATCTCTGTTCCAAACAGTTATCTCCTGCTCGAATGCATCGAAGATTCCACCTGGTGTCATATAACGTGGCTCGTTTAACTCTGAAAGAGCTGTTATAAGACAAGGAAGCTGAGCCTTTAAGATATGATGTCTGTCATCATACTGTCTATTAACTACAACTGAATCTCCCTCAACCTTTATCTCCTCTGCATATGAAATTACAGGAATTCCTAAATGCTCTGATATCTGAGGTCCAACCTGAGCTGTATCTCCATCAATAGCCTGACGTCCTGTAATTATAAGATCATAATCAAGCTTTCTAATAGCAGCAGCAATAGTCTGTGATGTAGCCCATGTATCAGCTCCACCAAGTCTTGGGTCTGTTACAAGAACACCCTTGTCAGCGCCCATAGCTATCGCTTCTCTAAGAACATCTTCAGCCTTTGGCATACCCATTGTTACTACAGTAACCTCTGCACCCTGCTCATCCTTGATTCGAAGTGCAGCCTCAAGACCTGCCTTATCATCTGGGTTCATTATAGATAACATTGCATTTCTATCGAGAGTACCATCTGGCTTAAACTTTACTCCACCTTTTGTATCAGGTACCTGTTTTACACAAACAACTATTTTCACGCCTGTACCCTCCTTATGCCAACAGATTTCCTGAGATAACCATGCGCTGAACCTCGCTGGTTCCCTCATATATTTCAGTAATCTTAGCATCGCGCATCATGCGCTCTACTTCATACTCTTTAATGTAACCATAACCACCGTGAAGCTGAACTGCCTTAGTGGTAACTTCCATAGCAACCTCAGCTGCATAAAGCTTAGCCATTGCAGCCTCAACGCTGTAAGAAACCTTTGCACCATCAGCAAATTCCTGCTTCTTCATAGCAGCCTTGTAAACCAGCATCTTTGCAGCCTCAACCTTAGTAGCCATGTTAGCAAGCTGGAACTGTGTATTCTGGAATGCAGAAATGGAACGACCAAACTGCTTTCTCTCTTTAGTGTAAGCAACTGTTCTCTCAAGAGCACCCTCAGCAATACCAAGAGCCTGAGCAGCAATACCAATACGGCCACCATCAAGTGTATGCATGGCAATACCAAAGCCCTTACCCTGAGCACCAAGAAGTGCATCCTTAGGAATACGAGCATCCTCAAAAATAAGCTCATATGTAGAGGAACCACAGATTCCCATCTTGTTCTCTTTAGTACCAAATGAGAAACCAGGAGTACCCTTCTCTACTATAAATGCAGATATCTCCTTCATCTTACGACCGCGCTTCTCAACAATACCTGTAACAGCGATTACGATGTAAACATCAGCAACCTTACCATTTGTGATAAAGCACTTTGAACCATTAAGTACCCACTCATCTCCATCGAGTACAGCCTTTGTCTGCTGCATCTGAGCATCTGTACCAGCGCCTGGCTCTGTAAGAGCAAATGCTCCAAGCTTCTTACCTGTGGCAAGATCAGCTACGTACTTATCCTTCTGCTCCTTTGTACCATATGTAAGGATTGGATCGATACAAAGTGATGTATGTGCTGAAAGAATAACTGAAGTTGTTGCACAAACCTTCGCTATTTCTTCAACAGCCATGATGTAAGTAAGTACATCACATCCCTGACCACCATATTCCTTTGGTACTGGAATTCCTAAGAATCCAGCCTTAGCCATCTTCTCCACTGTCTCACTTGGAAATCTGTGCTCTTCGTCGATTTCCATAGCAAGTGGCTTAACTTCTGCTTCAGCAAACTCTTTGAAGAGATTTCTGGCCATTTCATGCTTTTTATCAAGTGTGAAATCCATGATTTATCCTCCGATAAAATTTATATCTTGTTTTATATTTTTCTTACAGGGCATCAACTGGAGTCTTTGTACGGTCTTCATTATACTTATAGAATCCCATACCGCTCTTAACACCAAGGTTACCGCCACGTACCATCTTACGAAGAAGTGGACATGCACGATACTTGCTGTCGCCTGTTTCTGCATAAAGAACATCCATGATAGCAAGACAAATATCAAGTCCTACGAAATCACCAAGCTCAAGTGGTCCCATTGGGTGATTAGCACCAAGCTTCATAGCAGCATCAATACCAGCGATATCTGAAACACCTTCCATCTTAATGAAAGCAGCTTCGTTGATCATTGGGATGAGAATTCTGTTTACTACGAAACCAGCAGCCTCATTAACCTGAACTGGAGTCTTTCCAATAGCCTCAGCTATCTCAACAATTTTCTTAACTGTATCTTCTGGAGTATTAACACCTGCAATAACCTCAACAAGCTTCATTCTGTCTGCTGGGTTAAAGAAATGCATTCCTACCATAGGTCTTGTAAGACCATTTCCAATCTCTGTGATTGAAAGTGATGAAGTATTTGAAGCGAAAATGCATTCTGGCTTGCAGATCTTATCAAGCTCAGCAAATGTAGTCTTCTTAACTTCCATATTCTCAAATGCAGCTTCTACGATAAGATCACAGTCTGCACAGATGTCTTCCTTAAGACCTGGAGTGATCTTAGCAAGGATGCCGTCAACCTGCTCCTGTGTCATCTTCTCTTTAGCAACAAGTCTAGCATAGCCCTTAGCTATCTTATCCTTACCGCCTTCAGCCCACTCTGCCTTGATATCGCAAAGTGCAACTTCATATCCATCAACCTGAGCAAATGCCTTAGCAATGCCCTGTCCCATTGTTCCTGCGCCAATTACGCCAACCTTCATATCAATTCTCCTTCTTATTTTTGATTTAAGATTCTTCGTATCTAAATTATTTGTTCTGGAAAGGTACAACCTTCAGCTTCTTTTCTTTGTCCTTCTCGAGGAAGTTAGCCATTGCAGCCTTCTGATCCTCTGTTTCAAAGCAATCGCCGAAGAGTTTTTCTTCTATAACAATAGCATCATCCATTGTAGCATCAAGACCATCGTTTATAGCCTTCTTGCAATTTCTAACAGCTATAGGAGCATTTGCAGCAATTATACCTGCAACCTTCTTAGCCTGCTCAAGAAGCTCTTCCTGTGGGAATACATCATTTACAAGTCCGATAGCCTTAGCCTGCTCAGCCTTGATGTTGCGTGCTGTGTAGATAAGCTGCTTAGCAATTCCTACACCAACTATACGAGCAAGTCTCTGAGTTCCACCAAAACCTGGTGTAATTCCAAGACCAACCTCTGGCTGACCAAAGATAGCATTATCAGAACAGAATCTGAAATCACAGCTCATTGCTATCTCACATCCACCACCTAAAGCAAAACCATTTACTGCAGCAATTACAGGGATAGGGAATGTCTCTATCATTCTAAAGATGTCATTTCCCTTTTTACCGAAGGCCTCACCTTCAGCTTTTGTAAGTGTTGACATTTCTCCAATATCAGCTCCAGCAACAAATGATTTCTCACCTGCTCCTGTAAGCACAAGTGCACGAGTTGTATCTAAATCAACTGAGTTAAATACTTCCTCAAGGTCATTTAAAACCTGTGAATTAAGAGCATTGAGTGCCTGTGGGCGGTTGATTGTTATAACACCAACAAAGCCGTCCTGCTCATATGTTACGAATTCTGCCATTTTTATTCTCTCCTATCTGGGCTGCAAACTTAACCGCAGCCTGCTTATACTTGCTTATCGCTCAACGATTGTAGCGCAACCCATTCCACCACCGATGCAAAGTGTTGCAAGACCCTTCTTGAGGTCCATATCTTCCATCTCGTGAAGAAGTGTTACAAGGATACGACATCCTGAAGCACCAACTGGGTGACCAAGTGCGATAGCACCACCACGTGGGTTAAGCTGCTTCTCAACATCAATTCCGAGTTCCTTACCTACTGCAACTGATTGTGCAGCGAATGCCTCGTTAGCCTCGATAACATCAAAGTCTTCAATCTTATATCCAGCCTTAGCCATAACCTTCTTTGTAGCTGCAACAGGTCCAACACCCATGATTTCTGGAGCAACACCTGCAAGTGCACCTGCTACAAATGTAGCCATTGGCTTAACGCCTAACTCCTGAGCCTTCTCCTCAGACATAACAACGATAGCTGCAGCACCATCATTGATACCTGACGCATTACCAGCTGTAACATATCCGTCTGGATTGATTGCTCTCATTCTTGAAAGACCCTCAGCTGTGATACCTGCACGAGGATTCTCGTCTGTATCAAATACAACTGTCTCTTTCTTCTTCTTAATCTCTACAGGAACGATTTCTCTCTTGAAAGCGCCCTCTGCCATAGCCTTTTCACATTTCTGCTGTGAATTTGCAGCAAACTCATCAAGCTCTTCTCTTGTAAGTCCCCACTGCTCTGCAACATTATCAGCTGTCTTGATCATGTGATAATCATTGAATGCATCCCAAAGTGCATCCTTAACCATTGTATCAACAAGTGCTCCCTGGCTGTTTGATGGCCATGTCATTCTATAACCATAACGACCATTTGGAAGTGCGAATGGAGCCATTGACATATTCTCCATACCACCTGCTACTACTATGTCTGCATCTCCTGCCTGGATCATCTGAGCTGCCATATTTACAGCATTAAGACCAGATCCACATACAACGTTGATTGTAACAGCTGGAGTTTCAACAGGAAGTCCTGCTTTAATTGATGCCTGACGTGCAACATTCTGGCCCTGACCAGCCTGGATTACGCAGCCCATGTATACATGGTCAACCTGATCTGCAGGAACTCCTGCACGATTAAGTGCTTCCTTGATTACGATTGAACCAAGATCAACTACAGGGGTTGTACTGAGTGATCCACCCATTGTTCCGATTGCTGTACGGCAAGCGCCAGCGAGTACGACTTTCTTTGACATAGATTATTCCTCCATAAAAATATATTGATTTAATAGTTACATAAATTAATTGTTACTTATTATAAATGTTATCTCGAATCAGACGAGAAACACGCACTTTCACACATTAAAGTGTTAAACTAGGTAAAGACCTACGCGCGCTTTTTAATAATATCATAAACACAATAAATATTGCAACAAATAACATCTTGACCTAATGTTAATATTTTCAAGGGATTTTTAGATAAAATAGACAAAATACACAAAAATCATTCCATACTCAGAATTTTACGTGCTTTAGAAAGCTGCTCTTCTGTAGGAGGAAGAATTTCTGGAATAGGATATTGGATATCTAAAGATTCATATTTAGGTAGTCCAAGTCTATGATAAGGAAGCACTTCTACCTTAGTTACTGTATTTAGAGATTGTATAAACTCTGCAAGTTCATATAGATATTTATCATCATCTTCTTTAGGACTTGTTTCATTGGAAAGATTACCAATAGTAATTCCAGGAACAAGGACATGTCGAATCCACATATCTTTTCCCTTATCGGAAAGATACCTGGCCATATCCAGGATGTTTTTATTTGAATAACCAGTTAACTGTTTATGTTTTTCTTCATTTATATGTTTGATATCTAATATGAAAAGATCTGTATATTCACAAAGTGTATTAAACTTTTCTAAGAATTGTTCTTCGTAAGTAAATGGATTTCCAGATGTATCCAGACAGGTATTAACACCTTCCTGCTTCGCCAGACGGAAAAGCTCTGTTACAAAATCTATCTGAAGTAAGGCTTCGCCTCCACTAACAGTGATACCGCCACCATTCTTCCAGTAGGTTTTATATCTTAAAGCTTGCTTTAGAACATCTTCAGCAGTACGCTCTTCTACCTTTATACCATGTGACTCTAGAAAAGCTTTATTCTTCTCATTCGGAAGTGTGAACCAGGTCTCTGGATTATGGCAATATTTGCAACGCATATTACAGCCCTGGAGAAAGACTATAAATCTAAGTCCAGGGCCGTCAACTGCACCAAAGCTTTCGATTGAATGAATATATCCTAATGTTTTATCCATTTAATTTTCCATTTACTATATATTTAATAAGAACGAATTATAAACTCTCGTGGAATGTTCTATTTATAACATCCAATTGTTGCTCTCTTGTAAGACTTATGAACTTAACTGCATAACCAGATACACGGATAGTAAAGTTAGCATATTCTGGTTTTTCAGGATGCTCCATTATATCTTCAAGAGTTTCACGGCTGAATACATTTACATTCAGGTGATGTGCCCCCTGATCAAAGTAACCATCCATTGCATTTACAAGATTCTGAACTCTCTCCTCTTCTGTATTACCAAGAGCTGAAGGGTTCATGGACTGTGTATTTGATATTCCGTCAAGAGCCCATACATAAGGAATCTTAGCAACAGAGTTAAGAGATGCAAGAAGACCTGAAGTTTCTGCTCCGTAGCTTGGGTTTGCTCCAGGAGCAAGTGGTGTCCAAGCCTTACGTCCATCAGGAAGACTTCCTGTAAACTTTCCGTATACTACATTAGAAGTAATTGTAAGGATTGATGTTGTTGGCTCAGAGTTACGATATGTATGTCTTTTCTTAATATCTGTAAGGAATGTTTTAAGAAGCCAAACACCAATATTATCAGCCCTGTCATCATCATTACCGTACTTAGGGAAGTCTCCCTCTGTCTGATAATCAACAGCAAAGCCTTCCTCGTCACGAATAACCTTAACCTTTGCATACTTAATAGCAGAAAGTGAATCGATAACATGTGAAAAGCCCGCTATACCAGTTGCAAATGTACGACGCACATTTGTATCTATAAGAGCCATCTCGGCAGCCTCATAATAATATTTGTCGTGCATATAGTGAATAAGGTTAAGTGTATTTACATAGAGTCCTGCAAGCCAATCCAGCATGAATTCAAATCTTTCTATAACTTCATCATAATCAAGATATTCTGATGTGATTGGTCTGGCAGCTGGGCCAACCTGAACTCTGGACTTTGCATCAACGCCACCGTTGATAGCGAATAAGAGACATTTAGCAAGGTTAGCTCTGGCTCCAAAGAACTGAATTTCCTTACCAGTCTGAGTTGCTGACACACAGCAGCAGATAGAATAATCATCTCCCCATACTGGTTTCATAACATCATCATTCTCATACTGTATAGAACTTGTATCTACAGATATTTTCGCAGCATACTTCTTGAAGCTTTCTGGAAGCTGTGAAGAATAAAGCACTGTAAGATTTGGTTCTGGTGAAGGACCCATATTCTCAAGTGTATGAAGGAATCTGTAGCAGTTCTTTGTAACAAGTGGTCTGCCATCCATACCGATTCCACCAACCTCAAGCGTAGCCCATACAGGATCACCTGAAAACAGTTCATTGTAAGACTGAATACGGGCGAACTTAACCATACGAAGTTTGAGAACAAGATGATCAATAAGCTCCTGAGCCTGCTGCTCTGTTATAATGCCCTTCTTCAGATCTCTTTCTATATATATATCAAGGAATGTAGAAACACGGCCAACAGACATAGCTGCACCATTCTGAGTTTTAACTGCAGCCAGATATCCAAAGTAAAGCCACTGAACAGCTTCCTTTGCATTCTTTGCTGGGCGAGATATATCACAGCCATAAGCAGCTGCCATCTTCTTCATACCTTCAAGAGCCTTAATCTGTTCAGCAAGCTCTTCACGAAGTCGAATAATATCATCAGTCATAACTCCATGACCGCAATTCTTCTTATCTTCAGTTTTCCACTCTATAAGCTGATCAATACCATAGAGTGCAATTCTTCTATAATCACCAACTATACGTCCACGACCATATGTATCAGGAAGTCCTGTTATAATATGACTTCTTCTGGCGGCACGCATTTCATCTGTATATGCATCAAATACTGCCTGATTATGAGTCTTATGATACTCAGTGAATACTTTATGAAGATCCTTATTAGGTTCATATCCATACATTGTAAGAGACTCTTCTGCCATCTTGATTCCTCCAAATGGCATAAATGCTCTCTTAAGTGGTTTATCTGTCTGAAGACCCACTATCTGTTCAAGGTCTTTCATGGATTCATCTATATATCCAGGACCATATGAAGTAAGAGTAGAAACTACATCTGTTTCCTCATCCAGAACTCCACCCTTATCACGTTCTTCCTTCTGGAGCTCCTGAAGTCTTTCCCAAAGCTTATTGGTTGCCTCAGTTGGACCTTCCAGGAAGCTTTCATCTCCAGTATATGGAGTATAGTTATAGGTAATGAATTCTCTAACGTTACACTCCTCTTTCCATAATCTTCCAGTAAATCCATCCCACTCTTCATAATCTAGCATGATATCTTTTTGCACGTCTTCATCCTCTTTCAAATATTTTATTTATGAAATAAAAAACTAAATCAACACTCAAAAATGTAGCACTATATAATGTGTATGTCAATCAAATAAACACACTATATAGTGTGTTTTGGCGTTTTATACAGTAAACTGAAAAAGGCACCTTATCTTTTGGATAAAATGCCTTTTATAAATCAGTTTAATTATTACTTTTGAGGATTATTTTCTATCCTCTTCATCCTGAACCATGATGTATTCACCTGCCATTCCGGCTCCGGCTGCAACTACATTTTCAGGTTCATCAGCTATTACAGCTCTGATACCAGTTTTGTCAGATATCAATCTGTCCATACCATAGATTAGACTACCACCACCAGAAAGAAGTATTCCTTCTTTAGCCACATCAGCTACAAGCTCCGGTTCAGCCTTCTCAATAACCTGTATAATGCCATCGATTATCTGACTGGTTATTTCTTCAAGAGCTTCCACAGTTTCATTGGCTCCAAGGTCAAGCCTTACTGGAAGTCCATTAACCATGTTCTTACCCTTTATCTCGTAAGAAGAATCAACCTTTCGTTCTATTACGCTGGCTATTTCTATCTTCGCATCTTCTGCAGTCTGTTCACCCAGCTCTATACTGTACTTACGACGAACATACCTGGCAATTGCTTCTGTGAAATCATCTCCACCAACCTTAAGAGATACACCGTAGGATATATCTCCAGCAGATATAACTGCAATATCAGTAGTTCCACCACCAATATCTACAACCATATGTCCCATGGTTTCCATTATATCTACACCAGTTCCAAGAGCTGCCGCTATAGGTGATTCCAGGAGGAAAACTTCTTTAGCACCTGTCTTTACGATAGCATCTTCTACTGCTCGTCTCTCTACCTCTGTTATTCCCTGAGGTACAGCTACACAAATATTAGGTCTTCCCAGTATTCTTCTCTTACGGAGTGCATTCTTTACAAACGCTTTTACCATTCGCTCTGCAAGAGCATATTCAGAGATAACTCCATTTTTAATAGGTCTGGCAACAATTATATCATCTGCTGTTTTACCAAGCATACGCTTAGCTTTTTTTCCAACTGCGATGATTCTTTTTTCTTTCTTTTCATATGCGAGAACTGAAGGCTGATTGATTACAATACCTTTATCTCTCATATAAACACATACTTTAGATGTTCCCAGGTCTAAACCAACGTCAATACGATACATACTAGCACCACTTTAGTCTTAATCAAAATCCTTAGGGATTATCATTTTCTTGCTGTCATTTCTAGCATCACTCTTAGCAATTGCTTCATCAATTGCTGTAATCATTCTATCCAGGTTACCCTGTTCCATACCCATAAGGATATTTTCAATCTTGGACTCAAGATCATCAGAAGCTTTGTAACCTCTCTGCTTGATATAACCAAGTGCAACCTTGACCATATCGCTCTTCTCGATTTTTGTCATATCGATCAGGTACTCAAACTCAGAAACAACTTCAGCTGTTTCGCCAAAGAGTCTTGAGATAGAATCGATTTCACCTGTAAGGATAACAACGAAGTCGTTTACATCCTTAGCTGAAAGCTTAACGATCTCAACCAGTCTCTCTGGTGCAACAAGACCAGCATTCTCAATAACGAGACATCCACCTGCAAGTTTCTCCATATTAGGCTTAATCTTATCAAGTGACATCCTATTAAGAGCAGCAGCCTTAATCTTAGCTATTGTTCTTGCACTACAGATACCCATATCATAGAAGCTTCGTGCGAAGTCTTCACCAACTGATACTGAACCGAATCCATACTGTCCAAGAATAACGATATTTCTTGATCTGATGGTCTGTTCCATATTTGCTGCGATATCGTTGAATGTTTCAACAATCTCATCAGCTGATCCTTCGATACCAAGATACTTCTCAAGATAAGTAGCAGCAAGTGGAAGTCTTGAACCAGGAGCGATCTGAGTAAGATCAACCTCCATACTGTCAACATCAGCAGCCTTCTTCTCAGCAGCCTTAACAGCTTCCTTAGCTTCCTCAAGTGCCTTCTCAAATGCAGCAACATCAGTTTTTCCAGCCTTAGCTTCAGCTTCAGCCTTCTCTTTAGACTTCTTCTGCTCTGCTTCAAGCTCTGCCTTTGCAGCTTCAATTTCAGCCTGCTTAGCATTAGCTTCATCTTCAAGTTTCTTCTTATTATCTTCAGCTACCTTAACACCAAGCTCTGCCTTTGCAACTTCGTCCTTAGCAGCATTAACTCTGGCATTAATATCAGCCTTTGTGTTCTGAAGAGCATCTTCAATACTCTTAACACTCTGCTCAGCCTTTTCATCAGCTTCAGTCTCAGCCTTTTCAGCGGCCTCATCCTCTGCCTTAGCAATTGCTTCAGCTATAGCAGCAGCTATACCAGCCTCAGCTTCCTTATTTGCAGCCTCAAGAGCACTTCTTCTCTCATCAGCAGCCTTTGTCTTCTTATCATCGATTGCAGCGATATCCTGCTCGATATTCTTAATAGCCTGTTTCTTATCTTCAACAGCTTCCTGAGATTTCTTAAGCTCATCCTCTGCAGCAGCCTTAGCATTAACAGCAACTTCAACTGAAGCCTTGTATGCTTCAACTTCACCCTTGCATGTCTCAACCTTTGCTTCTGCCTCAGATACCTTACCCTCAGCCTCTGCAACCTTTGCCTCAGCTTCAGAAACCTTAGCCTGAGCATCTGCAACCTTTGCCTTTGCGGATTCAACTACAGCTCTTGCTTCCTCTTCCTTAGCCTTAGCATCTGCAAGAACCTTTTCAGCTTCCTCTACAGCAGCCTGAGCTGTTGCAACTTCAGTCTCTGCAGCTGTTACCTCTTTCTCAGCACTTGCTACATCAGCGTTTGCTGTCTCAACCGAACCCTTAACAAGTTCAACATTATCCTTAGCTGACTGAACACCAGTCTCTGCTGATTCAAGCTCTGCCTCAGCAAGTTTAACCTTGTCTTCTGCAGATATAATCTCGGCCTTAGCTGCTTCGATATTGAATTCGTTCTCAGCAACCTTTGTCTCAGCGGCATCTAATTCAGCATTTGCATCTTCAATGCTTGCCTTAAGTGATGCTGCTTCGTCATCAAATTTCTTAGTATCCTCAAGAATCTGAGCTTCTGCATCAGCTTCTCTTGACTTAGCTTCTTCTGCCGCTTTATTTCTAATAAGAAGTTCTGCTGCAGCACTTGCTTCTTCAAGAATCTTAGCCTTGATATCAGCTATGCCACCTCTTGCTTCAGCCTTTGCAGCCTCAATATCTTCTTCTGCCTTCTTCTCTGCAGCTTCAATTTCAGCCTGTACACTTTCAACGTCTGCTTCCTTAGCCTTAACGTTATCCTTTGCAGCCTCAATATCAGCATCTGCAGCCTTAACAGCAGCCTCAGCTTCTTCCTTAGCCTTTATAGCAGCTTCAACCTTAGCTTCTGCTTCCTCTTCAGCCTCAGACTTAACAACCTTAACTTCAACAGGCTTATCTGCAGCTTCTTTTGCTTCCTTAAGAGCTTTCTCAGCTTCTTCTACAGCAGCCTTAGCTTCTGCAACCTCAGCTTCTGCCTCTTCTTTATACTTCTGACGCTGAGCCTTTGCAGCTTCCTTACGAGCAAGTTCAGCAGCCTTCTGTCTCTGTTCTTCAAGCTTCTTACGCTTCTCAGCAAGTTCTTCTGCTTTCTTGGCAGCCTCTTCAGCCTCACGCTCTGCTTTCTCTTCAGCCTTCTTCTTGTATTCTTCTTCGGCTTTCTTTCTTCTTTCAGCATGAGCAGCTTCCTCTTCTGGAGTCATCTCATGCTTTTCTTCTGCCTTAGCCTCTTCAGCCTTAGCTTCGGCATCAGCTGCGCGTTCCTTCTCGAACTCAGCCCTCTTACGAGCAGCAGCCTTTTCTCTTGCAGCAGCAAGTCTTCTTTCCTGATCATCTATGCTGCTGGAAGCTTTCTTCTTACGCTTCTTATCTTCTTTAATTTCTTCTTCAAGTTTAGCATTCTTCTCTTCGATAGTATGATCTTCTTTTGGCTCTTTCTTATTCTCATCAATATCCTGGAAGCCATCCATCTCAGATGCCTGAGCGGCAAATGGAGAATCATCATCGTCGATATCATACATAGCATCTACATCGTCTGTAGGTGTAGTTCTATTTGTAGGAATGATACTGTCAAGGTCAACATCAAGAGTATTGAAACCATCATCCTTCTTATCCTGAACCCATCCGCTATCTTCACTAACTGTCTTAGTTCCATCTGCAGAGAATGAATACTTACTCTCATCAGAACCATCTACAACAGTTACTTTGTCGGATCCATCTTTATCAAGAGTCGCACCAAGACCACCACCCAGTCCAGCGCTGCCAAGTCCGCCGCCTGATGGGATGTCTCCAAGTCCGCCTTCTTTCTTATCTCCGCCTGTGATTCCGCCAAGACCACCCCTAAGTACATCTGTCTTGTCAAGATCATCATCTTTTTCAGCTTTAGCTTCTTTTGTCTCTGGAGCAGCTTCTTCGGCTTTTGTTTCTTCCTTCTCTTCTGGTTCGTAAGGAATACCCAGTTCCTCTGCTCTCTTTCTTCTCTTTTTCTCCTCAATACGAGCAAGCTCTTCAGGGGACAGAGTCTTATACTTCTTGTGCCCCTCATCCTTCTTGTCGCCAGACTTTTTCTTAGAAAAAGCCATAGCTTCTTGTTCTCTTTCGAGCTTTTTCTGCTTTTCTGCACGTTCCTTCTCAACCTGTGCTCGAACAGCAGCGATTAGCGCCTCTCTCTGATCAACAGCCACGGTGCTACTACCTCCTTATGTCTTTTGCTAAACTCTTATAGTTTTATACCCAGGGAAGCAAGAAGTGCTTCTGCTTCCTTAAGTTTTGCTTCTTCTTCTTTAAGACCTTCATCAAGCTTTTCGCCCTCAGTCTTAATAACCTCATTAAACTTGTTCTCTACCTTAACCTCTTCCTTGCTAAGTCCAGGGAATAAATCCGAACCAAACTTGGAGAAATCGATTGAAGGAGCATCATCAATCATGTATGAACGCTTGAACTCTGGAAGATCATCCTTAGCAGTTGTTGCTACAACTGGCTCTGGCTCAACCACTGGTTCTGGCTCAGGTTCATATGTTTCCTCTACTACAGGTTCTGGTTCAACCACTGGTTCTGGCTCAACTACTGGTTCTGGAGTAGGTTCTACAAATGTCTCTTCCTCTTCTTCCTCAAGCTCTGGAATTTCTTCCTCTACCTCAGGAACATACTCTTCCTCAACTTCTACTTCAGGAACAAACTCGTCCTCAACCTCTTCCACAACAGGTTCTGGCTCATATGTTTCTTCAACTACTGGCTCAGGTTCAACCACTGGTTCTGGCTCAACTACTGGTTCTGGAGTAGGTTCTACAAATG